>CAYGJL010000024.1:0-48944 GCA_964350145.1 uncultured Gemmatimonadaceae bacterium
GGTCGCATCCGCCCAGCAGCCCAACCCCCGCGACTCCGCCTTCCACACCGTCGGCGGCGAGCGCCACGGGATCAGCTTCTTCCCCAGGGTAAAGCATCCCGAAGTCGAGTACGTCGCCGGCGACCGGCTGACCTTCGACCGCTACCACACGGTGGACGTCATGTACACCTGGCTCCGCCGCTGGGCCGAGCGGTACCCGGCGTTCGTGGAGCTGTATGAAGTGGGCAAGAGCTTCGAGGGACGGCCCGTCCTCCAGGTCACGCTCACCAACAAGAGCACCGGCAAGGCGACCGACAAGCCGGCGGCATTTTTCGAGGGCGCGCGGCACTCCGGCGAGATCACGGCGAGCGAGTCCGTGCTCTGGCTGATCCAGCATCTGGTCGAGGGCTACGGCAAGGATCCGCGCATTACCCGCCTGCTCGACACGAAAGCGATCACGCTCCGCCCGCAGAACAATCCCGACGGATCCAACCTCTACTTGTACACGGCGCAGGCGAACCGCAGCACGGTGCGGCCGCACGACAGCGACCGCGACGGGCTGCTCGACGAAGATCCGCCGGAAGATGTGGACGGCGACGGGATCATCTACTCGCTGCGCTGGCGCGTCTCCCCCGCCGCGAGAGACAGCGGGCGCGGGACCTCGACGCTGGACCCGCGCGATCCGACAGGCCGGCTGATGCAGGGCGCGCCTGACGACGACGGCGAGTGGCGAGTGATCTCCGAAGGGATAGACAACGACGGCGACGGCCAGTTCAACGAGGACGGGATCGGCGGGCTCGATCTGCACCGGAACTACCCGGAGAACTGGCGACCCGAGCCGGGCGGCGACCGCACCGGCCGCGGCTACACGCAGTTCGGCGCGGGCGCGTATCCGCTGAGCGAGATCGAGACGCGCAGCGTGGTGCTCTGGCTGCTCGCCAACCCTAACGTGTCGGTGGTGAACTCAATGGACACCGCGGTGCCAATGCACCTGCGCCCGCCGTCCACGTCGTACAGCACCGATCGCATGTATCCGGAAGATCTGCGCTACTACGAGTACTTCGATTCCGTCGGCACGCGCATTACCGGCTATCCCTGGGCGGGTGACGTGTACAACGTCTACAACACCAGGAACCCGATCAATCGCATCACCGGCGACTCGGCACGCCCCTCACCGCTGTTCGGCCACGGCCCCGACTTCGGCTACTTCTACTACGGCACGATCTGGTACGGCGACGAGCTGTGGAACGGCGGCCGGATGCAGGACTTCAACGGCGACGGCTACCTCGACGAGTTCGACGCGCTGACGTGGGACGACCGCTTCAACGGCGGCAACGGCTTCCGCGAGTGGACACCCTTCAACCACCCCACCCTCGGCGCAGTCGAGATCGGCGGCTTCCACCCGAAGTTCTTCTCGCAGAACGGACCGCCGTCCGAGCTCGAGCGATTCGCGCGCAACCAAGCGCTGTTCAACCTGGAGATGGCCATGCACCTGCCGCAGCTGGAGATGGGCGGTGTCACCGTCACGCGCGCGGGCTCCACCGGAGACACGACGAGCTACGACGTGACCGTGGCGTTCCGCAACGCGGGCCGCCTGCCGACGGCGCTCAAGCAGGCGCAGCTCGCCAAGATCGTGCAGGAGGACCGCGTGGTCCTCGACTTCGACTCGACGCTCACGAAACGGCCGAATCCAAAGGTGACGATCGCGAATCCGGCGACACGCGACAAGACGATCCGCGTGGGTTGGACCGAGCCGGGCGAAACCAAGAGGGTGACGTTCCGCGTGAACACCGTCGGCCTGCGCGGGGCCAAGGGCACTGTGCGTGTGCTATCCACACGCGGCGGCCTGCTGAAGTCGGAGTTCGTGCTGGGCACTCCGTAAGGGCGGGAGCGGGCGCCTGACGACGCGGGCGTGTGTTCCCGCAGGGCGCGTCTTAGGCTGGCGCGGTTTGCCAGCCGTAGCGCCCGAAGGGAATTCACGACCGCGTCCGGCTGGCGCCCGCGGGGGCGCGTGCTAGGCCGACGCTGTTTGTCGGCCGTAGCGCCCGAAATGGACTCGCATTCGCGGCCAGCCGGGCGCACGGCACGCCAGAGCTACTCGTCGAACTTGCCGGGCGTCTGCTTGTGGGGCTTCTCGTCCTCATCCACGTCGAACTCGTCGTCCAGGTCGATGAGATCGTCGTCTAGATCCTTCTCGTCGTCGTCATCGTCGTCATCGTCGTCATCGTCGTCATCGTCATCATCGTCGTCATCGTCGTCATCGTCGTCGTCCAGATCATCATCGAGGTCGTCGTCCAGATCATCGTCTAGATCGTCGTCGTCGTCGTCGTCGTCATCGTCGTCATCGTCGTCATCGTCGTCGTCGTCGTCGTCGTCGAGGAGATCGTCGTCCTCATCGTCGTCGTCATCGAGATCGTCGATGTCGTCCTCGTCATCCGGATCAGCCGCCGCGCGCGCCGGCGGCGAAAAGGAAGGGTCGTTAAGGCCGAGCGAGCGCTCGAGCTCCCATGAGGTGACCGGCACGCTGCCGTCCTCGGACGGACCTGCTCTCCCCGACATACCCGTACTCTCCCCGTTTTGCAAAAGTGTGATTATCGCTGACTCCATTGACCCGCCACCGCCTCACACAGCCGCGCTCTCGCGCTCCCGCTTCGCCTCGCGCGCCGCGCGCTTTCGCTCGTGCACGTCCAGCGAGCGCTTGCGCAGCCGGATCGCTTTCGGCGTAATCTCGATCAGTTCGTCGCCTTCGATATACTCCAGCGCCGCTTCCAGCGTCAACTCCCGCGGCGGCTCCAGCTGGATGTTCTCGTCGGTGGACTTGGTCCGCATGTTGGTCAGCTTCTTTTCCCGGGTCGGATTCACGTCCATGTCCCCCGGCCGCGAGTTCTCCCCGATCAGCATCCCGTTGTACACCGGATCACCCGGCGAAACGAACAGGGTCGCCCGCTCCGCCAGGTTGGCCAGGGCGAACGCAACGATCACGCCGGGCTCCATCGAAACCAGCGATCCGCGCAGCCGTCCTGCCAGCGGCCCCGCCCAGGGCCCATACTCCAGAAACCGGTGGTGCATAATCCCGTTGCCACGGGTATCGGTCATGAAATCGGACCTGTAGCCGAACAGGCCGCGCGCCGGGATGCGGTACAGCATCCGCACCATCCCCTGTCCCGGATTCTTCATCTCGATCAGCTCGGCGCGCCGCGGACCCAGCTTCTCGATGACTGCGCCGAGGAATTCCTCGGGCACGTCAATGGAGAGCTCCTCGTACGGCTCGAGCCGTTCGCCGGACTCGCTGGTCCTGGTGATGAACCGCGGACGCGAGACCTGGAATTCATACCCCTCCCGCCGCATCGTCTCCATCAGGATCGTCAGGTGCAGCTCGCCGCGCCCGGAGACAGTCCACGCGTCCATGGTCTCTGTGTCGTCCACGCGCAGCGCGACGTTGCGCTCCAGCTCCTTCATCAGACGTTCGCGTATCTGCCGCGACGTGACGAATTTTCCGTCGCGTCCCGCGAACGGCGAGTCGTTCACCGAAAAATCCACCGAGATAGTCGGCTCTTCCACCGCGATTCCCTCGAGCCGCTCGGGCTGGGTCGCGTCCGCGATGGTGAGGCCGATCTCCACTCCCTCGAGCCCGGCCATGGCGACGATCTCGCCGGCGCCCGCGCTCTCTATCTCCCCGCGCTCGAGCCCCTCGAAGGCGAACAGCTTGGTCACCCGCGCGTACACCGGCGCCTGCGACCCGTCCACGTGCATCAATGCGACGCGCTCTCCGACCTTCACCGTGCCGCGCTCGATCCGACCGATGCCGAGCCTGCCGAGGTACGGCGAATAGTCGATGGTCGAAACCAACATCTGGAACGGGCCGTCGTCTTCGCCCGGCGGTGGAGGGACGTGACCGACAATCGTCTCGAACAGCGGCACGAGGTCAGAGTTGGGCGATTCGAGGTCCATGGTCGCCGTGCCTTCGCGCGCCGAGGCGTACACCACGGGCGCGTTGAGCTGCGACTCGTCCGCTTCCAGCTCGATAAGCAGGTCGAGCACCTCGTCGTGCACCCGCATCGGATCGGCGCCGGGCCGGTCGATCTTGTTGATGACGATCACCGGCGTGCGCCCGAGCTCGAGCGCCTTGCGCAGCACGAACCGCGTCTGCGGCATGGGACCGTCGAACGCGTCCACCACGAGCAGCACGCCGTTCACCATGCGCAGGATGCGCTCGACCTCGCCGCCGAAATCCGAGTGACCCGGCGTGTCAATGATGTTGATCTTGGTCCCGCGCCACCGGACGGAAGTGTTCTTGGCGAGAATCGTTATCCCCCGCTCGCGCTCGAGCGGGTTGGAATCCATGACGCGCTCCATCACGACCTGGTTCTCGCGGAAAGCGCCGGCCTGCCGGAGCATTTTATCCACGAGCGTGGTCTTGCCGTGATCGACGTGCGCGATGATTGCGATGTTGCGGATGTGCTGGTTTGGCATGACCCAGAAATCTAGCCAGCTTTACGGCTGCGACACCTCGCGCAATCACTCAGGCGCAGGCATTGCATTCCGGGAAATGCGCTGCGTGCTGCGAACTGCGCGCTGCGTCCTACCCGTGCAGGAGCTCGCTACGGGGCGCTGACGCTCAGCGATCCGCCGGAAGCGACAACGGCGTGCGGCTCGTGTCGCTCAGCAGCTTCGTGACGAACCGCTGCCCCTCCGACACCCGCTCCACTTCCACTGCGATCGCCTCGACGGCCTGTTCGATCCGCTCGAGCCTGCCTTCGGTGGCTGGCGGAAGAGCGCGCGCCGGCTGCGGCCGTTTCCAGATACGCCGCGTGTGGGCGATGACGATTGGTATCAGCAGCACCATACCCATGAACGCCATGATACCGATCACGTCCTCGTCTATCGGAGGCTCCGCCTGCCGTCGCGCCAGCTCCGCGGCCTCCTCGGCCTGGGCAGCGGCGCCGAGCATCGCGGGCGACGCATTCGTCAGCGCCCGCTCGGTCGCCGCGATGTCCGCCTCGATCTGCACGACCCTGGAGTCGAGCGCGTCCAGCCGTTGCTGGAGCCCGGTATGCTCGGCATTGGTCGCGTCCCGCATTTCGCGCAGAACCTCTTCCCGCCGGTTGCCCGCGCGATTCAGCTGATCGATCAGCTCCGACCGTCGCGAGCGAAGGCCGGCGATTTCCTGCACGCTCTGCGGAATGAAAATTGTCTGCGCCGCGGTCGTCGGCCCGGCCTCGATCTGGACGGCTGCCGGCGCCGACGGCTGTTGCGGCGCGACCATTGTGCCTTCCTGCATCTCTAGCTCTCCCGACCGATATGAGTTGTCGGCTGCATACGCGCGCTGTCGAGCGCGGGGACGGCCTTCCCTTCGCTCATGAGCTTCGTAACGAACCGCTGCCCCTCGGACACGCGCTCGACTTCGATCGCTATCGCCTCGACGGCCTGCTCGATCCGCTCCAGCCGTCCCGCGGTCTCGGGAGGAAGCACGCTCCGCACCGGGCCGGCCGCCGCGTACTTCCACATCATCCGCGAAGCACCTACCGCGATCGGGGCCAGCACGAAGATCGTGAAGACTATCCCGCCAGCGAGAACTTCGCCGGACGAGAAGCCACCGAATACTCCGTCTTCTCGCGTCGAAGTGAGAAATCCCGCGGGAGCCCCGGTCAGCTGCCGGCCGGTTTCGGCAATGTCGGACTCGAGCTGGACGATACGCTGGTCGAGCACGCCGATCCGCTGCTCCAGCCCCGCCCTGTCGGCCCCGCTCGCCTGACGCAGCTGCCCCGCCAGCTCCTCCCGCCTGTTGCTCGCGGAGATGAGTTGACTGGACAGCTCCGAGCGGCGCGAGCGAATCGCGGCTATCTCGGCTCGAGTCATGGGGAGCGCCAGCGTCTGCGCCGCGTTGCCCGGCCCGGCCTCGATGCGGACTATTGGTTGAGGCGCCGGAGCGGGCTGCTCCAGGGTTTGAGCTTGCATGAGCAGCATTACGGAGGGATGACGGGTTGGGTTACAGCGAAGTTAGCCCCCATCCCTCCTGTAGACTATCTCAGCTCCGCCGCGCTCCGGCCACCATGAGGCCGCCGCCGCCAACTATGAGCAGAACGCCGACCCAGGGCGGGATCTCTGCTTTGCGCTTCGTCACGAGTTCGACCGGGCCGACGGTCACGGTCTCGCTGTCCTTCGTGTAGCTGATCCGCATTGCGAGCAGCACTACGCCGACCACGATCAACAACACGCCCAGCCACGAGATGGGTTTCACGTTGCCTCCGATGAATGGCATTCCTTCACTCTCAGCCCCCGACGAGCCGCTGAAAACGCGGATTCGTTCTGAGCTGAGCGAACGAGGGGTGCAGTCGCGCCAGATTGCGACTCAGCGTGGACGGGACCGATAGGAGCTGCTCGAGAATGGCGATAGCCTCCTCGTGCCGGCTCAGCTCGGCCAGCGTCAACGCCCGGTAAAACAGGATGTCTCCCCCGAGCAGCGCATCCTTGCTCAAGGGCTTGAGGGCGATGGCCCGGTCGGAATCCACCGAGCTCCTGCTCGAGGGTCAGGCCATCGCCCAGCGTCTTCTGGAGCTGCTCGCGAAGCTCGGTCATTCGCAGTGGAGGCAGTTCAGCACCGCGCAACTATACAGTGGGGGACGAAGTCGCGGAATTAGCATTGGAGCGACTGAGGACTGAGGACCCTTGCGGCCTCAGGACTAACGGCCATCGCGGATCGGCGATTAATCGAGGACTGAGGATCGCGGAAAACCTGTGTCCTCAGTCCTCAGTCCTCAATTAGTCGTAGATCCGCGATTGTAGTTGGTCCTGAGGCCGCAAGGGTCCTCAGCCCTCAATCCGCAATCGTTAGTGGAGGTGCTTCTCGCGCGCTGCCATATCCTCCCGCTCGAGCTGCACGGTTACGTGCTCGATCCCGAACAACCGCATCGCGTCGTGGATGTGCTCCAGCACGTGCTGCTGCCGCGCGGGCTCGCGGACCACCGCGTGCGCGCTCATCGCAACCATTCCCGAGCTGACGGTCCAGATGTGCAGGTCGTGCACGGACTCGATCCCCGGGATCGCCTCCAGCTGCGCGCGTACCGCGTCGGGCGGGCAGTTCGCCGGCGCCGACTCCAGCAGCACGTCCACCGACTCGCGCACGAGATTCCACGCGCCGCGGATAATCAGCGCCGTCGTGAGCAGCGACGCGAGCGGATCGGCCGGCAGCCAGCCCGTCGCCCAGATGATGATCGCCGCGGCCACCGTGCCCACCGACGCGAGCAGGTCGCCGAGCACATGCAGGTACGCGCCACGGATGTTCAGGCTCGATTCCGACGCGGGGTGCAGCACGCGCGCGGCCGCGATGTTGGCGAGTAACCCGAGCACCGCGATCGTCAGCATCAGGCCGCCGGTGATCGGCTCCGGGCTCGCGAAGCGGGCGAACGACTCCCAGATGATCCACGCCGACAGCAGCAGCAACGCGACGCCGTTGATCAGCGCCGCCAGGATCTCCCAGCGCAGGTAGCCGTACGTCCTGTGCGACGTCCGCGGCAGGTGTGCGAACCACGCGACGAACAGCGACAGGCCGAGCGCCGCCACGTCGGTGAGCATGTGGCCGGCGTCGGCGAGCAGGGCGATCGAGTTGCTGACGATGCCGCCGATCACCTCGGCGATCATCAGCGTGGCCGTGATCGCCAGGGCTAGCCTCAGCCGTGACGAGTCCTCCCTGGCGTGCGAATGCCCCGCGTGCCCCATGCGTCAGATGTCTCCTAAGCCGCCTTCATAAGGACCGCGCCGGACAGTAAGTTGCAGCCGTGCTCGGAAGGCTATCCGCCATTGTAATCCTCGTGCTCCTGAACGGTTTCTTCGTCGGCGCCGAGTTCGCTCTCGTACGCTCGCGACGCAACCGGCTGGAGGCGATGGTCCGCACCGGTGACCGCCTCGCCCGAGTGGCGCTGCGCGCATCCTCAAATATCTCCGGCCTCCTGCCGGCGAGCCAGCTTGGAGTGACTCTCGCCAGCCTCGCGCTCGGCTGGGTCGCGCAGTCGGCGATGACGGACGTGCTGGCGACGCTTCCCGACGGCGCCGAGATCCCCGCGCGCCTGACGATCGCCGGCATCATAGCGTTCGCGGCCGCGAGCTACGTGCACGTCGTCTTCGGCGAGCTCGTCCCCAAGGCAGCCGCGCTCAATCATCCGGAGCGGCTCGCCAAATGGCTCGTGCCGCCGCTGGTGCTGTTCGCGTCGCTGTCGCGGCCGCTCCTCTGGGTCATCAACCGCACGTCCAGCTTCATGCTGCGGCTGTTCGGGCTGCACGCGCTCCCCGGCGAGGATAGCGTCCACTCCCCCGACGAGCTGCGCATTCTCGTCGAGCAGGCGCAGGAAGGCGGCGCGATCGAGGCCCAGGACGCCGACATGATCGACGCCGTGCTCGAGTTCTCCGAAAAGAACGCCAGCGACGTGATGACCCCTCGCACGGAAGTCGCTGCGTTCGCGCTGGACGCGTCGCTGGACGACGTGCTCGCCACGGTCGAGGACAAGGGCTACTCCAGGTATCCCGTGTACGAGGACAGCATAGACAATATCGTCGGGCTCATCCTCACCAAGGACATCCTCATCGAGGCGGTCCGGCGGCGGAACAGCTTCTCGCTGCAGGCCGTGATGCGGCCGGTGCACATGGTTCCCGGATCGCGCGAGGTCGAAGACGTGCTGGCCGACTTCAAACGGCTCAAGGAGCACATGGCCGTAGTGCTCGACGAGTTCGGCGGGACAGCGGGCGTGGTGACGATGGAGGACCTGCTCGAGGAAATCGTCGGCGAGATCCTCGATGAGTACGACGACCCGGCGGAGAAGCCGGTCGAGACGCGCGGTGGAGAGACGCTGGTGCCGGGAAGCACGCACATCAGCGACCTGAACGAGCGCTTCGGCATCGAGGTTCCGGACGAAGACTACACCACGATCGGCGGCTACGTCTTCGGCACGCTCGGCAGGCTGCCCGCGAACGGCGACCGGGTCACCGCGGGCGGCGCGATCTTCACTGTGCGGGAGATGGACGGCCGCCGGATCGAGACGCTGGCCGTGGATCTCCATACCCTGGGCGATCGCCGCGCGGCCGAGCGCGATAAGCCAGCTCCGCGCACAACAGCAGCGCCTGGATGAAGCTGGCCGGGTCCGCGATTCCGCGGCCCGCTATGTCCATCGCCGTGCCGTGATCGGGTGAAGTCCGCGGGAACGGCAGCCCGAGCGTCACGTTCACGGCCGAGCCGAACGACGCGACCTTGATGGCAGTCATGCCGACGTCGTGGTACGGTGCGATGACGGCGTCGAACTCCCCTTTCATCGCGCGCACGAACACGGTATCTGCCGGAAACGGTCCTGAGATTCCAGCCGCCCTCGCCGCGGGAGCAAGCACGTCCTCGTCTTCGACTCCGAACCTGCGGCTGTCGCCGCCGTGCGGGTTCAGCGCGCACAGCGCGATGCGCGGATCCGCCAGCGAGAACCACTCCGTGAGCCCGGTGCGCGTGATTCGCGCTGCCCGACCGATGGCCTCCGGAGTCACCGCCGCGGGAACGTCGCGCAACGCGAAGTGCGTGGTCGCCAGTACCACGCGCAGCGGATGCGTGCCCGCGCCCGCGGCGCCGGTCGAAGTCAGCATCATCGCCACTTCGCTCCGGGTGAGCGCGCCGAGCATCTCGGTGTGGCCGGGGTAGTCGAACCCGCCGGCCAGCAGCGCGGACTTGTCGATCGGCGCCGTCACGATCCCCTGCACTTCGCCCGCCAGCGCGAGCGCCACGGCGCGCTCGATGGCCGCTCCGCTCAGCGCGCCGGCCAGATCAGACCCGTCACCGTTGTGCCATTCACCGGTGACCTCATCCAACTCGAGACCGACACCCGTCGGCCCTATAACCAGAACGTTACAGCGCTCGACGACACGCGGGTCGTCGAGCGCTCTGCGTATTATCTCGGGGCCGATCCCGCGCGGATCACCCGCGGTGACAGCCAGCCGCGGTCGCACCTACAATCGCAGCGACACGAAGGTCTCCCGGCGCAGCGAGTCCAGCAGCACGCGCGTGGCGCGCTCGGCGATCAGCTGCTGCCGGATCTGGTCGCGGACGTCCTGCTCGCTGTACTCGCCGCCTTCAGTCGCGCTGACGAGCTCGAGGACGGAGAACTTGACCGACAGGCCAGCGCCGAGCTGGAACGGATCGGTGATCGCACCCGCCGCCTTGCCGGCGATAGCCGCCTGGTACGACGCCGGCAGAGAGTCGCGCGGATACGGCTGGAGAATGCCGCGCTCCTCCGTCGCGTCGTGATGCCGCTGGACCAGCTGCTCGAAGTCAGCGCCCCGCCGCCACTGCGCAGCCACGCTGTCCGCTTCCACGCGCGCACGCTCGACGTCGGCCGAATCAACCTCGGGACGGATCAGAATGTGCCGCGCTTTGACCTCCGCGGGCTGCACGCGGTCCACGCGAATGATGTGGTAGCCGAAGGCGGTCTCGACGATCGGGCTCACGCGGCCCGGCGGCAGCGCGAAGATCGCGCGCTCGAACTCCGCGACGAGCCCCGATCCGCGCCTGTTCCAGCCGATGTCGCCGCCCAGCTCCTTGCTGCCCGGATCCATGGACTCGCGCCGGGCGATCTGCTCGAAGTCGCCGCCGGCGCGGATCTCCGCGAGCAGCGAATCGGCTTTCGCGCGCGCCCGTGCCTTGGAAGCGTCGGACGGCTTGGGCGCCACGACTACCTGCCGGAACGTCACGGCCGCCGGCCGCTGGCGCAGCCGCTCGCGGCTGGCCTCGAACGCGACGTCCACCTCGGCTTCCGTCACCGTCGCGGGCCGCAGCCGCTTGCGCAGCTCCGCGAACGTCCGCTGCTGCAGCATCTGCCGGCGGACCTGATCCACCAGCGTGCGGCGGTACTCCTCCGGCGTGCCGAAGCCGGCCTCGCGCAGCTCGCGCCGGTACTCGACGTCGCTCGGAAACTGCTCCCTGATCCGGCGGATCTGATCGTCCACCGTCGCGGCCGTCTCGTCGTCGCTTACTTCGATCTTGAGCTGCGCCGCCTTCTGCACCAGGATCTCGGCGTCGATCAGCTCGTCGAGCGTCTCGCGCGCGATCGCCATCTGGCCGGCCGAATCGCCGGGAAAGACCATCCCCTGTGCGCGCTTCTGATTCACGGCGACGAGCACGTCGCTCCAGAGTACCGGCTGGTTGCCGACCACCGCGACGATCCGGTCCACGGGCAGCGACGTGCCCGGCCGCTGGGCGACAGCCGCAACGTCTTGGGCAGCAGACGTCGCCGGGAAAGCCAACGACGCGGCAACCACCAGCGCCGACAGGTGAAAAACAAATTTCGTCACGCTACGAAGCTGTAGTAGTAGTTAGGACGCAGGACGCAGGACGCAGCATGTCGTTTAGTACCCCTTCTCTCGATGCCGGTTCGATCACTGGCCGGGCGGCGGCGCCGGAGCGGGCCGGGCCTCGAGCTGCGCGCCACCCGGTACGCCGGGAAGCGGCACGGCCGAAGGCGGCTGCTGCGCTGTGCGCGTCGAGTCCACCGACGCGCGGATGCGCACCGCCTGCTGCAGCGCGCGATCCAGACCCGCGCCGTTGACCGCGTGCGAGTACTTGGCGCGCAACGCCGCCTCCACGGGCGGAGGCACGTTCACGAACGGCGCTTCGTCCGCGATCACGCGCTCGAAATACCGGTCGGCGCGCGCGGCCGCGAGGCGGACCCGCTCCTCCTTGGTAGACGCGCTGTCGGCGAGCATCTCCGGCGAAATGCCGAGCTGCGACCACTCGTTCACGACCTCGGCAACGAACGCCTGCCGCGTGCTCGCGACCTCCACTGAGTCCACCTTTATGCCGGCGCTGTCCGCCGAGCGCAGCACCAGCTCGTTGCGAACGAAGTTCTTGATGAACTGGTTGACCACCGAGTCCGGAGCCGCGATCAGGCGCGACTGTACCTGCTGCTGCGGGGGAAACGTCTCCATCCACCGCACCAGCTTGGCGGCGGTGAACGATCCCAGTGCGGAAGTGGCGAGCACGGCGCGGTCCTTCACGTGCCCATCGGGATCGGCCGCAACGGCGCGCGCGGTCGCGGGCGCACCCTTCTTGACGGTGATCTTCGACGCCGCGTCCATCCGCGCCATGTAGGTGCTCTCGGCCGCCTGCATGCTCTGCGCGCGGCTGGCGTCCAGGAAGCTCTCCCGCACTTCCTCGAACGTCGGGCGGCGGATGATGTGGTAGCCGTACGGCGTCTCGACGATCGGCGATATCTCACCCGGCTTGAGCGCCAGCAATGCGTTCTGGAACTCCGGCACCATCACTCCGCGGGGAAACACTCCGAGGCTGCCGCCCTGCGCGCCCGACTGCGTATCCTCGCTGTTTATCGTCGCGAGCGCCGCGAAATTCGAGGCGGCAAGGCGGGAGCGTATCTGCTGCGCGCGCGCGAGCGCGTTCCGCTTCGCGCTGTCCGGCTTGTTCTGCGTGAGGAACAGGATGTGGCTGGCCGCGAGCAGGTCGCCGGCAGCGTACCGGCGTGGCGCGGCGGCGGTGTCCACGCGTCCCCAGTCGCTCGATATCTGCGCGAACCACTTCTGCGCGCGCTGATTGGCGAACAGCGACCACATCGCGCTGTCTATCGTCGCCGGCTGGTTGAGCGAATCGCCTTCCGCCGCCGCGAGCGCCAGCAGCTGATAGTTCACCCACATGTCGGCGACCGTGCGGATCACGTCCTTGCGCACCGGCGCCTGGGACCCGCCAATGAGCTGGGCGAGGCGGGCGGCGCCAAGCTCGGTGGAGCCCGCCTTGGCGGCGGTGTCGGTATGGGCGGTGAGGGCGTCACGCATACCGTCACAACCGGAGAGTAGCGTCAGGGCGAAGAGGGCGACTGCGATAGGGCGAATCATGGTGTCGAGCGGCTCCAAAAAGTTTGGCTACGGGCGAAGCTTCGTGAGGGCGCGGACGAGTCCATCCAGCAGCGTGGAGCCGCCGAGCCGGGTCAGCTTCAGAGACAGCGGGTGCGTTCGTCGCACTTCCGCGGAGAACTGCACATCCTGGAACGCCGCCGCGAGACCTTTCACGCGCGGAACGGCATAATCCTTAAAGGTAATACGGGCCTCCGCACCCCGCACGAAAATGGACTCGATCTCGAGCGCGCCACCCAGGACGCGCAGCAGGCTGGTGACGAAGAACCCCTCCGCCGCCGGGGGTAGCGGACCGAACCGGTCGCGCACCTCCTGCCTCACCTGTTCGACATCCGCCGCGTCGGTAAGGTTCGTCAGGCGGCGATATATGTCGAGCTTGGCGTCCTGCGAGGGGATGTAGTCGTCGGGCAGGAACGCTGGCAGGTCGAGCGTGACCTCCGCGGGCAGGAACTTCGGGCCGGTGTCGCCGCGCAGCATCCGGCGGACGGTCTCGTCCAGCAGCCGCAGGTACATGTCGAACCCGACCGCCTGCACGAACCCCGACTGCTCCGGCCCGAGCAGATTCCCCGCGCCGCGCAGCTCCATGTCCTTGAGCGCGATGCGGTAGCCTGACCCGAGCTCGGTGTGGTGCTCCAGGACCTTGAGCCTCCGGTTCGCCTCCTCGTCCACGGTCTCGGGCACGATGAGGTAGCAGTACGCGCGGCGGTGCGACCGGCCGACGCGCCCGCGAAGCTGGTACAGCTGCGCGAGTCCCAGAGTGTCCGCGCGGTTCACGAACATCGTGTTGGCGTTGGGGACGTCGAGCCCGGACTCGACGATCATCGTCGAGACCAGGATGTCCAGCTCCTCGTTGACGAACCTGCGCATCACCGCCTCGAGGTCGCGCTCGCGCATCTGCCCGTGCGCCACGCCGATTCGCGCCCGCGGCGCGAGCCGCTGCACGTGATCGGCTATCGCCTGAATGGTCTCGATCCGGTTGTGCACGAAGAATACCTGCCCGCCGCGGTCCAGCTCGCGGGCAATTCCCTCCTCGATCAGCCCTTCGTCCCATGGCTCGACGAACGTCAGCACTGGCGAGCGGTCGCGCGGCGCGGTCTGCATCAGCGTCATGTCGCGCAGGCCGGCGAGCGAGAGGTGCAGCGTGCGCGGAATCGGCGTCGCGGTAAGCGTCAGGGCGTCCGTCTCGAGCCGCAGCTGCTTTAGCCGCTCCTTGTGCTTCACTCCGAAGCGGTGCTCCTCGTCCACCACGATCAGTCCCAGCTCGCCGAAGCTGACGTCCGGGCTCAGCAGGCGGTGCGTGCCGATCACGATGTCCGCCTTCTTCTCCGCGATCTCGACGAGCACTGCCTCCTGCTCCTTGGCGGTCTGGAACCGGCTGAGCGTGCGCACGGTCACCGGAAAATCGGCCAGCCGGTCGCCGAAGGTGCGCGCATGCTGCTCGGCGAGAATGGTCGTCGGCACGAGCACCGCGACCTGCCGCCCCGACTGCACTGCCTTGAATGCAGCGCGCACCGCGATCTCGGTCTTGCCGTAGCCGACGTCGCCCACGAGCAGGCGATCCATCGGCCGCGGCCCCTCCATGTCCGATTTCACGTCCTCGGTCGCGCGCCGCTGGTCGGGAGTGTCCTCGAATAGGAACGACGACTCCAACTGCCGCTGCCACGCGGTGTCGGGCAGGTGCTGCGGCCGCGTCGCGATCTTCCGCCGGGCGTACAGATCGAGCAGCTCCGCCGTCATCTCCTGGATGGCGGCGCGTGTGCGGTCCCGCTGCTGCACCCACTTCTTGCCGCCGAGCTTGTGGAGGTGCGGCGGCGCCGCGTCGCCGTCTATGTCGTCCGACGCCCTGAACCGCTCGAGCTGGTCGATCTTGTACAGCGGCACGTTGAGCCGGTCGCCGCCCGCGTACTCGATCACCGCGACTTCGACTGTGCTCTCGCGGACGAACAGCTTTTCCATGCCGCGGTAGATCCCGACGCCGTGCTCCAGGTGCACCACGTAGTCGCCCGGCTTGAGCGCCGCGCCGGAATCCCACGCTGTGCCGCCCGAGTACTTGCGCGCGCGCCGGATGCGGCGCTCGCGGCTGAAGATCTCATGGTCCGTGAGCACGCGGAGGCCGGGATCGATGCCGCGCGGCGGCACCACGAAGCCGCGGTGCAGCACGCCGATCGCGAGCGCGGCTGGCATGCGCGGTCCCGGCCCGTCGTCGAGCAGCTCCTCCAGCCGCTCCGCCTGCCCCGCGTTGTCGCATAGGATCACCGTCGGGGTACCGTCGCGCACCGTGCGGCGGAGCTGCTTGATGTCGCGCGCGATCGCCTCGGGAGCGCGGATCGGAAACACGACGTCTTCGCGGTCGCTCGCCGCGGCATGGAGTGCGATGGATCCGAATCCCGCGAGCCGACCGGTCACGTCCTCCGGCCGGTCGTACAGCTCTTCCCTGTCGGGCGCGTCCTCGCCGCGGCGGCGCGCGAGGTCTATGTGGTGCTGCGCCTCGTCCCACGTGCGGGTCAGCTCCGCGTCGAGCCTCGTACCTTCCGGGTACACGACGACGGTGTCCGGCGGCCACAGGTCGGCGATGGAGATGCGCTCGAAGTCCTCCGTGCCCGTCGTGACCTGCCCGTCCACCGGCAACACGAGCGCCAGCTCCGCCGCGCGCGTCGATCGCTGCGAGCCCACGTCGAAGTGCCGCAGCTCCGCGATCTCGTCGCCGATGAACTCGAGCCGCACGGGCTCGGCCATACCGAAGCCGTAGATGTCGAGGATGCCGCCGCGCACGCTGAACTGCGCGACGTCGTCCACCATGTCCACGCGCTCGAACCCGATGGATTCCAGGTGCGCGAGGAGATCCGAGGGGCGGTGCACGTCGCCCTGGCGCAGCTCGAGCCGCGCGGCCGACAGCGCGCGGGCGAGCCGGGTGCGCTCCATGACGGCGCGCGCCGTGGTGAGCAGCACGCGAATTCCGCCATGCGCCATCCGCTCGAGCGTCTCCACGCGCTCGCCCGCGACCTCCGCGTGCGGCTCGGCTTCGCCGAACGCCTCGCGCGGCGGGTAGAACGCTACCGATTCACCGTCGGCGACCGCGCCGATGTCCGCGAGCCAGCGCTCCGCCTCGGGCACCGCTTCGCAGACAACGACGAATAACCGCCGCTCCCGCCGGCGCGACAGCGCGCTGACCAGGACGGCGTCGCTCGAGCCAATTAGGCCGGCGACCCGGACATGGTTGCCCGGGGGTGGGATGCGGTCGAGGAGCTCCGTGAAGGACGGAAGGCCTTCGACCGCTTGCAACAAAAGCGGTAACGGCATTGGGGAACTGCAAGCTAACTACGCTCCTGGGCGATCGACTGCCGGAATCCAAGTTCGGAGTGTGGCAGTTCGGAGTGTGGGAGTTTGGAGTTACTTCGGTGGTGGTAGCTTGCGGAGGACCTTCGCCCGCAGCCCACAAGTCATGCGGCGAATCTCGACGGTCTCCGTTGCGAGCGCCTGCCACTGCCGCATCTTGAGGACGCCGTAATCCCTCGCGATTTCGAGCTGCCCCTCCAGCTCCTTCGAGGACTTTATGCTGCTATCCAGGAACTTGGCAAAATCTTTCGCCGTCCGGGTTCCGCACCCCTCTATGATGTTGAAGAGGACCGATTCGGCCGCCTTGGTCGCTTGCGACTGAAGCGCCGCATAGCCGGTGCGGGGAAACGCTCGTGTCGCGCGTCGAACCGCGAGGCAGTGGGCATGCGCCCTCGCCCACACGTCCAGCTTCCGGTGATCCTGCATCCTGCAAGAAGGCACGAGTAGGGGAAACACACGCCATCGAACTGCTGCTCTGCCAATCCATTCTCTGCGTTACTTACTCCTCACTGCCACACTCCCAACTGCCACACTCCAAACTTGGATTCCGGTGAGCCCCGCCTCGGCCTCTATATTTCACTCTTACCCTGCCAGATCCCCGCAAATCAGCCCGTGGCCGACTCGATCCAGCTCGACCATATCCGAAACTTCTGCATTGTCGCCCACATCGATCACGGGAAATCCACCCTCGCCGACCGGCTGATCGAAGCCACCGGCACGCTCGGCAAGCGCGACATGAAGGCGCAGGTGCTCGACACGCTCGACCTCGAGCGCGAACGCGGCATTACCATCAAGCTCAACGCCGTGCGCATGCAGTACAAAGCGCGCAACGGCGAGGCGTTCGAGCTGAACCTCATAGACACGCCGGGCCACGTGGACTTCACCTATGAAGTCTCCCGCTCGCTCGCGGCGTGCGAGGGCGCGATCCTCGTCGTGGACGCGTCCCAGGGCGTGCAGGCGCAGACGATCTCGAACCTGTTCCTCGCGCTGGACGCGGGGCTCACGATCGTGCCGGTGCTCAACAAGATCGACCTCCCCGGTGCGGAGCCCGACCGGCGCCGTGCCGAGCTCGTCGAGCTGCTGGGCGTGGATCCGGACGACGTTCTGCAGGTGAGCGCCAAGGAAGGGATCGGCGTGGCGGAGCTGCTCGAGGAAATCATCCGCCGCGTCCCGGCCCCCAAGGGCAAGCCGCGCGGTCCGCTGCGGGCGCTGATCTTCGATTCGTATTACGACAAGTATCGCGGCGCGATCCCCAGCATCCGCGTGGTGGACGGCGAGGTGAGACCGAAGATGCGCATCGCGTTCGGCGCCGGCACCGAGACGTACGAGGTCGCGGAAGTCGGGTATTACCAGCTGCGTCAGGTGAAAGCCGAGAGACTTGGGCCCGGGGAGGTCGGCTACGTGGTGGCCAACGTGCGGCACGTCAAGGAAACGCGCGTCGGCGACACTGTGTTCGACGCCGAGCATCCCGCGACGCCGCTCCCCGGCTACAAGGAAGTCCGCTCGATGGTGTTCTCGGGGATGTACCCGACGGACACGCAGGCCTACGAGCAGCTCCGTGACGCGCTCGACAAGCTGCAGCTCAACGACGGCTCCCTCTTCTTCGAGCCGGAGACGTCCACCGCGCTCGGCTTCGGCTTCCGCTGCGGGTTCCTCGGCCTGCTGCACATGGAGATCGTCAAGGAGCGGCTGGAGCGCGAGTTCGACCTCGACCTCATCTCCACCGTGCCGAACGTGGAGTACCACGTGTACCGCGGCGACGGGTCCATGCTGCTGCTGGAGAATCCCGCGCTGATGCCCCCGCTCTCGACCGTCGAGCGAATCGAGGAGCCGTACGTGAAGGCGCGCATAGTCGCGCCCGCCGAGTACATCGGGCCGATCATGACGCTCGGCACCGAGCGTCGCGGCATCTACGGGACGATGAGCTACATAGACCACGCCCGGGTCGAATTCGACTGGGAGTTCCCGTTGGCCGAGATAATTCTCGACTTCTACGACCGGCTGAAGACGATCAGCCGCGGGTACGCCAGCCTGGACTACGACGTGCTGGACTACCGCGCGAGCGATCTCGTGAAGCTCGACATGCTGATCAACGGCGATCCGGTGGACGCGTTCTCGGTGATCATCCACCGCGACAAGGCGTACGAGTGGGGCAAGAAGATCGCGGACAAGCTGAAGGAGCTGATCCCGCAGCAGCTGTTCGAAGTGGTGATCCAGGCGGCGATCGGCACCAAGGTGATCGCCCGCACGCAGGTGAAGGCGCTGCGGAAGAACGTGCTGGCCAAGTGCTACGGCGGCGACATCACCCGCAAGCGCAAGCTCCTCGAGAAGCAGAAGGAAGGAAAGAAGCGCATGAAGCAGGTTGGGTCGGTCGAGATCCCGCAGGAGGCGTTCCTGGCGGTACTCCAAGTCGACTGAATGTCGTCCCTGGTCGTTCAGACGAGCTTCATCGGCGACATGGTGCTGACGACGCCATTGATCGCGGAGCTGGCTCGTCGGGGACCTGTGGACGTGCTGACCACGCCGATCACTGGCCCCCTGCTGGCGAACAACCCCGCCGTTCGCCGCGTGATCCTATACGACAAACGTGGTGCGGATCGCGGGCCCGTCGGCCTCTGGCGCGCGGCGCGCTCCACCCGCGAGCTGTTCGACGAAGGCAGGAAACACCCCCCGAGCTACGACGCGGCGTACCTCGCGCAGGGCTCGGTGCGGAGCGCGATCGCCGCCCGTCTCGTGGGCGCGACGGAATACGTCGGCTTCTCGTCGTCAGCCGGCAGGGCGTTGTACACGAAGGTCGTCCCCTACCGCGAGGAAAAGCATCACGCCGAGCGCCTGTGGTCGCTCGCGTCGTGGAACGGGCGGGACGCAACTCCGCTTCCGGACATGCGGCCGGCGCTGTATCCCGGGGCGGAGGAGCGGGAGGCGGTAGATGACTTGCTTGGGCGAGATTCCTCCAAGTCCGCGGGTGAAGGCGGTTACGAGTCACTAGTCACTAGTCACCAGTCACTAGTAGTTCTTGCTCCCGGCAGCGCCTGGGCAACCAAGCGCTGGCCGTACTTCGCGCAGCTGGCGCGCATTCTCGCGAATCGCTTTCGCGTCGCGATCATCGGCGGCGAAGCCGAGCAGGCCGCCGCGCGCGCGATCCGCAACGAAGCGGAGGTCGAGATTCTCGACGCGACAGGCGCCCTCTCGCTGCTCGGCTCGGCCGAGCTGATCGGACGCGCGGCGGCGCTCGTCACCAACGATTCAGCCCCGCTGCATCTCGCGTCGGCCATGAACACGCCCACCGTCGCCGTCTTCGGCCCCACGGTCCCCGCCTTCGGTTTCGGCCCGCTCGCCGCGCGGAATGCCGTCGCCGGTCTCGATTCCCTCACCTGCCGCCCCTGCCACCGCCACGGCCCCCGCCGCTGTCCGCTTGGCCATTGGCGGTGCATGCGCGACCTTTCCCCGGAGCACGTCGCGCAGCTCGTTGAGTCCGTAGCCCACGAGCAGTTAGCTAATAGCCAATAGCCAACAGCCAATAGCTTAGAATGCCCGTTCGCGAACGCTACATCATCGGCGTCGACCTCGGCGGCACCAACATCGTCGTCGGTGCCATGCCCGAAGATGGCAGCTCGGAGCTGGCCATGCGGTCGCTCCCCACGCGCGGTGAAGAAGGGCCAGCCGCGGTGGTGGATAGGATCGTAGGCCTGGTCGAGGACGTCATCACCCAGGTCATGGCGGACACTGGCGCGGCGCGGGAAGACTTCCTCGGCGTGGGCATCGGCTCTCCCGGACCGCTCGACCGCGAGCGCGGACTCGTGATAGTCTCGCCCAACCTCGGCTGGAAGGATTTTCCGCTGCGGGACGAGATCGGCTCGCGCGTGAAAATGCTCGCCACGCTCGACAACGATGCCAACTGCGCCACGCTCGGTGAGTGGTGGTGCGGCGCAGCGAAAGGTCACCGCAACGTCGTCGGGATGACGATCGGAACGGGCATCGGCGGCGGCTTGATCATCGATGGTCAGTTGTACCACGGATCATCGGACGCGGCGGGCGAGATCGGTCACACCACCATCGACTCCAACGGCCGCCTGTGCAAGTGCGGCAACTACGGCTGCGTCGAGGCCTACGCGAGCGGCACCGCGATCGCCATCCGCGCGCGCGAAGCGCTGGCGGGCGGGGACGGCTCCACCCTGCTCGCGCTCGCCGGCGGAGATCCGGCCAACATCACCGCCCAGACCGTGTACGAGGCGGCCAAGCAGAACGACCCGATCGCGATCGAGGTCGTGCGCGAGACAGCACGCATTCTCGGTACGGCCATCTCCACGCTCATCAACATCATCAATCCGGACATCGTGGTCATAGCCGGTGGCGTCACGCAGGCGGGTGACGCGCTGTTCGAGCCGCTGCGGAGCGAGGTGCGGCGGCGCGCGTTCAAGACGGCGGTGGACGCGTGCGAGATCGTGCCGGGAATGCTCCCCCTCTCCGCCGGCGTCGTGGGCGCCGTCGCGACTTTCAAAGCGCAGACGCTCGGGAAGGTCTAATGCCCCCGCGGCGGGTCGGGGTCATCGGCAGCTTCGTGTGGGACGAGATCCACGGCCGGGACCCGCACGACACGCCGGTGCAGGAGTGGGGCGGCATCACCTACGCCCTCAGTGCCCTGGACGCCGCGCTCCCTCCGGACTGGGAAGTCGTCCCGCTGGTGAAGGTCGGCTACGATATGGCCCCGCGCGCCCGGGAATTCCTCTCCCGCCTGCAACGCGTCGCGCCGGACGCCACGCCCATCGAAGTCGCCCACCCCAACAACCGCGTCGTGCTCCGGTACACCAGCGCCGAGCAGCGGTGCGAGCAGCTGACGGGGGGAGTTCCGAAGTGGCACTGGCTCGGGCTCAAGCCGCTGCTCAAGGACCTGGACGCGCTGTACATCAATCTCATCAGCGGCTTCGAGCTGGATCTAGAGACCGCTCAGCTCATCCGGCAGAACTTTGCGGGGCCGATCTACTGCGACCTGCACTCGCTGCTGTTGGCGACGGGTCCGGACGGAATGCGCATTCCGCAGCCGCTGCCGAACGCCGCCGCGTGGTACGGCTGCTTCGACATCCTCCAGGTGAACGAGCAGGAGGCGGCGCTGCTCGCGCCGGATCCGATGACGCTGGCCGCGTCGGCGTTTTCGTCCGGCGTGCAGTTTCTGGCGATGACCGCGGGCAGCCGCGGCGTGATTTACTTCGCGGCGCCGGGCTTCGAGCGGCTCGCTGATCTCACAAAGCTTCGCGCGGCGATGGTTCCCCACAGCGGACCGATACGGACCGCGAAAATTTCCGCGACCGCGAGCAGAGAAAAAAATGGCGATCCTACGGGGTGCGGAGATGTGTGGGGAGCGACATATTACTCCCGACTTCTTGCGGGCGAGACTTTCATCGAAGCGATCGGGAAAGCGATGGTTGCGGCGGCGCGAAATGTCGATCACAAGGGCGCGACGGGCCTTGCGAATCACTTGAGGGGAGAACTCAGCGTCCGGTGACAACTCTGATCAATGTCCCACCCACACTGGATGACAAGAGCTTTGAGCAGGTTCTCGATCAGCTGGCCCGTCTCCCCGCCGACGAAAAGATCATCGTCGACGCCCGCCACACGCGCTGGGCGTCCCCGTACGGGCTCACGGCGTTGCTGACGCTGGCCCAGTCACGGCCGGACCGCCCCGGGTTTTATCCGCCCGAATCGGACACGACCGGCTCGTACTGGGCCCGCACGGACTTCTACAAGCACGCGGAAGAGCTGTACGAGTTCCTCGGCAAGGCGCAGCGCTCCCCGCCGCACCGCGAGTCCGACGTTTTGCTCGAGATCACGCCGATCGTCCAGAGTGCGGACGTGCATAACGTCGTGGAGAGGATCCAGAAGAAGGCACAGGAGATTCTCATGGGCAAGTTGAACCTCGACTCCAGCTCGACCATGCGCTTCACCATGGCGCTGTCCGAGGCGTGCCAGAACATCATCGAGCACGCCGGCTGCGGCGGCTGGGTAGCGGTGCAGACGTACACGTGGCAGCAGCGGCTCAACGGCCGGCGCGTCGTAGTGATCGCCGTGTGCGACGCCGGAGTCGGCTTCCGCCAATCGCTCGAGAGCTCGCCGGCGCGGCGGCTGCGCGACCGCTGGAATGACGCGATCGCGCTCGAGGACGCGGTGCTCAACGGCGTCAGCCGCTTCCCCGACAAGGGACGCGGCCAGGGCTTCGCCGGCATCCGCAAGTTCGTCGGCCACTGGGACGGCAAGCTGTCGGTGCGGAGCGGCACCGCGCGCATCGTCGCGAGCGTCCCGGATTGGGACGCCGACGAGACGGCGCGCGAGGAAGGCCTGTCCCCGTTCCCCGGCGCCCAGCTCCAGATCACGATCCCGCAGAGGGTCGCGTAGCATGGTCAACCACATTGACCTCAGCTCGGTTCTGAAGCGCAGCGTGTGCGCGCTGTACTCGAATCTCGTGACCCGTCCGACGGGCGCCGCCGTCCGCACCGAGATCGAGCTCCAGCTCGGCCAGCTCGGTCCGCAGGCGCTGACGATCATCGACTTCTCCCACGTGGGCGCGCTGGATTTCTCCTGCGCCGACGAGATCGTGGCCAAGCTGCTCCTCTCCAGCATCGCGAACCCTGAGCGCCAGGACGTGTATTTCGTATTCAGGGGAATGACCGACTCTCATCTCGACGCAATTGAGACCGTGCTCGAGCGGCACGGACTGGCTCTGGTTTACGACCGGGGCGCGGACGGCGTGCGCCTGTTCGGCGACATTGGTCCGGCCGGCCGCGAGGCGTGGGAAGCCGTGTTCAACTCCGGCGGCGGTCCGGCCGACGAGATCGCCGCGGCGGTCGGCATTCCCTGCGACGAAGCGAGCGCGCTCCTCGAGGACCTGCGCCGGCGCCGGCTGCTGATGCGAACCGACGCGGGCTACGTGGCGGTGCGCCCGGTATCTTGATGCTGGGGATGCGGCCGGCGAGGATTCGCAACCTGCGCACGAGGGAGGGCGATCTCCGGGTGACGCGCTACGTCGCCACGCGCCGCGGGGACCCGGAACGCGGCCCCAAGATCTGGATGCGCGCGTCCGACGCGCTGCTCCGTCTGGTGGAGAACGGTGAGCTGGTCTGGGTGTTCGGCCCCAGACGACACGAGCTGGCCGAGCTGGAGGTCGACGATTCCATTCCGGAAGGCGACGTCTTCGCCCGCGACATAGCCGGACTTTCAATCTCGGAGTACATCCGCGTGGCCAAACCCGATCTCGACACACATCGCAACCGGAGCAGGGCCTGACCGGACCGGAGCTGGACCGTCCGCGCGGCCTCTCGACGCTCGCGATCCACGGCGATTCCAGGCGGCGGGCCGCGGACTCCCCCGTGGGTGAGCCGCTGGTGCAGTCCGTCAACTACGTGCAGGAATTCGGCACGGAGTCGCTCAAGTATTCGCGCTACGGCAACACGCCGAACGTCGAGTCGCTCGAGCGCACGCTGGCGCTGCTCGACGGCGCCGAGGCCGCGGTCGTCACGTCCAGCGGTATGGGCGCCACGGCCTGCGCGATGCTCGCGCTGCTGCGCCCCGGTGATCACCTGCTCGCGAGCAGCTGGATCTACGGCGGGACCCACCATCTCTTCACGTCCGAGCTGCGCGGGCTGGGCATCGAGGTCACGCTGGTGGATCCCTCGGACGCGCGCGTGTGGCGGAAGGAGGCACGGCCGGAGACGCGCGCGATCTTCCTCGAGACGCCCGTGAACCCGACCTGCCGCGTGATTGATCTCGCGCCGATCCGCAGCTACACCAACGCCCAGGGGATCGCGCTCGTGATTGACTCCACGTTTGCAAGCCCGATCAACTTCCGGCCGCTCGAGCACGGCGCCGACGTGGTCATCCACTCGACCACCAAGTACCTCAACGGCCACCACGACGCGCTCGGCGGAGTCGTGCTCGGCACCGCGTCGTTCGTGGACGAGGTGCGCGACAAGATGAAGTATTGGGGCCAGGCGCCGGACCCGTTCGCGTGCTGGCTGCTCTCGCGCGGCCTCAAGACGCTCGGCGTTCGCGTGCGCCAGCAGAACGAGAGCGCGCTGCAGGTCGCGCGGTGGGCGGAGAAGCAGCGCGCAATCTCGGCGGTGCACTATCCGGGGCTGGAGTCGCATCTGGATCACGACGTCGCGCGCGCGACGCTGTCCGGGTTCGGCGGAATGCTCGCGATCGAGCTCGCCGGCGGGGCGCCCGCGGCCGACGCGTTCCTCCGCAAGCTGAAGCTGTTCACGCACGCGGCCAGTCTCGGCGGCGTGGATTCGCTCGTCATCGAGCCGCGCTTCTCGTCGCACGCGCGAATGACGGCGGAAGAGCGCGCGGAGATCGGAATCCCGGACGGCTTCGTCCGGCTGAGCATCGGCGTCGAGGACGTCGAGGACCTGATCACGGATCTCGCTCAGGCGCTTTCCTGAGATGATCAGGTTCCAGAGCGTCGGGAAGGAGTACCCCCGCACCGGCATCGCGCTCAGCCACATCACGTTCCACCTGCACAAGGGCGAGTTCGCCTTTCTCACGGGACCGAGTGGCTCGGGCAAGTCCACCATCCTCAAGCTCGCGTACATGGAGGAAAAGCCGAGTCACGGTGACGTGCGCGTGAGCGGACTGAGCGGCCGCGGAGCGTCACGCCGCGAGATCGCCAAGCTGCGGCGCAAGCTTGGGATCGTGTTTCAGGACTTCCGCCTGCTGGAAGACCGTTCCGCCGAAGCCAACGTCGCGTTCGCGTTGGAAGTCACTGACACACCGAAGGCCGCGATCCAGCCCAGAGTCCACCGCGTCCTGGCGCAGGTCGGGTTGGCGGCGAAAGCCACGTCCTTCCCGCGCGAGCTGTCCGGCGGCGAGCAGCAGCGCGTCGCGATCGCGCGCGCGCTCGTGAACGATCCGTTCGTGCTGATCGCCGACGAGCCGACCGGGAATCTGGACGACCGCGCGACGCGCGGAATCTTTCAGCTGTTGCGCGACATCAACTCGACCGGCACCGCCGTTCTCATGGCGACGCACGACCTCGACCTGGTCCGGCGGACCGACTATCGCGTGATCGAGCTGAACCACGGACGCATCGTGTACGACTCGGTCGAGCCGCCGCCGACCGAAGCGTCCGGAGTCGCGCCGTGAGGCTCGCCACGCGCGAAGCGTTCACCGGCTTCCGGAAGTCGCCGCTGCTGAGCGTGCTCGGGATCGTCACGATCGCGTTCTCGCTGTTCGCTTTCGGTCTGTTCGCGTTGGTGGCGCTGAACATCCGCAGCGCCCT
The DNA here is from genome assembly GCA_964350145.1 of uncultured Gemmatimonadaceae bacterium. GTDB lineage: Bacteria > Gemmatimonadota > Gemmatimonadetes > Gemmatimonadales > Gemmatimonadaceae > JACDCY01. The sequence goes on from CAYGJL010000024.1 coordinate 25,475, forward strand.
GCAGGCCGTCGAAGAGCGCGTCGAGATCCGCGCGTTCGTCGCCGACGGGACGTCGCCGGAAGCCATCGCGACGGCGATGGGCGACATCGGCTCGTTCCCGGAAGTTCAGCAGGTCACGTACGTGTCGCCGGAAGATGCGCTGGTGCGCGCCAAGCAGGAGATGCGCGAGTTCAGCGACGTGTTCGAGAGCGGCTTCCTCCCCGGATCCATGGATATCCGCCTGCGACCCGGGTTCAGAGACCCGGCGGCGGTGAAGGCCGTGGCCGATCGGGCCGGCACCTATCAGTTCGTGGACGACGTCCGCTACGGGCAGGAATGGGTCGAGAAGCTGTATCGGCTGCGCACGCTGGCGACTTTTGCGGGGCTCGCGCTCGGCGCGGCCTTCGCGCTCGTCGCCGTGATCATCATCGGCGCTACCATCCGGACCGCCGTGCTCGCGCGCAGCCGGGAGATCGCCATCATGCGGCTCGTCGGCGCGACCGACGGATTCGTGCGGCTGCCGTTCCTCATTGACGGATTCGTGAAGGGCGTGCTGGGCGGACTGCTGGCGCTGGGCATGACGTGGTTCGCCGCCCAGACGATCACCCGCCACATGATCCAGACGGAGTTCTTCGACGCGCGCGCCGCGGCGCTGGGCGTGATCGCGGGCGCGCTGATCGGACTGTTGGGCAGCATGTTTTCCGTGGGCCGCCATCTCAAGGAAGTTTGATGAAGCTGTTGGCTATTGGCTGTTGGCTGTTGGCTGCCGTCATCGCAGTGCCGCTCGAGGCGCAACAGCCGCAGACCACCGAGGCGCGGCTGAGAGCGCAGCGGGACGAGTTGGAGCGCGTGCGCCGTGAGCGCGAGGAGCTGCAGCGGCGCATTACAGGGCTCCAGCGCACGGCCCACAACCTGACGGACGAAGTGCAGCTCCTCACCCGCCAGCGCGAGGCCACCAGGCGCGTGGTGCAGTCGCTCGACCGGCAGCTCGTGGCGATCACCGAGGAAGTGCAGACCACCACCACCAACCTCGTGCGAGCCGAGGACGAAGCGGCGATCAAGCACGCGATTCTGCGCAAGCGCGTCGCGGACATATACAAGCGCGGTCCCCTATTCACGGCAGAGGTGCTGCTCTCCGCGCAGACGTTCGGCGACCTGATCGCGCGCTACAAGTACCTGCACCTACTGGCGCAGCGCGATCGGGCGCTGGTGCGCCGCGTGGACGACCTCCAGCGGCGCATCCGCGAGAATCGCGAGCAGCTCGTGCGCCTGCAGGGCGACGTGCGGCAGAACATGCAGGACAAGGCCGACGAGGAGCAGCGGATCGCCGGGCTGCAGCAGCGCGAGCGCCAGGCGCTGCGCAACGTACAGGCCGACACGCGCCGCACGAGAGCCCGGCTCGCCGAGCTGGAGCGCACCGCACGGCGCCTCACTAGCGTCATCGAGAACTTCGAGGCGGAGCGCCGGCGGGCGGCCGCGCGGCCGGGCGCGGCCCGCGCGCCCAGCACGATTCGCACGGCCGACCTCGGCCAGCTCGACTGGCCGGTCGAGGGCGACATCCTGTACAACTTCGGCCGCGTGGTGAACCCCAACAACACGACCACGCGCTGGAACGGGATCGGCATCGCCGCCGCCGACGGCACGCCGGTGAAGTCAGTGTCCTCCGGTACCATCGCGCTGGCGGAAGTCATGGGCACGTACGGCAACACCGTGATCGTCGAGCACGGCGGCGGCGACTACTCCGTGTACGGCTCGCTCGGGACCTTGAGCGTACGGAAGGGAGCGCGCGTCACCAAGGGACAGGTTCTCGGTACGGTCGGAGCCACTGATCCGACATTCCCCGCACACCTCCACTTCGAGATCCGCCGCGGCGGCCCGGCGGTCAATCCGCTGACGTGGCTGCGTGGCCGGCAGTAAGCCGGCGACCCTCGGCGCGCACGGAAGCGCTCGGACTGAATTGGTGATTCGTGATTGGTGATTGGTGATTGGTGATTGGTGATTGGTGATTGGCAACTGCGATGTTGCCGTTACTAATCACGAATCACGAATCACGAATCACGAATCACCCCTCACAGAACGTGCCTTACATCCTCGGCGATTTCTTCGGGCCGCAGTCCCGGAGGAAACACGAACCTGATGCGCCCCCTCGGATCCACCAGATACACGCGGCTCGGATGCACCATGGCCGCGTGGCCCGACGGCAGCGTATCTTGGGCGAACGCGCTTACTCCGAACCCTTGGGCAACCGCGGCGATCTGGTCGGGCGAGCCCGTCAGGCCCACGAAAGCCGTATCGAACTTGGCCAGATAGCGCTCCACCACCTCGGGCGTGTCCGTCTCCGGATCGATCGTGACGAACACGAAGCTCACGTATAACGCCGCGCTGCCCAGCGCTTCCTTCACCTGCTTCCAATCCGCCAGCGTGGTGGGACAGATGTCCGGGCAGTTGGTGTAGCCGAAAAAGACCAGCGACGCCCTTCCCCGCTCGGCGCCGATCGCGAAGCGCGAGCTGTCGTCGCGCACGAGCGGCTCGAGGGGGGCGGTCACCATCGGGTTGAGCGGAATGCCGTAGAACTTGTACTCGTCGCGGCAGTCACTCAGGAGGAGCAGGAACGAAGCGGCTCCAACGGCACGGGCGAACTGGCGCAGCAGGCGTCGACTCATGTGTGTCCTCCGAGATCGCTGCTGGTGGAACGTGCAATCTAGGCCGTGGCGCCCAGGGAACGAGGCTCTGGATGCTGGAGTCGAACAAATTCCTCGCCGGCGGGTCTAATCGGTGCGGGAGTTGCAGTGCCCCGGCTGTTTCCCGGGCTCTGCATCCTGGACGACCGCGCCCCGCTGTTACCGTTGGTATTTTTCCGCGGACATGAGGCTTATCGCAATCCGTCGCCGAACGTTCACCATCCTTTTCGCCGCCGTCCAGCTTGCGCTGCCGGTGGCATTGAGCGTTGCGCACGCGACGGCGAGCGCCGGGCTCGGGGCTCCGGCACACGTCGAGGAGACATCGGGGAACCAGTGTAGCACCGCCCACGTCGACGAGTGCATCGTTTGCCGACACCTGTCCACCAACGCCGCGAAGAGCCCAGGCGCACTCTCGATCGTCGCCCGCTCGGCTATCACGCCCCCCGGAGCGGCCAGCGTGCTCGCCGCCCGCTCGCTCTCCCCCCACGCATTCCAATCGCGCGCACCCCCTGACCTGAGCGCTTGACGTACGCCGGAGCACTTCGCTCGCGGCGAAAGCTCAGTTCAGGAGAACCAAAAATGCGCCTGTCGGCTATAACCGCGAACCTGTCCGTCGCCGCGATGCTGTGCGCCGGTCAGCTCACTGCCCAGCAGACTCCCGACACCACTGTCGCCACGCCGGAACCCGCGCGGCAGCCGTCAGTGACCACTCGCGCCGCGACGTACATGAACATCGGCTTCACCGCCCTGGTGGATGCCGGTTGGTCCACGGAGCGGGATGTCCCGGCGCTGCAGCGCGGTGATCACGATCCGCGCGTCCGCGGGTTCACGATCCCCAATACCGAGTTGGTGCTGGACGGTGCGGTCGATCCGTACTTCAAGGGCTTCAGCAGCATTGTCTTCAAGCTCGACGAAGGCGGTGAAACCGGCGTCGAGCTCGAGGAGGCCTTCCTCCTCACAACGTCACTGCCCGCGAACTTGCAACTGAAGCTCGGTCAGTTTTTCACGGAGTTCGGCCGGCAGAATCCGCAGCATCCGCATTCCTGGGCCTTCGTCGACCAACCGCTCGTGCTCAACCGCATGTTCGGACCGGAAGGACTTCGCAGCCAGGGCATGAGAGTCTCCTGGCTCGCGCCGACGCCGTTCTATACCGAGGCCATGCTCGGCGTCATGAACAGCGTCGGTGGAACGACTTTCAGTTTCCAGTCCGACGAATCCTCGGAGATTCACGGCGGCGTAGCACCCGAGCCGGCGGTAGAGTCGCCGGGGGACATGCTGATCGTGCCGCGCATCGTCAGCTCGTTCGAGTTGACCGGGACCCAGACATTGCTGTTCGGCGTGTCCGCTGCGCTGGGGCCGAATAATTCCGGACCGTCAGCCAGGACCAGGATCTTTGGCGTGGACGCCTACTATAAATGGAAGCCCGCCGCGGCGCAGCAGGGGTTTCCTTTCCTGTCGCTCCAGGTGGAAGGGCTCGCCCGCCGGTACGAAGCGGCCGAGCGGGAGGCGGAGGACGACGAGTCGATCCTTTTGCCGAACGAGACACTGCGCGACCGCGGCTGGTACGGCCAGCTGTTGTACGGCATTCGGCCGAGGATCGTCGCCGGCCTGCGCGCCGACGTCGTGTCCGGCGACGAGGCCTCGTTCGCTTCCGAGCTGCGCACCGACCGATTCCGGCTTTCGCCCAACATGACCTGGTATCCGACTGAGTTCTCCAAGATCCGCCTGCAGTACAACTACGATGACAGAAAGAGCGTGGGGACCGATCACTCGATCTGGATGCAGTTCGAGTTCCTGCTCGGCGCCCATGCTTCTCACAAATTCTAGAGGTCCATCCATGAACAAGCACGCAGCAATCAAGCTCGCGACAGTCGCGCTGATCGCTCTTGCCGGAACGGCGGCCTCGTCCGCCGCCAGGCTCCGCGTCGTCGCCACGACGCCGGATCTCGCGGCGCTCGCGCGGGAGATCGGCGGCAGCGCGGTCGAGGTGACGGCGTTGGCGAAGCCGACGGAGGATCCGCATTACGTCGACGCGAAGCCCAGCCACATCGTGACCCTCAATCGCGCTGATGTGCTGATCGAAGGCGGTGCAGAGCTCGAGCTCGGCTGGCTGCCGCCGTTGCTCGAGAGCGCGCGCAACTCCAGGATCGGGTCCACGGCTCCCGGCAGAGTCGTGGCGTCGCAGGGAATCAGGATGGCCGAGATTCCCACGACATTCGATCGGTCGCGGGGAGACGTCCACTCCCTCGGGAATCCGCATTTCCTGATCGATCCGCTGAGCGCCAAGGTCGTCTCCGCCAATATTGCCACTCATTTCGCGCAGGCCGATCCCGCGTCGGCGGCGCTGTACCGGACGAATCTCACGAGCTTCATGGCCCGGATCGACTCGAAGCTGCGCCAGTGGGAGGGGCAGCTCGCGCCGTTCAGAGGCGCGAAAATCGTGACGTATCACAAGGACTTCGCGTACTTCGCGAATCGGTTCGGCCTGGAGGTCCTCGAGACGCTGGAGCCGAAGCCCGGCATCGCGCCCTCTCCAGCGCACCTCGCGCAAGTCATCGGCGCGATGAAGGCCGCCAATGCCCGCGTGATACTCGTGCAACCGTACCAGAATCGGAGAACCGCCGAGACGGTCGCGCGCCAGACCGGGGCGCGCGTACTGGATATCGCGCAGCAGCCGGGCGCGCGCAGGAACACCACGACGTACTTCGACATGATGGACTACATGGTCACCACGCTCGCGACGGCTCTTCGGGGAGGCTGACAGTGAGCGCGCAAATCGCGTGGGAAGTCATGAAGTGGCCGCTGGCGGCATGCCTCCTGCTGCCCCCGTTGCTCGCGTATCTCGGACTGCACGTGGTCAAGCGGGAGGTCATTTTCGTAGATCTCGCGCTGGCGCAGGTTGCCACGCTGGGCACCTGCGTTGCGCTGCTCCTGGGCTATCACTTCGACGACCGCGTCACCTTCTGGATTTCGCTCGGCGTGACGTTCGTGGGCGCGGCCTTCTTCAGCTGGTCACGCAGTACCCGCAAGAGCGATGTTCCGCAGGAGGCAATCATTGGCATCACTTTCGTCGTCGCCGCCGCGGGAGTGATTCTTCTCCTCAGTCGCGTCGCCGGAGGCAAGGAGGAGCTCGAGCATCTGTTGACCGGCGACATCCTGAACGTCACGAAGGGCGAAGTGGGGCAGCTTGCGGCCCTTTTCGCCGCGCTGGGCGCTTTCTACGGAGCGTTCCATCGCAAGTTTGCGCTCATCTCATCCGATCCGGCGCGGGCCTTCACGCAGGGCATGCGCGTCCGGCTGTGGGATTTCCTGTTTTATGCCGCGTTCGCGATAGTCGTCGTGAGCTTCGTGCGGGTGGCCGGCGTGCTGCTGACCTTCGCGTACCTGATCGTGCCCGCGGTGTGCGGCGTGATGCTCGCCCGGCGATGGATCCATCAGCTCGTGGTCGGATGGGCCACAGCCGCTGTCGCGAGTCTGCTCGGACTCTGGGCGTCGTACCAGATGGATCTGCCGACGGGGGCGGCGATCGTGGCCACCTGCGGCCTGCTGCTGGTCGTCGTCGCGGTCGCCGCGACGCTGCGGCCGCGAGCGCCTGGCTGAGCTGACTACGGCATCCGTTCTGCCCCGCTCGGCACGCCCGGGACCGGGACCTGCTGCCGCTCCGTTCCACGCGGGGCCCGCGCCCGATAGATTCGCAGGATGAAGCGCAAAGACGCCCTCGACTACCACTCCTCTGGACGGCCCGGCAAGATCGCCGTCGTCCCCACCAAAGCCCTCAGCAACCAGCGTGATCTCGGACTCGCCTACACCCCGGGCGTAGCCGAGCCGTGCCTCGAAATCGCAAAGAACCCCGACGACGTCTACAAGTACACGGCCAAGGGAAACCTCGTCGCGGTCGTGAGCAACGGAACCGCCGTGCTCGGCCTCGGCAACATCGGCGCGGCAGCGGGCAAGCCGGTGATGGAGGGAAAGGGCAACCTCTTCAAGCAGTTCGCGGATCTGGACGTCTTCGACCTCGAGATCGGATCGGAGGATCCCGACGACGTGATCAGGTTCTGCCAGTTGCTCGAGCCCACGGTCGGCGGCATCAATCTCGAGGACATCCGCGCGCCGGACTGCTTCTATATAGAAGAGACGCTGCGCAAGACGCTCAAGATCCCGGTCTTCCACGACGATCAGCACGGCACCGCGATCATTTCCGGCGCGGCGCTGCTCAACGCTCTCGAGGTCGCCGACAAGCGCATCGAATCCGCTCGGGTAGTCTTCTCCGGTGCGGGCGCCGCGGCGATCGCGACGGCCGAGCACTACGTCCGGCTCGGCGTCCAGCGTGAGAACATCATGCTGTGCGACAGCCACGGAGTCGTGCACGACGGCCGCAAGGATCTCGATCCGTACAAGTCCAAGTTCGCCTTGAAGACGAAGCTGCGCTCGATCACCGAAGCGCTGAAAGGAGCCGACGTATTCGTCGGACTCTCGATCGCTGGCGCCGTGACGGGCGACATGATCGCGGGCATGGCGGAGCGGCCGATCATCTTCGCGCTGGCCAACCCGGTTCCGGAGATCCTGCCGGACGAAGTCGCGGCCGTGCGGTCCGACGCGATCGTGGCCACCGGGCGGAGCGATTACCCGAACCAGGTGAACAACGTCCTCGGCTTTCCGTTCATCTTCCGCGGCGCGCTCGACTCGCGCGCGACGGAAGTGAACGAGGCGATGAAGATGGCCGCGACGCGCGCGCTCGCCGCGCTCGCGCGGGAGGATGTCCCCGAGAGCGTGGCGCGGCTGTACGGGCTGCGCTCGGTCAGGTTCGGCCCCGATTATCTGATCCCTTTTCCATTCGATCCGCGCGTGCTGCTCTGGGTCGCCCCCGCCGTGGCGTGGGCCGCCGTCGCCAGCGGAGTCGCGAAGGAATTCATAGACCTGGACGACTACCGTCACCAGCTCGAGGCGAGGCTCGGCCGCGCGCGCGGGCTGATGCGCGGAATCATGATGCGCGCGATCCAGGACCCCAAACGGATCGTTTTCCCCGAGGGCGAGGAACCGAAGATCATCCGCGCGGCGCGGCTGCTCGCGGACGAAGGAATCGCGTATCCGATCCTGCTCGGCAACCGCGAGGCGATCGAGGCTTCCGCGGCGGCGAGCGCCATCTCGCTCGCTGATATCGTCATCGAGGATCCGGCCACGTCGCCGCGGCGCGAGCAGTACGCGCATTACCTGTGGCAGCGGCGGCAACGCAAGGGCTTGAGTCACGCCGAGTCGTTGCAGCGGCTGTTCAACGGCAACTACTTCGGGTCGGTGATGGTCGCGCTGGGCGACGCCGACGCGCTGGTCTCCGGCGTCAACATGCACTACCCCGAGACGATCCGTCCCGCGCTCGAGGTGATCGGCGCGCACCCCAAGGCCGGCGTCGTCAGCGGGCTGTACATGCTTGTCTTCGACAAGCACGTTATTTTCTGCGGGGACACCACGGTCAACATAGATCCGTCGGCCGAGCAGCTCGCGCAGATCGCGTACTCGGCGGGCAGGATCGTGCAGACGTTCGGAATCACGCCGCGAATAGCGCTGCTGTCGTTCTCGAACTTCGGATCCGTTCGCCACCCGGAAGCGGAGAAGATGGCCAGGGCGGTGGCGCTGCTGCGCGAGCGCGACCCCTCGCTGATGGTGGACGGCGAGATGCAGGCGGACACCGCGCTGGACGAGGCGACTCTAGCGAGCTCCTATCCGTTCAGCACGTTGAAGGAACGCGCGAACGTTCTGATCTTCCCGAACCTCAGCGCTGGCAACATCGCGTACAAGCTGCTCAATCATCTTGGTGGCGCCACGGCGATCGGCCCGATCCTGGTCGGGATGAATCGTCCGGTGCACGTGCTCGAGCAGGGCGCGGACGTTCAGGAGATCATCAACATGTCGGCCGTGGCCGTGATAGACGCGCAGGAGCGCACCGGCCCGGGCAGACTCAGACGAACCGATAACGAAGAGGCGGCGGGCGCGCGCGCCTGACGCTGGAGATAGCAAGGATGCCGATTGATACGACGCCGACAGCCGCGGGGACGATTCCCGAGCGGGGCCAGAGCCTCGCCGGACAGGGGCTGCACCCCTCCGGCGAAGTGCACTGGAATCTGCTCGGACCGGAACTGATGGCCGCGGCCGCGCGGCGCGGCGAGGGGGAGTTCGCCGAGATGGGCCCGTTCGTGGCCCACACCGCGCCGCACACCGGTCGCTCCCCGAACGACAAGTTCGTCGTGCGCGACCCGGTTTCCGAGAAGGACGTGGATTGGGGCAAGGTCAACCAGCCGATCTCGCCGGAGCACTTCACCGCCCTGCTCGCCGACGTGCGCAAGTACCTGGACTCCGCGCCCGAGCTGTTCGTCGAGGACCTGCACTGCGGCGCCGACCCCGCGTACCAGCTCTCGGTGCGGTACGTGTCGCCGAACGCGTGGCACATGGCGTTCGTGCGGAACATGTTCATCCGGCCCGAGCCGAGCGCCCTGGCGACGTTTGATCCGAACTTCACGGTGCTGCACGCGCCCGAGTTCGAGGCCACGCCCGCGAAGCACGGTACGCGCACCGGCACGTTCATCGTACTCAACCTCACCGAGCGCATGATCCTGATCGGCGGGACGCGCTACGCCGGCGAGCTCAAGAAGTCCATGTTCACCGTCATGAACTACATGCTCCCGAAGCAGGGCGTGCTGTCCATGCACTGCTCCGCGAACTCGGGCGGCGGCGGAGACATCGCGCTGTTCTTTGGCCTGTCGGGCACTGGGAAGACGACGCTATCGGCGGATCCCGAGCGGCATCTCATCGGCGACGACGAGCATGGCTGGTCGGGCGACGGCGTGTTCAACTTCGAGGGCGGGTGCTACGCCAAGGTGATCAACCTCTCGCCCGAGGGCGAGCCCGACATTTATCAGACCACGCAAATGTTCGGCACGATCCTCGAGAACGTGGTGCTCGATCCCATCACGAAGCGGGTGAAGTTCGAGGACAAGTCCATCACCGAGAACACGCGCGCGTCGTATCCACTGCACTACATCCCCAAGTCCGTTCCGAGCGGGCGCGGCGGGCATCCGAAGAACGTGATCTTCCTGACGGCGGACGCGTTCGGCGTGCTGCCGCCGATCTCGCTGCTGACGCCCGAGCAGGCGATGTACTATTTCCTCTCGGGTTATACGGCAAAGGTCGCTGGCACTGAGCGCGGCGTGATCGAGCCGCAGGCGACGTTCAGCGCGTGTTTTGGCGCCGTGTTCCTGGTGTGGCATCCGACGAAGTACGCCAACATGCTGGGCGAGCTGTTGCGAAAGCACGGGTCGAAGGTGTGGCTGGTGAACACCGGGTGGAGCGGCGGCGCGTTCGGAGTAGGCCACCGCATGAAGCTCAAGCACACGCGCGGGATGATCCACGCGGCGCTGGGCCGCAAGCTCGACAACGTCGCGTTCGATCCGGACCCGATCTTCGGTCTGCGCATTCCCGCGGAGGTGCCCGATGTGCCGCGCGAAGTGCTGCACCCGCGCGAGACCTGGTCCGACGGCGCGGCGTACGACGAGCAGGCGAAGAAGCTGGCGGAGATGTTCCGTGAGAACTTCGAGAAGTTCGAAGGCGTGAGCGAGGAGATTCGAAGGGCGGGCCCGCGTCAGCCCAGCGAGGCCCACATGCAGGATGAGGGGGACCCGCCCGAGGGATAATTTCGCGCGGCCGCGTGGGTCTGCGGTTGCGCGCGCACTGATTCGCATCAAATCACGGGAAGATCCCACGGTCGTTGTAAGCCCGCGCGACCTTGGTGATCGCGCTGATGTAGCCCGCAGTTCGCAGGTCCACCGTGTGCCGAAGGCCAAGTTCGCGGATCTCGTGAAATGACTGCGCCATCGTGTCCTCCAGGCCCGAGTTCACGAGGTCCAACTCGCCGGCACCCGCGCTCACCGCGGCCAGCACGTCGGACGGAATCGATAGGGATGTCAGCGCCTCGACAGCCCGGAGGATCTTGCGATTACTGGCCTCCTCGAAGCGCTTTCCCATGCGACCGAAACGGACGTGTGAGAGGTTCTTTAACCACTCGAAGTACGATACGGTCACGCCGCCCGCGTTGAGCCACAGGTCCGGCAGCACGAGCACGTTGCGCTCCAACAGCTTCTCGTTCGCGTCAGCCGTCACCGGGCCGTTCGCGCCCTCCGCGATGATTCGCGCGCGTACGCGGTCTACATTGGCGATGGTGATCTGAGTCTCCAGGGCGCACGGCGCGAGAATGTCGCATTCGAGCTCCAACGCCTCGCTGGATGTTGAAAGATTCCTGGCGCCGGGAAAGTCGAAGATCGAGCCGGTCTTCGCCCTGTGCGCCACCACGTCGTCCACATCGAGACCCTTGGGGTTGTGAATCGCGCCTTCCCGTTCCGCGAGGCCGATCAGCACGGCGCCACCGTCGCGAAGGAATTTCGCCGCATGGTAGCCGACGTTGCCCAGCCCCTGCACCACCACGGTCTTTCCATTGAGCCCCCGCTGCATGCCCCGCGAGGTCATGTCGGCTGCCACGTCGCAGGCTTCGCGGACGCCGAAGTAGATGCCACGCCCCGTCGCCTCGAGCCGGCCACGGATTCCCCCCTGCGCCAGCGGCTTGCCCGTCACACAACCCAGTCCGTCGATCGCCTTGAGCTCGAGCGCGAGATACGTGTCCGCAATCCATGCCATCTCCCGCGGTCCGGTTCCATAATCCGGCGCGGGAACGTCGAGACCGGGACCAATGAAGTTCTTCGCCGCCAGCTCGTAGGTGAATCGCCTGGTGATGCGCTCTAGCTCCGGTTCCGAGAACTCGGCGGCGTCGATCTTGACCGCGCCCTTGGCCCCACCGAACGGGACGTCGACGATGGCACACTTGTACGTCATGAGCGCGGCGAGCGCGGTGACTTCGTCCTCGTTGGCGAGTTTTGCGTACCGGATTCCCCCCTTCGTCGGCATCCGGTGCGTGCTATGTTGTGCGCGCCATCCGTGGATCACGCGCACCGAACCGTCGTCGCGCCGAAGAGGGAACGCAATGTGATACACGCTGTTGCAGTGCTTGATGTGCTCGAGCAGGCCGGTGGGAAGCCCGGTGTAGGGTGCGGCCTTGTCGAAGTAGCGGGCGACCTGCTCGAAAAAACGCACGGGCTGGCTCATGGCGGTCCTCAGCTCGGGAGAGTCGGATGATTAATAGCGCGACGTCAACTCCGCTAATATGCCTGCTATCGAGATGCTGACCATCCACACCTGCCTTCTGTCGGTCGGCGGTTATCGCGGGCGACAACTGGTTGCGTGAGAACCAGCCCCGCGGTATGCTCTGCCGCACACGTTCACACCCGAGCCCGAGCCACCATCCCGCGATTAGAAGAGGTCCGCGCCGCACTCTCGGCCAGCTACGCCATCGAGCGCGAGATCGGCGCCGGTGGGATGGCCACCGTATACCTTGCCCGGGACCTCAAGCACGACCGGAAGGTCGCTGTGAAGGTGCTCCGCGGCGAGCTCGCGTCCACCCTCGGCAAGGACCGCTTCCCGCGCGAGATCCGCATCATCGCTCAGCTCTCGCATCCGCACATCCTCCCGCTCCACGACTCGGGCGAGGTCGGCGGCATGCTCTACTTCGTCATGCCGTTCGTGGAAGGCGAGTCGCTCCGGGCACGGCTCGAGCGCGAGGGGCAGCTTCCAATTCACGACGCCGTTCGGCTGATGTCGGAAATCGTGGACGCTCTTTCGTACGCACACCGGCACGGCGTCGTGCACCGCGACATCAAGCCGGACAACGTGATGCTGTCCGGGCGCCACGCACTCATCACTGATTTCGGCGTCGCCAAGGCGCTCAGCTCGGCCGCGGAAGAAGGCGCAAAGCACACGACCGTCGGTATCGCGCTGGGAACGCCGTCGTACATGTCGCCCGAGCAGGCGATGGCCGAGCCGACCGTGGACCATCGCGCCGACATTTACGCGCTGGGAGCGGTGGCGTACGAGATGCTCACGGGACGGCCTCCCTTCACCGGCCAGACGGCGCAGGCCATTCTCGCGGCGCACGTGACCGGAACGGTGGAGCCGGTCACGGCGGGCCGACCCGCAGTGACCGCGCTGCTGAATCACGTCGTGATGAAGTGTCTCGAGAAGAATCCGGCCGACCGGTGGCAGACTGCCGACGAGCTGGTGCCGATGCTCGAGCAGGCGGCGACGCCGAGCGGTGGGATGACGCCGACCGACACGCGTCCGCTGACCGGTGTGCGCGTGCCGCGAAAGAAGGCGAGCCTGCGCGCGGTCTACGCCATCGCCGGCGCGCTGATGCTTGCCGTTGCGGCGTGGTTCGGTCGCGGGTTTCTCGCGAGCGGCGGGGGCAGCGCGATCAGTCAGATAGCGGTGATGCCCCTGGAGGACATCTCCGGCGGCGACCAGCAGTTCGTCAATGCCATCCACGATGCGCTGATCAGCGCGATCGGACAGCAGGCGAGCATCACGGTCGTTTCACGGTCAGCCGTGCTGCAGGAGCGCGCGACGACGCAATCCGTTCGTGAAATCGCCAAAGCGCTCCGCGTGAACGCCGTGATCGAGGGCTCGATCTACAGGACTGGCGACCGCGTGCGCCTCAATGTGCAGATGGTCGAACCCGAGACGTCACGGCACCTCTGGACACAGAGTTACGAGCGAAACCTGACAAACGAAACGCAGATGCAGGTGCAGGACGATGTCGTGAAGGCAATTGCCGCTGAACTGGCGGTCGCCATTACTCAGCAAACCGGGAATTAGGGAGGCCCTTTCGTGAACTACAGAGCCAGGCTGATCGTCGGCGTCGTCGCAGCAGCATCCATCCTCGTCGCGGCATCTGGATGCGCTGGCGGGGATGACTCGTCGGGTCGGAGCGTCGTGGCCGCTGAGGAAGCGACGTATTCCACCCCGCAGATCTCTCCGGACGGAAGCAAGCTGCTGTACGTGAGATACGCCCGGAACCTCGCATCGGTCTGGGTATCCGGAACAGACGGTAGCCAGCCGACACGCGTAAGCCCCGAGGCGCCCTTCGTGGACGACGCGCGTTGGTCGCCGGACGGCAGGATGATCGCATATTCGTCGGACATCCTGGGGCCCCCGGATGTGTTTCTCGTGGATGCGGCAGGCGGCGAGCCGCGCCGCATGACCGCTGGTTTCACACAAGCCTATGTCGAGGACTGGCGTCCCGGCACCAACGAGTTCCTCTACTCCGACAACAAGAGCGGCGACTTCGATCTTTATTCGCTCAGTGTGACGGCAGAGCAGCCAACACGGATTACCTCCTCTCCGGGAAGGGAGTTCGCCGAGTGGTCGCCCGACGGAACGCGGATTGCGTTCTCACGCAGCGTGCGCGGAAGGTCGACGGTGTGGGTGATGCGTCCGGGAGAGGACGCGCAGCCGCTTTCGACCGACGGATACGAGTTCTTCAACGACTGGTCCCCAGACGGGACACTGATCGCATACACAACGTCGGTGACCGGGCGGGGCGACGTCTGGGTCGTACCGGCTGCTGGCGGCGAGGCGAGGCAACTCACGAACGACTTCCGGTCTGACTGGGCAGCACGATTCTCGCCGGACGGCAAGTGGATCGCATATCTGTCGGAACGCGGCGGGCAGCGGGACATCTGGATCGTGCCGGTCGCGGGCGGCGAAAGCATCCGCGTCACTGACGACCCGGGCGAGGAAGGCGCGCCACAGTGGAATCATGACGGCACCGCGCTCACCTTCACCTACGACGACCAGCATTGGCACATCTGGACGATATCAGCCGAGGGGGGCCAGCCACGCCAACTGACTAATGGCGCCAAGGGCGAACACTCGCCGCGCGTGTCGCCCGACGGCAACCGGGTGATGTTCGTTTCACAAGCGGCCGGCAACGCCGACATCTTCGTCGTGCCGATCGCCGGCGGCGATCCGACACCGCTCACGACGGAATCGACAGACGAGAATGGCGCGAGTTGGTCACCTGAAGGGACGAAGATCCTGTTCCGCTCGCGCCGTGCTGGCACCACCTCGCTCTTTGTGATGCCGGCAACGGGCGGCGCCGCAACCAAGCTGCTCGACTGGACCGAACATCAGAATGGAGGCACTTGGTCGCCGGACGGCAAGCGCATTGCGTTCACCTCGGCGCGCGAGTCGGAGAACTCGGATGTCTGGCTGATGGATGCGGATGGTTCGAACCCGCGCAGGCTGACCACGAACGCGGATGTGGAGCGCATCAGCTGGAGCCGAGATGGCCGCACCCTGGCGCTGGAGCAGCAGCCCCGCGGAGGTGAGGGGGCCGGAATCGTCGCCGCCACGATGTCGGCGAACGGCGGTCCCCTGACCAGAATCGCTTTTGACGGTGGCCTTTGGCCGATTGAATGGTCCGCGTCGGGGGCCCTTCTGATGCTTGGTTTCGAGCGCGACTCACCAACACGCTTTGACGCTCTCGTTTATCGTGCGGGCAGGTTCGAGCGGATCCTTGCCCTGCCGACGGATGACAACTGCATGCGTTGGTCGCCGGACGGTGCGATGGTGGCGTGCTCGGCCGAAAAGGATGGCCAGCGCGAACTGGTGATCGTGCCGGCAGCCGGAGGCGAGCCCCGGTTCCTGACGAGCTCATTTGCCGCGGAGAACGAGTTCGACTGGACGCCCGATGGCCGGACGATCATCTACGCGGCCAGGGAAGCGCGGAACCAGCTGGTGTCCGTGAAGGTGTCGGCCATTCTCAGCGCGGCAATGAACCGGTGATAGCGAACGTTGGGCGTTGCCGCCTTCCCTGCCCACGTCGGCGGCAGATCATCCGCTGCTTACTCACACACGGAGCGCAACATGTCGGTAAGACTAGCCGCTGGCATGGTCTTCCTCGGGCTGGCATGTGCCGGGCCTCAGCCAGACGAATCGTGAACCGCGATGCCATCCTCCAGTCCGCGCGAGAACAGACCGAACACAATCCAGCGTTGCCGCGCTGAGGACAAGAGGTACTGCTGAGAAATGACCGCCTCGGCGTTCGAGATCACGGTGGAGATCCGGTGGGACGACCTCGATGCCAACCGGCATGTTCGCAACACCGCGTTCAGCGAGTACGCCAGCAACGCGCGCTTTCATCTGCTCGTCGCGCACGGCTTCGACCAGGAGCGTCTCGAGCGGCTGCGGTTCGGTCCCGTGATCATGCGCGAGGACATTCTCTATCGGCGGGAACTGTTTTTCGGAGATGTAGTAACCGTGCGCGTACACGCGGCCGGGCTCTCGGCGGATGGCTCGCACTGGCGCGTTTACCAGGAAGTTTTTCGCCCCGACGGCAAGGATGCCGCGACCCTGACGATCCAGGGCGGGTGGATCCATCTTGATCAGCGGACGCTCGTCGCCCCGCCGGAAGAGCTGGTGGCGGTGTTGCTGTCGCTCCCTCGCACAGCCAGTTTCGAGGAGCTGCCCTCACTACTCAAGCGCGGTTCATTGCCAACCCGTCCAGCCCGGTTCGGTGCTTCTTAGCGCCCCGCCGCGACGGAATCTCGTTGCCTTGCCTTCCTGGCTAGCAACACCGACACGACTGCGGAGAGTGCGCTCAGCAGAGTCACGGCACCGAGTATCAGGAAACGCCCCCGCCACAGCACGTGCTCGGTGTTCGGCGTCCCCAACATGCTAGTAACGGAAGGCAGCATCACGAGCAGGCCACTCAGCGCCCCCCATCCGGCGACTCGTGCAACCGACAGTTCGTCGAGTCTGCGGCGGCCATCGGTAACCGCGAGCGCGGCGGAAAAGATCAGCGCGGAGAGGAAGCCCGGATACGCCCCGATTGCGATCCACGGTTCGTCCATCGTCCCATCCTGATCGAGGATCATCCCCGTCAGCACGCCGAGCGGCGCCCATGCAATGGCCCAAGCCAGGGCCAGCAGGACTGCGCGGCGGATACGTCCGGGCCAGGTGCTCATTTCGTGCTCTCCATGGATGGTCTTGAGTCACGCGCATCGGCATTGGAAGACTCGCCCGAGCGAACTGACAGGCGATTTCCTTTACTCGGCTCGTTCCTTGCCACGCTGTCACGACCGCGTGGTCGTGGATGCGGCCCCGCCACATGCTTCGATGGCGAACCCGGAAGGGTGACAATGACTGAAGAAGATAAGATGATGAAGGACAGTTGGAGCCGATTCGCTGGTATGATCGCCACCTCGACGGTGATCATGTTCTTCCTGATGTACCAGCTCATATACACGCTCGACCACGCTCTCTTCAGCATGAACAGACTCATCGCCTCGCTCGTCATGGGATGCGTCATGACTCTCATCATGCTCGGCTTCATGTGGTCCATGTACCGGGGGCAACCGACGAAAATCGCAGTGCTTGCCGGGGCCGCGCTACTCGGCGTTACGCTGCTTTTTACGAATAGAAGCCAGGCACTTATCGGTGATGTGGGCTTCATGAAATCCATGATCCCCCATCATTCGATCGCGATCAATAATGCGCGAAAGGCAAGCATTAGTGACCCGCGCGTACGCGAGCTCGCCGACAAAATCATCGAGGCCCAGGTTCGCGAGATAGCCGAGATGAAGCTGCTGATCGGAGATATCGCTCGGAACGGCGAACGAGGAACGGCTGAACTCGCTCCTCGGTCCACTCAAATAACTCCCGAAATGGCAGCTCAAATCCAGGAAGTCGTGCGATAGCCGGGCGTTCTTTCTCGCGGTTCAGCGGGCGACCACGATGCCCCTGCGAAAAGCCGCACTAGCCCCCGCCACAACGGAGTGACTCGGCTAACTTTCGCGGGTGAAATTCGAGATCATCCGTGACCCGTTGTGGAACAACATCCGAGTCGATGCGTTCACGATGCGGCTGGTGGACACGCCCGCGTTCCAGCGACTGCGGTACGTGCGACAGCTCGGGCTCGCGTACCTGGTCTATCCCGGCGCCACGCACTCACGCTTCGAGCACGCGCTTGGCACCTACCACCTCTCGCGGCGGACGATCGCGCTGCTGGAAGAGCGCGGCGAGCTGGCTTCCCTGCCGGCCGACGAGCCCGCGATCATCTACGCCGCCGCGCTGCTGCACGACATCGGGCACTACCCGTTTTCGCACGCGCTGGAGGAGATCGGCGCGCTGCACCACGAGAACGTCGCGGGACCGTTGATTACGGGCGGGGAGATCGGCGCCCTGCTGAACGAGGAGCTCGGCGCCGGAGCTGCGGCGCGCGTGCACGCGCTCGTCACCGGCAAGAGCGACAGCCCGCTCCAGGGGCTGATCTCCGGCTCGCTCGACCTCGACAAGATCGAGTACCTCAAGCGCGACGCGCTGATGTGCGGCGTTCCCTACGGCGAAGTGGACGTGGATCGCCTGACCAACTCGATGGTCGTGGTCGAGGATCCGGCCTCTGGTCGCAAGCGCATCGGCGTCGTGGAGAAGGCGCTCGCCGCCATCGAGTCGCTCCTGTTCGCCAAGTACCAGATGTACCGCAACGTGTACTGGCACCACACGGTGCGCAGCGCGACGGCGATGTACAAACGCATCGTGGACGATGCGCTCCGCTCGGGCGCGGTCCGCTCCGAGGAGCTCGGTACCTTCACCGACGAAGGCCTGCTACACCGTCTCGAGCCCACACGCTCTCCCATCCTCTCGGCGCTCCGTGAGCGGCGGCTGTACAAGCGCGCCGCAGAATGGCCGGCGGCCACACTGGCGGAAGGGTTCGGCGACTGGATCGCGGAGGACCGCGCGCGCGTCGTCGCCATCGAGGATTCGCTCGCGCGCGAGGCGGGGCTCGCGCCCGGGGAGTTGCTGCTCGATTACCCGCTCAAGACGCAGATGCTCGGCCTCGACCTCCCCGTCGTGCGGCGCGATGGCAGCGTGGAGCGGCTGACAGACAGCGGCTGGAAGGGCACCATCGACCTGCCGTCGCTCTCCGACCAGCTGTACCGGTCCACGCGGTGGCTCAGAGTCTTCACCGCCCGCGCGACCACGCTCGACCGCGACGCGGTGATGCGCACCATCACCGGGGACAGCCGATAATGCTCCCGCGCCTTCGCGCCCAGCTCGACGCGCTCGTGGCCAGGCGCGTCCGATTCGAAGCCGACACGCGGGCGCTGTCGGAGGCGCAGCTCCGTTTCCGCCCCGCGAAAGGCGCGTGGTCCATCGCGGAAGTCGCCCAGCACGTGCTGCACGTCGAGCGCGAAGTGACGAAGGCGGCGATGAAACCCGGTGTGGAGCGGCGCGGGCGCAGGCGCACGCCGCGGGAAATGGCGGGGATGATCGCGTTTCTCGCAATCGTGAAGCTCAACTTCCGCATCCGGGTGCCGCAGAAGGTGGCCGGTCGCGTGACGCCCGCGGCGGATCCCGACATGGAGCAGCTCTGGCGCGAGTGGAGCGAAGTGCACGCGAGTCTTGCGAGCCACCTGGAGACGATTCGCGAGGAGGACCTCGGACAGATGGCGTACAAGCATCCGATCATGGGGCCGACCAGCGTGAAGGGCGTGCTGCCGTTTTTCCGGCGGCACTTCGATCACCACATGCGGCAGGTAGCACGCATTCGCGGGTCGCCGAGCTGTCCGCGCGCGTGAAGGCCTAGAGCTGTAGCTGCGGCAGCGCGCGGTAGAGGTCGAGCGCGCCGGGATTGGCGAGCGCCTCCGTATTTCTCACCGGCCGGCCGTGAATCGTGTCACGTACGGCGAGCTCGCTGATCTTCCCGCTGATCGTGCGCGGGATGTCGGCGACCTGCACGATGACTTTCGGTACGTGCAACGGGCTGGTGTTGCTCCGGACCTGCTTGCGGATGCGATCCTCCAGCGCCGAATCGAGTGTCTCTCCCTCGCGCAATCGCACGAACAGTACGATTCGCTCGTCCAGCTCCCCGTTTGCGGCAGTGATGCGCTGCCCGATGACGATGCTTTCGACGATCTCCGGGAGCTGCTCGACCTGGCGATATATCTCGGCGGTGCCGATGCGAACGCCGCCGGGGTTGAGCGTGGCGTCGCTGCGGCCATGGATGATCATCCCGCCGCGCTCCGTCAGCTCGGCCCAGTCACCGTGCCGCCACACTCCCGGGAAGTGATGGAAGTACGCGGCGCGGTACTTCGACCCGTCAGCATCGTTCCAGAACGCGACGGGCATGCTCGGAAATGGCTTCGTGCAGACCAGCTCGCCAGGGGCGCCGCGTAACAAGCTGCCATCTTCGTCAAACACGTCCACCGCCATTCCGAGCCCGCGCGTTTGGATCTCGGCGCGATACACCGGCGCGATCGGGTTGCCGAGCGCGAAGCAGGAGATGATGTCGGTACCGCCGCTGATGCTGGCGAGGTGGACGTCCTGCTTGACGTCGCGATAGACATAATCGAAGCTGTGCGCGGCGAGCGGGCTGCCAGTGGATAGAATCACGCGCAGCGCCGAGAGGTCGTGGGTGCGCGCGGGCGCGAGCGCTTCCTTCTCGCACAGCGCGATGTACTTGGCGCTGGTGCCGAACACGGTGATCTTCTCGCGCTCGGCCATGTCCCACAGCAACGCCGGGGAGGGTGAAAGCGGCGCGCCGTCGTACAGGACGACCGCCGCGCCGACGGCGAGCGAGCTGACCAGCCAGTTCCACATCATCCAGCCGCAGGTGGTGAAGTAGAAGACTTTGTCGTCGCGCGTGATGTCCGTGTGTAGCACGTGCTCCTTCAAATGCTGGAGCAGGGTCCCGCCGGCGCCGTGCAGCATGCACTTGGGGAGGCCGGTCGTACCCGACGAGTACATGATGTACACGGGGTGATCGAATGACATCCGCGCTGGCTCTGGGGCTGGCTTGGTCGTGCCTCCGGCGGGGCCGGCGGGGTCGGCGGGTCCTTGGCTCCGGCTAGGCGAGACTCCCGGCGGAGCCCCCGCAAACTGCGCGGGGTCTCCTTGGTCGTTCGCCACGCCGTCGCCGCGGACCCGCCGACTCCCGCCGGCCTTCACCACAAAGTCCGACCAAGTCAGCGCCGCGCGGATGGAATCGAGAGTCATCGAGCGCGAGCGGTAGGGCACGACGACGACATGCCTGATCGCGGGAATCTGCTCGGCGATCGTGCGTACGCGCTCCAGACAATCGATCTCCTTCCCCGCGTAGCGGTAGCCGTCCGCGCAGAACAACACCTTGGGCTCGATCTGGCCGAAGCGGTCGAGCACCCCCTGCGCGCCGAAGTCGGGAGAGCAGGAGGACCAGATGGCGCCGATCCAGGTAGCGCCCAGCATGGCGATCACGGTCTCGGGCATGTTGGGCATGAAGCCGGCGACGCGGTCGCCGGGGCGAACGCCGGCGGCGTGCAGCGCGGCGGCGATCGTCAGAGCTTCGCGCTTAAGCTCGCGGTACGTCAGCTCTCGCTGGCGGCCCTCCTCGTTCCAGAAGACGAGCGCGGCACGATCGTCATCGTAACGGAGCAGATTCTCCGCGAAGTTCAGTCGGAGCGAAGGGTACCAGCGCGGGCCAATCGGTGGCTCGGGTCGGGCCATGCGGTCGAGGCCCACGCTGTCAAAGCCGTCTTCCTGATGCGACGTGCACGTCCGGTCGCCGCACACGAGACCGCAGTGATCGCGCACGAGGTTCCAAAATGCGAGCCGGTCGCGCACCGACCACTCCCAGAGTTCCGCGAAAGAATCGGCGGGATCAGCTCCGACCGGCGCGATGTACCCGCGCTCGGCGGCGGAACGCATGAACGCCGTCATGTTCGACCGCGCGACACGCTCGGCCGAAGGCGTCCAGAGAATCTCACTCATGCGTGACGAGAGGCGGCGCTGAACATCCGGTAAGGCCGCGTCTTAGCAAGCGTAGTGTGCGAGCGTAGCGGCCGCACCAGGATGTCCAGCGCCGCCTCTCGGCGCATCGATACTGCCTCGCGAAGACCTGAGTCGATCAGTCCGCGATCGCGAGAACAACCACGACGGCCAGAAGTACCACGGCGCCGATCACGATCCAGCGCACCATCTGGCCTTCGCTCTGCATCGCCGCGGCGTTGACCTCGGCCTTCGCTTCGACGCGGCTGATGCCCAGCCGTGCCGCGCCTTCCGTGGCCAGGACCTGCGTCGCTTTCGCTCCGTCACGCGCCACTTCGGCCGGAGGCGATCCCTGCCGCGCGGACTGCGCTGCGAGCGGTGACCCGGCGAGAGAGAGAGCAGCTACGGCGATCAGTGATGCGCGCATGTGTCTCTTCATGAACACCTCCGAATGAATACGTGAACCTGCAGGACTGCCTGTGGTGACACAGGTGAAGCGAGCCCGGCGCGGCCGGGCTCGCCCGCCTCGACCTGCTTCAGTCGGCGACCGCCATGATCAGCAGCGCGGCGAGAACCGCGACGCCGAGGATGATGATCCACTTCATCGTCTGGCTCTGCTGCTGCATGGCCGGCGCCTTCGCGTCCACGGCAGCTTCGGCTCGGCTGATCCCCAGCCGCGCCGCGGCTTCGGTCGCCAGAACCTGCGTGACTTTCGCGCCGTCGGTCCGTACTTCAGCCGGTGGTGATCCCTCGCGCGCCGACTGAGCGGCGAGCGGTGAGCCCATGAGCGAGAATGCCGCTACCGCGATCAGGGACGCGCGCATGTGTCTTTTCATTGACCACCTCCGAACGGTATGTGGACCTGCGTGACCTGCAGCTATGACGTCGGCGGGTTGAACTCCATGTGCTGGCCTTCAACCCAGGACTTGTGATAAGAGGGGTCCTCGATCTCCAGCGCGGGCATCGCCACGGTGAGCGGGCGGAACGAGTCCATCATGACCGCCAGCTCGTCGGTGTACTTGGCGCCAATGCTCGCTTCCGCGCGCCCCGGGTGCGGGCCGTGCGGGATTCCGTCAGGATGGTGCGTGATGCTCCCGAACTCGATTCCCTTGCGGCTCATGAACTCGCTGGACGCGTAATACAGCACCTCGTCCGAATCCACGTTGCTGTGGTTGTACGGCGCGGGCACGGCTTCGGGATGGAAATCATACGGCCGCGGACAGAAGGAGCAAATAACGAACCCGTCCCCCTGAAACGTCTGGTGCACCGGAGGCGGCTGATGCACGCGGCCCACAATCGGCTCGAAGTCGTTGATGTTGAACGCCCACGGATAGAAGTAGCCGTCCCATCCCACGACGTCGAACGGGTGGTGGTCCAGCACGATCTCGTTGATGCCGTTGGTTTGCTTCACCAGGATCGGGAAGTCGCCTATCTCGTCGTGCGTGTGCAGCTGCAGCGGCCGGCGGATGTCGCGCTCCGAGTACGGTGCGCCCTCGAGCAGCTGTCCGAACTCGTTCCGGTAGCGCGCGGGCCAGCGCACGTGGCCGCGGCTCTCGAACACCAGCAGCTTGGGCGCCTCGGCACCGAGGTCGAGCTTGTACCGGTGCATGATCCCGCGGTGGATCACGAGATAGTCGCCTTCATGGAACGGCAGGTCGCCGAAGATCGTCTCCAACATCCCCTGTCCCTTCGCGACGTACACGACTTCGTCGCCCTGGGCGTTCCTGTAGAAATGCGCGTCGTTCTCGTCGGGCTCCACGTACAGCATCGCGATGTCCGGGTTGAACAGCAGCGGCGTCCGGCCGAGCGTCGGACTGCCGCCCTTCTTCGCGCGCGACGTGAGAAAGTGCCGGTGCTTCAGCGTCTGGTCGGGGTCGGGCTGGTACACGACTTCCTTGATCCGCCGCGCGGATTTCACGGTCGTGGGCGGATACGTGTGATACAGCAGCGACGAAGTTCCCGTGAATCCCTCGTGCCCCATCAACTCCTCCGCGTACAGCCCGCCGTCTGGCTTGCGGAACGCGATGTGTCGCTTGCGGGGAATCTGGCCGAGGGTGTGGTAGATGGGCATGGCTTGCGGGTGACTAGTGACTAGTGACTAGTGACTAGTCACAGATTGCCACGGAGTGCTTGCT
>CAYGJL010000024.1:49044-55474 GCA_964350145.1 uncultured Gemmatimonadaceae bacterium
GTGACTAGTGACTAGTGACTAGTGACTAGTCACAGATTGCCACGGAGTGCTTGCTCCCTCTCGATGGCTTCGAACAGCGCCTTGAAATTCCCTTTGCCGAAGCTGCGGGCGCCTTTGCGCTGGATGATCTCGTAAAAGACCGTGGGCCGGTCCTGCACGGGCTTGGTAAATATCTGTAGGAGGTAGCCGTCCGGATCACGGTCCACGAGAATGCCGAGGTCCTTCAGCGGCTCCACGTCCTCCTCGATCTTGCCGACGCGCTCGATCAGGTCGTCGTAGTAAGTCGTGGGCACACGCAGAAACTCGATTCCCCGGCGTCGCAGCTCTGTCACCGTGTGGATGATGTCGTCCGTGGAGAGCGCCATGTGCTGCACGCCCGGGCCGCGGTAGAACTCGAGGTACTCGTCTATCTGCGATTTCTTCTTGCCCGCGGCCGGCTCGTTGATCGGGAACTTGATGCGCTCGTTCCCGCTGCTCACGACCTTCGACATCAGCGACGTGTACTCGGTGGAGATGTCCTTGTCGTCGAACGAGATGAGATTCTTGAACCCCATCACGTCCTCGTAGAACTTCACCCACACGTTCATCTTCCCGAGCTCGACGTTGCCGACGCAGTGGTCCACGTACTTGAGGCCGACGGGATCGGAGTGGTACTCGCTGGTCATCGGCTGGAACCCCGGCATGAACAGCCCGCGGTAGTTGCGCCGCTCGACCAGCGTGTGGATGGTGTCGCCGTACGTCTGGATGGCGGCAGTGATGAATTCGCCGTCCTTGTCCTTGATGACCTCTGGCTCCTTCACGGGCTTGGCGCCCCGCTCCACCGCGAGCTGGAAGGCCTCCCGCGCGTCGTCCACCCACAGGGCCAAGTCCCGCACGCCGTCGCCGTGCTTGTGCACGTGCTCGGCGATCGGCCCGTCGGGTCCGAGCGCCGACGTCAGCACCAGCCGGATCTTGCCCTGCTCGAGGAGGTAGCTGACGCGGTCGCGCACACCGGTCTCGGGGCCGCGGTAAGCCGTCACCTTGTAGCCCCACGCCGTCCTGTAATACATGCTGGCCTGCTTGGCGTTGCCCACCCAGAACTCTATGTAATCGGTCCCGTTGATCGGGAAGACGTCCGTCGTGGTCTCGGGACCAGCCAGAGTTGCCGTACCCATCGATAGCTCCGGGAAAAGACGATCAGGGGGTCAGCGCGCCTCGCAGGACAGCCCCTTCCGCATCATAGAAAACTACCTGCATTCTGTCCAGCGAGCAGGAAACGGACCGCACTGCCAGCCGGTCAGTTCGGTCACGCTGAGCTGGCGACTCCGGACTGAGGACCCTTGCGGCCTCAGGACCAACTACAATCGCGGATTGACGATTTATTGAGGACTGAGGACGGAGGAGAGAGGCATTCCGCGATCCTCCGTCCTCGATTAATCGCCGATCCGCGATGGCCGTTAGTCCTGAGGCCGCAAGGGTCCGCAATCCTCGGTCCCTAGGAGTTGGCGCCTCGCTCTTTGCCTCTCGCGGCTGCGAGCCGCCGGGCGATCCCCCGATAAAAAGCGGCATCGTCCGCGCGCTGCTGCTCTTCCAGCCATAGCGCGGTGGCCTCGAGCGCGTACAAGATGTTGCCGAGGTAAAGCTCGGCGAGCTCCGCTACGGAGTCAGGAGGATCGGGCTCGTCCAAGCTCGCTCAGACGGCGGTGGGAGCCGTGTGCACGCCGGTGGTCGGAATTCGCGGCGAGCCTGGTCCGGTGAGGTGGACGACGACGGCGGTGATGTTGTCCACTCCGCCGCGGGCGTTGGCTTCGCTGATGAGCGAGTTCACTACCCGCGAGGGCGACGCCTTCAGCTGGAGCAGCTGCGCGATGCGCGAGTCCTCGACCATCCCGGTGAGCCCGTCGCTGGCGAGCAGGAACACGTCGCCCTCGCGCGCGTCGTCCTCGTAGATGTCCGGCTCCACCGTCGCGCTCGCGCCGAGGCAGCGGGTGATGACGTTGCTGTACGGGTGCACGCGTGCCTGCTCCGGGGTGAGGAGCCCGGCGTCCACCTGCTCCTGGACGTACGAGTGGTCGGTCGTGAGCTGCCGCAGCTTGCCGTCGCGCAGCAGATAAACGCGGGAGTCCCCGATCTGGCCGATGATGTACTGGTCCCCGGCGAGGAATAGGACCGAGACAGTCGTGCCCATCCCCTGCTTGTCCACCTCGGTCAGCGTTCGCGTGTAGATCGCGTCGTTGGCGCGCCGCAGCGCGTCCGCGATCCGCTCGGCGGGGGCGTCCCGCTCGAGAGGATCGTCAATGCTGATCTCCTGCGAGAGGATGTCGATCGCCATCGCGCTCGCGACTTCCCCGGCGGCGTGGCCGCCCATACCGTCGGCGACGACAAACAGTCCCCGCTCGCGATTGGCGTTGGCGTAGAGACTGTCCTCGTTGTCGGATCGCATCCGCCCGACGTCGGTACCCATTCCGACCGCGAGATCCACTAGTTCTCTCTCACGCCGGGATTGTTCTCCTGTCGGGTTGTCGGTAGCATCGGGTCGAGTTGTAGAGTTCCCCAAACTACGGGACCGCCCCCACGGGCGGCAAGCGATTGCCCGCAGATGGAGTGAGAGTTCCGCCTTCCCCGAGCTGCAGCCGCCACAGCCTTTCGTAGATTCCGCCCTTGCGCACGAGCGCGTCGTGTGTACCCCGCTCGACCACTTCACCGTGGTGCAGGACCAGGATCTCGTCCGCCGACACGATGGTGCTCAAGCGGTGTGCCACGGCGATGGTCGTGCGCCCCGCCTGCAATACACCCAGCGCGCGCTGGATGTCGCCTTCGATCTCGCTGTCAACTGCGCTTGTGGCTTCATCGAGAAGTAGCAACGGGGGATCTGCCGCGATCGCGCGCGCGAACGACAGGAGCTGTCTTTCACCGACACTTATGGAAGCACCACGCTCGCCGAGCACGTGAGAGTATCCCCCGGGCAGGCGGCGAACGATCGGGTCCGCGCCCACCTGGCGCGCTGCTGATACTACGGCCGCCTCGTCCAAAGGATTCGCCAGGCGGATATTCGTGGCGATGTCCCCGGCGAACAGGAAGATCTCCTGCTGAACGTAGCCCATGACGCCGCGGAGCTCGGCCAGCGGGAGGTCCCGTATGTCGGTGCCGTTCAGGAGGATGTGCCCGCGCTGCGGGTCGTAAAACCGGAGCAGGAGGTTGACGATGGTGGTCTTTCCGGCCCCGGTGTGCCCTACCAGGGCGGTCGTCTTTCCGGGGCTGGCCGTGAAGCTCACTCCCTTGAGGACCCACTCCGGCTCGTCCCCTCCCCGGTCTTCCACCCGGCCCGTCGCCGTGTGGGCGACATCGTACGCGAACCACACGTCCTCGAACCTCACCTGCACGGCCCGCGCGAAGGCCGGCGCCGAGCCTGCTGCCGCGTCCGGGACTGTCGGCTGGGTGTCCAGCAGCTTGAAGACGCGCTCCGACGATGCCATCGCGCTCTGAATGATGTTGTACTTCTCGGACAGATCCTGTACCGGCTCGAAGAATCGACGCACGAGCTGGAGGAACGCGGCCACGGTCCCGATGGTCAGGGTCCCCGCCTCGACGCGCGAGGCGCCCGCGACGATCAGGCTGGCGAGCGCGACGGAGGTCAGCAGCTCGATCGCCGGAAAGTACAGCGCGTACGCCGTGATCGAGCGGAGGTTGGCCGCTAGATGATCCCGGTTGAGCTGCTCGAAACGCCCCTGCTCGTCCGCCTCACGCCCGAACAGCTGCACCATCCGCATTCCGCTGATCCGCTCCTGCAGGAAAGCGTTGATGCGCGCGAGCCGCACCCGCACGTCGCCATACGACTCGCGCACCGTCTTCCGGAAGAGCCGCGAGACGATCAGCACGAACGGAATGACGACGAACGCGGCCGTCGCTAGCCGCCAGTCCACGATCCACATCGCAATCGCGATCGCGACCAGCGTGAAGAGATCGCCGATCCCGGCGACGACGCCGGCGGTAAACAGCTCGTTCAGAGTCTCCACGTCGCTCGTGACGCGGGTGATCAAACGACCCGCCGGGTTCCGGTCGAAGAAGGACACCGACAACCGCTGCAAGTGCGAGAATATCTGCATCCGGAGATCGCGCATCACCCGCTGGCCGAGCATGCTCGTGAGCCACGTCTGACCGTAGGAGCAGGCGAACTGGGCGAGCAGCGCGAGCACGAACGCCGCGGTCGCCTGCGCGAGGAAGGTGGTGTCGCGCGCCGGGATGGCGACGTCGATCACCTGGCGGGTAAGGAAGGGACCCACGAGCTGCAGCACTCCCTCGATGCTCAGCAGCACCAGCGCGCCGCCGACCAGCCCCATGTACGGCCGGACGTACCCGAGCAGCCGGCGCATCAACCGTGCGTCGTAGCTCTTCTCGAGCGCTTCTTCCTCGTGAATGGTGTCGGGAGGCGAGGTCATGCGGGCGAAATCCTAGCGGCGGCCCCCGAGCGGGACCATTTTTTTGGTGGAAGCGGAATTGTAGCATGGTACGCAGGTTGCACTTCCGCGCGCATGCGAAGCACTTTAGCAGCGGGCCACACACTCAATGGAGGTTCTTTCATGTCCATCCTTGCCTGGATCGTGCTGGGGCTTATTGCCGGCGCGATAGCGAAAGCACTCATGCCCGGCGATGATCCCGGGGGCTTCATCGTGACCGCGATCATCGGCATCGTGGGAGCGGTGATCGGTGGCTTCCTCGGCAACACCCTGATGGGGGCGCCGCTCTCGGGATTCTCGCTCTGGAGCCTGGTGCTGGCGGTGATCGGCGCGCTGATCCTCCTCTGGGTGTACCGCATGACCACCAAGGGCAAACGAGTTCCCTGACGGCACGTTAACTACCACATAGAACTGCCAAGCTGCGCGCTGCCAGCTGGAAGCTGCCAGCTGCGGGCACGGGACTCCAAACCCGCTCGTAGCTGGCAGCCTCTTGCTGGCAGCACGCAGCTTGGCAGTTCTAAGTGGCAGTTTTTTTAGCTGGCCAAGTGGCGGTTCTCGGTTTTTCTTCGGGCCCGCATTAAGTTGAGGGTGTGAAGGATTCGATCGTCGTGCGCGGCGCGCGCCAGCATAACCTCAAGAACGTCGACGTCGAGATTCCGCGCCGCACCTTCACGGTGATCACCGGCCCGTCTGGCTCGGGCAAGTCCTCGCTCGCGTTCGACACCATCTACGCCGAAGGACAGCGGCGGTACGTCGAATCGCTCTCCGCGTACGCGCGGCAGTTCCTCGAGCGGATGGAGAAGCCGTCCGTCGATTCGATCGAAGGACTGTCGCCCGCGGTCGCGATCGAGCAGAAGAATCCCACCAAGACGGCCCGGTCTACCGTCGGCACCGCGACCGAGGTCTACGACTACCTCCGGTTGCTGTGGGCGAGAATCGGCCGGGCGTTCTGCCCCACGTGCGGCCGCGAGATGCGGCCGGACACACCGCAGTCGGCGGCGGACGCGCTGCTCGAGCTGCCCGAAGGCACGCGCGTACACGTCGCCTTTCCTCTCCAGATTTCCGAGAAGCTGACGGACGCGGTGATCCTGGAGAATCTGCGCGCCGCGGGGTTTCTCAGGGTGCGCGCCGCAGGCGCCGTCATGCACCTCGACGACATCGAGGCGCAGGGGCTGTCGCTCCGCACGGCAGGCGATCTGCTGGTGGTCGTGGACCGTCTCGTGATCGGCGGCGATTCCGCCACGCGGCTGGCCGAAGCCGTCTCCGCGGCGTTCGCCGAGGGCGACGGCGAATGCTTCGCGCTGTTCGCCGAGCCTGTGCGGTCGCGGCTCGCGCCGGGACCCGTCACGGAGCTGCGCTTCACCGACAGCTTCCAGTGCGCCAACGACGGCACGCGCATGCAGCCGCCCACGCCACAGCTCTTCTCTTTCAACAGCCCGCGGGGGGCATGTCCGCGATGCAACGGGTTCGGCGCGATCCTCGAGTACGACGAGGCTCTGATCGTCCCATATCCAGATCGCACGCTTAAGGGCGGCGCGATCGACCCATGGTCCAAACCGCGCTACGACAACAAGCGCCGCGCGCTCGGCGAGTTCGCCCGGGGCGAGCGGATCCCGATGGACGTGCCCTGGAGCGAGCTGTCGTCCGCCCAGCAAACGCTGCTGCTCACCGCGCGCGCGCGCGGATACAAGGGAGTGATCCCGTTTCTCCGCGATCTCGAAGGCAAGCGCTACAAGCAGTACATCCGCGTGTTTCTGCGGCAGTACCAGACGGCGCAGGAATGTCCCGAGTGCGGCGGCTCCAAGCTGCAACCGGAAGCGCTCAACGTGCGCGTCGGCGGCAAAACCATCGCCGAGGTGTCGGAGATGCCGGTGGACGAGCTGCGGCCGTGGCTCGACGAGCTGACGTTGTCTGATTTCGAGCACGCCGTCGCCGCCACCGTGCTGGACGAAGCGCGCGGCCGCGTGAATTTCCTGTGCGACGTCGGCCTCAGC
>CAYGJL010000025.1:0-54484 GCA_964350145.1 uncultured Gemmatimonadaceae bacterium
ACGATAAATCCGTGGAGGTCAGTCCGCCCCCGCCGCTTCATACCAATTGGATCCCGGTAGGATTATTCCAGGAGCTGATTCGCCACGGCTCACAACCCGAAACCGGTGACTCGAATGCGGTCATTTCTGTTCATCTGTGTTTTGCTCGCGGGCGCTACCGGGACCGCCGCGACGCAGGATCGCCCGCGCGCCCGTGATATCGGCCTGCGGGTCGGGATTTTTCCGCCCGGGCCGCACAACGCGATCACCGACGTGCCCGGCGTGCTCGTTGGAAGCCTCACCCTGCGCGCGGGAGACACCGTGGCGACGGGGCTCACTGCGATTCTGCCGCACGCGGGGAATCTCTATCGCGATCGCGTGCCGGCCGCCGTCCATGTGCTCAACGGGTTCGGCAAGATGCTCGGCATCGCGCAAGTCCGGGAGCTAGGCGAGCTTGAGACACCGATACTGCTGACGTGCACGCTGTGCGTCTGGCGCGCGGCGGATGGTCTGGTGGAGCACCTGCTGGCGCAGCCCGGAATGGAGTCCGTTCGATCGATCAATCCAGTGGTGGCCGAGACCAACGACGGCCGCCTGAACGACATTCGGTCGCGCCCCATCCAGCCGAATCACGTCCGCGACGTGCTCGCGCGTGCGCGCTCCGGCGAGGTCGAGGAAGGCAGCGTCGGCGCGGGGACCGGAACCGTCGCGTTCGGGTGGAAGGGCGGAATCGGCACCAGCTCCCGCCGCATCCCCGCCGAGCTGCGGATCGGCGAATACACCGTCGGGGTGCTCGTACAATCCAACTTCGGTGGGGTTCTCACGATGAACGGCGCGCCGGTGGGGCGAGAGCTCGGCAAATATTCCTTCGCCGACCGACTCGAGCGGGGCTCCGGCGATGCCGACGGCCGCGGCTCGATCATCATAGTGATCGCGACGGACGCGCCGCTCGACGCCTTCGCGTTGGAATCGCTCGCCCAGCGCGCGTCGCTGGGGCTGGCGCGGACGGGATCCTTCTCGTCCTTCGGGTCGGGCGACTTCATCATCGCCTTCTCGACGGCGGAGTCGGTTCGCCGGAGCAATGCGATACCGACCGGCGGCCGCGAGCCATCGCCGGCCGTGACGACCACACAGCTCCGGCAGGACCGGATGTCGCCCATGTATCAGGCAGTCGTCGAGGCGACCGAAGAGGCGATCTACAATTCCATGCTGCGCGCTACGACTGTTCGCTATCGCGGCACGACAGTGGAGCCCCTTCCGCTCGATCGCACCCTGGAAGTCCTTCGCAGACACAACGCGCTTTCAGCCCGAGAAGCCACCAGCCAATAGCTAACGCATGGCGACTCACACGGTGACTCGTGACTGGTGACCAGTGACTAGTGCACTGCACGGCGCGCTGGTGTAGTCGGCTGTTACCAGTCACTAGTCACTAGTCACTAGTCACCTTCTATAAGTGACCCTCCAAACCCTGCCGCTGACATCATCCGTCACGTACAGCGACCCATCCGGTCCCTGCGCCGCGCCGCTCGGGCGGTGCAGCGCGGTGCTCGGCTGCACGTCGGCGGGGACGAAGCCGGTGGCGAAGACTTCCCAGGCGCCGCTGCTCGTGTTGTTGCTGAATGGGATGAACACCACGTTGTAGCCGCCCTGCGGCATGGGTGCGCGGTTCCACGACCCGTGGAACGCGATGAACGCCCCTCCGCGATACTTCGCGGGGAACATCGAGCCCGTGTAGAACGTCAGCGCGTTCGGCGCCCAGTGCGCCGGCATGGCCGACACGTTGCCCTTCTTCGCCGCGCATAGGCCCACCTCGCTGCCGTCGCCGCCGTATTCCGGGGCGAGCACGCGCATTCTCTTCTGACCGTCCCAGTAGCAGTACGGCCAGCCGAAGTCGTCGCCGCCAGTCACCCGCAGCAGCTCTTCCGCGGGCAGCTCCGCGTTCGCCTGCTCCGTAAAGTGCTCGGGCCAGTTGGACGACAGGTTGTCGCGACCATGGCTCGCCGCGTACAGCGAGCCGTCGCCGGGGTTGATCGCCAACCCGGTCGCGTTCCGGATCCCGGTCGCGTACCTCGCTGCGGGCGTGAACTCCTGGCCGAGCCTGTTCGCGTCGAACCGCCAGATCCCCGCGCGCCGCTCGAGCTCCGTGCACGGGTTCGCGCCCGGCGATCCGCGCTGGCGGTCCTGCACCTGACACGCGTTCGTCTGCGAGCCGATGTTCACGTACAGCGAGCCGTCGCTCGCGATCGCGAAGTTCCGCGCGCGGTGCCCCGGCGTGTACGGCATCCCCTTCACCACGGTGTCGGGCGATCCGGTCGGCGTCAGCGCGCCGGCCGGCTTGGGATAGCGGATGATCGCCGGGCCGACGTCGGCGTAAAGAAAGCCGCCGTGCAGCGCAATGCCGGTGTTCCCCGCTGATCCGAACCGTTGCCTGACGTCGGCGACCCCGTCTCCATTCGTGTCGCGCAGCGCCATCACGCCGGGCGGAACTCCCTCGACCGCCGAGTTCCGCCGCGCCTGCTGCAGCGCCACGAACACGTCGCCGTTCGGCGCGACCACCAGGTGCCGCGCGGCGCCGATCGAGTCGGCGAAGATCGTCGCGCAGAACCCCGCGGGCAGCGTGAGGCCGGCGGTGCCGCACGCCGTAGCAGGCGCGCCCGTCGCGACGGGCCCGCCCGATTGGTTAGCTACCGAGTTCTGCGCGGCGCAGCCGGCCGACGCGAGAATCGCCACGATGACGGGTACACTGAAACCGCCTCCCATGCGATGCATGATGTATGAGCCTCGATCTCGTTGTAGTTTCGGAACGACCGCGCGACATAAACATCCACGGTCCATGTGCAATCGCCACCCCTGACTGCAAGGCGGACGCCATGAAACGCCTGTGTCGCGAGATCGTGCCGGCCTCGCTGCCCGGCAGCTTCCGGTTTTCAAACTACCTGCTGCTGGCGGCACGCGCGGCTGACAGGCGAAGTCATGGAGACCTTCACCATCGCCCTCGTGCCCGAGGGAGGCGGAGGGCGCATCCGGCTGGCGTGGGACAGGACTCTCGCGGAAGCGGCCTTCACCGTTCGATAAAAAGAACGGCGCCACCGGGGCGCCGTTCTTTCGCGACTAGCGACGGGACGTCAGAACGACAGTCCGACGCCGAGCCGGCCGGTGATGGCCGCGACCTGCGCGTCCGGATACTTGTCCTTGCTCACGAACAGCCGCTTGGCGCCGAGGCCCGTAGCGATGGCCAGCCGCTCACTCTTGCCGAGCAGCCAGTTGTAGCCGCCGATGAAGCCGATGGCGAGCCCCTTACCCTCCGACGGCTCGCTGACGACGTCCTGGTCACGGCCCTGGTCGAGATAGCCGAGGCTGGCTCCGACGGAGAAGCCTCTGGGATTGATCTCACCGGGATAGTAGCGGAAGGTAAAGTCGACGGACTTGTAATCGATGTCGTCATCCGTGAAGTAGGTCGCGCTGATGGCGCCCGTGGTGCCAGCGCCGACGTTGACCTCGACGTCGCCGTTGAAGCCGCCGAAGATGATCGCGAACGGGTTGATGGTCGCGATGCCGATGACGGGTCTCGTGGCTGTGGGCTGCTCGAAGCTGAGGCGCACAGGTGCGG
Organism: uncultured Gemmatimonadaceae bacterium; assembly: GCA_964350145.1. GTDB lineage: Bacteria > Gemmatimonadota > Gemmatimonadetes > Gemmatimonadales > Gemmatimonadaceae > JACDCY01. The sequence continues at coordinate 3,590 of CAYGJL010000025.1, forward strand.
GCTGCGTGTCCTGAGCGAGCAGCGCCGGGGCGGTGGCTGCGCTCGCCAGCAGGATCGCGAGCGGACGAAGAAAAGCTTTCATGTAGGGTTCCTTGCTAGAGGGCGATCGATGCGACCAGTCCCCAATACCCCGGGACCGGCGGATTGCTCCGCGTGACCTAGAACTCGCGCTTCCGCATTTCCTTGAAGAATCGCTCGTGCTCCTGCCGCTCCTTGAGCGTCGCCTGGTCCGTGGGCTCGTCCTTGAGGTTCGGATCGTACTTCTTGCCGAACCCTTTCCGGCCGGATGTGCCCGCCGCCTTGGCGGCGTTTTTTCTGGCGAGCGCTTCGATGGCTTTTTTATCCATGCGCTTAATACCGCCCGTGGGCAGAGAATGTGTCAACCGGAATGTTGGGCATGGCGCTCGAAGCCTTCCCTCTTCATGGCGCCCCACCGGACATCCTGGCGGAAGTACCTCCAGAACGCATGCAGGCGAAAAACCGTCGTGATCTGGCGGTATCCGAGCGCCTCGGCCATCGAAAACCACACCAGCAGCAGAAAGTCGCGGACGGAAGGGTACCGCCTGACACTCACCTCATCAGTGCAACGTGTGTGCTCCTGGGGGGGAACCAAAGAATACGCGCGACCGCCAGTGACGGCAATCGCGCGCTCCTTACTGCTCACCGCGCCGAAGGCGCCGCGACCTTGTGCTGCTGGCTGCTAGCCGCTAGCTGCCGTTTTCAACCGCACTCGCTGAACCCGCACACGTGGCATTTGGCACAACCCTCGGCGTACTCCAGCGACGAGCCGCAGTCCGGGCACGTCCCGAACGACGCCTGATCGTGCGCCAGCTCGTCGAACGCATACTGTGACTGCACTCCCTCGGAGGAAGCCAGTGGAGCGGTCACGGTAATAGGCGTGCCGAGCGGCGGCGTCATCCCCGAGGCGAGCAGATCCTGCTGCACACCCTGCTTCTCGCGCAGCCATTCCTCGAGCGCGATGCCGATCGCGTCAGGAACCGACAGCACCTTGTTCGCGCCGATGCCGACCGCTCTATCCGAGCTGATCCCGCGGAGCTGCCGGTGCACCTCGCGCAGCGGAATTCCGGACCGGAGCGCGAGCGAGATCAGTCGGCCCATCGCCTCGACGTCGGCCATCGCGGCGCCGCCCGCCTTCCCGAGGTTGATGAACACCTCGAACGGCTGGCCGCGGTCGTCCTCGGTGATGTGCACGAACATCGTGCCGAGCGGCGTCTCCTTGCGGATCGAGGTCCCGCGCAGCTTGTCGGGGCGCGAGCGCTTGGTGCGGCGCTGGAGATTCTCCGCCTCCGAATCGAACAGCGCGACCTTGAGCCGCTCGACCTCGGCGTTCAGCTCCGCGATCGTGCCGTGCAGGTCGCCGGTCGCGGCGCGGCTGGACTTGCCCGCATCGCGCTCCGCCTTGGCCTTCTCCGTCGCGCCGGTGGAGAGAACCTGGTTGTCGCGCGAGCCGTCCCGGTACACCGTCACGCCCTTGCACTTGAGCTCGTACGCCAGCTCGTAGATCGCGCGCACGTCGGCGGGAGTCGCGACGTGCGGGAAGTTCGTCGTCTTGGAGATGGCCGAGTCGCAGTGCTCCTGGAAAGCGGCCTGCATACGCACGTGCCACTCCGGCGTGATGTCGTGCGCCGTGACGAACACACTCTGCCACTTCTCCGGCACCTCGTCGAAGTGGATGTGCCCTTCCCTGGCGATCTTCTCCATCAGCGCGTCGGAGTGCCAGCCCTCGCGCTTCGCGATCGCGAGGAAGTCCTCGTTCACGTCCGGCATCATCGCGTTGGCCTGATTGCGCATGAACGCCACGGCAAAAAGCGGCTCGATTCCCGACGAGCAACCGGCGATGATCGAGATGGTTCCGGTCGGCGCGATCGTGTTGACGTTGCAATTGCGCAGCAGCTGCATCGGGCGGATGCGGGCGCCGCGCTCGTCGCGCGCGCACGTCTCGTCCGGCCCCCAGATCGAGCGAGCCCACTCGGGGAACGGACCGCGGTCGTTCGCCAGCCGCTCGCTCTCGCGCTTGGACTCCACGTCCACGAACTGCTGCAGCTTGCGGCCGAACTCGATCCCTTCCTCGGTGCTGTACGCGATCCCGAGCCGGATGAGCGCGTCGGCGAAGCCCATCACGCCGAAGCCGATCCGCCGGATGCGCTTCGACAACGCGTCTATCTCCGGCAGCGGATACTTGTTGACGTCGATGATGTTGTCGAGGAAGCGCACCGAGAGATGGATGTCCGAGCGCATCGCGTTCCAGTCCATCTTTCCGTCGCGCACGTAGTAGCCGACGTTGATCGAGCCCAGGTTACACACGTCGTACGGCAGCAGCGGCTGCTCGCCGCACGGGTTGGTCGCCTCGTACGGGCCCACGTGCGGCACCGGGTTGTACCGGTTCGCTTCGTCGATGAAGAAGCAGCCCGGCTCGCCGGTCCGCCACGCGCCCTCGATCATCTTGTCCCACACCATCCGCGCGTCCAGCCGGTCCACCACGTCGCCGCTGGACGGATCGACAAGATCGTACTCCGTTCCGGCCTTCACCGCGTCCATGAACTTGTCGGTGACGGCGACGGAGATGTTGAAGTTGGTGATCTGGGTCAGATCTTCCTTGCAGTCGATGAACCGCAGGACGTCAGGATGATCCACGCGCAGAATTCCCATGTTCGCGCCGCGCCGCGTCCCGCCCTGCTTCACCGCGTCCGTGGAGGCGTCGTACAGCTTCATGAAGGAGACAGGCCCGGACGCCACGCCCGTGGTCGAACGAACCATCGAGCCGCTGCCGCGCAGCTTCGAGAAGGAGAAGCCCGTGCCGCCGCCGGACTGATGGATCAGCGCCATCGAGCGAAGCGTGTCGTAGATGCCGTTCTGCCCGTTGGACAGCGCGTCCTCGACGGGGAGCACGAAGCACGCGGAGAGCTGCCCCAGCGGTCGGCCCGCGTTCATCAGGGTAGGCGAGTTCGGCACGAACCGCCGGCGCGTCATGAGCCCGTAGAACTCCTCCGCCAGCGCGCTCACCGCCCCTTCACTGGCGCCGTAGCGCCGGTCGGCCTCGGCCACCGTAGTCGAAACGCGCCAGAACATGTCCTCCGGCCGCTCGGTCGGCTTACCCGAAGCGTCCTTGATGAGGTAGCGCTTTTCGATGACGGTCCGCGCGTTCTGATTCAGCTCCGCGGGCGCCGTGGGAGGGGTGGGTGCGATGGCCATCTTCTCAATTCTCCGCTCTCGGTAAGCTTACAACGCACCTTGCTGGGTCGCTCGGTACGAAAAGGACTCAAAGCCTTGTGCTGCAATCTTTTCGCGCCTGAAATCGACCACTTTTGCGCGGGGGGTCAACGTATCCGAGTACGTGTATCCGCGCCAGTTCAATTTAACCTGTTATGCCACAAAAGGTTACCCGGCGAGCATCACGAATGTCCGAGCGAGGTCATGTTTTCAACGGTGGAGGGAAACTTCTCCGCATTTGCCTGCCTGCTCCCCGTCACTCAGCCACACTCGGCAACGTAACACTAAGTCTTTCAAGGCGTTGCATAGCTGGACGCGCAAGCTGCCCGGCCCGTCACCCGCCGAGGAAGGGCGATGACGACCGGCTGCGGCCCCGGCAGACTTGCTCGGAAGCACGCTAACGAATTGTGATGCCGCCAAGCTCGCGGAAGAACTGCTCCAGACCCTCCACGATGCTGCGCGCGTACGCGTCCTGATACTCCGCCGTCTTCATCGCGTGCTCCTGGTCCGGCAGCATCATGAACGCGCCTTCGGTGAGGATAGCCGGGAACCACGTCGGCCTCACCATGGCGAAGTTCGACCGACGCGTGCCGAGGTCGCGCAGATGCATGTTCCTGATCATGGCCTCGTGCACGAGCCGCGACAACCGGGCGGAGGGCGCGTGGAAGGAGTAGGTGCTCGTGCCGTTGCGCGCGAACGGATTTACTCCGTCGGGGAAGGCGTTGAAGTGGATGGACACCAGCGCGTGCACGTTCGCGCGTCTCGCCATCGTCGGCCGGAGATTCAGATCCACTGCCTGCTCCAGCTCCCACCTGGTCAGCAGCACCTCGGCGCCGCGCTCGATCAGCAGATCCCGCGCGCGCAACCCGACCGGGATGACCGCCTCGCGCTCCAACAGTCCGGTCGGGCCCGTCGCGCCACCGGATTGGCCCCCAAGTCCCGGATGTCCCGGATCGATCGCGATTCGCAGGCCGCGCAGCGGCGCCGAGGGATCGATCTCCGGCAGCCGTCTCACCCTGAGAACGAAGTTGCCGTTCTCGAACAACGGCTGGTAGCCAAACACGGGGCCGGAAAGGTCGAGGATGTACTCCGTCCGCACGGGACCGTGCGCGATGCTGAGGCTTCGCAACAGCGGATCCTGGATGACGCGGCTTCCTTCGGTGCGCGGAGCGAACGGAGTCACGCCGAACAGCGTGACGGTCAGCCGCGAGCTGTCCACGCTCACGTAGTAGGCGGGCGGGCCTGTGGCGGGCACGATGAGATCGACCGACTCGGCGTAGGCAATGATCGTGTCACGGCCGATCGCCAGCGGCGGCGGTACGTACCCGAGCGGCTGCTCCTGGATCTGGCCATTGGCGACGCGGAACTTCACCGACGGCTCCAGCTCTACCTCGGTCTCGTTACCGACCTTCGCTTGCGTGCGCACGACGGTCCCCGGGAACAGGAAGTAACGCACGATGTTGGGGTCGGGCGACGGCTGGCCCGTGACCACGCGGTCCGTGTCGTTCGACACGGTGGTCGGGCCCACCAGGATGCCGTAGCGCGCGGCGGTATCGACCGGCTGCGGTTGGGCAGGGGTCACCGGAGTCGTCGTATCCGGTGGAGGAGGCAGCCGGATGGGATGCGACAGTCGCGTGGTATCGCGCCCGAGCACCGCGACGATGTCGTACCGCGACGTCTCGCGGGAAGGCACGGGGAGAAAGGCCAGGAACGCTCCATTGGGCCACACGGGGGCGGGCTCGCCGTTGATGAACAGCGCGGCGTTTCCGTTTCCGATCGAGCCGAAGATGAAATTGGAGTCGCGGGCCGCAACGACGGAGTTCGGTGTCGGATAAACCACCTTGATCTCCACGGGCCCGGTCACGAGCGGCATTGGAGGAAGGCTCAGGTTTATGGGCGCCGGCGGGCGGCCGGGCATGGGTCCCGGAACCGGAACGCGGGATGCGGGTGCGCATGCCGCAGCGAGTGCGAGCAGCGGCAGAACTCTCAGTCTGAGCATAGCTTGCCTTGTTGGAACGGAATGGTCGGCCGGGTTTAGTTCAGATTGGGCTGAGCAAATATCCGGCCTTCGGAGGGGTCATATGGCGTGCGCCACGCTCGGACAAATGAAACGACTTTTCGTCGCTGGCGCCGCCGTCGCGCTTGCGGGCTGTGCAGGCTGTACGGGCTCCGGAAGCCCGGAGGCCGATTTACCCGACTCCGCAGCCCTGACGGTGACTGCAGAACCCGTGGAGGCCCCTGCGCCCATCCACGCGGATTCCGTAGCGCGGGCGCCGAGCCGCGTGCCTGGAGTCGGCTCGACGCCGGTCCAATCCGAGCCCGCGCTCAAGCAGCCCCCGCCGCCGCGGGACACGCGGCCGTCGATCCCGTGGCCGCCGGACACGATCACGTTGAGGCGGGACACGAACTAACTGCGCAGCGCAGTTCTACTCGGTCGTCTCCCCCGAATGCTCCGCCGCGCCCCGCGGCGCCTCGCCACTCCACGGAGCGATCCAGGGCAGCATCACCAACGCCGGCACTGCCATCGCGATCGTGAAGATGAAGAACATGGGCCATCCCATCATCTCCGCCCATTTCCCCGCCGGCGCAACGATGATGCTGCGACTCGCGGCGGCGAGGCTGGAAAGAAGCGCGAACTGCGTGGCGGAGAACCGCTTGTTGCAGACGCTCATGAGGTAGCCGAGCAGCGACGCCGTCACCAGCCCGTAAGCGAGGTTCTCGATCACGATCGCCGCGGTGAGCATCGCCGTGCTCTTCCCCTGCAGGGCGAGCATGTAGTACATGAGGTTCGTGATCGCCTGCACTCCTAGCACGATCCACAGCGACTTGTTCAATCCGATCTTGGCGATCACCACGCCGCCGATGAGCACTCCGACGATCGTGGCGGCGAGCCCGATCCCGCCCACCACCACGCCGACCTCTGTCTGCGAGAATCCGGTCTGCAGGAAGAACGGAGTAGCCATCGTCTGAGCGAGCCAGTCCGCGTAGCGGTACAGCACGATGAAGATGAGGATGAACAGGCCGGTGCCCAGGCCGGAGCGCTGGAAGAACTCCTTGAATGGCAGCACGACCGCATCCGTCAACGACTGCGGCGGCGCGTCTCGCAGCACCGGCTCGGGCGCAAAGAAATCGGCCGCTATCCCGACGAGCATGAGGCCGGACAGCGCCATGTACACCGCCGGCCAGCCGATGCGGTCGGCCATGATGAACGCGAACGAGCCCGTCACGATCAACGCTACGCGGTATCCCACGACCCACATCGCGGCGCCGGCGCCCATCTCCCGCTCGCGCAGCACGTCGGTGCGGTATGCGTCGCCCACGATATCCTGGGAGGCGCTGAAGAACGCGATCAGAACGGCGTTGAAAGCGAGCAGCTGCAGCCCGCGCGTGGGATCGTGCAGCGCCATCGCGAATATCGAGATCAGCAACAGAACCTGAGTGATCAGCAGCCAGCCGCGGCGGCGCCCCAGAATGGGCGGGACGTACCGGTCCATGAACGGCGCCCAGAGAAACTTGAGCGTGTACGGCAGCCCCACGAGCGCGAACAACCCGATCGTGGTCAGATCGACGTTCGACTTGGTCATCCACGCCTGCAGCGTGCGCTCCGTGAGGAACAGCGGCAGTCCCGAGGCGAAGCCCAGCAACGCCAGCGCCGCCATCTTCCGCTGGCCGAACAACTCGAAAATCGAGTAACTCCTGGCTGGTTGCGGTGCCGGATTTGTCATGTTGACTCTCAGGTGAGCCAGCGCGCTGCGGCCTGCTGCATGGCGGACTCTCCGCCCCACGCGCAAACGATGGGCGCATCGGCCTCGATGGATGCCGCGAGTCGCGGATGACTGAACTGGACGACGACCGTCTTCTGCTTTCGGTCCCGCGCGCCCGCGACCGCTTTGCGCACGGCCTCGAGCGACGCTGCGGAGTAGCCCGGCCTTCCCTTCCACGAGCGGATGTCTCCGAAGAGCGCGATCACCGCAGTGGAGTCGTCGGTTGCCTCCCCGGCCGGCCGCGCCTGCGCGCCGCGCGCCTTGAGCTCCGACGCGAACGGGTCGCGCGACGGCGGCGGATACGGCCCTCCAACGTCGTCGTCCACGATCGTCAGCTCGACGGCGGTGAGGGGACCAGGCACCTTGCCGCGCAGCTCGTGGATCACGCGTTGCGCCAGCTCCTCGGCCCAGGCACGGTCCTCCCCCAGCAGCGACACGTCGGGTCTTTCCCGCGAGGCATCGCGCGCGTGCGCGGTCCGGCGGTCGAGCGACGCGCGGATCCGCGCCGGATCAAGCTCGCCGCCGTCGAGGGCGCCCTGGATCGCGTCGGCCACCACCGCGAGATCGGTCGGGTACAGGAGTAGATCGCAGCCGGCGCGGAGCGCGCGCACGGCCGCCATTGCTTCCCCATCGCCCAATACCCCCTCCATGATCATCGCGTCGGTGACGACGAGGCCGCCGAACCCCAGCTCGTCCCGCAGAATGTCGCCGAGGATGCGCTTGGACAGCGTCGCCGGAGTGCCGGAAGGATCCAATGCGGGAAACGAGACGTGCGCCGACATGATGCTCGCGACCCCCGCCCGGATCGCCGCTTCGAACGGCACAAAATCGGTCGCGCGCAATTCGTTTGCGGCCAGGCTCACGGTGGGGAGCGTAGCGTGCGAGTCGGCGGTCGTCCTGCCGTGCCCCGGGAAATGCTTGGCGCACGCGAGCACGCCCTCTGCTTGACACGCTTCGATCCATGCTGCCACGTCGCGGGCCACCCGCGCGACGTCGCCACCGAACGCGCGCGTTCCGATGATCGGATTGTCGGGCTCGAGGTCGACGTCGGCGACTGGGGCGTAGATCCAGTTCACTCCCACCGCGCGCGCTTCCCGCGCCGTGATCCTCGCGGCGCGACGGACGGCGTCCATGTCGTCGAGAGAGCCGATGGCCGCGAGCGGCGGCAGGCCCGTCGCGCCCTGGAACTGCTGGCCGGCGCCGCGCTCGAGATCCGAGCCGATGAGCAGCGGGATCATGGACCGCTCGCGCAGCTCGCTCGTGAGCTTCACGACCTCTTCCGCCTCTCCGCCGAACAGCGCGAAGCCACCTACCCCCAGCTCCAGCGCCTGCTCGATGGCCGCGCGCTCGTTTTCGTACCCGGCTTTGGCGTCCCAGCGGATCGCCGGGAGCAGCAACTGCCGGATCTCGCTCACGCTGGCGTGAGCTTGCCCAGGATGCGCCGGCCGCGGGCTCCCGTGGCGGTCGGAACGTTCGCCGGAATTCGCATTAGGTGGAGATACCCAAGCAACGCGAATGCCACGGCCTCTTTTGCCTCGCCGTCGAAGTACGCCTGGTTGAAATCGGTCACGCGAAGCGGCGCGACGGCCGACGTTATGGCCGCCATCAGCGCGGGGTTCTTCGCGCCACCGCCCGACGCCAGCACCTCTTCGACCGGCTCTGGCATGAACCGCCGGTAGGAATCCGCCACGCTGCGCGCCGTGAGCGCCACCGCCGTTGCAACGACGTCCTCGTCCTTGGCGCCGGCGGCGCGGCAATCCTCGACCAGCTGCTCGATGTACGGGATGCTGAACAGCTCCCGCCCGGTGGATTTCGGAGGAGGGGCGCTGAAATACGGATCCTGGAGCAGCCGGCTCACGATCGATTCCAACGGCTTGCCCCGGGACGCAATCTCTCCGTCGCGATCGAACGGCAGATCCGGGTAGAGCTTTCGCACCACGCCGTCAATCACCGCGCACCCCGGGCCGGTGTCGAACGCGCGAACGCCTGTCAGCTCTCCGCCCGGCGGGACGACGGTGACGTTTCCAATGCCGCCGAGGTTCTGCAGCGCGCGCCAGCCCGTGTCGGACGAGAACAGCAGCGCGTCCGCGATCGGCACGAGCGGCGCCCCCTGGCCTCCCGCCGCGACGTCGCGCACGCGGAAATCGCTGATCACGTCCAGGCCCGTCCGCTCCGCGATCACCGACGATTCGCCGAACTGCCACGTGGAACGCCCCGGCTCGTGCCACACGGTCTGGCCGTGCGACGCAATGCCGGCGATGTCCGCGCGCGCGATGCCTGCTTCAGCTATCGCGGTCACCGCCGCCGCGGCGAGCCACTCGCCCAGCTCGAAGTTCAGCCGGCAGTATTCCGCAGGGTCCGTCCCGTGGAGCGCGGCACCGAGTCGCCGCCGCTGCTCCGGCGAGTACGGTGTGGAGGTGAAAGCCAGCATGTCGGACTCGATCCGCGCGGCGGGACCCTCCGAGAACCGAACGACGGCCGCAGAAATCCCATCCAGCGACGTGCCGGACATCAAGCCGACGAGCACGAGCGGACGGCGGTCCGGCATCAGGCGACCGGCGGCGGCGGACCGGGGACCACTTTCCGGATGACTCCGCCGACCTGCTCCAGCGCGCGCTCAGCGTCCTCGCGCGAGACGCCCAGCTTGTGCATGACGATCGCGAGCTTCACACTGCCGACGGCGGCCTCGAGAATCTCCCGCGCGGCCTCGCGTGTCACCACGCACACCTCCATGACGATGCGCTCGCTGCGGTCGCGCAGCTTGTCGTTCGTCGCGCGCAGATCCACCATGAGATTGCCGAACGTCTTGCCGAGCCGGATCATCGCTCCGGTGGTGATCGTGTTGAGCACGAGCTTGGTGGCCGTGCCGGCCTTCATGCGGGTCGAGCCGGTGACGACCTCGGGTCCGACGATCGGGAGGATCACCACGTCCACCGCAGCGGCGAAATCTCCGGGGATGTTGGAGCACGACAGTATCCCGGTCTTCGCGCCGCGCTCGCGGGCCCGCACCAGCGCAGCCCGCACGTACGGCGTTGTTCCCGACGCCGCGATGCCGAGCACGAAGTCGTGCGGCCCCACCTCGCGCGCGTCTATCTCCTTCGCGCCGTTCTCCACTACGTCCTCGGCGCCCTCCTGCGACCTGGTAAGCGCTGGCGCACCGCCCGCGATGATTCCCTGGACCAGTTCGGGCGGAGCGCCGAAAGTCGGCGGGATCTCGCTCGCGTCCAGCACGCCGAGCCGGCCCGAAGTACCCGCGCCCACGTAGATGAGCCTTCCGCCCGCGCGGAAGGATTGTTCCGCGATCTCGATGGCCCGCGCGATCGCTTCCCGCTGGCCCGCGACGGCGTCCGGAACGGATCGGTCCTCGGCGTTTATTAGATCGACGATCTCCAGCGGACCGGCGAGATCTATCTCCGCGGTGCGCGGATTGCGCCGCTCTGTTTCGCGCGGATCGAGGCTCACCGTGCGGTGAGCGTCAGCCGTCGCGCAATGCTGCCGTGCGCTGCACGGGGGTAACTTACCGGGCGCGTTTCCACGCCTGCAAGAATAACGGGAGTGTCCATGAATAGGGTCATCGCACTTGGATTGGTTGCGCTGGTCGGCCTCGCCGGCAGCGCTGATGCGCAAATCCGCCGCCAGCAGCCCGTGCAGGGCCCGCCGGCGAACTGGATCTCGGTCGGAATAGGCGCTTTCTCCGCGAACAGCGTAAGCGACGGCGACTCCCAGACCACCTGGGATTTCGGCAATGCCACGTCGCCGCAGTACCGCGCGTCGCTGGAGAAGGCGTTCTCCAACGGCATCTCCGTCGGGGTCGCCGGCACGTACGTCAAAGCCCCGATTCGCCACGCGACGTTCAGCGGTCTCGCGCAGGACGCGGAAGTAGACGTCTACTCCCTCGGCTTGAACTTCGAGGCCGGCGGCGCCTCGGGCTTCCACCAGGTTTACGGCGGCAGCATCGGCATGACACGGTACGACAACTTCGAGGCCACCAGCGACGGCGCGGAGCTCGCGCCGACGGATGCCGTGAACGCGATTTCCGGAACGTTCACCTATGGTTTCGGCTACGCGTTCTCGCCTCGCACCACGATCGTGGGCGTGTACGACATCGGACTGGTTTATCACAGCCGGGACGGCCTGTCCAGCGACCAGAGGAACACACTTTCGCCGCGTGTGTTCCGCATCGGTCTACGGCAGGGTTTCGGAACCCGCTCGCGCACCGGCGTACGGCGCCGACGCTGAGACACCGCACCTGCTTCGGGGCACAATGCTCGAGCAGCTGGAGTCGAACGGAATCCGCGGGGCGCGACGGCTTGTAGTCGCGGCCTGCGTTTTTTTTGCGGCGGGATGCCAGGGGCTCGCGCCGGGCAGAACGGAAGCGGAAGGCAATCGTTTCGAGCCAACGTGGACGCTGGGGGCGAACACCGCGCCTGCACGCGGGCAGAATGGAATGGTCGCGAGCGACGACTCGCTCGCTACTGCCGTCGGCGGGCAGGTGCTCGAGCGCGGCGGAAACGCAGTGGACGCGGCGGTCGCCGTGGCGTTCGCGCTCGCGGTCACGCATCCGGAAGCGGGCAACATCGGCGGGGGCGGATTCATGCTGGTGCACCTCGCGGACGGCACCACCGCGGCCCTGGACTTCCGCGAGCGCGCGCCGGCGGCGGCCACGCGCGACATGTTCTCGCGGCCGGGCGCACCGCCTGGTGCCAGCACCCGCGCCCATCTCGCGTCCGGGGTCCCTGGCTCGGTGGCGGGGATGCTCGCGGCGGTCGAGCGGTTCGGCACGCTCCCGGCTCGGGCCGCGATCGCTCCGGCCATCAAGCTGGCGCGGGAAGGATTTACCGTGGACGCCACGTTCAGGGACGGGATCGCGGGCCAGCGCTCGCGAATAGCCGCCCACGCCGGGGCCGCGCTCTTCCTGCCGGAGCGCGAGCCTCCCGCGCTCGGCACGACGTTCAGGCAGCCCGAGCTCGCGCGCACGCTGGAGCTGATCGCGCGCGACGGAGCCGACGCGTTTTATACCGGCCCGATCGCGGAGCTCATCGTTGCCGAGATGCGGCGCGGCGGCGGCCTGATCACGGCCGCGGACCTCGCCGGCTACGAGGTTACGTGGCGCCCGCCCCTGCGGACGCGCTATCGCGGTCACACCGTGATCGGGATGGCGCCGCCGTCGTCGGGTGGAATCGCCGTCGCCGCGATGCTCAACATTCTGGAAACATTCGACCGGCTGCCCGCCTTCGGAACGGCCCGGCACGCCCACCTCGTCGCCGCGGCGCAGCAGCGCGCATTTCTCGACCGGAATGAGCTGATCGGGGACCCCGACGTGGCGCTGGTTCCGACGAACCGGCTCACGAGCAAGCGGTACGCGCAGCGCGTAGCGCGCACGATAGATCCCGCGCGCGCCGCGTCCACCCGAGCCGCGCGCGCCGCCATGCGCGAAGGCAACGAGACCACGCATATCGCGGTCGCAGACAACTCCGGCAACGTCGTCTCGCTGACGACGACGATCAACGACATCTACGGCTCCGGCGTGTTTGTCGAGGACGCGGGCTTTTTCCTGAACGACGAGATGGACGATTTCGCGTTGCGGCCGGGAACGGTGAACGCTGACGGCATAGTGGCCGCGGAAGCCAACGCGATCGCGCCCGGGAAAGTGATGATGAGCTCGATGGCTCCCACTATCGTGCTCGACCCCGAGGGCCGCGTGCTGCTGGTCCTCGGGTCGCGCGGGGGCCCGCGAATCATCAGCAGCGTGGTCCAGGTAATCGTGAACGTGATCGACCACGGAATGCCGCTGGTCGACGCGATGCGCGCGCCGCGCGTGCATCATGTAGTCAGCCCGGACACGCTCTGGTACGAGCCGCGCGGCTTTGCGCCGGCGGTCCTGCACGACCTCGGCGCCATGGGCTACGAGCTGAAGCCGATTCGCACCGACACGCTGCCCTACATCGGCCGTGTGATCGCCGTGGGACGCCGCGGAACCGGCTGGGAAGGAGTGGCGGACCCGCGCTTTTCAGGGAGCGCGGCGGGACACTGACTGCGGGTGATTGGTGATTGGTGATTGGTGGTTAGTAACAGCGCAACCGCAACAGCAGTTACCAGTCACTAATCACCAATCACTAATCACGTCCCTCAAGTGTGCACTTGCACCGAGTTATCGAGCGACACCGCGATCGCGCCGCCCGTTGGGATGCACCCCTCGTAGTTCGCCGTCGCGACCGCCGCGCCGGCACCCACCGCCGCGCCGGCCGCCGCGCCGGTCACCGTTCCCCGGGTGTCGCGGCCAAGTATCTGGCCCGCGATCGCGCCGATCGCCGCGCCAGTGGCGACCTTCTTCACGTCGTCGCGCGTCGTGCTGCTGCGGACACGGTCCACCTGCGCCGAGCTCGTCGTGCCGCTCACCGCGTAAGTGCGCCCGCCGAAGCTGATCGAGCGGATCGCCACGCCCACTACGATCGGATCGTTGACGTTATCGCTGCGACGGAGTGAAGTGATCTCGACCGTCGCGGTCGCGCCCGCCGGAATGACGGCGCCGTTGCTCCCCGTCACGCTCTGCCGCACCGTCGCGGTGAATCTGTCACCGACCTTGTGCGTGTTCGTGCACACCCTCGTGCTCGAGCTGAGGCTCACCGTCGAGCCCGCGGCGATCGTCCCCATCTCGCGCTCGGCCGTGCCGGTACCCGTCGTGGCGGTATTGCCGCTCGTCGTGCGCGGCTGGGTGGCCGCGGTCGTCGGACGCGGAGTCGTCCGGGCAGGGGTCCTGCTCGTCGTCCGCGGCTGCGTAGCGGTGGTCCTCGGCGCCGGTTCAGCTTCCGCCGGCACGTCCGTCAGCGACGGCTGCGCGCCGGTGTCTACGTTCGCGAGCTCGAGATCACGGTTGAGCGTCGTGTCCATCGCGAGCGTGTCGCCGCTTCTGTCGTCGCCACACGCGGCGGCCGCGAAGGCCAGGGAAAGCGCCGCAATCAGGCGGGTACATTTCGACATCTGTCTCCTCCCGAGACTGGAATTGCCGTCAGGATCGACTTGGTGTTATCAATGTGATTGGGGCAAGTCATGTGCCGCATCTGAAGCACCTTAGACGGTTAGTTCCATATTACCTCCCCTACCGCAGGGAAGTTCTCTCGGGGCTGGTCCTGGTGGTGCTCTCGTCCGCCGTCTGGAGCCTGATTCCCTGGCTGCTTCGAGAGGCATTGGACGCGATGGGCGGTGGCGAGCCCGCGCGGGTCGCGTGGCGTTACGCGGGTATCATCGCCCTGGTCGCGCTCGTGGGCGGGGCGCTGCGCTACGGCATGCGGGAGCTGCTCAACGGCGCGAGCCGCCGGATCGAATTCGACCTGCGAAACGAGCTGTTCGCGAGGTTGACGACGCTCGACGCGTCGTATTACGGCGCGACCAGAACTGGTGACATCATGGCCCGGCTCACCAACGACCTCAGCGCCGTGCGCATGGCGGTCGGACCGGCCGTGATGTACCTCACGAACACGATCTTCGGCGGGGTGTTCGCCATCGCGTTCATGCTGCGCATCAACCCGCTGCTCACCGGCCTGGCGCTCCTGCCGATGGTTCTGCTACCGGTGATCGGCATCCGGATGGGGAAGGCGCTGCACGACAGGTTCGAGGCGGTGCAGCAGCATTTTTCGACGCTCACCACGCGGGCGCAGGAGAATCTTGCCGGCGCGCGCATCGTCCGGGCGTACCGCCAGGAGCACGCCGAGATCGAGCGCTTCGCGCGGCTGAACGACGAGTACCTCGCGCGGAACATGTCGCTCGTCCGGCTGTGGGGGATTCTGCACCCCGTGTTCGGCCTCCTGGCGGGGATCGCGACCGCCATCGTGCTGGGTGTGGGCGGACTGCTCGCGATGCGCGGCGTGTTCAGCATCGGCTCGTTCGTCGCGTTCAGCCTGTACCTGGCGATGTTGATGTGGCCGCTGATCGCCCTGGGATGGGTGATCAACCTGTTCCAGCGCGGCGAAGCGTCGATGGGACGGCTGCACGAAATCCTCGATTCCCGCTCGGCGCTCGCGGGCGTCACCGGGCGGGAGTTACCGTCAGCCGGTGGCGGCCGGCGCGTCGAGTTCCGCGGCGTCGGGTTCCATTATCCAGTGCCCGAAGGCGAGCACCCGCGCTGGGTGCTGCGCGACGTCTCGTTCGTTTGCGAAGCCGGCGAGACGGTGGGCATCGCCGGCGCGACCGGAAGCGGGAAGAGCGCGCTCATGGATCTGATCCCGCGGCTGCATGACCCGCAGGAAGGCGAGATCCTGCTGGACGGCATTCCGCTGCGGGAGCTGGACCTCGACGCGCTGCGCGCCGGGATCGGCTACGTGACGCAGGAGAGTCTCGTGTTCAGCGACACTATCGCCGCCAACCTGGCGTACGGCGCGCGCGGCGAGCAGGACTGGATGGACGCAGCCGGGCAGGCTCAGCTCGCGGCGACGATCGCGGAGTTTCCCGCGCGATATGAAACAATGTTGGGCGAGCGTGGTATCAACCTATCGGGCGGACAGAAGCAGCGGCTGACGCTGGCGCGCGCGCTCGCGCGGCGCCCCGCGGTGCTGCTGCTGGACGACGCGTTGTCGGCGGTGGACACGCGGACGGAGGCAGACATTCTGGGCGCGCTCCGGACGGAGCGCGATTCCCGGACGGCGATCATCGCCTCGCATCGGGTCAGCGCGTTACGAAACGCCGATCACATCGTCGTGCTCGATGGTGGGTGCGCGGTGGAGCACGGGCGACACGCCGAGCTGCTGGCCCGTGGCGGGCGGTACTGGTCGCTGCTCCGGCGGCAGCAGCTGGTGGACTCGATCGAGGACAGCGGCGAGCAACATCTGGAAACTTTAGCGACGAGCCGTACTATTGACTGACCATGAAAGTGACGCGATGAGCGTGAAGCAGATCGAGACGACATCCCCCTGGGACCTGCATCTCACGGCCCTCGAGAATCAAAGCCTCGAGGCGATGCGCTTGATCAACGAGCTTCGAGTCCGGGACTCGTTGAAGACGCAGTTCCTGTCCAACATCTCGCACGACCTGCGCACGCCGCTTTCGGCCATCGTCACGCACGCGGAGATCCTCCGCGACGGCATGGTCGGCGAGGTCAATGAGCAGCAGCGGCGGAGCATCGACGGCATCATCGCGGGCGGCCGCCAGGTGCTCAACATGGTGAACGAAATCCTGACTTACGCCAAGGGCTCGGCCAACCAGCTCGACCTGGCAATCAGCGAGTTCTCGCTGGACGATCTGATCGACCAGCTGCGCATCCTCAACACCTCGCTGCTCGGACGCAAGAACCTCGAGTTCTCCGCCGCCGTGGAGGGCGGAGTTCCTCTGCTGCGCGCGGACCGGCAGAAGATCGCGCACATCCTGGGAAATCTCCTCGGAAACGCCATCGCCTTCACGCCGCCGGGCGGCCGCATCTGGATAAACGGGCGCATGTCCGTCCACGACAATGCCCCGGAGCTGATTGTCGAGGTCGGCGACACCGGGGTGGGCATCGCCTCCGAGCACCACGAGCTGATCTTTCGCGAGTTCGCGCAGGTGGACGCTTCGCCGTCGCGCACGCACCACGGCACCGGCCTCGGCCTCACCATCGCGCGGCAGCTGGTCAAGGTGCACGGCGGGAGGATCTGGCTCGAGAGCGAGCCTGGCAGCGGCAGTCGGTTCTTCTTCTCGCTCCCCAGCTCCTACCTCGTTGTCTGACGGGCACGCGGCCCCGCGGCCGCACTTGCTGCTGGTCGAAGACAACGCCGACGTGATCGACGCGATGCGCATTCTCTTCGAGCACAACGGCTACCGCGTCAGCTCCGCCGCCACCGTCGCTGAAGCGGTGCAGATTGGCGTGCACGACACGCCTGGGACTGTTCTGCTCGACGTCTCGCTCGGCGACGGCGAGGACGGGATGGAGATACTCCGGCGCTGGCGCGAGTGCGGCGTCGAGCAGCCGCGCGTGATCGCGCTCACCGGCTACGGTGACGACGTTACCCGGGACCGCTGCTCCGCTGCGGGGTGCGATGCTGTTTTGCTCAAGCCCGCCCCGACCGCCGAGCTGCTCGCGATCGTCAAAAAAGTTACGTAGCCGTCTCCAAGGTCACTGCACCGGATGCGCCAGGATGCTGAGGAATGCCGCGGCCGAGATTCGCTCGGGCTCGAACGACTCTCCGGCGCGACGCATCACGCCGTCCACGACGGCGTCTACGGTGGGCAGCGGCGCGTCGGCGTCGGCGCGAATCTCGAACTCCCATTTGCCGCGGTCCGCCCCCTTGAGCGCCAGCCGGTAGCGAGCGGTATAAACGGTGTGGCGGTCGGGGGTGATTTCGGCATTCGCGTCCGGGTGCGCGGCCACCACGGCCACTCCGGTCTCGACGAGGCCCTGCCTGATCGCGGGAAAAAGCCGGACCTCGGAGATGGTCTCCGGAGGGATGTGCTGGGCGATTTCCCGCATGAAGCGGTCTGTAACGTCGTTCAAGTGGGCTACCTACCGGAACGTTGAGAGGGGATCCTAGCTGTTAGCGATAAGTGGACAAATCAGAAGTCAGCTCGGAAGTGATACCTGCGGACTGCCGAGTAGTGAGTAAAGTATGGCGTAAGTCTACACCGTCCGAGTCACGGACACCTCTACCCAGCACTGTGACAGGCGAGCGCCAAGCAGCGCCGTACGCTTCACGACCGTGCATCCGCCGCTGTGGAGCAAGTCCCGCGGGTACTTCCTGCTCATGACTGATCATTCCACTCGGTGCTAACAGCTTGGATCCCCCTGCGGTCAAAGTAAAGCTGGTCACAACAACGACACCGGGTCTCGATCGATTGTAATCCTTCGCTGCGCCGTGGCCGTCGCTGGATCATAGCGTTCCGCGAAGAATCGCAACGCCCGGGTGAGTGTTCCCGGCTGGGACGACTTGAGCAGCAGATGCCAGCGCCACCGGTTCTTGATCCGCTCGATCGGGCACGGGGCCGGGCCCACCAGGGTGATCCCCTCCACCTGTCCCGCCGTCAGCAGCTGCCCCATCCACTCGGCCGCCGACGTCGCCAGCTCCATCGCGACGTCCTCCTCCACCGCGCTGAACACGATGTTGGCGAGCCGCACGAATGGCGGGTACGCGGGCTCGCGCCGGCCCTCGATCTCCGCGGCGACGAACGCGTCGTAGTCGTGCGTGAGCGCGTGGACCACGGCGTGATGCTCCGGGACCCGCGTCTGGATGATCACGCTCCCGCCCTTCGGGCCGCGCCCGGCGCGCCCCGCGACCTGGCTCAGCAGTTGGAAGCAGCGCTCCGACGCGCGAAAATCCGGCAGGTTGATGCCCACGTCGGCGTCCACCACTCCCACGAGCGTCACGTTCGCGAAGTCGAGTCCCTTGGCGATCATCTGCGTGCCCAGCAGGATGTCGACTTCGCCCGACGCGACGCGATCGAGTATCTCGACGTGCGCCCACTTGCCGCTGGTTGTGTCCACGTCCATGCGCGCGATGCCCGCCGCGGGAAACCGCTCGCCGAGCAGCCGCTCCACCCGCTGCGTGCCGACGCCGCGCTGCCGCAGCGTCGTGCCGCCGCACCTGCCGCACTTCGCCGCGGGGGCTTCCTGATGCAGGCAGTAGTGGCAGGTCGGGCGGTCGGGCGTACGGTGGTGCGTGAGCGTGATCGAGCAGTTGGGGCAGGTCGCGACGTACCCGCACTCGTCGCACTGGATGAACGACGCATAGCCGCGCCGGTTGAGCAGAAGAATGCTCTGCTCCCTGCGCGCGAGCCGGGCGTGCAGCGCCTCGTCCAGCTCGGTGCTGATCGCGCGCTCGTAGTCGGTGGCGGGCGCCGGGCCCGAGCCGTTTTCCCCGGAGAACCGCCGCCGGAGGTTGACGATCTCGACCCGCGGCAGTTTCCCACCCGCCACCCTGTCGGGTAACCGCAGCAGCCGGTACTTCCCCGCTTCCGCGTTCACCCAGCTCTCGAGCGAAGGAGTCGCGCTGCCGAGAACGACCACGGCACCCGCAGCGTGCGCCCGCATGATCGCGACTTCGCGCGCGTGATACCGCGGCGCCTCGCCCTGCTTGTAGCTGGCCTCGTGCTCCTCGTCCACGATAATGGCGCCCAGATCGCTCACCGGAGCGAACACCGCCGAGCGCGCTCCGACGGCGATGCGCTTTTCCCCCCGCTTGAGCGCCAGCCAGGCATCGTACCGCTCGCCATCGCTCAGGGCGGAATGCAGCACGGCGATGGCGTCGCCGAACGCGCCGCGGAAGCGGTCCACCGTCTGGGGAGTGAGCGCGATCTCGGGCACCAGCACGATCGCCGACTTCCCGCGCCCCAGCACCGCACGCAGCAGCTCGATGTACACCAGCGTTTTTCCGCTCCCGGTCACTCCGTGCAGCAGGAAAGTCTCGGCGCCGGACGCGGCCGACATCGCGTCGATCGCGCTCCGCTGCGCGGCGGTCGGCGCCAGCGGCGGCGCGGGCACGATCGCGCGAGACAGGAACGGATCGCGGGCCACCACTTCTTCCTCGACCGCGACGAGCCCGCGCTTCTCCAGTCCCGTGATGACCGCGGGCGAGAACCCGAGCTGGTCACGGAGATGCTCCGCGGTGGAGTACCCGCCCAGCGATTCGATCGCCTCGAACAGCGCGCGCTGCTGCTTCGCCCGGCCGAAGATCGCGTCCCGCTCGATGAGCGACGGCGGCTCTCCGGCGATTCGCAGCACGCGGCGGGTGCGCGGCCTCGGGCGCGGCGTGTCGGCACCGGTCAGCAGCACGGGCAGCGCCAGCCTAAGCGCGACACCAGGTGGAGTCACGTAGTACTCAGCGATCCAGTTGCACAGCGACACGAGATCGTCCGCGACGACCGGCTCGGGATCGGGCGCATCTAGTACTCGCTTGATGCGCGTGCCGGGCTTTTGCTCCGCGCCGACGCGGACGCAGATCCCGATCTGCCGCCGCTGGCGAAACGGTACCACGACCCGGGAGCCAACGGTTACGGGATTGGCCAGCGATTCGTCGACGAGATACGTGAACGTCTGGAAGAGCGGCAGCGGCAGCGCGACTTCGATCAGCGTGCCGGGTTCGGCTCGCGTCACGTGGCGTCCCTTTTCCTCACGCCGATTCCCGGATCGCCGGAAAAGGTGATGCGCCCCGCCGGAATGGACACCCCGGTGAAAGGGTCGTCCGCCAGCAGTGCCGCGCCGTCGAAATCCGCGTAATCGAGGAGCGGAGCGATCTGCGCGATGCCGGAAATTCCCACGCTCGACTCGATCATGCAGCCGGCCATGACGCTCATGCCGCGGTCCCGCGCAGCGCGGATCAGTCGCCGCGCTTCGGTGAGCCCGCCGCACTTGGCGAGCTTGATGTTGATTCCATGGACCGCGCCGGCCAAGCGCTCGACATCGGCCGCTACGCGACAGGATTCGTCGGCGATTATCGGGATCGGCGTCCGGGCCTGCAGCTCGCGCAGCCCGTCCACGTCGTCCGCCGCCAGCGGCTGCTCCAGCAGCTCGACGCCGTGCTCCGCGAGCACCGCGAGCATCTCCACCGCGTGCTCGCGCGACCACGCCGCGTTGGCATCCACCCGCAGCGTCTTGCCGGGCGCTGCGCCGCGCACCGTCTCGAGCACGCGGCGCTCGTCCCCTGCGCCCAGCTTGATCTTGAGGACCGGGTACTCCGCGGCCCGCGCCACCCGCTCCTCCAGCACCGAGAGATCTCCGATGGGAATCGTGAAGCTCGAGAGCGGCGCGTCGGCCGGATCGAGTCCCCACATCCTGTGCAGGGGCATGGATCGGCGCTTCGCCGCAAGGTCGTACAACGCGATGCTCAGCGCCGCCGTGACCGAGCGCGCTTCCGGCAACGCGGCACGGAGCTGGTCCTCCATGGCCTCTACGGCCTCTACGGCCTCCACGTCTTCGCCGCGCGCGCCCGTGAGCAGCGTCGCGGCTCGCTCCAGCGCTTCGACCGCGCTCCCCGCGCTCTCCCCGTAGTAAGCGTTCGGCGCCGCCTCGCCCAGGCCGTACTCGCCGTCGCTGGCAGTGACACGCACCAGCACGGTCACATGCTCAGAGTACGCCCCTCGCGCAATTACGAAAGGATCACGGGTGTGGAGCGTGAGGATCTCATGCTCCACGCGCACTAGAAGGCGCCGGCTGGCGTCGGCCTCCGGGCGATGCGGGCGGCGCGGACCGCAGCGGCTGACTCGGCGCCAGGAAGCCAGTTGAGCAGCGCGTCCGCGAGCTCGTGTCCGCGGGCGAACCTGTCGGCCGGAGACTTGGCCAGACAGCGCATGACGATCGCGCCCAGCGCAGCGGGGATGCGGGAGTCTACGATCTCGGGCGACACCGCCGTTTCGTGCACGTGCTTGTAGCTGATCGAATAGACGTCGGCGCCGTCGAACGGCGGGAACCCGAGCAGTGCCTCGTACATCACGACGCCGAGGGTGTACAGGTCGCTGCGGCCGTCGAGAATCCGGCCGCGGACCTGCTCCGGCGACATGTAGTGCGGCGTGCCCATGACGTTGCCCGTGCCCGTCACCCTGCTGCGAAAGTGCGCGGTGGCAATTCCGAAGTCCGTCACCATCGCATGCTCGTCTTCGTCGAACATGATGTTGTCGGGCTTGATGTCGCGGTGCACGATGCCGTGGCGGTGGGCGTAATCCAGCGCGCAGGCCACCTGGGCCCCGACCGCGGCGATCGCCTCCGGCGCGAGCGCGCGGTGCTCCGAGATCCGGTCGCCCAGCGTGCCTCTCGCCAGGAACGGCATCACCAGGTACACCATGTCCGACGTCGAGCCGTAGTCGATGATCGGGCAGACGTGCGGGTGGACCAGCTGCGAGGCCGACTCCGCCTCACGGCGAAATCGCTCGCGCATCTCCGGATCGCGCGCGAGATGCGGGTGCAGCATCTTGATGACCACCGACCGGTCGAGCGCGAGATGAATCCCGTAATACACGTTCGCCATGCCGCCGCCGCCCAGCCTGTGCGTAATCGAATACCGCCCGCCCGTCACCCGCCTGAGGGTGGAGATCTCCGGATCCGGCGGCGCATCGGCGCGGTGCGGGACCGGGGGGAGCAGCTCGCTGCACTTTGTACAGCGGGGCGCTTCACTCCGGTTCCAATGCCCGCACGACGGACAGAACATCAGCTGGTGAACTGCATCTTCACGAAGTCGTACGGCGGCCACGGCCCGGTGACGCCGAGCTCCAGGCTGGGGTGGCGCTTGCCTTCGGCGGTGACGCCGGCCTCGAACGCCGACCATCGGTCGCGCTCGATGAGAAACGACGCGATGCCGATGATTCTCTCGTCGGACGTCGCATGATCCAGAATCGTCAGCGCCGAGGCGTTGCCGCGAAGCGTACGCATGATCTCAGTGGCCACCAGATGCCACTCGCGCACCGTCTCCTCGTTCTCCGGGGCCTCGCGCAGCCGCACGGTGACCCGCGCGGCGCTGTTACCATCCACGAGGGCGAGCGCGTCGCTGAGCGTGACGTAATGCAGCTCGAGCCAGCGGCCGAGCGCCGAGCGGGAGCGAAAAATCGTCCCCACCGGGGCCGGTAGAATCGGCGCGTAGCGGAAAGCCTCCTCGACGATCTGGGCGTAGTCCTGAACGCGCTCGTCGTTGAGCGTAGGGCGCTGATACGCGGCCGGGGCCACGACGGCTGCAATCGCGCGGAACGGAACGAGCGTCGTGTCGGACGCTGGCGAGTGCGCGCCGGGGTCGGCCGCGATGATCCCGAAGAGCTGCAACGCGCCTACAGGATTCTGCGCCATCTCAATCCGATCAGAAGCAGCGCGCCGAACGCGAGCTGGACGCCCAATAGCGTCCAAAACCCGTGCGCCTCGTTTGCAAACGGAACCACCACGTTCATCCCCCACATGCCGCTCACCACGACGAACGGGACGCTGATCGTCGCGACGATGCTCAGCGTCTTGGTGATGCTGCCGAGACGGTTGGATATCTGCATCAGGTAGCTCTCCAGCGTGTTGCTCAGGAGCTCGCGGTACGTCTCCAGCCCGTCGTTGATGCGCAGCACCTTGTCGTAGCTGTCCCGGAAATAGCGCTGCGCGTCGGTCGTGAGAAACGCGTTCGGGCGGTTGGCCAGCGTCGTGAAAACGTCGCGCTCGGGCGCCAGATGCCGCCGCAGTGTGAGCACCAGCCGCTTGATGCTGAACATGTCGCGCAGCGTCTCCTGATCGTAATTGGCGAACACGCGCTCCTCCAGATCGTCGAGAAACTCCTCGATCCGGTCGAGTATGGGAAAGAACTCGTCCACCGCCTCGTTGAGCACGAGATGGAGCAACCGGGCCGGGCCGGCGGCAAGCAGGTGCGGCTTGGAGACCGCCGACTCCAACAGCCCGTCGAGCGCCGCGGTTTTTCCGCACCTCGCCGTGACGAGAAAGTTGCGCCCGAGGAAGCAGGCGAGGTTCATGGTCTCGAGGTCGTACGGGTCGTCCTCCGTCTGCTCCTGGAACCCGACCGTGCGCACTATCACGAAGAGATAATCGTCGAACTCCTCAACCTTGACGCGCGTCTCGGGATTTCGCGCCTCGTCTATCGAGACGGGATGAAAGTCGAACAGATCGGTCAGCAGCGCCGTCTCAGTCGGGTCGGTCGCGTCCAGGTCCACCCACATTGAGCGCGTGCCGGACACGAGCGCCGCGCGAATCTCGGCGACGGAGCCAAGGCTGACTGACTTGCCCGCGGCGTCCAGTGACACCGCCCGCGGCAATGCCCTCGCCGCCGCCGCGGTATCCAGCTGCACTTCCGGCTCCGATCTCGTGGCGGTCTCCATGGAGAGCTAAGTGTACTGCCTCGCGTTGGCGCGCGGCCAGTACGATGTTGGCCGTTTACGCCGCTAGCGCCTTGAGATGCTCGACCGCCGCGGCCGCTACGCGGTCCGGGGCGTACCCCCCTTCCAGCGCGCTCACGACCCGGCCGCCGCACCAGTCCTCGGCGCGAGCCACCACCCAGTTCGTCAGCTCGGCGACGTGCGCCGCCTCGAGCGTGAAGCCGCCCAGCGGATCGCGCGCCAGGCAATCGAAGCCGGCCGATACCAGTACTAGGTCGGGGGTGAAGCCGCGCGTAGCCGCTTCGGTCGCAGAGCGGAGCGCGTCCATGTAATCCGTGGGCGCGAGCCCTCCCGCCATCGGCACGTTCCAGACGTTGCCGTGCGCACCTCTGTCGCTCGCCGGACCCGTGCCCGGGTACCAGGGCCACTGGTGCATCGAGACGAAGTGGATGCCGGCGTCGCTCTCCACCAGCGCCTGCGTGCCGTTGCCGTGGTGCACATCCCAATCAATGATCAGCACGCGGTCCAGCCGGTGCACGGCGCGCGCGTACCTGGCGGCGACGGCAACCGAGCCGAAGATGCAAAACCCCATCGCGCGGTCAGCGACGGCGTGATGCCCCGGCGGCCTGACGGCGCAGAAGGAGCGCGGTGTCTCGCCTCCGATCGCCAGATCCACCGCGGTGAGCACCGACCCGGCGGCCGCGCGCGCGGCGTCCCACGAACCCTCACTCAGCACGGTGTCAGCGTCGAACCGTCCGCCACCGGCTGCGCTCATTTGCTCGACCACGTCGACGAACGCCGGATCGTGCGCGAGGGCGATCTCTTCGCGCATGGCGTGCCGGCCCTCGACGTGCCGGATGTCATCGAACAGCTCCGGCTCGGAGCGAAGTGCCCGGGTGATCGCGCGCAGCCGTCCGGTGTGCTCCGGATGGCCCCAGCCCGTGTCGTGCCGCCCGCAGTCGGAGTGCGAGACGAAGGCGGCCCGGGCTGGCGTCAGCTTCGTACCGGGTTTCGTCTCCGGTGCGTCAGGAGAAAGGTCGAACCGTCCTGCGCGCCCACGTCGGCGAGCGTCGCGCTCTCGTCGAATATCTCGTGGCCCCGCAGCTTGAAGACGAAATCGTCGTGCGCTCTCGCCTTGGGATAGAGCGATGCCAGTGCGTGCACTTTCACCGCCATCACGGGTTCATCCGGAGAGGCGTCGATGCGCGTCACGTCCCACACCTCCGGCATCTCCACGCGCAAGTGCAGCGTTTTCCCCTCACTCTCGCCGGCGTTCGGCAGCACGGTCACACCCGGGCGGCTTCGCAGCTGCACCACAAATGGGGCCGTCATGGATGGGCCGTCTCCAGCGCGACGTCCGCGACGTCCGCGACGTCCGCGCCGCTCGCCTCGCGCGCCGTGGCGGCCGGCGGCAGTGTCGCGAAAAACCGCGCGACCTGCTGATCGAACAGATACGACGAGCCGGTCACGCGCGTGCCGGACGCGGCGCCGGCCACGCCGATCACGATCTCCTCACCGCCCTGACCGCGCAGACTGATGTGTCGCTCGCTCTCCTGCTCGAGAAAAGCCGAGTAGATGCTGTTTCGCCGGCTGAAGAAAGCCTTGGCCGCCTCGAGGGTCGCGGCCGGAGCGAGGGATGTCCGGTACTCCTGCACTGATCTGTCGCGTTGTCGGAAGGGCATCGGCGGGGGTCAGGAAGGGATATCGAATCCGGGGATGGAATTTAGCACGACGCGAGCCGCCGTCAGGCTGCTCCCCTCAGCCGGCGGGACACGGTCTCGCCGAGCAGCGCAGCGAGCAACACTCCGAACAGCAGCCAGACGGGCGGCATGCGCGACCCGGGCGCGGGCGGGCGCCGCTCCGGGTCCCACGGCGGGCCGATGGCTGCCGTGAGCGCGGCGACAGGTACCGGATCGCCCGCGGCAGCGGAATCGCGGCGGCCGGAAGGCGGCGCGTACGCCACGGCGCTCACCAGCGCCGTCCACCATTCGCGATGAGCCGTAGGCGCGTCCCCGGCGCGTCCCATTCGCCACTTCCAGGTCTCGTCGTACCCGCTCGCGACCACGCGCCCGGATCCCGACCGGCGCGCAGTGAGCATCGGCCCTTCTCCCCGTGATTCGAGCAGGACGGCGTCAGCCTTCACGCTCCCGAGGACGAAACCGGATCGCGGCTCCGCCGTGCGGCGCGCACTCGCGCTCGCGGGAGTGATCCGCGAGAACGCGGGCAGCCTGGTCGCGACTCCAGCCAGTATCGCTCCACCGCCCGTGGCCACGTATCGCTCGATCGCCCCGGCGCTCCCGGCCGCCGCCGCGTCGAGCGCGACGACCGCCGAGTACCGCGCGGTGTCGAGCGACAGGTCCGCGCCCTGTCTCGTCTCCACGCCCGGTGCCACCCGAATACGCGCGTCCACCATCCACCCCGCCTCTTCCAACGCCGCAGTCACGAACTTGGATTCCCATCCCGCCGAGCCGAGCACCAGAACCCGTCGCACGCGAACCGGCGTGACGGGCGGCGCCGTCGCGCGGATGCCGGCCGCCCCGGCCGACACCGCACCGCTCGCCGTGCGGAGCAGGGTGGTGGCGGGCCCCGCCTCGACACGGAGCGTGTCGATGGCACCCAGCGCGTCGGACAGCACGACGCGCACACTGTCAGATCCCGCGACCGCGACCCTGATGCGGCCCTCCGGCTCGGGCACCATCGCGGCCGCAATTGCGATCGGCACGAGGTCGCGCGCAGTCCAGGTCACGCTCGTCCCCGCCGCTCGGATCGCCCGCAGCCAGTCCCGGTGCACGGGCCCGGGTATGCTGTCGAGATCCAGCGACAGCTCCGCGACCGGCTCCCGCGTGACTTCGACGAGCGTCCGGTCCAGCGCGCCGCGCGCCGCGACCGTAGGCTCCGGCGCCTCCGCGGGACGCACCGTCCTCCACAGCAGGAGGATCAGCGCGGCGAGCACCGCGGCGCGCAGCGCCCACTCAGCTCGTGAGCGCATACACGATGATGTTGACGCCGAAGCGCGTGTTGTCCACGGAGCTGAACTTCTTGTTGTCGGGGTGGTAGCTCCACTCCGAGCTGTAATCCTTGTTGCTGTACAACACGAGGATCCGTCCATCGCGCACCACGGCGCTCAAGTGCGGATGAATGAGGTTGTCGCCCCAACCGTTCAGCTCGTGACTGGTCGTCGGCGGCCCGTCGTCGAACTCGAAGAACGCCGAGTACAGCCGGTGCGCGTTCGGCAGCTGCCGCAGCGGCGACCACGTGCGCGCGATCTCTTCGGTCGCGGTCCGGTGAAATATCCCGCCGATGTCGTGATTGTGGTCGTCTATGAAGAGCATTCCGCCGCGCTCAGTGAACGCGCGGACGTTCGCCCGCTCCGCTTCAGTGAACCGGAACGGCAAATGGCCGGTGAGGTACACGAGCGGGTGCTCGAACAGCCGCGGCGAGTCGAGCGGAATGGCGACTCCCGTCGCCGCGACGTCGATCGAGGTGTAGCGCGCGACAGAGTCGATGAGGTTGGGCGCGACGAGCGGCGCGCTCTCCCAGTCGCCCGAAGCGTACTGGCCGGTGCAGAACACGAACTGACTCACCACCGGCTCCAGCTCGCGCCGTCGCGCGCGGCGGCTTCGGCGCGATCCAGCTCGCGTCTGGCCGCGGCCAGCGCGGCGCGTGGATCCCTGCCGCGGCGGAGCGCCTCGATCACCGGCTCGAGCGCGTCCGCCAGCTCCGGCAGCTCGGAGAGCGCGCGCACCCGGACGAGCGCGAACTCGTTGGCGGCCGTGACCGGATCGCGGATGGCGGCCGCGCGCGTGAAATCGCGCGCGATCTCCTGCCGGGCCGTCTCGGCGGCGCGCGGACTTCGGGCGGCTGACGCGCCGGTCTCCTTCCCCTGCAGGCGCACGCGCGGGACGTCCACGACGACGCGCGTGGCCCCGCTGCGCAGGTAATACCGGTTCGCGAGCCGCGCCCGGTCCAAGGCGGCCGCCGCGGCACGCATGAACGGGAGCGCGGCGGCCGCTTCCGCGATCTGCAGCTCCCGCGACGCACTCCACATCTCCTCGTACGCCGTCTTGAGATGAGGATTTGCCGGCCCCATGCCCTCCCCGGAATCCTCCGGCTCGCCTTCGGCCTCCACCTCGCCTTCCGCGTGCGAATGCGCCGGATATATGATGTCGTGCACGCGCTCGCGCAGACGTATCTGATCCGCGGCGATGCCGCGCACTCGCGTGAGCACCGAGTCGCGTGCCAGCGTCGGTTGTTCGCGCAACAGCGCCTCCGTCCGGAGAATCAGCATGCGCTGGCTTACGACGGTGCTCTCGGGAATGATCGGCGCGCCCGCCTCCACCGCGAGCGAGTCGTACTCGTCGCGCCGCGCGACGCGGTACGTGCGGGTGTCCGACACGCCGATGCCGGGGCCGGACACGGTGTTCGCGTCCCGCGCCACCGCGCGGATGGAGATGAGATCGCCCGGCCCCAGCTTCAGCGCGGCGAGGTCGATCGTGGCAGACAGGTCCCCGCGGGCCCCGCCACCGAACTCCCGCGTGCCGACGATGACCGTGCGCGCGGTGAAGGTTTCTTCCGCGCCGGAGCTGAGCATGTACTCGATGTGGCCGGCGGCAATGCCGATGTCCTCCTCGATGCTGGCTGCCACGCGCACGACTCCGCCGGCGCGCTGCATGATCGTGTCCCGTGCGGGAGACTCGAGGCGGACGCGAGGCGGCGCGTCGGTCCTGGGCTCGAGCACCAGCACGCGCCGCCGGTCGCCGTGGCGCAGCGTGAGCGCGACCGCTCGCGCGGGCATGGTGAACGCCACGACCCACCGCCGGCTGCCGGCCACGCGCAGAGCCGCGTCGCCGAGAAAGGCGTCCACGCCCGAGCCGCGCCCGGTCACGGTGATCCTGCTCCCCCGCAACGCTGCGATCGCCGAAGGGTCGTCCACGCTGCTTGCGCGGAGCCGGGCGTATGCCGGTGGCATCACGGTCGCGCGTATGCCGGTAAGCGGATCCTCGGGCGCGGCGGCAGCTCGCTGCGGCGCGCTGGACGTGCGGCCCGCGAGCATGTCCCTCGTCCCGTCGGGGCCGGCCAGCGCCCACGCGCCCGCAGTGCTGACGACCACCGCCGCCGCCGCGGTGAGCAGCATGCTCGCCAGCGGGCGCCGCATGACCTTCGCGGCATCGAACTCCGCCGCCCGCTCCAGCGCGGGCGTGGGCGGCAGCGCCGGATCGCTCGCGGTCACCAGTGCGAACGCCAGCGACGGCTCGTGCTCCTCGACCCAGAGCGCGACGCGCTCCAGCGAGCGCCCCGGCCACGCGCGGTACACCATCGTGCCCGCGGCCAGCAGCGCGGCGACGGCCGGCAACGGCGCGACTCCGTCCGGCAGCGAGCCGCCGGTCACGCGCGCGATCAGAACGAGCGCGACACCGGTCGCGAGTGCGGCCGCGACGGCCCACGCCGCGGCGGCGATCGCCACGGCCATCGCCAGATACGCCCGCGTCCGCGTGACACGTTGCCGCGCGGTCATGGCCTGCCCGTCCTCACGCGACTCTCCTCGACGGCGCGATCGGATCAGCCGCGCGCGCATCGTCCGCCGAATCGCTTCCCCGGCGGCGCCGCGCGAGCAGCTCGAGCAGCGCGCAGAGCAGTGACCCGAGCAGCAGCCATCTCGCCGCGGGTGACGTTTCTGCCGGGGGCTTCGCGAACCAGGCCGACGGAGCCAACCCGCCCGTGCCTGCGAGCAGCGCCAGCGACGCCGGCGGCATCGGCTCGTACGCCGGGGCCCCGCCGCATGGCTGCACCAATTCTCGAATCAGCGAGTGAAAATCCGGTCGCAGCACGAAGTCGCCGGCCAGGCTCACCGGAATCCCGACCGACCGCACACACCCGCTGCCCAGCGCCGACTCGGCGACCGCCACGTCGCCGTCGATCCACCACGCAACGGCTCTACTCTCGGCGGCGGCAACGAACTGCCAGCGTCGCTGGAACGGGGCGATGATCGCCTCCCCTCGCGCGACGACGCCGCCAATCGAATCGCGCGCGCCGCGCGCGATGAACCCATCCGGCACGCCGCTCACGGGCCAGTGTAGCAACACCCGTCCGGACCGCTCCCTCGCCCAGAGCGAATCGGCCGCGCCGAGCGATTGGCGAACGATGCGCGCGTCCGCGCGAGTCAGTGGTCCGGCCATCGCCAGCGCGATCGCGAGCGGATCGCCCGGCTCGCTCACGAGAGCCGGGCGTCGCACGCTGCCGGCGATCGTCGGAGCGGCGACATGCACCAATCGCGCGCGTCCCGGCCACTCGCGCCGGACGCGCGCGGTGGAGGCGTCCAGCTCTTCGGCCACGAACGAGGAGACGATCACGAGCTCGACCGAGTCCGCGGCGCGACGAAAGCGGGACGCCGCGCGCGCGGCCGCGACGAGTCCGGCGGAGAGGAAGCCGCGTTCCGAGGAGCTTGCGCCGTACTCGATCACGACGCCGCCATCCGCGCGCATGGCCGCGATGCTGTCGCGCAGCTCCGCCGAGTCGGCGACGGCCCGTGAGCGGTCCGCCAGAATCAGCCTCGCACTCCCGCCGGCGCGGTCAAGAAGGAACGGTCCCGCCAGGGCGAGCCCCGCCAGCAGAACGCACAGCACGCGCAGGGCGAGCACCGCGAGATCCGACGGCCTGCGGTGCCAACCCGTGGTCAGCACCGGCGCGTCGGGAACGAACCGCGCAGTGGGCAGCGTCAGCGCGCGCGGCTGCCGCCGAACGATGAAGTGCGCCGCCACGAGCGCGCCCGCGGCCGCCAGCGCGGCCAGCAGGTATCCCGGGGCAAAGAAGGTCAGCATCCGGCGCTCAGCGCGGGCGCGCCACGATCCGGCGCAGATCGGGCAGCAGCGTGCTGCCGGTAACGGACTCGTGATACAACACGCCGGCGGCGCGCCAACTCGACGCAACCACCGCGCGCCATTCAGCGAAACGCCTGGAGTACTCGGCGTGGGACGAATCGGACAGGGTGCGGCGGAGCGAGGAATCCTCGGGGTCTTCCACGAGCGCCAGCCGCGGCGGGTCGAGCTCCTCCGCGCCGACCACGTGCACCGCATACAACTCGCCCGCACGCGCGCGTTCGGCCCGCGCGACTACGAGAGTCTCCTCGAGGTCGCCGAGCATGTCGGATATCACGACCACGCGCTGGGCGAAGCGCGCGGCGGCGGCGAGCGCGTCGGCAATCCGCGCGGTGCCCGCCGGCTGGGTTGAGGCGAGCGTGCGCGCGATCTCGGGGATGACCCCCGCGCGACTCCGCGGCGGGAACGTCCTCGTACCGGAACCGGCCACCACTACGATCCCGACCGGATCGCCGCCGTTGTACGCGATGGACGCGAGGCCCGTCGCGATCCTGCACGCTCGGGCGTACTTGTCGTTGGTGCCCGCGGGAAACGCCATGGATGCGCTCGCGTCCACGACGAAAGCGGTCGGCAGCACGGCGTGGTCGTGCGACAGCCGGATGTATGCCCGGTCCGTGCGCGCGAAGACCTTCCAGTCGATCTTTTGCGGCGGATCACCCTGGCGGTAGGGACGGTACTCGGTGAACTCGGCCGACGTGCCGTGGCGGTGCGAAAGGTGGCGCCCGGGCAACACCGCGGAGACGGCGGTCCGCGCCGGCCAGCGCAGCGGACGCACCTGATCCAGAATCTCGCCGTAGGAAAAAACCTCGGCTGCCGCCACTGCTAGATCCGGATGTCGCTCTTCGGCGGTTCGACGGTGCGCAGCAGGTCGTCGATGATGCTCTCGGCGGTCACGCCCTCGGCCTCGGCCGCGAAGTTCGTGAGGATCCGGTGGCGGAGTACCGGATGGGCCACGCGCCGCACGTCCGCGGGAGATACCGCGACGCGGCCGGCCAGCAGCACGTGCGCCTTCGCGCCGAGCACCAACGCCTGACCCGCGCGCGGGCCCGCGCCCCACCGAACGTACTTTCCGACCAGCGAATCGGCTTTCGCGTTGCCGGGACGCGTAGCGCGCGTCAGCGCCGCGGCGTACCGGAGCAACGGCTCGCTCGCCGGAATGTCGCGCACGCGCCGCTGGAGCTCCAGCAGCTCGTCGCCCGTCAGCACGGCCGCGGGCGTCTCGCCGAGCGCGCCGGTGGTCGCCCTGAGAATGGACAGCTCCACCGCTTCGTCGGGATAGCCGACGCGGATGTCGAACAGGAAGCGGTCGAGCTGTGCCTCGGGCAGCGGATACGTGCCTTCCTGCTCGATCGGATTCTGCGTTGCGAGCACGAAGAACGGCTCCGGCAGCGGCATGGTCGTCCCGCCGGCGGTGACGTGGTGCTCCTGCATTGCCTCGAGCAGCGCTGCCTGCGTGCGCGGCGGCGCGCGATTGATCTCGTCGGCGAGCACGATGTTCGCGAACACCGGCCCGCGTGCGAAGCGAAATGCGCGCGCATGCGTCGCTGGATCTTCCTCCATCAGCTCGGTGCCGGTGATGTCCGAGGGCACCAGGTCGGGCGTGAACTGGATCCGCCTGAAGTCGAGGTGCATCGCGCGCGCGATCGACCGGATCATCAACGTCTTCGCGAGGCCCGGAACGCCGACCAGCAGCGCGTGTCCACCGGCAAGCACCGCCATGAGGATCTCATCCAGCACCTCCTCCTGGCCGACGATGCTCTTGCCCACTTCCGCCCGGAGCGATGCTATCCCGCCGAGCAGCTTCTCCCGGCGCGCGTCGTCGGTTGTGCTGGCTGCGGGCGCGGTCGTGGTCATGATTCGGGTGGAGTGGGTGCGGCCGCCGGCTGCGCCTGGCGCTCGCGATCCGCTGCCGCATCCGCGAGCGCGGCCCCGGCGCGCCGCAGCGCTTCCGACAGCAGGGTTTTTTCGGCGGCAGCCGCTATCTGATCCGCGGCGATGTTCATCAATTCCAGCGCCTCCTCGGCAATACGGGACCGGTCATCGAAGTAAAACGTAAGCACGCCGAGCACGTTGGTATTGGCCACGAGCGGAAGCGCGACGATCGCGCGGAAGCCCAGCTCGGTCGCGACTTCCTGCCAGTCCTCGAGATCCGCGTCCGCGAACACGTCTTCCACCCGGACCACGCGACGTTCGCTGGCCGCCTGCCCGCTCGGGCCAAATGGCATCCTGACTCGCACTTCGCCAAGCACCGGACGGAACCGCTCGGGCCAGTTATACGCCGCGGCGAGGCGCATGACCTCCGAAGCGCCGTCCACGAGGTAGATGGACGCGAAGCTCGCGTCCACCGCGGGGCTTACGCGCTCGAGCGCGAACTGGAGCAGCTCGCCGGAATCGGTAGCGTTGAGCGAGGCGTGCAGGATGTCGCGCACGATCACGAGGCTCTTTTGAGCGCGCCCGCCGGCGGCGAGACTCATCCCGTCAAACCCCGCTCGATCGCGCGCACGAGAGGAGCGAACGACAGCGACTCGCCCGACGCACGCAGCGCGAGCTCCGTCGCGGTCTCGCGCTGGCCCTGGGCGAAGAGGCTCTCCACCATCCAGCGGCCGGCGGCCGGATTGCGGAACCAGTCCTCATTGAATCTCGTCACCAGCGATTTGGCGAGAATCGACTGCAGTTGCCATGCGCGCAGGTAGCGTGAAGAATAAAAGCGGGGGTCGAGGTCTATGAACGCGTCGGCTATCCGGTATCTGAACCCCGTCGCGCCGGAAAGGGTTTCCACGTACACCTCCGGTAGAACGTCCCAGGACGTGCTTCCGCTGTACACCTCCAGCTCGTACAGCAGCTTGGCGCAGTACCGCCGGAGGAAGTGCAACTCCTCGAACGCCGCCATCCGGAGAAACCCGCCGATGTCGTTCTTTCCCAGCCCGGTGTACCGTAGCAGCCAGCCGCGGTCCTGCATCAGGTGATCGAACAGCATCGCGTAGCCTTCGGTCACGGAGTTGTCGCCGAGCCACCGGTACTCGAAGGGATAATGCGGATCCGCGTACCCGAAGTGCAGCGCGTGTCCCAGCTCGTGCAACAGCGTGGTGTAGTCCGTGACCCCGCCGTGCGGCCGAAGCACGAGATAAACCTCTTCGGGCACGCGGACCGGCGCGCAAAACGCGCGTGAATCCTTCCCCTCCCGCTCAGCGAGATCGAAGGTAATCCGGCCGCCGGCGAACGGATCGATCGCGAGCTCAGACGCGTTCCGGCGGATGGACGGCTCGAGATCCGACGCTGGAAACGCGCCGTCGAACTCCCGGCCGCGAAAGAGGGCCAGCGCGTCCGCCCTCGTCGCCTCGCCAAGACTGATCTGCAGATTGCGCCGGAGAAAAAACGGCAGCGTATCATCCCACATCGCCTGAGTATCCGCGACGAAATCCGCGCACTGTGTTCCGAGGTCGCGGAGGGACACGCCCGTGATCGTCTCGAAAGTCGGGACGTAACCGGCGGCCAGCTTCAACTCCTCGATGTAGGCCTTCTCGCGCTGAATACGCTCCAATCGCAGCGGACCGTGCTCGGCGGCCGCCGCCAGCGCGCGCGCCTCGTCAATGGCGAGACGCTCCGTCCTATGCTTCGCGTTGGCGATCTCGATCGCCGCGCGCTGATACGGGATGCGTCGTGCGCCGGCCACTTCGATCACGGCGGAGCTCTCCCACGCCACTTCCCGCTCGTCCAGCTCCACGACCGCGTGCGCTGCCTGCGACTCTATCTGCCACTCGAGTAGATAGCCCGCGGAGCGCCGCTCCTCCGAGCCTTCCACCGAGCTCCGGAACAGGTCGAGCGTCAGTTCCAGCGCGTCCCGGCCGAGAATGGTGGCGTACCGGTGGTAGATCGGCTGGAGTTCGGCGGTCGGCTTGTGTCCGGCGTGCGCGAGATACCCTTCCCTCGAAATCTCCTCGGTGAACGCCTGACCCTCCCGGCGTAGCCGCTCGAGGGTGAGCGCGGTCACCTCGCGATCTTTTCGCTGATGTGCTGGCGCACCTGCTCGGCGGGCAACCGGATCTGCTGCAGGCTGTCGCGGTCCCGGATCGTGACCGTCCCCTCCGCGAGCGATTCTCCGTCCACGGTCACGCAGAACGGCGTGCCGATTTCGTCCTGCCGCCGGTATCGTCGGCCGATGGCACCGCTGTCGTCGTAGAACACCGGGAACGACGCGCGCAGCTCGGCGGCCAGCTTCTGCGCCATCTCCGGCATCCCGTCCTTCTTCACCAGCGGGAACACGCCCGCCTTGATGGGCGCGACGAGCGGCGAGAGCGCGAGCACCGTGCGTCCCTCCTCCTCGCCGGCGACGCTCTCTTCCTTGTAGGCGTTCATGAGGACTGCGAGCGTCGTGCGATCGGCTCCCACCGAAGTCTCGATCACCCACGGCACGAAGCGCCGGTTGTTGGGCTGGTCGAAGTACTCGAGCTTCTTGCCGGAGAAGGTCTGGTGCTGCGTCAGGTCGAAGTCGCCGCGGTTGTGGATTCCCTCGATCTCCTGCGCCCCGAGCGTGCCGCCGAAATCGAACTGGATGTCGAACGCGGCCTTGGCGTAGTGCGCGAGCTCCGCGCCGGTGTGCTCGTGAAAGCTGAGGCGCTTCTCGTCCAGGCCGAGCGACGCGTGCCAGCTCATGCGCTCGGCCTTCCAGTAGTCGAACCACTTCGGCGCGTCGTCGGGCTCGACGAAGAACTGCATCTCCATTTGCTCGAATTCGCGGGTGCGAAAGATGAAGTTCCCGGGGGTGATCTCGTTACGGAACGCTTTCCCGATCTGCGCGATGCCGAACGGAACCTTCTGCCGCGTGGACTGCTGCACGTTGAGAAAGTTGACGTAGATTCCCTGCGCCGTCTCCGGCCGCAGGTAGGCGACCGACGCACTGTCTTCGACCGGCCCCATGAACGTCTTGAACATGAGGTTGAACTGGCGCGGCTCGCTCAGCGTCCCCTTCATGCCGCACGCGGGGCATTGCCCGTCCGGCGCACCGGGCGTCCCCTTGATCCTGGGATCGTCCGCGCGAAAGCGCTTCTTGCAGTTCTTGCAGTCCACCAGCGGATCCACGAAGCCGGCGACGTGCCCGCTCGCCTCCCACACGCGCGGATGCATCAGGATCGCGGCGTCGAGACCTTCGATGTCGTCGCGCGCGCGGACCATGGCGTTCCACCACAGCTCCTTGATGTTGCGCTTGAGCTCGACGCCGAGCGGCCCGTAGTCCCACACGGAGCCGGCACCGCCGTATATCTCCGAGGACTGAAAGATGAACCCCCGTCTCTTGCAGAGAGAGACGAGCTTCTCCATCACGTCGGTCGCCGACTTCGCCGGGGTGCTCACGCTTCGTCCAGTCCTATGATTTGGTCGCGCCGGGTCCCGACGCTGACGTAGGTGATCGGCGCCGTGACCAGCTCCTCGATCCTGTCCAGGTACCGGCGCGCCTGCGACGGGAGATCTTCCAGCGAGCGGCAGTCCGCCGTGGACGCGCGCCACCCTTCGAGCCATTCGTACTGCGGCTCGACGGACTCCAGCGCGGTGAGATCGCCGGGGAACTCGGTGTGCAGCTCGCCGTCCACCACGTACCCCGTGCACACAGCGAGCTTGTCGATGGTGTCGAGGACGTCGAGCTTGGTGACCGCGAGATCGGTCAGGCCGTTGATTCTCACGGCGTAGCGCACGACCACCGAATCGAACCAGCCGCACCGGCGCGGCCGACCGGTGGTGGCGCCGAACTCATTTCCCAGCTTGCGCACACGTTCACCGAGCTCACCCGCCAACTCCGTCGGGAGCGGGCCGTTGCCAACGCGGGTGGTGTACGCCTTGACCACTCCCAGCGCGGCGTCGAGGGCCATGGGCGATATGCCGGCTCCGATCGCCGCCCCACCCGAAGTCGTGCTGCTCGACGTCACGAACGGGTACGTGCCGTGGTCTATGTCGAGCAGCGATCCCTGCGCGCCCTCGAGCAGCACCGCGGCTCCGCCCATGATCGCCTCGTGCGCAGCGAGACCGACGTCGGCGGCGAGCGGGAGCAGCCGCGCCGAGAGCCCGTCGAGCATCTCCATCGTGGAATCAACTTCGGCGCGCGCGGACGAGCCGAACGCGACGAGCCGCGCGTTGGCGTGCGCCACTCCCTGCTCGACGAGCGCGCGCAGCTTCGCGCCGTGGCGAAGGTCCAGCACCCGCACCCCGCGGCGCCCGACCTTGTCCTCGTATGCCGGGCCGATGCCGCGTCCCGTCGTGCCGATCTCCCGGTTGGCCGCGCTCTCGGAATCCACCAGCTTGTGGTACGGCAGCACCAGGTGCGCCCGGTCGCTGACGTACAGCCGCCCTTCGACCTCGATCTCCTTCGCGATCAGCTCGTCAATCTCGGTGAACAGCGTCTCGGGATCGAGCACCACTCCGTTCCCGATCGCGCACCGCACACGTGGGTGCAGGATTCCGCTCGGGATCTGGTGGAGCACGAACGTCGTATCGCCGATGTGTACGGTATGGCCTGCGTTCGCGCCGCCCTGGTACCGAATCACCCAATCGGCACGCTCGGCCAGCACGTCCACGAGCTTTCCCTTGCCTTCGTCGCCCCACTGCGCCCCGACGACCACGACGGTGCGCCGAACAGAATCAAACATTGTGTGATGTTGTTGAGATGGCTGCAGCCAGTATTCTAGCACGAGGCCGCGGCGTGGTGACGCCCCGGACGTCAGGTCCCGGAGATCGGCCGGGTCGGTCCTTCCGCCGTGCCGACGAAAACAACCGACTCGCCCGTCGTGAGCAGCGACTCGTCGTCCGGGCCTACCTTGGATGCCCGGGGCAGCGTGATGGTGAACGTCGAGCCGTCCCCCAGTGAGCTGCGCAGGTCCGCATGACCCCCCAGCGCCTCGACGAGCTTCTTGGTGATGCTCAGCCCGAGGCCGGTCCCGCCGAACTCCCTGGTGCTCGACTGGTCCACCTGCCGGAAATCCTCCCAGATCGCCGCGAGGTGCTCCTCGGCAATGCCGATGCCCGTGTCGGCAACGGAGATGCTGACCACGCCGTTCGCGACCTCCGCCTCGACGGCCACGGAGCCGCGATACGTGAACTTCACCGCGTTCGACAAAAGGTTGAGCATGATCTGCTTGACCTTCGTGCGGTCCGTGCGCATGGGCACGCTGTCCGGAGTCATACCCCACGAGAACTCGAGCCCCTTCCTCCTGAACAGCGGTTCCATCTGCGACGTCACTTCAAGCAGGATGTGCCGCAGGTCCACGTCCTCGAGATGCAGCGGCATGCGGCCGGCCTCGATCTTGGCAAGATCGAGGATGTCGTTGATCAGCACGAGCAGGTGCTGCGCCGAAGCGTGGATGCGCTGTAGAGCCTCGACCTGCCGGTCGTTGACCTTGCCGTAGATCTCGTCGAGGATCAGCGCCGTGTAGCCGATCAGCGCGTTGATCGGCGTGCGCAGCTCGTGCGACATGCTGGCGAGGAACTCCGATTTCGCCCGGTTGGCCTTCTCCAGCTCCTGCGACTGCCATTGCAGCCGGGCGTTCTGCGCGGCCAGATCGGACGTGGCCGCGCGGATGCGGTCCTCGAGTTGGCTGCTGAACGTTTTGAGCTCACGGTACAGGCGGTCGTTCTCTGCCTGCTCCGTGAGATCGTGCAGCACGGACACGATCGCCATCGGCTCGCCGCGCGCGTTGAATATCTTGCCCGATACCACTTCCACGGGCAGCTCGACGCCGCTGCCGGGAACGGTGAGGCTCATCTCCTCGCGGCGCGAAGCCTCTGGGTGGATCGTGAAGTCGGAGATGAACGCGGTGAACTTCGTGTCGTTCGCACGGACGGACTGCGCGCGCTCGCGCCTCGTCCCCGCCGACGCTTTGTCGTCCGTGGCGTCCAGCGAGAAGAGCGCCTCGGCCTGCCGGTTCATCAGGATGATCTTCGAGCGGTCGTCGGTGACGAGAATGGGGTCAGCCACGTTCTCGAGGATCAGGTCCAGCCGGTCGCGCTGCTGGTCGAGCCGCTCGGCGGACCGGCGGTACTCTTCCACCGCGAACACGCGCGACAGCACCGGTCCCGCGAGCGACGCCGCGTGGAACAACTGGGTGATCAACTCGTCGTCCGGCTGCGCCTCGACAATGACGACGCCGCACGGCGCGTGACCCGCGCGGCGCCGGCGCTCGCGCGGATCGGCGAGATGGACGGAGCATGACTTCAGCTCCAGCGACTCGAGCTTGTCGTCCGGGATGAAATCGACCGCGCCCTTGAACTGGGGCTGCGGGAACGGCACGGCGATCCAGCTGTCGAACGGAATTCCGGACGCGACCGAGTCGGAGCTGCCGCACGAGACCGCGCAAAGGCACAGTGTCGCCGCCACCAGCGGGTGCCTGTCGTCGGCGAGCGGGATGGAGATCGTCGGCTTCTCGTCCGGCGCGAAACCGACGGACGAGACCAACTCCAGCTGCTGCTGGTGCGGATCGATCGTGAGCACGCACCCCCGGCTGGCGCTCGCGACATCGGCGAACTGCGCGGCCAGGAAGGCGGCGGCAGCGGAGAACTCGTTGGCTTCCGATATGACGGAGAGAAGCTCGGCTAGCCGCTCTCCGCTGAGCGAGTGGCTCTGCGCGACGGCCAAGCCGTCGCGCGTTGCGCTACTCAAGCCGGCGTCTCAGCTCGACATTCTCCACCTGAACTCTCGTCGTGCCGGATAATGCAGTACACGTACTTACAGCCCGCCTCGGCCGCCTCGCCGCTGTCGCTGTCGAACGACACCGGTCGTTCGCTCATGCCCGAACGGTTGCACGTTGGTCAGCTCCATGCCGCAAAGAAGATCCAGACTGCAATCCCTAGACCGATGGCCACCTTCAGGGCCGCTGCCACGGCCCTTCCCACCAGCGCGCCGAACGCGGCGCGCGACGCATCCCTCTTCCCAGCGCCGGCACCCAACTCCGCAATGAGCGCGCCGGCGAACGATCCGGCGAAAGCTCCGATCAGCGATCCTATAATAGGTATTGGCACCCCCATTATCGCGCCAATCGTTCCGCCGATTATGGCACCCCATGCTCCTCTTCGCGACCCGCCGTAGATGCGCACGTACCGCGCCGAGAGCACGTACTCGATCACCTCGGCGATGACCGCGAGGAGACCGACCAGCACAAGAGTAGTCGTACTGATCGCCGCTCCGCCACCCGTGTAGGCGTAAATGACGGCCGCGCCGAGCATCACCCACAGCCCGGGGAGCCCGAACGGGATCATGATGAGCGATGCGATCAGCACGATCGCAAGAAGTAGCAGTGCCACTCAGCCCCCTCTCCGTAGGAAGTTCGTCACCATTTCGACCGCCTCCGCTACACCGGAACCGGACAGCCGCTCGGGGCTGTCGCCGGGCGTATGAATCCGGGCGAGGGTCGAAAAATCACCCTTGCTGATCGTCACCGCCTCCCAACCTGACCGCGCGAGCGCGGTTGCATCGACCATGATGCCCGGCAGCACCTTCCGAAAGTTCACCGGCACCCCTGCCTCGGACGCCGCCGACCGCAATCTCTCGTTGAGCGGGTTATACGGGTCCGACATGCAAGTAAGCGTCCCTACGTCGTCGAGCCCGTCAAAGTTTACGGCGCGTTTTATCTGCCTCGTCGCGTGCTTGTCCGCCTGCTCGCGCACCCAGGCCCAGGCTCCGGCCAACCCCAGCTCTTCCGCACTGGTCAGGAGCACGCCGACCGGAAAGTCCTCCGGCGCGTTGACAGCGGTCAGCATCGCCGCGGCTACGCCGCTCGCGTTGTCGACAGCTCCCCGCGACCTGTTCCCCACAGTAGACAGGAGAACCGCCACGGAGCCGGCCACGCCCGCCACCGTCACGGGGACCCAGAGGACGTTCCCGGGAGCGTACATGCTGGTGATCAAAGACGATACTATCGTGAACACCATCGCCGAAGACGCGAGCAGTATTCCGCCGATGCGCACCACCATCGGGACCGGCTGCGACTTCGAATCCAAGTGCGCCACCAACCACGCTCGCGGCGCTCCGCCGCGAACCGCGATGAGGTTGCGTGCCCGCGTCAGCATGTATCGCGGGCGGCGAATCATCCGGTTGGCCGCGATGTAGAGGAGCGGGAGCAGCACAAGAAGCGTCATCGCTGCACGCGTCGTCTGCTCCGGATCCGACCTGTTTGGTGCAACGCCCATCATCACGAACCACGTCAACGAGAGGAGACCGAACAGCGGTACGGCCCATTTCCCCGGCAGCGCGGAATAGCTGAACTCTTCCTCCGTCACAGCGAAGCCTGCGCGCATCAGGTAGTCCGCGCAGAATTTCCTCGCCCGGGCCTCGCCCTCCGTGCCCGCGGCCCGTGGGGTCTCGGCGATCCGGTCCATGAGGAGCTTGGCCTCTCGCGCCAGTCTCCTATGGGGCAAGCCCCATCCGCTCCTTCACCTCGCGCATCGTCTCCTGCGCCACCGCGCGCGCCTTCTCGGCGCCATGCAGCAGGACCGCCTCGACCGCGCCGGGATTCGCGCGAATGTCCGCTGCCCGCTCGCGAATCGGATCCAGCTCCTTCTGCACGGACTCGAACAGCACCTTCTTGCAGTCGATGCATCCCCAACCGGCGGTGCTGCACTGCACCGCGACGTGCTTCACCGTCGCCGGCGGACTGAATGCCTTGTGCAGATGGTAGATGTTGCACACCTCGGGCGTGCCGGGATCCGTGCGGCGCACACGCGCGGGATCCGTCACCGCCGGCTTCAGCTTCTCCCAGATCGCCGCCGGCTCCTCGAGCAGCCCCACCGTGTTGCCAAGCGACTTCGACATCTTCGCCGTGCCATCCAGTCCCATGACGCGCGGAGTCGGCGTAACCTCTCCCTTCGGCTCCGGGAAAAACGGCTTCTCCGGCGAGAAGCGCTGATTCCACTTCCGCGCGACCTCGCGCGAGAGCTCGAGATGCTGCAGCTGGTCCTCGCCCACGGGGACAAGATCGGCCTTGTATAGCAGGATGTCGGCGGCCTGAAGCACGGGATACGTCAGCAGGCCGACAGGAATGCTCACCTGCCTGCTGGACTTGTCCTTGAACTGGGTCTGGCGCTCGAGCTCGCCCAGGGGCGTGAGCGTGTTGAAGATCCACGCGAGCTCGGTGTGCTCCGGCACCGCCGATTGCACGAACAGCACGGCGCGCTCTGGATCCACACCCGCAGCGAGAATCGAGATCGCCATGTCGCGCGTCCGCTCCCGCAGCAGCGCCGGCTCGTACTCGACGGTGATGGCGTGGTAATCCACGATGCAGAAGAAGGACTCGTACCGCCGTTGCAGCGCGACCCAGTTCTTCACGGCGCCGAGGTAGTTGCCGATGTGCAGCTCGCCCGAAGGCTGGATTCCGCTGAAGATCCGAGTCATTGCGCAGGGAATCTAGGCATTAACTTGCCTGCACGCATGTCCGGTGAAGCAACCCACTATCAGGTGGCAAGGGGATCCTAGCTGTTAGCGGTGAGTGGACGAATCAGTGGCCAGTAGGAAGTACGCTTCGGGACTGCCAAGTACTGAGTCAAGTCGGTACACATCACTCACTACTGGAACTCCGCTTGTATCACTTCCTGCTTTCAACTGATTCGTCCACTCACCGCTAACAGCTAGGATCCCCCATCAGAATTCTTGTAGGCAGCCTTTGCGCGGAATCCCGCCTGAACGTCATAGCCCGACCGCCCGATGAGCCTTAACCCCGCGGAGCTGTCCCATCTCGCGCGCACCGTGCAGGCCGCCGCCGTCGGCGCCGGCGAGATCATCCGGAGCGCCGCTCCGACCTCGTCCTCCCTCGTGTGGGAGCACAAGGGCGCGGCTGATTTCGTCAGCGAAGTGGACAGGAACGCCGAGCAACACATCCTGTCCTTGCTCGACAAGGAATTCCCGGGTGCGATCATCATCGGCGAGGAATTCTCCCCCGAGGCGGTCTCCGGCGCCGGGCTGTCGTTCATCATCGATCCGCTCGACGGCACCACGAACTTCCTGCACGGCTTCCCGCACTACGCCGTGTCCATCGGCGCCGCCTACGGCGACGACCTGCTCACCGGCGCGATCCTCAACGTGCAGACTCGCGAGCTGTTCGCCGCGTCCGCGGGCGGCGGCGCCACCCTGAGCGGCGAACCGATCCGAGTGTCAACCGAGACCATGCCCGAGCGTGCGCTGATCGGCACCGGATTCCCCTTCAAGCAGCTCGAGCATCTGCCGCAATTCCTCCGGCAATTCGAGCTGGTGACGCGTCGCACGGCGGGCGTGCGCCGCGCCGGCTCCGCCGCGCTCGATCTTGCCGACACCGCGTGCGGCCGGTTCGACGCCTTCTGGGAGCTCGGCCTCGCGCCGTGGGACGTGGCCGCGGGAATCCTGCTGATCCGCGAAGCCGGCGGACTCGTCACCGACCTCGACGGCGCCGATGCGATCCCCGGCTTCGGCGCGTACGTTGCCGGCGGACGTGACCTGCACGCGTGGCTCCTGCGCACGCTGGACGAAGCCGTCGAGCAGTGACCAGTCACTAGTCACTAGTCACTAGTCACTAGTCACTTATCTTACCCCCATGAAACTGGTCGAATGTGTCCCCAATTTCTCCGAGGGACGACGCCCTGAGGTAATGGAGGCCATCCGCGCCGCGATCGCGGCGGTCGACGGCGTGGCGATCCTGGATGTCTCGTCCGACGTATCGCACAACCGGTCCGTGCTCACCTTCGTCGCGCCGCTGGACGTCGCCGTAGATGCCGCGTTCGCGGGAATCCGTGAAGCGCGCGACCGCATCGACCTCACCAAGCACACCGGCGAGCACCCGCGCATGGGGGCCACCGACGTCGTCCCGTTCATCCCGCTCGAGGGAACGACGATGGAGGACTGCATCGCCCTCGCGCGCACGCTCGGCGAGCGCGTGGGACGTGAGTTGGAGATCCCGGTGTACCTGTACGAGCGCGCCGCGACGCGGCCGACCCGCGAGAATCTCGCGGACATCCGGCGCGGCCAGTTCGAGGCGCTACTCACCGAGATCGGCACCGTTCCCGAGCGCGAGCCGGACTTCGGACCGAACCGCTGCCATCCGACGTTCGGCGCCGTCGCGATCGGCGCGCGGCCGTTCCTGGTGGCGTACAACGTTTACCTCGGCCCCGCGAGCAATCTCCCCGTCGCGAAGAAGATCGCGAAAGCAGTGCGCGGCTCGTCCGGCGGCTTCCGATTCGTAAAAGGACTCGGACTAGAAGTGGACGGCCAGGCGCAGGTATCCATGAACCTGGTGGACACTACGCAGACGCCGGTGCACCGCGTCTTCGATTTCATCAGGATGGAAGCGCAGAAGCAGGGGGTTCCGGTCACGTGGAGCGAGATCGTCGGGCTCGTGCCGGAGCGCGCGCTGTTCGAGGCCGCGGCGCACCATCTCCAGCTGCCGCAGTTCACGACCGAGCAGGTGCTCGAGGCGCGGGTGCGCGAGCACGCGTCGGGCGGCGAAAGCGTCAGCGGCTTTCTGGGCGCGGTGGCTTCGTCTGCCCCGGCGGCCGGCGGCGGCGGCGTCGCCGCGCTCGCGGGCGCGCTCGCGGCCGCGCTGGCACAGATGGTCGCGGGACTCACCATCGGCAAGAAGAAGTACGCATCCGTTGAGAGCGAGATGAAGGAGCTCGCGATTCGCGCGGCCGCGCTCACCAACACGCTCTCTGCGCTCGTGAAGCGGGACGCCGACGCCTACACGGCGGTATCCGGCGCGTACGCGCTGCCGAAGGAGAGCGATACCGACAAAGCGGCGCGGGACCAGGCCATCCAGGACGCGCTGCTCAAGGCCGCGGACGTTCCGTTGGAGACGGCGCGCGCGTGCGCGGAGGTCGCCGAGCTGGCTCTCACCGCGGCCGAACGGGGGAACTCGAACGCCGTGTCGGACGCGGGAGTGGCGGCGCTGCTCGCCGATGCCGGCTGCAGGGGCGCGTCGTACAACGTGCGCATCAACGCCATGTCGATCACGGACAAGGCCGCGGCGAACAGGCTGAACGATCAGGCCGCGGCGCTGGTGCGGCGAGTTGCTGCGATCGCGGAGAAGGTTGCCGCTAAGGTCGAGGCCGCGCTGACGCAGTAAGCACGCGCGGCCCGTTCTCGGTTATCGCGACCGTGTGCTCGAAGTGGGCGGAGCGCGATCCGTCCACCGTGACGATGGTCCACTTGTCCGGCATCGTGCGGGTATCGGCCCTGCCCGCGTTCACCATCGGCTCAATGGCGATGGTCAGTCCCGGGACGAGCCGTGTGCCGCGCTGTGCCTTGCCGAAATTCGGCACCTGCGGCTCTTCGTGGAAGCTCTCGCCGATTCCGTGTCCCACCAGATCCTTCACCACGGAAAACCCCGCCGCTTCGACGACACCCTGCACCGCGGCGCCGATATCCCCGATGTGATTTCCCGCG
Source organism: uncultured Gemmatimonadaceae bacterium (assembly GCA_964350145.1). Taxonomy (GTDB): domain Bacteria; phylum Gemmatimonadota; class Gemmatimonadetes; order Gemmatimonadales; family Gemmatimonadaceae; genus JACDCY01. Next base: position 48,589 of record CAYGJL010000025.1, read on the forward strand.
CGCGCGGCCGACACGCCTGCGTCGAGCGCTCGCCGCGTGGCGTCGAGTAACCGGGCGGACTGCTCGGGGATCTCTCCGACTCCGACGGTCGTGGCCGAATCGGTGTGATACCCCCCGAAGAGAACCCCGATGTCGATGGACACGAGGTCGCCGTCGCGCAGGACGCGCTTCTTCGAGGGTATCCCATGCACGATCTCGTTGTTGATCGAGGTGCAGATGCTGCCGGGAAAGCCGTACAGTCCCTTGAACGACGGCTTCGCTCCCGGGTGCGAGCGAATGAAGTCCTCGGCGATTTTGTCGAGCTCGATGGTGCTGATCCCTGGGCGCACCGACTGCTCCAGCAGATCCCGCGCGGCGGCGAGGATCGCGCCGCCTTCCGCCATCCGGTCGATCTCGCGGACCGACTTGAGCTGGATCACTCTTTCTTCAGAGCCTCGAGCGCGCGCTGCAGCACTTCTTCCAGGCTGCCGTCCGCGTCGATCTTGAGCGGCGCCGCCTTCCTGTCTTCGTACCACTTTATCACAGGCGCCGTCTGGTCCTGGTACACGCGCAGACGGTTGCGCACCGCTTCCGGCTCGTCGTCATTGCGGCGCACGAGCGTGCCGCCGCACTTGTCGCACTTGCTGCCCGGCTCCCGGTCCTTGTACGGGTGCTGGCATTTGTCGCACACCGTCCGCGAGCTGAGGCGCGCGACGAGCTTGTCGTCGTCAATGTCGAACAGCAGCACCTTGTCCACTCCGTGGCCCAACTCGGCCAGCATGACGCCGAGTCCGTGCGCCTGCGGCACCGTGCGCACCACGCCGTCGAGAATGGCGCCTTGCTTCGTCTCGTCCCCCTCGAATTTCTCCCGCATGATGCCGAGTATGACGTCGTCCGGCACGAGGTCGCCGCGATCCATGTAGCTCTTCGCTTCCTTGCCGAGCTTCGTCCCGTCGCGCAGCGCCGCCCGCAGCACGTCGCCCGTCGCGATCTTGGGGATACCAAGCTCTTTCGCAAGCAGCTCGCCCTGCGTGCCTTTGCCTGCGCCCGGAGGGCCGAGTAGGAGGAGAATCACGAAGGAAGCTCTTGGCTATTGGCTGTTGGCTCTTCGCTCGCGCAAGGCTGGAGCGGAAGCGCTCCGCCGGCGCGTCTTAGATCCCGGCTCCGGTGCCCGGTCGGCAGCGGTTCCGGGTCCCCGACGGCGGCGTCTGAGCGACCGAGGAGACTCGCTCCGCGAGGCTCCGACCGAGCGAAGCTAGCCGCCGGAGCGGGACCCGGAACCGCTGCCGACGCGCGCATTCAAACCGAAAACGCTAGAACGCGCCGCCGGGAGCGCGTCCGCGGAACCGTACGCGTCCTTTCTTCATGAAGCCGTCGTACTTCCTGAGGAGCAGGTGCTGCTGCATCTGCGCCAGCGTATCCAGCGCCACACCCACCACGATCAGCAGCGACGTTCCGCCAAACTGGAACGGCACGTTGATCATGTCGGCCAGGAACACCGGCAAGAGAGCGATGAACGCCAGGAACAGCGCTCCCGGGAAGGTGATCCGCGACATCACGTGGTCGATGTAGTCCGCCGTCTTGGACCCCGGCTTCACGCCCGGAATGAACCCGCCCTGCTTCTTCAGGTTCTCCGACAGGTCTACCGGATTGAAGATGATCGCCGTGTAGAAGTACGTGAACGTGACGATCAGCACGACCGACAGGACGTAATACAGCCACGTCCCCGGGCTCAGCATCTCGGAGATCCGCTGCGCCGTGGGATTCGCGCTGAACTGCGCGAACGCGCCCGGTACCACGATCACCGACTGCGCGAAGATGATCGGCATGACGCCCGACGCGTTGACTCGCAACGGGATGAAGTTCTTGGTGGCCTCGCGCATCCGGCCGCGCGCCATGGTCCGCTGCGGGATCTGGATCATCACGCGCCGCGCAGCCATCGTCACCGCCACCGTGCCCGCGACCACCGCGATCATGATCAGCGCCAGCACGATCAGCGAGAACGGCCCAACCACGCCCGTGCTCACGAACCGAAGGGTCGAGAAGATGCCGGGCCAGAACCGCTCGACGATCGAGAAGAAGATCAGGAGGCTGGCGCCGTTGCCCAGCCCGCGCTCGGTGATCTGCTCGCCGAGCCACATGACGAACACGGCACCGGTCGTGAGGAAGAGCACCATCTGCACCGTGAACGCGAAGCCCGGATTCGCTACCGCGCCCTCGAGCGACTGCGTGAACAGCGCGAAGCCGTACGCCTGCACCATTGCAAGCCCGACGGTCATATAGCGCGTCCACTGATTGACCTTCTTCCGGCCCTCTTCGTCCTTGTTCAGCTTCTCCACCGTCGGCACCACGGCCGCGGCGATCTGCATGAAGATGCTGGCCGAGATGTACGGCATGATTCCGAGCGCGAACACCGTCGCGCGAGAGAGACCTCCTCCCACGAACAGGTCGTACAGCCCAAGCAGCCCCGCCCCGCCGCGGTTGGCGAAGAAGTCCGTGAGCGCGATGACGTCCACGCCGGGCGCGGTTATGTGCGCGCCCACACGGTAGAGCAGCAGACACAGGAACGTGAAGCTGATCTTCTGCCACAGCTCCGGTGTCCGGTAGATGTTCGCTACCGCTGCCGCCGCGTTCGGTTGTGCCATGTCAGTCCTCTACGCGGCCCCCGGCCGCCAGGATTTTTTCGCGCGCGCCATCGCTCATCTTCACGCCGCGAACCGTCAGTGCATGCTTCACTTCGCCGTTCGCCAGCAGCTTCGCGGGACCCTTCCCCGCGCGGATCAAGCCCGCTTCCGCGAGCGATTCCGCCGTGACTTCCTTGCCGCTCACGTGCTCCAGGTCGCTGAGCCGCACGACCTGGTGCTCGACGCGGAACGGATTCTTGAAGCCGCGCTTGGGCAGCCGGCGCGTCATGGGCATCTGGCCGCCCTCGAAGTGCGGCTTGCCGCCGCCCGGACCGTGGTGGCCCGCGCGCGCCTTGATGCCCTTGTGCCCCTTGCCCGACGTCTTGCCCGTGCCCGAGCCCGGCCCGCGGCCGATGCGCTTGCGGTCCCGGTGCGAGCCCGGAGCCGGAACCAGATTGTGCAGCCCGATCTTGTCGCTCATTTCTCTTCCTCTTTCACCGGCGTGACCTTGATCAGGTGACGCACGTGCTTCAGCTGCCCGCGCAGCGAAGGCGAATCCTTGTGTACCACCACGTCCTGATGGTGCTTGAGTCCGAGCGCCTCCAGCGTGCGCCGCATGCGCCAGGAATGGCCGATGCCGCTCCGAACCTGCTCGATGCGGACCATGCCGGACGTGAGCGTGTTGGGCTCGGTTCGCTTAGGTCCGCGAGTCGGGTGCCATACGTGAGTCCGCGCCATCAGACAGTCTCCTTCACTTTCGCCCGTGAGCGGTACGGCAGCGAGCTGACCTCGACGCCGCGCTCGCGCGCGATCTGCTCGACCGTCGTGAGCTGCTGCAATCCGTCGAGCGCCGCCAGCACCATGTTGTGCGGGTTCGTCGAGCCGAGGCTCTTGGTGAGGATGTCGGTGATGCCCGCGCATTCCATGACGGCGCGCACCGCGCCACCGGCGATCACGCCCGCGCCCGGCGCGGCGGGACGCATCAGCACCTTGCCGGCGCCGTGCTCACCCACCACCTCGTGCGGGATCGTTCCACCCGTGCGGGCAATCGGCGCCATGCGCTTGCGCGCGGAATCCACCGCCTTGCGCACCGCCTCCGACACCTCGTTGGCCTTGCCCGTCGCGAATCCGACCTTCCCCTGCCCGTCGCCCACCGCGACCAGCGCGTTGAACGAGAAGCGCCTTCCGCCCTTCACCACCTTGGCCACGCGATTGATCGCGATCACGTTCTCGACGAGATCGCTGCCGCCGTCACGCGAGTCCTTGTCGCCGCGCTTGCCGCCCGGTCCGCCGCGCCCGCCGCCAGGTCCGCCGCGTCCGCCGCCCTGACCACCGCGGCCGCCGCCACCCTGACCGCCGCGGCCTCTACCCGCGCCACCGCCGCCGCCGCGCGCGCTGCCGCCGCGAACCGGGCGCTCGACGACCGCTTCCGCGCCGCTGTCCGTGGACTCCGGCGAGGGCGCGCTCGAATCAGGCGTCGTGTTGTCGGAGCGCGCGACTTCCGCGCCCTGCTCTTCGTTCTCAGCCATCTCTAAAACTCCAGGCCCGCTTCGCGGGCGCCGTCGGCCACGCCTTTGACGCGACCATGGTATTTGTAGCCGGAGCGATCGAAGACCACCTTCGTAAAACCGGCTTCCTTTGCTTTCCTCGCGATCAGCTTGCCGACCTCGACAGACCGCTCGCTCTTCTTGCCCTCGAGCGCCTGATCCGACACGGTGGCGAGCGTGCGCTGCGCGGTGTCGTCCACGAGCTGCGCGTAGATGTGCTTCAACGAGCGGTGCACGACGAGACGCGGACGCGCGGCGGTGCCGCTCACCTTCTTGCGGACGCGCTGGTGCCGGCGGAGCCGCCTGCCCTCACGCGAGCGCAAACCACGAATTCTGGCCATTACTTGCTCCCTGCCTTACCGGCTTTGCGGCGGATCTGCTCGCCGGCGTACTTGATTCCCTTGCCCTTGTACGGCTCGGGCGGTCGCAGACCGCGAATCTCTGCGGCAACCTGGCCGACCACTTCCTTGTTCGCGCCGTCCACGACGATCTGAGTCGGCTGCGGCGCGCTGAGCTTGATGCCGGCCGGCGCCTTGTACTCGATCGCATGCGAGTAGCCGAGCGCGAGCTGCAGCCCGTACGGGCGCGCTTCCGCGCGATAGCCTACGCCGACGATGTCGAGCGTCTTCTGGAAGCCCTTGGTGACGCCTTCCACCATGTTCGCCACCAGCGTGCGGCTCAGGCCGTGCAGCGCCTTGTGGCCCGGCTCGTCCGATGGACGATTCACGACGACCGTGTTGTCCTTCATCTCGACGCTGAGCTCGGAGTTGATCGTGCGCGAGAGCTCGCCGCGGGGGCCCTTCACCTTCACCGTGTTGCCTTCGACGGTGACGGTGACGCCATTCGGGATCTCGATCGGCAGCTTTCCAATGCGTGACATGACTATTCCTCTACCAGACCACGGCGAGCAGCTCGCCACCGGTGTTCGATTTTCTCGCCTGCTGGTCGGACATAACGCCCTGCGAGGTGCTCAGGATGGCCATGCCCAGGCCGTTGCGGACGCGCGGGATCTCGCCGCAGCCGACGTACTTTCGCAGCCCCGGCGACGACACGCGCTTGAGTTCGCGGATGACCGGCTGCCCGCCGTGCGCGTACTTCAGCACCACGCGCAGCGTCGGCTTGCCTTTGTCGTCCTCGAGCATGCGGTAGTCCTGAATGAAGTTGTTCTCCTTCAGGATCCGCGCGATCTCCACTTTTACTTTCGAGGCAGGCATGTCCACGCGGCGATGCTTCGATCCGCAGGCGTTGCGGATCCGCGTCAACATGTCGGCGATCGGGTCGGTCATGCTCATCTGATCTGTCCCTGTGTGATTACGTCGCTATTAGCTGTTGGCTGTTGGCTTTTGGCTAGCTAAGAGCCAACAGCCAAGAGCCAATAGCTCAATTCCTACCAGCTAGCCTTGCGCACGCCGGGAATGAACCCCGCCAGCGCCATTTCCCTGAAGCAGATGCGGCAGATGCCGAACCGGCGCAGCGGCGCTCGCGCGCGCCCGCAGCGGTTGCAGCGTCTGCGAAGCCGCACTTTGAACTTCGGCTTCAGCTTGGTCTTTTCTACGAGTGATTTCGGTGCCATGTGATCTCTGTTGTTCGCTGCTAGCTGCTAGCTGCTAGCTGTTTGTTTGCTGCGGCTCTGTCGTCGCCCTTGAACGGAATCCCGAGCTGGCGCAGCAGCGCGACCGCGACGTCGTCGCGGTTCGTCGTCGTGACGAACGTGATGTCCATTCCGTGGATCTGATCTACCATGTC
>CAYGJL010000026.1:0-53285 GCA_964350145.1 uncultured Gemmatimonadaceae bacterium
CGCACGCTCCCTCCGCCACCCGGCAGATGCCAGAGGCGACGAGGCGACCGGTGTCCCCGTAGCGAGCGTCTTAGCGCGCGTAGTTTGCGCGCGTAGCGAGCGCAGCGGGACATGCGTTGGCGCGGCTCCCGGGACCACCGCCGCCGCCGGGCGGCGACGGTGAGGTGAGCGCCCGCAAAACGGCGGAAAAGGAGGGGGACCGATTTGGGGGCGGGGCGTGTCTAATACCGAGTCCCGGGGCTGTTCGCCAACAGCCAACAGCCAACAGCCAATAGCCAATAGCCCTTATATTTCACGGATGCATCGACTTAGCCTGCTCCTGCTCGTGTGGTTTGCGATGGGAGCCAGAGAAGCCATAGCCCAGGACGTTTCGGGCGCGCCGGGGCCTTGCGCGTCGCCCGCCGCGATAACGATCGCCGGGAATTCGCGCGTCACCGAAGCCACGATCCTCGCGACATCCGGGCTCCGCGTCGGCGACACGTACGCTTACCGCGACATCCAGCGGACGATCGAGCTACTGTTTGCCACCGGGCAGTTCGACGACGTGCAGGTCACCTGCTCGCTCGACGACAACTCCCGCGCGACGCTGGTGGTCACGGTGAAGGAACGGCCGCTCGTATCGGCCTTCACGCTCACCGGCGTCAACCGCGTCTCCCGGAAGGACGTGCGCGACCGCCTCGAGCAGCCCGTGGGCGTTCCCGCCGATCCGGGCAGAATTGCGCTGTCCATCCAGCGGGCCGATTCCCTGTACGAGGCGAAAGGATTTTATCTCGCGCGGATTCGCGTGGACTCAGTGATGACCCCAGACGGGCGGCTCGCGCTCAATTTCGTGGTGGACGAAGGGCGCAGGCTCGCGATCTCGGGAGTGCGCATCAACGGGAACGGCAGGGTGTCAGACGGCGACATCGTCGGCGCGATGAAGACCAAGCCCGAAGGCTTCCTGTTCCACCGGTCCGGCGAATTCGACGAGCTCGAGTATGCCCAGGACCTGTCCGAGCGGATCCCGCAGCTGTACGGCAGCCGCGGCTTCATAGACTTCCGGATCCTGTCGGACTCCATGATCATCGATCGCCAGCTGGGCAAGGCGATGATCGACATCAGCGTCCGCGAAGGTCCGCGCTACCAGATCGGATCGTTCGAGGTCCTCGGCAACCGGCGCTTCCCCACGGAAGCGGTGAAGGAGTACTACCCGTTCGGTGACCAGTCGCCGACGCTGGTCGGCAGGGCGACGAGCCTGGTCCGACGCACCCACCGGAATCCGCCCAACACGTTCGATGCGGCGAAGTGGGAGGAAGCCGAGCAGAAGCTGATGGAAGCGTACATGAACGAGGGTTACATCTACGCCCGCGTGAACCCGATCGTCGAGCGCATCCCCGGCGACGACTCGGTGCGCACGGTGAATCTTCGCTGGGAGATCGTGGAGAGCTCGCCCGCCATCGTGAACCGGATAGACATCACCGGCAACGACTACACGTGGGAGACGTGCATTCGGGAGCAGCTCGTGCTGATTCCCGGGCAGGTGTTCAATCGCCAGGCGCTGATCCGCAGCTACCAGAATATCTCGAACATGAACTTCTTCGAGTCGCCGATGCCGGCGCCGGAGACCAGGCCCGCTGGCGATGCCGGTGACGTGGACATCGTGTTCAACGTCAAGGAGAAGCGCACGGGCAACCTGAACTTCGGCGCGTCCATGGGGCAGGGCACCGGACTCGGCGGCTTCATCGGGATGAATCAGCCCAACCTGTTCGGCAAGTGCAAGCGCGTCGAGGTGCAGTGGCAGTTCGGCCGCTACATCAACGACTTCAACGGAACCTACACCGACCCGAACATCCGTCAGTCGCGGATCTCGGGCAGTGTCACGGCGTACCACACGCGCTCGCGCTTCCGCATTGCCGATCTCGGCCAGAGCACGCGGACAGGTGGACAGCTTCAGTTCGGCTTCCCCGTGCCGTGGTCGTACTACACCCGCCTGTTCGTGTCGTACGGTGGTGAGTCGGTACGGTACTCCGAGGAAAGCACTACGCTGCTCGGCCAGCTCGGTAACTGCGAAAGGTGCTTCCGGTCCACGCTCGGTCTGACCGGGACGCACGACACGCGGATCGGACTGCCGTTTCCGGTGGACGGCGCCCTCCAGACGGTCGCTGCGCAGTTCAACGGCGGCCCGCTCGGCGGAACTTCCAATTTCCAGCGGTATACGGCCGAGCTTCGGTCGTACGCGCCGCTGGCGGCGTTCGGCAACCAGATCTTCGGCGGCCAGCCGATGCAGCTGGTTACCGGCCTGAGCGCCAAGGGCGGGGTGCTGTTCGGCAACCCCGGCCCGTTCTTCTACTCCCAGTCGTTCGCGCTCGGCGGCACCCAGTACGGCGAGCAGCTGCGCGGGTACGACGAGTTCGCGATCACGCCGAGAGGGTACGACCCGACGGCCGAGACGAGCTCCGCCCGTCGCGAATCGTTTGGAAATGCGTACTTTACCGCCACGGCCGAACTCGGGCTGAGGCTGTCGTCGGCGTTGTACGTGCACGCGTTCGCCGAGGGCGGCAACGTCTGGGACAGTCCGCGTGAGTTCAACCCCACGCGGTTGTTCCGGAGCATCGGCGTCGGCGCCGCGACGCTGAGCCCGCTCGGACCTCTGGGTCTCGACCTGGGGTATGGACTCGACAAGACTGATTTGCTCGGCCGGCGCGCGCCGGGTTGGAAGCTGCATTTCAAGCTGGGACAACTTTTCTAATTACCCTTTTGGAGTATTGATGAAGATCATTTCCCGCTTTGCCGTGCTCGCGCTGCTGCTCGTCGCGGCTGCCGCGACGCCGGCATCCGCCCAGGCGACGCTCAAGCTGGGCTACATAAACGCGCAACAGATTCTCGCGACCGCTCCCGGCCGTGAAGCCGCCGAGCGCCAGTTCGAGAGCGAGGTCGGCTCGTTTCGCCAGCAGATCCAGCGGATGGACGACTCGCTTCGCGTCATGGGTGAGGCATTCCAGCGCGAGCAGGCGACGATGACGCCCGCCGTGCGGCAGCAGCGCACACAGGCGCTCGAGGCGACCGAGGAAGCTTTTCAGCAGCGCGCCGCGCAGCTGAATCAGCAGATGCAGCAGCGGCAGGCCGAGCTCGTCCGCCCGATCATGGACCAGCTCAATCGCGTGCTCGACGAGGTCCGCCGCGCGGACGGCTACGCGTTCATCTTCGACGTGTCGTCCGCCGGGCAGGCGATCGTCGCCGCCGACCCAGCGCTCAATCTCACGGACCGCGTGATCGCGCGTCTCGTGGCGCTCGGGCCTCCGCCCCCGGCCGCGCCGGCGACCACCCCGCCCGCGACCACGCCGCAGCCGGCCGGAGTGCAGCGACCGAGACAGTAATGGCGCGAGCGGCGCCAGCGTCCACCGGCAACGAATCTACAGTCAGCGGTGATGGTGTTCGCACCATCACCGCTGAAGCCGTTTCGGAGCTGGTCGGCGGCGAGCTCCGCGGGGACGCGAGCGCCGTTGTCTCCGGCGTTGCGCCGCTCGACCGCGCTTCGGCGGATGACGTAAGCTTCCTGGCCGCGCCGCGCTACGCTCGCGCGGCCGGGGAGACACGAGCGGGCGTGCTGCTGGTGAGCCGCGAGCTGGCGGAAACTGCGACGGCGGCGCGCGCGACCATCATCGTGGACAAGCCGCACGACGCCATTCTCACGCTGCTCCCCAGGTTGTATGTCGAGCCGAAGCGCGTGCCGGGAGTGCATCCGACCGCCCGGGTCGGGCACGGGGCGAGCATCGGAAACGGCGTATCTATCGAGGAGTACGCAGTCATCGGCGCCGGCGCAGTCGTAGGCGACGGGGTGTGGATCGGGCCGCACGCCGTCGTCGGCGACGGCGCGCGGATCGGGAAGGACTCCGTGTTGCACGCGCACTGCACGATCTACTCGGGTAGCGAGCTGGGCGAGCGCGTGAAGATCCAGTCCGGCGCCCGCATCGGCAGCGACGGGTTCGGCTACGTCTTCCGCGACGGCGCGCACCAGCCGATCCCGCACGTGGGGCGATGCGTCCTGGAGAACGACGTGGACGTCGGCGCGAACACCACGATAGACCGCGGCAGCGTGGACGACACCGTGATCGGCGCCGGCACCAAGATAGACAACCTCGTGCAGATCGGGCACAACGTGCGCATCGGCAGGCTGTGCCTGATCGTGGCGCAGGTGGGCATCTCAGGCTCGGTGCACCTCGAGGACGGGGCAGTGATGGGAGGTCAATCCGGCTCCGCCGGGCATCTGACCATCGGGGCCGGGGCGCGCGTCGCAGCGCGAGCCGGAGTCATCAGCGACATCCCGCCTGGCGAGACGTGGTCGGGATACCCGGCCCGGCCGCATCGTGAGGCGCTGCGCGCGTCGAGCGCGCTGTTCAAGCTCGCCGGCATCATCAAGAAGCTGGAGCGGCTGGCGGAGAAGGACGAAGCATGAACCGCCGCACCACGCAGCGCGCCGCCTCGGTCTCCGGCGTGGGACTCCACTTCGGTGAGCAGTGCACGCTCACGTTCGTGCCGGCGGAATCGGGCCACGGGATCTCCTTCCGCCGGGTGGATCTTCCCGGGAAGCCTTCGATTCGCGTCGCGCTGAGCGAGGTCGCGTCCACCGAGCGCCGCACCCATCTCGGCGACGAACAGGGCGATCGCGCGGTTCACACCGTGGAGCACGTGCTCGCGGCGGTCGTCGCGCTCGGCATAGATGACCTCACGATCGACATGGACGGCCCCGAGCCGCCGATACTCGACGGGAGCTCGGAGCCCTTTTTCCGCGCGCTGAAGAGCGCGGGAGCGAAGTCCAACGGCACCGAAGCGGAGGTCCTGACGCTGGCCGAGCCGGTGCGGATCATAGACGGGGATTCGGTCTACGAGGCGTATCCGGCGGACAGCCTGCGGCTGGAGGTGACGATCGAGTTCGACCACCCCCTGATCGGCCGTCAGAGCGGCGCGTACGACGTGGACGCGGCCGTTTTCGAGCGCGAGCTCGCCCCGGCCCGCACCTTTGGCTTCGTTCGTGAGGTAGATTCGCTGCGCGCGAAGGGATTGATAAAAGGAGCGTCCACGTCCAACGCTGTGGTGCTGGACGATACTGGGCTCGTTGACGCGATGCTCCGCTGGCGGGACGAGTTCGTCCGGCACAAGGCGCTCGACATGGTGGGCGACCTCGCGCTGGCGGGCGCGCGCGTGCAGGCGCGGATCGTGGCGGTACGGCCGAGCCACCGGGGCACGGTGACGCTCGTCCGCGAGATGGTGAAAGCGGCGACAAAAACGGCGGCGAAGGGGGCGAAGACAGTGGCGACCAAGGAGAAGCGCGGGTACTCGATCGAGCAGATCATGAGGGTGTTGCCGCACAGGTATCCCTTCCTGCTCGTGGATCGAATCATCGAGATCGAGGAGAAGCGGATCGTCGGCGTAAAAAACGTGACGATGAACGAGCCGTACTTTCAGGGACATTTCCCGGGCCACCCGATCATGCCGGGCGTGCTCATCGTGGAAGCCATGGCGCAGGTCGGCGGCATGCTGCTGATGGGCAACGTGGAGGTACCCGAGTCGAAGGTTGTGTACTTCATGTCCCTCGACAACGTCAAGTTCAGGAAGCCCGTGCACCCGGGCGATCAAATCGTGTTCGAGGTCGAGGTGTCCCAGGTCCGCGGCACCGTCTGCAAGATGCACGGGGTCGGCCGCGTTGACGGGGAGGTCGTGGTGGAAGCCGACATGGCCGCGATGGTCCGCGACAGATGAAGAACATCCACCCGACCGCGATCATCGCCGACGACGCGAAGCTCGCCGCGGGCGTTGAGGTCGGGGCGTTCGCGATGATCGGATCGGGGTGCGAGGTGGCGGAAGGGTGCGTGATCGCGCCGCGGGCCACGCTCGAGCGAAACGTCCGGCTCGACCGCAACGTGCGCGTGGGAATCGGCGCGGTGCTCGGCGGGGATCCGCAGGACCTGAAGTTCCGGGGCGAAGATACGACGGTGGAGATCGGCGAAGGGACGGTGATCCGCGAGTACAGCACGGTCAACCGCGGCACGACCGAGTCGTTCAAGACGACCGTGGGCCGCGGCTGCTTCATCATGTCCTACGTTCACCTCGCGCACGACTGCCATCTCGGCGACGGAGTGATCCTTGCCAACGGCGTACAGCTGGCGGGCCACGTGCAGATCGACGACCGAGCGATCCTTTCGGGACTGAGCGCGGTGCATCAGTTCGTGCGGATTGGGCGCCACGCATTCGTGGGCGGATGCTCGCGCGTGTCCAAGGACATCCCGCCGTTTCTCAAGGCGGTCGGGAATCCAGTGAAGCTCTACGGCTTGAACACCGTCGGGCTCCAGCGCGCGGGATTCGAGGAGGCGACGCTCCGCGAGCTCAAGCGCGCGTACCGCTTGATCTTCAACTCCGACCTCAACATCACCCAGGCGCTGGAGCGGGCGGAAGCCGATCTGGAGCAGCGTCCGGAGGTGCGGGAGCTCATGCAGTTCCTGGAGGCAAGCGGGCGCGGAGTAGTAGTCTGAGCGGGGCCCGCGTGCCGCGGGTGGGAGTCGTCGGGGTAGGCGGCCTCGGCTTCCATCACGCGCGGATCCTGCGCGACCTGCCGGCCGTGCGGTTCGGCGGCTTTTTCGATTCCCGCGCCGAGCGTGCAGCCACGGTCGCGGCGGAGCTGGGGATCACCGCGTATGACTCACTCGACGGGCTGCTCGCGGAAGTGGACGCGGTGACTATCGCCGTCCCGACACCGGCGCACTTCGACGTCGCCGGCCGGGCGATCGCGCAGGGCAAACACGTGCTGATCGAGAAGCCGATCACTACGACGGTCGCCGAAGCGGACGAGCTGCTGGACATGGCGCGGAAGAACGGCGTGGTCGTGCAGATCGGGCACGTCGAGCGGTTCAACGCCGCAATCCGCGCGGCGCTGCCGCACATCCACGAGCCTCGGTTCATCCAGAGTGAGCGGCTGGCTCCGTTCAACCCCCGCGGCTCGGATGTGGCGGTCGTGCTCGATCTCATGATTCACGACATCGATCTGATTCTGACGCTCGCCGTCGGCGACGCGCAGTCGATCGCCGCGGTCGGCGTGCCGGTGCTCACGCCCATGGTGGACATCGCCAACGCCCGAATAACGTTCGCGTCGGGAGCCGTGGCGAACATCACGGCGAGCCGGATCTCGCGCGAGCGGGTGCGCAAGATCAGGATCTTTCAGAAGACAGGCTACCTCTCGCTCGACCTCGCGGCGGGGAACGGAGAGTTTTTCAGGCTCAACAGAAATCTCCCGTTGGAGAAGCTGGCGGCGGCGCCGCTCGACTTTTCCCAGTTCGTCGAGCGCATCGAGCTCACCGCCCCCGCGGGCGAGCCACTCAGGCTCGAGTTCGAGAGCTTCGCCCGGGCGCTGACTGGAGATGCCCCGCCGGTCGTGACCGGCGAGGACGGCCGCCGCGCCCTCGGCGTCGCGCTCGAGATCGTGCGCGAGATCGAGCGGACCATGCCGCAGCTCGCCGGATCCGTGGAGAGCGGGCTCGGCCGCTCGCGCCCGGAGCCGACCGCGCTTGGCTGAAGTCTTCTTCGTCGCCGGCGAAGCTTCGGGCGACCTGCACGCATCGGGCGTCGCCGGGGAGCTTCGCAAGCTGCGCCCCGAGCTCAAGCTCGCTGGAATAGGCGGGCCGCGGCTCGCGGCGGAAGGCGTCGAGCTGATGGAGACGTACGATCAGCTCGCGGTGATGGGACTCACCGAGGTCATCAAGCACATCCCGCGGCATTACGCGTTGCTCCGGCGCGTGCGCGAACGGCTGCGCAGCGGCGAGATCCGACTGCTGATCCTCATAGACTATCCCGGCTTCAACATGCGCCTCGCCGAGAGCGCGAAGGAGGCTGGCGTGCCCGTGCTGTACTACGTGACGCCGCAGGTGTGGGCGTGGGGCGCGAAGCGCCTGCCGAAGCTCGCGCGGATCGTGACACGCGCGGCGGTCATTCTGCCGTTCGAGGAGCAGTTGCTGCGCGGCTACGGGATAGACGCGCACTTCGTGGGGCATCCGCTGCTGGACGGCTGGGACCGGCTGCCGTCGCGCGAGGCAGCGAGATCGGTGCTGGGCATCGCCGACGACGCCAAGGTGCTGGCGCTGTATCCCGGCAGCAGGGTGCAGGAGATCGTGCGGCACATCGAGCCGTTCGTGCAGACCGCGCGCGCCCTGCAGAAAAGGCATCCCGACCTGCAGGTGATCATCAGCGCGGCACCCGCGACGGAGCACGGCTACTCCAACATGCCATACCCGGTCGTGGCAGCGCCCGCGCTAACGATGTTCAGCGCTGCCGACGTCGCGCTGTGCAAGAGCGGCACGACCACGCTCGAAGCCGCCATCGCGGGGTGCCCGATGGTAGTCGCATATCGAGTCGGGAAGCTGTCATACGCGATCGCGCGCCGGATGGTGAAGATATCCCACATCGGGTTGGTGAACATCGTAGCGGGACGCGAGGTCGTGCGCGAGTTCGTGCAGGACGCGCTCGACCCCGAAGTCGTGGCGGTATCGCTCGACGCGCTGCTGACCGACCGGGAGCTGCGCCGGCGCACGATCGAGGATCTCGCCGAGGTGCGCGCGAAGCTCGGGACTCCGGGCGCGTCGGCCCGGGTCGCGCAAATGGCGAGCGAGCTCGTCGCGTGAGCGACGGTGACTCCAACCGAAAAGCCCTTCGGTTCGCCGACAGATTCGCGTTGATTCTCGGCGGCGGTTTGATCCGCCTGCTCGCTTCTACCTGGCGGTACCGCGTGGTCAACGAGGAAGAGCTGACGAAGCTTCGCGCCGCCGGCGCGCCCTTCGTCTTCTCGATCTGGCACGGCCAGCTGCTGCCGCTGCTCTGGCACCACCGCGCCCAGGGCGTGTCGATTCTGGTGAGCGAGCACAAGGACGGCGAGCTGATCGCGCGGTTCGCGGAATCCATCGGCTACGGCACCATCCGCGGGTCGTCCTCGCGCGGCGCGGCCGGCGCGCTGCTCGGCCTGGTGCGCGCGCTGGGCGAGGGCAGGGAGGTAGGCATCACTCCCGACGGTCCGCGTGGCCCGGCTCGCAGCTACGCGCCGGGCGCCGCCGTCGCCGCCAGCAAGGCCGGCGCTCTGATCCTGCCGCTGGCCGCGCACGCGAATCGCGCGTGGCGGCTGAGCAGCTGGGACCGGTTCATGATCCCGAAGGCGTTCGCGAGAGTGACGCTGGCATACGGCGAGCCGGTGCGGCTCCCGGACGACGCTCGCGCGGCGGCGGCGGAGACGCCGCGGCTGGAGTCCGCCATGAACGCGGCGGTCGGAGCTGCGTCGCACGGATGAAGCTCGAGGATGTGTGGCGGTCAGACTCGCGCGCGGCGCGCGCCGCGCGAGCGCTGCTCGCGCCAGCGGAACGCGCGATGGCCGGCGCCGTCGCCGCGCGGAACAGGCTGTACGACCGGGGCACGCTGCGCGTGCAGGACACGCCGATCCCCGCAGTGAGCGTCGGAAATCTCACGGTCGGTGGAACTGGAAAGACCCCCGTCTCCGCGTGGCTTGCGCAGAGACTTGT
This sequence comes from uncultured Gemmatimonadaceae bacterium, assembly GCA_964350145.1. Classification (GTDB taxonomy): domain Bacteria; phylum Gemmatimonadota; class Gemmatimonadetes; order Gemmatimonadales; family Gemmatimonadaceae; genus JACDCY01. The sequence continues at coordinate 9,534 of CAYGJL010000026.1, forward strand.
CGAGCGTGGAGCGGCGCCGGCGGTGGTGCTCCGTGGATACGGCGACGACGAGCCGCTGGTGCATGCCGTGCTGAATCCGTCCGTTCCCGTCGTGATCTCACCCGACAGGGCGAAGGGCGTGGCGGCAGCCGCCGCGCGCGGCGCGGACGTCGCGGTGCTGGACGATGCGTTTCAGCATCGGCGGGTCGCGCGGGCGGCGGACATCGTGCTCGTGGCCGCCGACGGCTGGACCATTCCGCGCCGGGGGCTGCCGTCCGGCCCGTGGCGCGAGCCGCTGGAAGCGCTGCGGCGGGCGGACCTCGCGGTGATCTCGAGCAAGGCGGCGAGCGAGGCCGAGATTCAGGCGGCGCGCGCGGCGATCGCTCACGCCGCGCCCGACACGCCCGTCGCCGGCGTGACGCTCGAGCTCGGCGACCTGCTCCGGTTCGGCGACCCCGGAGCGCGCCTGCCGCCCGGCGGGCTGTCGGGCGCGATGGTGCTCGCCATCGCCGCCGTCGGCAATCCGAGCGCTTTTTTCGCGCAGCTGCGGCAGGCGGGCGCCGTCGTGGACGCGCGCGGCTTCCCGGATCACCACCGGTTCACCGGCGCCGAAGCGCGCGAGCTGGCGGCCCGCGCGCCGCGGGGCGGGATGGCGGTTTGCACTCTGAAGGATGCCGTCAAGCTGGCACCGCTGTGGCCTGCCGATGCCCCTGCCTTATGGTATGTTTCACAACCCGTTCGGGTGGGGTGGGGAGCCGGGCATTTCGAGCGGCTGATGGATGCGCTGCTGGCTCGCCGCGCCCTCCGATGACACTCACTGACAAGGAACTTTCGGCGACGCGCAACGCGCGATCGTCTTCCTGAAAATGGCCATCATAGAAGACCGCCGCCTCACCCCCGCGCACGGCATACTCGGCCGGGACAAAGACCGCTTTCTTTCCGAAGAGAATCCTTTCGAGGCGATGATGTCCCGCTTCGACCGGGCGGCCGAGCTGCTCGATCTGGACCCCGGCCTGGTGAAAGTGCTGCGCCAGCCGGAGAAGCAGATCATCGTCGCGGTCCCGGTGCTGAAGGACGACGGCAGCGTGGACGTGTACACCGGCTACCGCGTGCTGTACAACACGTCGCGCGGTCCGGCCAAGGGCGGCATCAGGTTCGACACCGCCGTGACGCTCGAGGAAGTGAAGGCGCTTGCGGCGTGGATGACGTGGAAGTGCGCGGTCGTGGACATCCCGTTCGGCGGCGCGAAGGGCGGAGTCAACTGTGACCCCGAGAAGATGAGCATCGGCGAACTGGAGCGGATGACGCGCCGCTACACCGCGGGGATCATCAACACGCTTGGCCCCGATTCCGACGTGCCGGCACCCGACGTGAACACCAATGAGCGCGTGATGGCGTGGCTCATGGACACGTACTCGATGCACGTCGGTCACACGGTGACCGCCGTCGTGACCGGCAAGCCGGTGGTAATGGGCGGATCGCTCGGCAGGCGTGAGGCGACCGGTCGCGGATGCCAGATCGTGACCAAGGAAGCGCTCAACCACCTCGGTCTCTCGGTGCGCAACGCGACCGTCGCGGTGCAGGGCTTCGGCAACGTCGGATCCGTCGCCGCCGATCTGCTGTCGCAGGAGGGTTGCAGAATCGTCGCCATCGGCGACCGGCACGTCTCACTGTACAACGCGGACGGAATCGACGTGCGGAAGGCGATCGATCACGTTCGCAAGCACGGTTCGCTGCGGGAGTTCGCGGGCGGCGACAAGATGCAGCAGAGCGATTTGCTGACGCTGGACGTGGACGTGCTCCTGCCAGCCGCGCTGGAGAACGTCATTACGACCAAGAACGCCTCGCAAGTCCGGGCGAAAATTATCTGCGAGGGAGCCAACGGACCGACCACGGCGCCGGCCGACGCAATGCTGGACGAGAAGGGCGTGTTCGTGATTCCCGACATCCTCGCCAACGCCGGTGGCGTGACGGTCTCGTACTTCGAGTGGGTGCAGAATCGCGGCGGCTACTTCTGGACGGAAGACCTCGTGAACGACCGGCTCCGCGACATCATGTGCCGTAGCTTCGCGAACGTTCTCGACATCTCCAAGAAGCACAAGGTGAACATGCGCACTGCGTCGTATATGCTTTCGGTCGAGCGAGTCTCGACGGTGCACAAGCTGCGCGGCATCTACGCCTGACCCCCGTCGATGCGCGTGATTGTCGCGGTGGTGGGGAAGCCGAAAGATTCTTCCCTGGCCGGCGCGATCGCCGGGTATGAGACGCGCGCGGCGCGGTATTGGCCGCTCGAGGTGGTGGAAGTGCGCGAGGAGTCGGGCAGGGGCGCTTCGCCCGACGTGGTGAAGCAGCGTGAGGGCGACCGGCTGCGCGAGCGGATCGGCGAGCCGGCGCGGGCGGTGGTGTGCGATCCCGGCGGCCGCGCTTTCGATTCGGTCCAGTTCTCTTCGTGGCTGCAGGCCGAGCGCGAATCCGGCCGGGACTTCGCGTTCGTGATCGGCGGCGCGCACGGCTTGTCCGATGAGCTGCGGGATGGCGCGCGGATGCGGTTGTCACTCGCGCCATGGACCCTGCCGCATGAGCTCGCCCGGCTGGTGCTCGCGGAGCAACTTTACCGTGCCGGCACAATTGTGCGCGGCGAGCCTTACCACAAATGAACCAGATCCCCACATGCCAAGAGCCAATAGCCAACAGCCAATAGCTGTCCGCAAATGACCGAATGGTTCGAGAGATGGTTCGGCGAGGAATACCTCGCGCTGTATCCGCACCGCGACGAACGCGAGGCTGCAGCGGCTGTCGGGCTGGTCGAGTCCAGCCTGGGCGGGATCAAGGTGAATCGCGCCCTGGATCTGGCCTGCGGCGCGGGGAGGCACGCGCGGCTACTGAGCGAGCGATGGTGGACGACCGGGTTCGATCTGTCCGCGCCGCTGCTGGCGCGGGCGAAGGTGGCTGATCCGGACGGCTGCTACGCGCGCGGCGACATGCGGGCGCTGCCGTTCGTGGACCACGGCTTCGATCTGGTGGTGAACCTGTTCACGAGCTTCGGCTACTTTGACAACGACGCGCAGCACCTGCGCGTCCTGGCCGAGGTCGCGCGCGTCACCCGGCGCGGTGGGAAGTTCGTGCTCGACTTTCTGAATTCGGAGCACGTGCGCAGCACGCTGGTAGCAGAGGAGAGCAAAGAGGTCGGCGGGCGCTTGGTCAAAGTGCGCCGGGACATCTCCGCGGACGACAGGTTCGTGGTGAAGACCATCGCGGCGGGCGGCGACACCGGGGACCAGACTTTCCTGGAGCGCGTGCGATTGTTCGACCGGCTGGACCTGGAGACGATGCTGGAGGAGAGCGGCTTTGGCGTGGAGCAGGTGCTGGGCGACTACGCCGGCGGTGCCCATTCGGAGACTTCTCCCCGCACGATCATGTTCGCGATTCGGGAATGACGCTCGAGCTCCGCTCGCGGCAGCTGAGCGCATCGCCATTGGTCGCGTTGGCAGGGCAACACGACAATCCAACAGAATGGTACGAGCCGCGCCCGGACTCCGAAGGCTGGAAGCGGCGCGTCGCGGAGACCGCCGCCGAGTTCCAGGGCGGCGCGTGGCTGCGCGCGCTGGCTCCCGCCCTCGACGCGACGGGGAGCGCTGCCGGGCGGTTGGAGCGCGTGGCACGCTCGAGCGGAGTCGTGGTCACGACGGGGCAGCAGCCCGGATTGTTCGGCGGACCGCTATACACGTGGTTCAAGGCGATGTCCGCGCTCGCGCTGGCCGACGAGCTGGAGCAGCGTACGGGAGTCGCGGCGGCACCCGTGTTTTGGGCGGCGACGGACGACTCGGATTTCGCGGAGGCGAGCGAAGCTACTGTGAGCGTTCCGGGGGGCGCCGAGGTCATCCGGATCGTGTCCGAAGCGGACAGTGGCGTGCCGATGTCCGCCCTGCCGCTGGGCGATCTCGATGCGCAGCTCGACGCTCTCACCCGCGCGTGCGGCTCCGCGCCGAACGGCGCTGCGTTGGACGCAGTGCGCGCGGCGTACACGGCCGGCGCGACAGTAGGAGAGGCGTACGTGCGGCTCCTCCGGGCGATCCTCGAGCCGGTGGGTGTGGCCGTGCTGGACGCCTCGCACGCCGCGGTTCGCGCGGCCGGGCGTCCGTTGCTCGAGTCAGCTCTCGCGCGCGCCGCCGAGCTCGACACTGCGCTGAAGCAGCGTTCCGGGGCATTGAAGGAGGCCGGCAATCGCGCGCAGGTCGCGCACGTTGCTGGCCGGACGCTCGTGTTCACGACCGGGACCGATGGCCGGCACCGCGTACGGGTGCGCGAAGCGGAAGCGATGGTTGGCGCGGATTCGGCCGAGCTCTCGCCCAACGTGCTGCTGCGGCCGGTAATGGAGCGGGCGATCCTGCCGACTGTCGCGTACGTGGGCGGACCCGCGGAGATCGCGTACTTCGCGCAGGTCAGCGCTGTCGCGGACGAGCTCGACGCAAAGCGTCCGCTGATCGTGCCGCGTTGGGCGGGCGTGATCGTGGAGCCGCACGTGCGGAAGGTGTTGGACAGGATTAGCGCGGACGTGGACGACTTCGCGGACCCGCACGCGGTGGAGACCCGCGTAGCGCGGGACCACCTGCCTGCCGGCATCGTCAAGGCGCTTGCGAAGGCGCGAGCACGCGTGGAATCGGCGCTCGACGAGCTGGTGAAGGCGGACAGCTCGGCGGACGTTCTTCCGTCGGCAGTGCTCGAAGGCGCGCGGCGGCAGCTGCTGCACAAGCTCGACCGCCTGGAGCGGCGGTACGTCGCCGCGGCCAAGCGAAAGGGAAGCGATCTGCTGACCGAGGTGGCCACCGCGCGCGGCGCGCTGTACCCCGACGGACAGCCGCAGGAGCGCGCGCTGAATATGATTCCGCTATTGGCCAGATACGGCGACGAAGTGCTCACGGGAATACTCGCGAAGGCGCGGGAGCACGCGGCCTCGTTGTGACCGAGCGCACCGGGCGGTCCGCCTTCCTGGTCGCAGCCGGCATATTCCTGAGCCGGATCACCGGGCTCGTGCGCGAGAGCGTGTTCGCGCACTTCTTCGGCACTTCGATCTCGGGCGACGCGTTCAACGCGGCATTCAGGATCCCGAACTTGCTGCAGAACCTGTTCGGCGAGGGCGTGCTGTCGGCCTCGTTCATTCCGGAGTACGCCGGGCTCCGGGCGCGCGGGCAGCACGAGGAAGCCACGCGGCTCGCCGGCGCGGTGTTCGCGCTGCTCTCCACCGTGGCGGCGGTTCTGGTGTTACTCGGGATTCTGGCGGCGCCGCTGCTCGTGTCGGTGATCGCGGCTGGCTTCACCGGAGAGAAGCGGGAGCTGACGATCCAGCTCACGCGCATCCTGTTTCCGGGCGCCGCGTTGCTGGTGCTTTCGGCCTGGTGCCTGGGAATCATGAACTCGCACCGGCGGTTCTTTCTGCCGTACGTCGCGCCCGTCATCTGGAACGTGGCGCTGATCGCGACGCTGCTGTTGTACGGCGAGACGTCGTCCCAGCCGCAGCTCGCCGTTTACCTCGCGTGGGGATCGGTGGTTGGGAGCGCGCTGCAGTTCGGCGTGCAGCTGCCCGTGGTGATCCCGCTGATCAAGGGCACGCGGCTCGCCTTCGCGCGCGGCAGTGAGAGCGTGCAGCGGGTCGTCCGCAACTTCGTGCCCGTGTTCGTGGGCAGGGGAGTCGTCCAGATCAGCGCGTACTTCGACACGCTGATCGCGAGCCTCGTCGTGTCCGGCGCGCTGGCGGCCGTAGTGTACGCGCAGATTTTGTATCTGCTTCCCATCAGCCTGTTCGCGATGTCCGTCTCCGCGGCGGAGCTGCCGGCGATGTCGAGCATCGCCGGCGACCTGGGCGAAACTGCGGCGCACCTGCGGATGCGACTCCGCACCGGGCTCCGCCGCATCGCGTTCTTCGTGGTGCCGTCGGCGGTTGCGTTTCTTTTTCTCGGAGATGTCATCGTCGGCGCGATCTATCAGCGGGGCGAGTTCAGCAGGGCCGATACCATCTGGGTGTGGCAGATCCTGATCGGCTCGTCCATAGGGCTGCTGGCGTTCACCCTGAGCCGGCTGTACGCCTCGACCTTCTATGCCACGCGCGACACGCGCACGCCTGTGCGCTTCGCGATCATCCGCATCACCATAAGCGTCATACTCGGCCTGATCCTGGCGGTGTGGCTCCCGCGCGCGCTCGACATTGACCGCAGGCTGGGCGCGGTCGGACTCACGCTCGCGGGTGGAATCGCGGGGTGGGTGGAGTACGCGCTGCTCCGTCGTGGACTTGCGAAGCGCATCGGACACGTGCCCGTTGAGCTCAACCATCTGATGAAGCTGATTGCCGTCGCTGGTCTGGCCGCTGCGGCGGCAGGGTGGATGCGCGCCCTGTTCATTGGTGACACGCAGCCTCTCGTTCTCGCGGTGGCGATCATCCCCGTGTACGGCGCGATCTACCTGGGCGCTGCATGGCTGCTGGGAGTTTCAGAGCTCGCAGGCCTACTGAAGCGCGGCCAATAGGGAGTCCTCGGCTGCCAGCTGCCAGTTGCCAGTTGCCAGCTCCTTAGGACTGGGGATCGAGGAGTTTGCGGCCTCAGGACTAACTACAATCGACGATCGACGACTGAGTGAGGACCGAGGACCGAGAGAGAGGTATTCCGCGATCCTCCGTCCTCGATTGATCGCCGATCCGCGATGGCCGTTAGTCCTGAGGCCGCAAGGGTCCGCAATCCGCAATCCGCAATCGCCGGTATAATTAGACGTGCAACCGTTCCCCGACCTCGTAGCCTCGAAGGTCCCTCATCTCCCTGAATCCCCGGGCGTGTACCTGTGGAAGGGGCGGGACGGGACCATTCTGTATGTCGGCAAGGCGGCCAGGCTGCGCTCGCGCGTCCGCAGCTACTTCGGCAACGATTCCGGCACCAGCCTCAAGACCACGTATCTCGTTCGGCAGATCGCCGACGTGGACACGATCGTGGTCCCGACCGAAGCGCACGCGCTGATCCTCGAGGCGAATCTGATCAAGGAGCACCGCCCGCGGTTCAACATCGCGATGAAGGACGACAAGTCGTACCCGTACATCAAGGTGACCGCGCAGGAGCCGTTCCCGCGGGTGTTCGTGACGCGGCGCGTGACCAACGACGGCGCCAAGTACTTTGGCCCGTACACCGACGTCGGCGCGATGCGGCGCGCGCTCAACGTGGTCAAGCGAATATTCACGGTGCGCTCGTGCAGCTACGACATGCCGACGGACATGCCCGAGCGTCCGTGTCTCGACTACTACATCAAGCGGTGCAAGGCGCCGTGCATTCTGGCGCAGTCGCAGCAGGAATACCGCCAGATGATCGACGAAGTATTGCTCTTCCTCGGCGGCCGCGCGAGCGAAGTTGAGCGCCGCGTGCGCGCGCGGATGGAGGAGGCCGCGGAGAAGCTGGATTTCGAGCGAGCTGCCGAGCTGCGTGACGTGCTGCACCACCTCGGTCGCATGGAAGAGCCGACCATCGTGCTGCGCGTCGAGGGCGGGGATCGCGACGTCGTCGGCTACGCGCGCGACGGGGACGACGCCTGCGTTACCATGCTCCGCATCCGGGAAGGGAAGCTGCTCGCGCGCGAGCACCGGTTTCTGGAGAACGTCGAGGGCGAGCCGGATCCCGCGGTGCTGTCGGCGTACCTCGCCGCCAGCTACCCGGCCATGCCGGAGCGCGCGCGCGAGCTGCTCCTCCCGTTCGACTTCGAGGATCGCGAGCTGTTGGAGCAATCCGTGCCTGGCGCAAAGATGAGCGTGCCTCAGCGCGGCCCCCGGCGCGAGCTGGTGGATCTCGCCGAGCAGAATGCGAGGCACTTGTTGGAGGAGCTGAAGCTGTCGTCGCTGGAGTCGGAGGAGCGCGCGGGCGAGCCGGTGTACGATCTGCAGCGCGAGCTGGGGCTCGAGCGGCTGCCGCGCACGCTGGTTTGCTTCGACATCTCCACGGCGCAGGGGACCGACACCGTCGGCTCGGCGGTGTGGTTCGAGAATGGGCGGCCGAAGCGCGGCGAGTACCGCAAGTTCCGCGTGAAGACGGTGGAGGGGAGCGACGACTTCGCGTCCATGCGGGAAGTGGTGACGCGGTACTTCAACCGCAGGATGGCCGACGAGAAACCGAGCCCGGAGCTGGTCGTGATCGACGGCGGTCGGGGCCAGCTCTCGGCGGCGCACGAGGCGATGGAGTCGCTGGGCCTGGGCGACCGCCCGCTGATCAGCCTCGCGAAGAAGGAGGAGGAAGTATTCGTGTGGGGCAGGACCGACCCGGTAAGAATCTCACGCCGGTCACCCGCGCTGCGACTGCTGCAGCAGGCGCGGGACGAAGCCCACCGGTTCGCGGTGACGTACAACCGGAAGCGCCGCTCGATGCGGACTGTGACGTCGGAGCTGCTCCAGATTCGCGGTATCGGCCCGACCAGGAGACGGCAGTTGATTCAGTCATTCGGCAGTCTCGAAGGCGTGCGACAGGCCACGCCCGAGCAGGTAGCGGAGCTTCCAGGCTGGACTATTGCGAGCGCCGCGAAGCTACTGGGTCAGCTTCGCGGCTCGGGGTCCGAAAGCTCTGCCGGCAGTGACTCAGGAATTATCACCACTCGGGACGGCTGAAAATTCGCGTCCATCAGCGCCAGCAGCTTCCACCCCGCCGCGCGGATCTTCTGCAGATCCTGGACGAAGCGCTCGTTCCCGGCCGCCTCTGATTCCTCCAACAGCATTTCGGCGTAGCCGACCATCTGGCTGAGCGGCGTGCGGAGATCATGCAGCAAAGCCGCCGGTACGAGGTATCGCAGATCGTCCGGCGGTCGATCGCTTTCCGTCACGCCGGTTGCTCTCCGGCCGAGCTCTGCTCGCGCGCCGCCAGGAGCGACGCCTCGATCTTGCCGAGCAAGCGCGACAGATCTATGGGCTTGGTGTCGTAGTCGTTGCAGCCCGCTTCGATTGCTTTGTCCCGGTCGCCGGACATGGCGTGCGCGGTGAGCGCAATTATCGGAATATGGCAGGTAGCCGGCGCGGCCTTGATCTGGCGGGTCGCCTCCCAGCCGTCGAGCACGGGCAGGCTCATGTCCATCAGGATCAGGTCCGGCGTCTCCGACCCGGCCATGTCCACGCCCGCCTGGCCGTCGAACGCGAGCAAGACCTCGTAGCCCTTCCGCGCGAGCCGGCGCGAGAGCATGTCGCGGTTCATCTCGTTGTCTTCCACGAGCAGGATCTTCTCCACGGGCGTGCCCCCGTCGCCGCTCACGCAGGCACCCCCACGGCGTCTTCATACATCGCCATGGTGGCGGCGAGCGGCGACCGGTGATCGTCCAGCAAATCGCGCACCTGATTGAGCAGGGACTCGCGCGAGTCCCCGGCCTTCCGGATTATGGATTCCACGTAGCCGTTCAGCCGCTGCCGATCGTCGTTCGTGAGATCCATCGCGGTCATGACCACGATCGGAATTGAGTGCCACTCCGGATGCCGGCGAACGCGCTCGGCGAACTCGAAGCCGTCCATCTCCGGCATCATCAGGTCCAGCAGGATGAGACGCGGGCGCTCGCGCTCCATGCTCTCCAGCGCCTCACGGCCGTTCGCGGCCTCGCTGACCTTCCACCCTTCCTTCTCCAGCATCTTCCGCGTGAGCGCGCGCGTGGGCGGATCGTCCTCCACCAGGAGAACGGGGCACGGCGGACTGTCGCACGTGTGCTTCCGGAGAATCTGCGCCAGGCGCCTGCGATCAATCGGCTTGGTGGCGTAGTCGGCCGCGCCGAGCGTGAAGCCGCGGTCGGGATCGTCCACCATGGTCACCATGATCACGGGGATGTCCCGCAGCGCGAGGTCGGACTTGAGCGAGGACAAGACGCTCCAACCGTCCATGCCCGGCATCATCACGTCGAGCGTAATTGCTACTGGCTTGATCTGGCGCGCGAGCCGGAGCCCTTCCTCGCCGCTTCCCGCGGCGCGCACGTTGAAACCTTCAGCGGTCAGAAACCGCTGCATCAGCTCCCGCTGATTGACGTCATCGTCTATCACGAGAATGCACGTCGCGCCTGACGTGAGCGGTACGCCGTTTTCGTCCGCTCCGCAGTTCGCGTTCCCGGCGACGACCTCGCCCTGCACGCTCGCGAGCTCGGGAAGCGCGTCCGACACGTGTGCCGGAATCTTGATGGTGAAGACGCACCCCTCGCCCGGCGTGCTGTGCACCGTCACGTCACCGCCCATCATCTGGCAGAATCGCCGGGTAAGCGCGAGACCGAGCCCGGTACCGCCGAACTTCCGCGTCGTGGACGCGTCCGCCTGGGTGAAGTCCTGGAAGAGCTTGACTATCTGGTCGGCGCTCAGGCCGATGCCCGTGTCCGTGATTCGGAACTCTACCCAGTCTTCGCCGTTCATCTGCTCGCGCCCTGCCTCGAGCGTGATGCTGCCGTTCTGCGTGAACTTGACGGCGTTGGACAGGAGATTGAACAGCGCCTGGCGAACCTTGATCTGGTCAGCGTACATCGCACCGATGTCGGGCGCCAGCTCGACGTACAAGGTGTTGGCGTTCGTCTCGACCATCGGCTGAAACGTGCAGGCCACTTCATTCACCATCCCGGCGACATCGAAGCTCTCCAGGAACAGCTCCATCTTGCCGGCTTCGATCTTGGACAGATCGAGAATGTCGTTGATGAGGGTGAGCAGGTGCTTACCCGCGCTGTTGATCTTCTCGAGATCCCCGCCGAACTCGGGCAGGTCTCGGTCGACGGCCTCCTCCTGTAGCATCTCCGAGTAGCCGAGGATCGCGTTGAGCGGAGTACGCAGCTCGTGGCTCATGTTGGCGAGGAAGAGGCTCTTGGTCTTGTTGGCCGTCTCCGACGCTTCCTTCGCCTTGGCGACTTCCTCTTCCGCGCGCCGGCGCTCGGTGACGTCCTCCATCGCCAGCACCAGCAGCTCGCCGTGATGGCCGGCCTGCAGCTTCCGCGCGTTGAGCAGCATCACGCGCCAGCCGATGACGGGGAAGTCGTGCGCGAGCTCGAAGTCGTTGAACACGGAGCTCATCGGCACGATGTCTTCCAGCAGCGTGCGCAGGGCAGGGATGTCCCACTGGCCGTTGCCCAGCTCGTAGATCAGGCGATTTTCCGTCTCCTCCAGCGAGACTTGAAAGGTCTGATAGAAGGCGCGGTTACCCGACCGCACGCGGAGCGTGGTATCGAGAATCAGCAACGGCTCGCGCACGGTGTCCACGATGTTCTGCGCGTACGTCTCGATGGCCTTGAGATCCGCTTCCACGCGCCGGCGCTCGGTCACGTCCTCCATCGCGAGCACCAACAGCTCGGCGTGGCTGCCCGCCCGGAGCTTCCGGCCGTTCAGCAGCATGATCCGCCGCCCGATGATCGGGAAGGTGTGCTCCAGCTCGAAGTCGTTGAACACCGAGCTCGTCGGGATCACGTCCTCGAGCAGGGTTCGCAGGGCCGGAATGTCCCACTGCCCGTTTCCCAGCTCGTAGATCAGCCGGTCCTCGGTCTCCTCGCGAGAGACGTGAAACGTCTGGTAGAAGGCCCGGTTCGCGCTCCGGACCCGGAGGGCATTGTCGAGCATGAGCAACGGCTCTCGCATCGTTTCGACGATGTCCTGGGCATACGTTTCGATCTCCTTTACCAGCGGGGGACTCGGGTTCATCACTGCCTGGGAAGCGGGGCGCGTCTGTTCCTCTGCACGCAATCAAGCGCACTTGCCATGCCACGCTCCATTCCCCGATTCTATTTATTACCCCACTTTCGGGATATGCCGTAACCCGTTGAGCGTGCTTGTTTTCTGGCCACGAACGGATAAATTACTTGAGCTATGATCAAAGTCGCCCGCGTCCTCCCGGACAGCATCGCAGAGCAGGTTGGAATCATTCCGGGCACGGAGCTCAAGACGGTCAACGGGCGCAAGCTGGCCGACTTCCTCGATTGGGAGTTCCTCACGGCCGACGACGAGCTGCTGATCGAGGCCGCGCTGCCGGGTGGCGAAGAGCTCGTGCTCGAGATAGAACGGCCCGACGCGGAGTCGCTCGGCGTGGTGCTCGAGCCGCCGAACATCCGCCGCTGCGCCAACCGCTGCGAGTTCTGCTTCATCGAGGGGCTGCCCACCGGGCTCCGCCGCTCGCTGTACGTTCGCGACGACGACTATCGGCTGTCGTTCGCGTACGGCAATTTTGCCACCCTGTCAAATCTCAAGCAGCGCGACATCGACCGCATTCTCGAGTACAGGCTTTCGCCGCTGTACGTCTCCGTGCATGCCACCAACTGGGAAGCGCGTAAAGTGCTGCTCAACAATCCGCGCGTGCCGAACGTCGTGGAGCAGCTCGCCGCGCTCGCCGCGGGAGGGATTCGCTTTCACTGCCAGATGGTGATCGTTCCGGGATTAAACGACGGCGCGGTGCTCGAGGAATCCATCAGCGATCTCTGGAATCTCGGCGATGCGGTGCTGTCGTGCGCGGTGGTGCCGGTGGGGCTTACCCAGTTCTCCCATCTGTACACGGGCGAGACGATGGACGAGAAGAACGCGACGCGCATCCTCGAGCAGGTGGAGGCGTGGGGCGACCGGGCGCAGCGCGAGCGGGGTGAGACGTGGATAGCCGGCTCCGACGAGCTGTATCTGCTCGCCGGGCGCGAACTGCCGGGGGAGGAGTTTTACGGCGAGTTTGCCCAGATCGAGAACGGCGTGGGCGCGGTGACATCGCTGCGGAAGCAGGTCCGCGAAGGGCTCGACCGCCTCGGCCGGCTCGACGGCATGCGGATCGGCGTGGTCACTGGCAAGTCCATGGAACCGCTGATGCCGGAGCTGCTCGCCGGGCTGCATCGCGTGACCGGCGCGACGTTCGAGCTGATTCCGCTGGTGAATACTTTGTTTGGCCCCGCGATTGGGACAGCCGGGTTGCTCGTCGGCGCGGACCTGCGCGCGGCGCTTGCATCCCGCGGAGATCTCGATCTCGCGCTGATTCCAGCGGAGACGATCAACGACGACGGCCTGTTCCTCGACGACGACTCGCTCGTGGCGCTGCGCGCCGCCATGCCCATGCCGGTGCTCCCGTCCTACGATTTCGTGGACGTACTCGAGCGCGCGCCGCTCGAAGCGGCGCTGGCCGCGTGAACATCCCCGTCGTAGCGATCGTCGGCCGGCCCAATGTCGGGAAGTCCGCGCTGTTCAACCGCATCCTCGGCGACAACTCCGCGATCGTGAGTGACGAAGCCGGCACGACCCGCGACCGGCACTTCGGCAGGGCGGACTGGAGCGGACGGCAGTTCTGGCTCGTGGACACGGGCGGCCTGGCCGACGATCCGCGCATGCCGATGGACCTCGAGATCCGCCGCCAGGTGGACGAGGCCATCAGCGAGGCCGACCTCATGCTCCTGGTCGTGGACGCAAAGGCGGGGCTGCACCCTAGCGATCGCAAAGTCGTGGACCTGCTGCGCGACTCGCAGAAGCCGTGGCTGCTTGTCGCGAACAAAGTGGACAATCCCGCGAGCACCGACTTCTACGAGTTCTACGAGCTGGGCGCTGGCGATCCGCTGCCGGTCTCCGCGGCCAACGGGAAGAACTCCGGCGACTTGCTCGACGCCCTCGTGGAGAAGATCCCCGAAGTCACGCAAGAGCCGCCGGACGAACTGCGCGTCGCGGTGGTTGGGAGGCCGAACGTCGGCAAGTCGTCGCTCGTCAACAGGCTGCTGGGCGAAGACCGGCTGGTGGTCGCGGACGAAGCAGGTACTACGCGCGACGCCATAGACACGCCCGTCACGTACCACGGCCGCCCCATGGTGTTCGTGGATACGGCGGGTCTCCGCCGCCAATCGAAGGTCAGCGATGGGATCGAGTTCTACTCGACGCTCCGTACCCGGCGCGCGATCGAGAGTGCGACGATCTGCGTGCTGCTGATCGACGCGGTCGAGGGACTGCACAACCAGGACCTCAAGATCGCCAACCTGGCGTGGGAAGCGGGGCGCGGGCTGATTGTGGTGGTCAACAAGTGGGATCTCGCCGACAAGGACGACAAGAGCGCGGCGAAGTTCCAGAAAGAAGCAGGCGAGAAGGCGCCGTTCTTCAAGTTCGTGCCTTTCCTGTTCACGTCGGCGCTCACCGGCCAGCGCGTGCAGAAGCTGTTCGATCTCATCCTGCAGGTGGACGAGGAGCGGCAGAAGCGGATCTCCACGTCGCAGGTGAACACCACCCTCGGGGAGCTCGTGGCGCGGAGGCAGCCGCCGCAGGCGGCGGGGCACGAGATCAAGCTCAACTACGCCACGCAGGTCGAGACCGCGCCGCCCATGATCGCGGTCTTCGGCAACAACCCGGAGAAAGTGCAGGAGCACTACATCAGATATCTCCACAACGGTTTTCGCGAGGCATGGGGTTTCACCGGCAACCCGCTGCGAGTGGTCATGCGGCGCAAGTCGGGCTGACGTGCATCCGGTCGCGGCGGTCGTGATGGCGTACCTGCTCGGCTCCATTCCGTTCGCGTACCTCGCGGGCCGCGCGCGCGGAGTGGACCTGCGGCAGCACGGATCCGGCAACCTCGGCGCGACCAACGCCGTGCGCGTGCTCGGAGTCGGCACCGGCGTCGTGGTGTACGTGCTCGACACCCTCAAGGGATTTCTCCCGGTGTTTCTGCTCGTGCCGCTGGTGGTCACCACGCGTTTGGATCTCTCGGCCATCGCGATCGGAGTCGCTGCGATCGCGGGTCACGTTCGGCCGGTGTATCTCGGATTCCATAAAGGCGGGAAGGGCGTCGCTACCGCCGGCGGAGTCTTCCTGGCGCTTGCGCCGCTCGCGACGGCAGTGGGGCTCACCGTGTGGCTGCTGGTTTTTCTACCGACGGGCTACGTCAGCCTCGCCTCGATCGTCACTGCCGTCCTCTTTCCTTGCGCGGTGCTCGCGACCGGAACCCCGGCACGATCGGCCCTGTTCGCAGTGGCCGTGATCGTGGCGGTGTTCGTCGTGTGGACGCACCGGGGCAACATCGCGCGTCTTCGCCGGGGTGAAGAGCACCGCTTCCGCCGCCGCAAACGCGTCGCGGACGAGGCGCCGGCCGCCCCGGCCGCGCACTCCGGGAGCTGACGTGCATCCCGAACGGTGTGCCGTGATCGGCGCCGGCGCGTGGGGCACGGCGCTGGCGGACCTATTAGCGCGCTCGGGCAACGACGTCGCGCTGTGGGCACGGGAGGAGGACGTCGTGGAGAGCGTCAACCGATCCCATCGGAATCGCTTTCTCGAGAGCCATGAAATCCACGAGTCGGTCCGCGCGTTCGCCGACGTGTGCGAAGCGACCCGCGGCGCGCGAGTCGCGATCTTCGTGACGCCGTCGCACGCGCTCCGCACCGTGGCGAGAGCGGTGCGGCCGGCGATCGGTCGCGACACCGTGGTCGTGGTGGCGAGCAAGGGAGTCGAAGAGGGCACATTGGCCCTCATGAGCGACGTCGCGGAAGAGGAGCTGGGCTCGCCGCCGCTGGTGGCTCTGTCGGGCCCGACATTCGCGGCCGAGGTTGCCGCGGGACAGCCGACCGCCATCGTGGCCGCGTCGGAGGACGAGGCGACGGCGCTGGTGGCGCAGCGCATATTCAGCGGCTCGAACCTCAGGCCGTACACGCACGACGACGTGATTGGGGTCGAGCTCGGCGGCGCGCTCAAGAACGTGATGGCCGTGGCTACAGGAATCGCGGACGGCCTGGGACTCGGCCATAACGCGCGCGCTGCGCTGATCACGCGCGGGCTGGCCGAGATGACGCGACTCGGAATTGCGCTCGGCGGGAAGCAGGCGACGTTCGCGGGACTGGCCGGGCTCGGCGACCTCGTGCTGACATGTACGGGCGGGCTGAGCCGGAACCGAGCGGTGGGCGTGGCGGTGGGGAAGGGCGCGTCACTCGACGCGGCGCTCGCGGGCAGAGAGACGGTGGCCGAGGGAGTGGTGACGACTCGCAGCGCGCGCGCCCTGGCCGCGCGGGAGGGAGTGGACATGCCGATTGTGGACGCGGTGTATCGCGTGCTTTTCGAGGGCGAGCCGGCGCAGGATGCGATGCGCGCGCTGATGTCGCGCGAGCTGCGGTCGGAGGGCGACTGATGGCGTCGCAACGGAAGGGGAACGGCGGCAACCAGGTCCGCGAGTTCTTCTCGATAGGGGACGTGTGCGGGCTCACGGGGCTGAAGCCGCACGTGCTCCGGTATTGGGAGAGTCAGTTCAAGTTCCTGAGCCCGGCCAAGAACCGCTCGGGCAACCGCGTGTACCAGCGCAAGGAAGTCGAGCTGATCATGCTGGTGAAGCACCTGCTGTACTCGGAGAAGTACACGATCGACGGCGCGCGGCAGAAGATCGAGGACCACCGCAAGGCGGGCGAGCTGCGGGCCATCGCGCGCGCGGCATTGGATTCGCAAACCGTGGGCTCGATGGAGCAAGATCTCAAGGAGATTCTGACGCTGCTGGACGGAACCCAACCAACTAAATGATCAACCAGGTCCTGGCAATAATTCCGGCCTACAACGCGGGAGAGCTTCCCGCCAAGGTGGCGCTCGGTCTCAAGAATGCCCTGCCGAACGCGACCATCCTGGGGATCGACGACGGCTCCACTGATGAGACGCGGTCCGTGCTGCGGTCAGTGTGCGACGAGATGATCGAGTTCGACGTCAATCGCGGGAAGGGGACGGTGCTCCGAGCCGGCTTCGCGTACGCGATCGAGAGCGGATACGACGCCGTGCTTACGATCGACGCCGACGGGCAGCACGATCCCGCGTTCGCTCCGGCCATCGTCAAGGCGCTGGACAACGCGGACATCGTGATTGGCGCGCGCCAGATCAGCGGCAAGGCCGTGCCATGGCACCGGCGCATCGCCAACATGATGTCGTCGGCGACGACGCGCGCGATCGCGAAGGTGAACATCACCGACAGCCAGTCGGGGTACCGCGCCATTCGCACGGAGGTGCTGAAGAACGTCCACGCCGTCGGCGACAGGTACGACTACGAGCAGGATTTCCTGTTCCGCGCGGCGCGGCAGGGCTACCGGTTCGCGAACGTGCCGATCTCGACCGTGTATGGCGCGCCGAGCCACTTCCGCGCCGCGGTGGACGCTGGTCGGATCATCCGCGTCCTCTGGCGGCACAAGGCGGGCATGTTCCGCTAGTGCGCATACTTCTATCCAACGACGACGGCGTCTTTGCGCACGGCCTCAAGTGCCTGACGAGGGCCGCTGAACCCCTGGGCGAAATCAGCATCGTGGCCCCCGACCGCGAGCAGAGCGCGGCGAGCCACTCGCTCACGCTGCACCATCCGGTGCGGCCGCGAAAGCTCGACGAGCGGACCTGGCAGGTGGACGGCACCCCGACCGACTGCGTGATGCTCGCCGTCGAAGCGTTGTTGCCGGAGCGTCCCGACTTCGTGATCAGCGGAATCAATCACGGCCAGAACATGGGGGAGGACGTGCTGTACTCGGGGACGGTCGCGGCGGCAATGGAAGGACTGTCGCTCGGAATCCCATCCTTCGCGATCTCGTTCGCGGGCGGAGATCTGCGGGCCGACACGTCCATGCTGGACGAGCAGATCGAGCCGCTGTCGCTTCTGCTGCGGCACCTGACGAGCCTCCCGTCATACCCGAGCCACACGCTGTTCAACATCAACCTGCCTCCGCTCAGCGGCAGCGATATCAAGGGAGTCCGGCTCACGCGGCTCGGGCGCCGGGTGTACTCGAACTCGCTCATGCCGATGAAGGATCCGTGGGGCCGCGACATCTTCTGGATCGGCGGCGGGTCCATCGAGTGGTCCGGTGAGGAAGACTCTGACTTCCGCGCGATCGCGGACGGCTACATCTCCATCACGCCGCTGTCGCTCGACCTCACGCACGACAAGTGCCTGACCGACCGGGAGAGCTGGTGGCGGGACCCGTAGAGCCGGAGTTTCGCGGGCCGCGCCGGCGACTCGTCGAGCAGCTGCAGGACCAGGGGATCCGCGACCTCGCGGTGCTCAAGGCCATCGACGAGACTCCGCGGCACCTCTTCGTGCCGCGGGCGGTGCGCCATCGCGCGTACGAGGATTCGGCGCTGCCGATCGGGAACGGCCAGACGATATCGCAGCCGTCGATTCACGCCCGCTACCTCCAGTTGCTGCATCTCACGGGCACGGAGAAAGTGCTCGAGATCGGGACCGGCTCGGGCTATCAGACGGTGCTCCTGTCGCATCTCGCGGCGCAGGTTTTCAGCATCGAGCGCGTGGCGCCGCTGCTCGAGGGCGCACGCGCGATCATCCAGCAGATCGGCGCGCGCAACGTTTCGCTGTTGCTCGGCGATGGCACTCTCGGCTGGCGACAATACGCGCCGTACGACGCGATCCTCGTGAGCGCTGCGGCGCCGGACATTCCGGCAGCGTACGTCGAGCAGCTCGCCGAGGGCGGCCGGCTGCTCGTTCCGCTGGGTGACCGCGAAGAGCAGATCCTGTATCTGATCGTGAAGCGCGGCGACGCTATGGAGCGCACCGAGATCGCTCCGGTGCGGTTCGTTCCGCTCGTCGGCAAGCACGGCTGGGAGGAGTGATTGGTGTTGGCAGCGGCGGGTCGTGTGAATAGGTTGTAGGGCTTGAACCACACGCGAGCGGGATGACGGACGACTCGGAGCGCGACCAAGCGAGAAGTCAGCGACCGGCACCGCCGTACGTGCGGCGCCCGGGCGACATGTGGCGCGAGGAGCTGCCGCCGATCACGCGCTATCTGTACGACTTCAAGACCGAACAGAGCGAGCCGGCATTCCAGCTGCTCACGTTCGGTGGTGCGACGCGCGAGCCAGTGCTCGAATCCATCGAGTGGACGTCCCCCTTCGCGGCCGCGGACGTGACGCCGCAGGCGAGGGAGCGCGAGCAGTCAGGGGCGTGGATCCTCGAGGAATGGGAGCAGTACGACTGGAAGCAGGCCGCGACGCTGACGGCCGATCCGAACGTCGCGGCTGCGCAGCTGGCATGGGGCGATCTCGACTGGGAGCGCGACGCCACTGAGCGCCATGCCGTCCGCCTGCGCCCGCCGGAGATGGTTGCTGCGATACTCGAGGGGATCGCGCAGCGAATCCGCGCTGGCGCTGTGCAGGTTCATGGCGTGCCGGGGATGACGGACGAGGCGACGCTGACGGCGGTGCTGGCCGCGTTGCTCGCGGTAAAGCGGTGACCAGTGACTAGTGACTAGTGACTAGTCACTGCCTCACGGTGCACCCTTTCTGAGCAGACCATTGGCGACGATACATCTCGAAATAGCAGGGCGCGTACAGGGCGTCGGCTTTCGCTGGTTTGCGCGGCAGCAGGCGCGCCGGCTCGGCATTGATGGCTGGGCGGTCAACACGCGTACGGGAGCCGTCGAGATCCTGGCGAAAGGGGAGCCCGGGGCTTTGAAACAGCTCGAGGCCGCGCTCGCCCAGGGTCCCTCCGGTGCGATCGTGAAGTGCGTGACAGAGTTGCCCACTGTCGCCGAGGATGAAATCCCGGACGGATTCGCAATCAAGTAGCTCGCTGCTAGCTACTAGCTACTAGCTGCCGGCCGCCAGCTTCTTAGGAACAAATCGGCGTATATTGAGCGGCTCGGGTATGTTTCCCGAGCCGTTTCCGTAGCCGGCCCCCGTAGCTCAGTTGGATAGAGCAGCAGTTTCCTAAACTGTTGGCCGGGTGTTCGAGTCACCCCGGGGGCGCTTCCACTAAGTCGTTGTCAGCGACACTCGTTCAATTCGTTGAGAGTTTTGTCCGCATATTTGGAGTATGCTAAAACTATCCCCGCAGGTCGTCGCGCTCCTCACGTCATTGCCCACGACTCTCATTGCCGCAACGCTGGCGTACTGGTTCGGCAAACGACAGACAGCGGAAGGCGAGAAGCGACGGGCGAAACAGCTTGCGACAACACTCCTCATAGAGTTGCGTAACGCTGAGTCAATTATCCGCGAGATGTACTTGGAGGAGAAGCCAGCGACGTATGATTGGGAAATCCCCCTTCCGTTGTTCGGGGTCGTCCTTCCGGAATGTCGCGTGTTCAGCGCTGAGACATTTAACTATGCTCACTCGTTCTACGGCCAAATGCTGGAAATCAACTCGCGCATTAGTCACGCCCAGGAGGTGGAAGGAGGGCCGGACGACGAAGACCATCATTTTGTGCGCGCAAAGGCGGGCTTCGTACTAGAAGGGATGCGGCGACTGGCTGCGGGCCTCAAGCGCGAAGGGGGCCAAATGCCGCCGCTGGAGGATGTCTTGACCGTTCGCGCGGGCGGGCTACCTCCGCTTCCGCCCGTGCTATTTCCGGAAGTTCTGGTGGAGGTGGACGTTGGCGGTCCAGCGCGTCACGAGTAGGACGTAGCATGGACTGGTTCGCCAAGGTGTTCATTCGCGCGAGTCTGCTCTGGTTCATCGCCGGCATCACGCTCGGCCTCGCGATGGCGATTCATCCGGCGTGGGTCATGTACCGTCCGGCGCACGCGCACATGAACCTGGTGGGCTTCGTCGTGATGATGATCTTCGGCGTGGGCTACCAGATGTTGCCGCGGTTCTTCGGCCACCCGATCCATAGCAGGAAATTTGCGGTCGCGCACATCTGGCTGGCCAACATCGGGCTCGCCGCGCTCGTCGCCGGATTCATGCTATCGCCGCACATCGGCGCAGACGCGATCCCGGTCACCGCGACCGGCGGGACGCTCTGGGCGCTCGGCGCCTACGGCTTCGTGTACAACATGTGGCGGACGTTCGATGCGGCCGAGCGCCGCCGGCGGCTCAACGAGCAGTTCGCGGCCGCGCGCAAGCTACCGACGTCCGACTAGACCGCTACGGCTCGACGACCAGGAACCCTATCCCGCCCTTCTGTCCGTGGCCGAAGCCATGGTTCACGAAGGGGAACTCGCCCGGCACGTCGCATAGGAGATCAAAGCACATGCCACCGCCGGGCGCTACCGCCCACGTCTGCACACCTCGGATGGGCGAGCCCGGAGGAGCGCCGAGGTACAGCGTGTCGAACTGCTCACCCACGACGTGAAAATTGCATGGATGCGTGGGGCCGGCGTTCACCACCCAGAAACGGACGCGCTCTCCGACCTTCACCCTGATGGGGGCGTCGACGTACTGGTTGGGCCTGCCGTTGAAGGTCACGAAATCTGGAAGCCCTACGAGCATCTTCTGAAAGTCGAAGGCCCGTAATCCGCCAGCTTCTTCCTTGAGGTAGAACTCCTGCTGGACGAGCACGAACTCCCTGGCGGCGGGGAGCCCTTCACGCGGCTGGACGATTATCGCGCCATGCATCCCCGAGCCGATGTGCATCAGCACCGGGGCGGTGCCGCAGTGGTACATGAAGGCTCCGGCGAACCTCGGGCTGAACGTGAACGTCACCGACTGTCCCTTGGTTACCGACCGAAAGGCGACCTTCGGATCGATCTGGGCCGCGTGGAAGTCCATCGAGTGCGGCACGTCCACGTCGTTCGTCAGCGTGAACTCCACTGTATCGCCCACACGGCAGTGCACGATCGGGCCCGGCAGCTCGTCCTGGAAAGTCCACGCCGCCACCGTCGTGCTCTCGGAGATGCGGATGTTCGTCTCACGCGCCCGCCAGTGCAGTTGCACACGCCCGCCGGCCGGCAGCGGAGGCAACTCCGGGTTGTACCGGTGGAATCCCACGATCGTCGCGGCGCCCGTACCTGACGAGCGGGCATCCCGGGGCAGGGCGGTGTCGAGTCGGCTGTTTGCATTTTGGTCGTGCATGTCGTCCGCATCGCGCGACTGCCCCCGTTGCGCGCCGTCGTCACCGTCCCGTCCGGGCTTGTCCGCGCACGCTACCAGCGCACCGCCGACTCCCGGGATTACGAGCGAGAGCGCGCCCGCCTTCGCCATGAAGGCGCGTCGCGTGGTGAGCTGGCTCAATAGCTGCGTTTCGTCGGACGGCATCATGCCTCTCCTCTCGATATGACGAATCGGACGACACCGCTATCGCAAGAAATACTCCCAGGGGCCGTGGATCCAAGGCGCACATGGCTATCGGATGTTTTGGGCGAGGCTGCGGAAAATGTGCGCCGGGGCGCAGCGGCTATGCGCAGCACCGGCGATCCGTACGAGATCGTGGCGTACCGCCTTCCCGAGCTGCCGGCGGCGCCGGGACCGTGGCGGGAAGCGGAGCTGCGACTGCTCGTGCCGCTGCGTGCGAATCAACCGGACGTGCGTGCGACCGGTCAACTGCTGGTCCCGCAGACGTCGGCCAGCTTTGGCGTGATCAGCGATCTCGACGACACCGTCATCCAGTCCCGGCCGCGTCCTCGCGATCTACATCCGGAACGTGGATACCCACCCGGAGCGCTCGGCGTCGCTGAAGGCATTGGCTGGGGAGGTGGTTGCGGTGGGCTCTACACTCGTGCTGGCCGACGACTCGTACGCCGCGGCTCTGCACGCCGCTGACCACGGGTGGATCACGAGGGAATCCCTCCCCGCGGTACAGCAGGAGGAGAAAGCCGACGAGGGCGAGACGGGGACGAAGGTGGACGTGCCCGGAGTAGCGGAAGGTCCGGCGGCGCCGACAATCGTGGTGGAGTAATGCGACAGGCCTACTTCGTCTTTGCGATTCTCCTGGCGAAATGCCACGGGGCCATTAACAGGGCCATCAGCCCGATCACCAGAGCGACCATCAGCACTACGCGCTGGGGCCAGGGACCGAGAAAATCGATGATGGATGCTTCGCCCGGACGGGCGTTGCCCACGTAGCCGTAATTGAATCCGAGCGCGATGTTGATCGCCAGGACGACGGCGAGATAGACGAGCCCCGCGAGCACGGAGAGCCTGAAGTCGGCCCACGTCGGGCGAAAGCCGCGCGCCACGATGTCGTAGATCGCGATGGCGATGATGCCGGCGTGGCTCATCCAGAAGATCCAAAACCAGATCGTGTCCGGCTCAAACGCGATCTCCGGCGTCACGATCGCCTGGAGGCTCATGCCGATCCCCCAGAAATACAGCAGCGCCCGCAAGGATCGCCGCGGGTAGAGCAGGACGATTCCCGCGAGCAGGGAGGTGATGTCGCAGACGTGCAGCGGCAGCGCGCGGGCCGCGTCGAACCGCGGCGGGAGCAGCCACCACCCGTTGCTCACGATCCACAGCGCGATCATGAACAGCCCAAGGTTACGGTCCAGCCGGGTGCGACCAGTGGGCGCGAGCCGGCTGGCGGTATGGATGAGCAGCGCCGTGGCTCCGCCGAACAGCAGGATGATCAGGCCGTGCAGCGGAGAGAAGGGCTCGAACGCGCGCCAGTCCATGCGGAAGCTTCGCCGGGGCAGGGCGAGCTGTCCACCCCCGGGGGTTCGGGGGAGCGGACGGGCGCTCCCACTTGGCATCTCTGCGAGCGGTGATTACCCATCATCCATATGATCTTGCCCAGCGGATTCGCGTGCACGCCGGTTGAGGGCAGATGACGGCCGCAGCTGTCCCGGAATCGTCCGCCGCGGGGACACAGCCCGAAGAGCGTGTCGATCTCTTCCGCCTGCTGGTGGAGCGCGTTCAGGATTACGCGATATTTGCGCTCGATCCTGACGGGACCATCCTCACCTGGAACACGGGCGCCGAGCGCCTCAAGGGATACAGGACGGCTGACATAGTGGGGAGCCACTTCTCGGTGTTCTACACCGAGGACGACCGGCAAGCTGGCAAGCCACACCGCCTGCTGGCAACCGCCACCAAGTCGGGTCGCGTGGAAGACGACGGCTGGCGCGTGCGCCAGGACGGAACACGCTTCTGGGCAAACGTGCTCATCACGGCGCTGCGGGACGACAACGGGAAGCTGATCGGCTTCGCGAAAGTCACGCGCGACCTGACCCAGCGGCGCGCCGCCGACGAGCGCGCGCTACTGGACGCGCAGCGCATCGCCGCGGAAGAAGGCGCTAGAACCGCGGCCGAGCAGCGGGCGCACGAATTGCGCGCGTTGACCGAGCAGCTGCGCGGGCAGACACTGGAGCTCGAGCGGCGCACGGCCGAAGCGGAGGCCGGCAACCGGTCGAAGAGCGATTTTCTGGCCGCGATGTCGCACGAGCTGCGCACACCGCTGAATGCCATCGCAGGCTACGCGGAGCTCATGCAGGCCGGTGTGAGCGGACCGCTCACGGAAGCGCAGCACGACCAGCTCGACCGCATACAGCGGAGCCAGCGGCATCTCCTCGGGATCATCAACGATATTCTCAACTTCAGCCGAATCGAGGCGGGGAGGGTCTCCTACGCGATCGGACCGATCGGGATGCAGGAGCTCGTAGAAAGCGTCGCTCCGATGATCGAGCCTCAGGCCAGGAAGAAGCGGTTGCGGCTCACGCGGACGCGGTGTTCACCAGCGCTCACCGCGAGGGCGGACCGGTCGAAGGTCGAGCAGATTCTCCTCAACCTGTTGTCGAACGCGGTGAAGTTCACCGAGGAAGGGGGCGAGATCACGATCGCGTGCGGCGCCGCGGGTGACAGCGTCTGGCTGAGCGTGTCCGACACCGGCATCGGGATCCACGAGGCGCAGCTCGAATCCATATTCGCCCCGTTCACCCAGGTCGGAAGAAGTCTCGCCAGCCCGATGGAAGGGACCGGGCTCGGTCTCGCGATCAGCCGCGACCTCGCCCGCGCGATGCTCGGCGACCTCGCGGCCGAGAGCCGCGAGGGGAAGGGGTCGACCTTTACCCTATCGCTTCCGCGCGCCGAATCGCCGGCAGCGTAAGGAATTCCCTACAGCTTCAGGTACAGGACCACGCGGCCGAGCACACTGTACGAAAGCGTGTCGCCGCGGAGCGTCGCCTGCATCGTGCTCGCAGCGGTGGCCCCGCGCGCGTCGATCGCGAACTCGACCGAGTCGCCCACGACCGTGTACGTCCCGCCGGCTACCGCAGTCCCGTTCTGCGGAGACGCGCTGCCCGGCGGCTGGAGCCTGACGGTCAGCGTTTCCTGAAATCTACGGTCGGCGGAGAGAAAGAGACTGCCCGTGGTCACACGCACCTCGCCCTCGGTCTCCGTCGAAGTGATCACCGCTGGCAGCGGCTGCCCGGCGATGGATTGGAGCAGGAATACACCGGCGGCCTCCTGATACGGATCGGTGACGCTCGACTCGCCGCAGGAGGATAACGACAGCAGCGCGGCCGCCACGGCGAGCAGGGCAGGGCGCGGAAGCAAGCGATAGCGGGAGGAAATGCGGAGCAGTGCTGGCATCGGGCGATGATAGTTGAGAGAGAGGGCGCACGCTACGGCGCAGCGGCGCATACGGGGAATACGATTCTTTCTGCCCGCCGTTTCATCGCGATGCGCTGCGCGCCGCTATTTTTGTTGCAGGCAACCAACTCTCAACGATCTCCAATGTCCACGCGTCCAGCCGATCCAGCATTTCAGCCCGATAGATCCGAGACCGCCGCCGAATGGCTTGTGCTCCACAAGCAGCGAGTCATCATCGGCATCGTGGCGATCGCCCTGCTATTCGGTGGGGCATGGTTCTACCGCCGCTCCGCCCAGATCAAGGCAGGCCGGGCTGAGTCCGCATACTTCCAGGCGCGGCAGGCGATGGCGTCGGGGAACGCACCGCTGGCGCTGACCGACCTCCGGAACGTGACAACCCGGTACGAGGGCACGGCCGGAGCGGCGCAGGCGGCGCTGGCGATCGCCCAGATCCTGTACGACGAGGGCAAGTATCGGGAAGGTATCGCCGAGCTGGACAAGGTGGCCGGATCGAGGCCGAAGGAGCTGGCGGCGTCGATTCACGTGCTGCGCGCGGCTGGCCAGGAAGGGCTCAAGCAGTTTGACCAGGCAGCCGCCGAATACCAAGTGGCAGCGAAAGTTACGCGATTCCCGAACGACGCTTCGGCGTTCCGCGCGTCGGCTGCCCGGGCGCTCATGGCCGGCGGGAAGCCGGACGCGGCGCTGGCGATCTGGACGGAGCTTGCCGCCGAGCCCCAGGGGTCTATGGTGTCCGAGGCTCGAGTCCGGCTAGGCGAGCTGACGGCGAAGCCGGCTGGCTGAAGCCCTCAAGCCCTGACGCCCTGGGACCTTCTTGGCCCGAGGCATATGCGTATAAGATGTATTATGTAAACCAGACAGTGTGCAAGAATGTGGAGAACGAGATCAGGGCTGGGCCGGCGATTTGTAAGTGCTTCCCTGCGAGCGACTTAGGCTCAGGCATTTGAGACGGCGGCTTCAACATCGCCTTTCGAGCAGGATTACGCCGCCAGAGCGCCACAACCCGGCGGATCAGTCAAACTTCGCGCAGACGACCCTCGAAAACGATTCGCCCTTCGCCCCTGAGCGATGGGTGCCAGAAGCTGTCCCGGCGACTCACGGTAACTTCCAGCGTGCGGCCGGACCGAGTCTTGAGAGCCACGCGATCGCCCGACTTGCGCCACGCCTGAAGCAGAATCGCGGAGGCAACGGCGCCTGTGCCGCAAGCCAGCGTCTCGCCCTCGACGCCTCGCTCGTAAGTCCGCATTGACCAGCCGGCAGGCCCTTCGGACAAAAAGTCCACATTGGCTCCTTCGGTCAGGGACGGGTGAGAACGCAGCTCGGCGCCCCGGCCGAGGACGTCGGCGGTCTCCACATCGGGGCAGGTGATCACCACATGGGGCACGCCGGCCAGGGCAAACCCCAGTTCCGATTCTCCCCTGCCCTTTCCGATCGCCGGAAAATTCGGCTGCACGTCCGTCACGGGCGCGAGATCTATCTCTGGGAGTCCGTCGCGCACTCGTGCCGTGAGCGTTCCAGCGTCGCTGTCGACCTGGAAGTCGCCCTGCGGCGCGATGCTGAGCTCCGCTGCCAACCTGACGCTGCACAGGCTGGCGTTGCCGCACAGCTCGCCCAGCGAGCCGTCGGCATTGTAGTACCGCATGCGATAGGCGTGGGTCGGCGATGGCAGGATGAAGACGACGCCGTCGGCGCCTACGCCCGGGCCCCTCGCGCACAGCTCCGCGATTCGCGCCGGGCTTTCCAGCTCGCCCGGCGGCTGCTCGCGGCAATCGAAGAAGACGAAATCGTTACCCGAGCCGCTCATCTTGTAGAAGGCGCGCCCGGCGGGCGCCGCTTCCAAGGGCTTCACTCTGCCTGGCCGGCGTCGGCCGCGCGCCGCGCCTCCTCGGCTACCACCCGCGGGATTCGGTTGCGCATCGCCCACCACCGGAACCGCCAGACCATCCATATACCTTCGCGCACGATTTTCTTCGACATCTTGGACTCGCCCTCGAGCCTGTCCACGAACACGATCGGGATCTCCGCGATGCTGTAGCCGTGCTTCCAGGCGCGAAACGTCATCTCGATCTGAAACGCGTAACCATTTGACTTGACGTCGTTTAGCGCGATGGTCTCAAGCACCTTCCTATGCCAGCATTTGAAGCCGCCCGTAGCGTCCCACACCGGGAGCCCGGTGACCTTCCGGGCATACACGTTGGCGAAATAGCTCAGCAGCAGGCGGGACACCGGCCAGTTCACCACGTTCGCCCGGCCGTCCCGGTAGCGCGATCCCAGGACCACGTCGCTGGACCGTGCCGCCTTGAAGAAATCGGGGATGTATTTCGGGTCGTGCGAGAAGTCCGCGTCCATCTGAAAGACGTGCGCGTAGCTCCGCTCGAGCGCCCACTTGAAACCGGCGATATACGCCGTACCCAGCCCGAGCTTTCCGCTCCGCCTGATGACGTGCACCCTGTCGTTCACGGACGCGATGGCCGCGACCATCCCGCCGGTCCCGTCGGGCGAGCCGTCGTCCACCACGAGGATGTCGAGCGACGCGTCCTTCGAGAGGACGGCGTCGATCATCCGGGAGATGTTGTTGCGCTCGTTGAAGGTGGGGATGACGACGAGCGCTCTCTCAGGCACGCTGTCTCCGGTCCAGGACGATGCCAACACCCAGAGCGGCGAACGCGAGGATCAGCGCCAGAATCGTGATCTTCTTGCCGGACTCGTAGGCCGGGCTCACGAAGCGCAGGCGAACCGACCGCGCGCCCGCAGGCAGCTCGACGCCGGTGAGCGTGTAGTTCACCCTGCCGACGTTGGCGCGCTTCCCGTCCACGTCGGCCTTCCACACGGGGTAATAGTTCTCGGAGACGACCAGCGCGGATCCGGCAGGCGCCGGTTCGCTCAGCGTGAGGGAGATGTCGCCCGGCGCGTAGCTCGTGGTGGTCACTCGGATGCTCGATTCCTCGGGAAGAGACTGCACGTCGGCGACCGCCTGCACCGGCGCGTCCGGCTCGAACAGCGCAGCGCTGCCGACCGGGAAGCGCGGGTCCAGCACCGTCGCGAGCACCTCGGCGTCGGGCGCTTTTACAATGAGAGGCGCCACCCAGGCAAACGGTTGCTCGCCGGGCAGGTCGTACAGGTACACGGTGGTCCCCGCGGCCGTGCGCACCGGACCGACCACGCGCGTCGCGCCCTCGAGCGGCAGTGAGTCCACGTTGGTGAGAATGAAGCGCGCGTTGGTCAGCTCCCAGAACTTTGGATTGCCGATCTGGTCGAAGCCGCGCTCCTTTCCGCCGAGTTGGTCGTAGCGGGCGAGCTCGTTGCCATGGTAGCCGAGCACGTTCCGCACGTGGTGGCTCATGAGCCCGTCGCCGGTGAGATTCGGATCGCGCAGCCCAGTGGAGCGGTCCAGGTTGATCGGGATGACGCGGGCCGGCTCCGGCTGGCTCTTAACGTATTCGATCGTCGGGTCGGACGCGTACGTGATCGAGGCGGGGGGTGAGAAGATCCAGTAATGCCGCAGCACGCTCCACAGGTCAGTGGCCACCACGGCCGCGAGCGCCCAAGTGGCGATCGCTGGTGTGATGCGCCGCTGCAGCAGCGCGT
Organism: uncultured Gemmatimonadaceae bacterium; assembly: GCA_964350145.1. GTDB lineage: Bacteria > Gemmatimonadota > Gemmatimonadetes > Gemmatimonadales > Gemmatimonadaceae > JACDCY01. Next base: position 38,276 of record CAYGJL010000026.1, read on the forward strand.
ACAGCACTCCCGCGGTCGCCAGCACGAAGACCAGCGAGCGCAAAGCGCCGACCTTCATCGCGCCGGAGTTGGCGTCCACCAGCTGGATCAGCTCGGGGCGGGCGATGGTCTCGGCGATTCCATCCAGAACTCCCGTGAGCGCCGCCAGCGCGATGACGACGCCGAACCCGGCCCACAGGGCGAGGTACCGGGTCTTCACTTCCCTTCTGAGGAACCGCTCCGTTCCGACGGCCACGAGGTACGCGATCGCCAGAGTGCCGACGAAGAACACGGTCTCGGGCGCGCGGAAGAACTTTGTCCCCGGCACCAGCGCGTACGGAATCCTGTAGAACGGCGTGTCACCGCCGAGCGCCCACAGCAGCGCGATCACGAGCATCCCAGTGAAGAACCAGATCTCCGACTTGCGCGCGCTCAGGCGCATTCCGCCGAACGCCGCCAAAGCGAGGATCAGCACGCCGGCCCCGATGTACTCGCTGTGGAAGTGAATTCCGTTCACTCCCCAGTAGTTGTCGAGTATTCCGGCGAACTCGGGCAGGTACACCTCTAGTATCTCTTCCAGCGGCCAGGCGTACGACGTGGCGACAGCGTAATCTCGAATCCCGCCGGCGCGGGGCGAGAACTGGACGTACTCGCGCACCGGGAGATACTGGATCGCGCCGATGAGTCCGCCGATGATTACGGCGCCGAGCGCGAGCGCGAGCCGGCGGACGGCTGCCGCGCCGGGAATGTCGCCGGCCCGGAGGCCGCGCACGGCGAGGTAGAGCGCGTAGGCGCCGCACGCGAGCAGCATGTACTGCAGCAGCTGCGGGTGCGGGCTCAGCACGGCCAGTCCCACGACGATCGCGAGTAGCCCCCAAGCCCACGCGCGCGCGTCGCGGATGCCGCGGGTGAGCGCGAACAGCGCGAGCGGAAAGAGCGCGCTGACGTACAGCTTGCCGTCGTGCCCGGGTGAAACGAGCGAGGCGAGCTGGCCGCCGAGCATGTACGCCAGTCCCCCGAGCAGAGCTCCCGCGAAGCCGAAGCCGAGCGCGCGAAGAAACATGTACGCGAACAGTCCCGCGAGGAAAATGTGGATGAGGAACGTCCACGTCATCGCGACGTCCGTCGGCACGAGCATGCGCAGCAGGAACGTCGGATAGAAGATGTCGCCGTGCATGGCGGCGACGAACGGCATCCCGCCGAACAGGTACGGGTTCCATAGCGGAAACGATCCGCTCTCGCGCAGAGTCGCCGCGCCGAACTCACGGAACGCATAGCCCGCGATGTACTCGTCGCTGTGCGGGCCGGCGAGGAACTTTCCAGCCAGCGCCTGGTAGCCAAGCGCTAGCGTGGCGGCGGCGTACACGAGGCTCGCCCAGAGAAGCCCGAGCCTGGTGGATGGATTCAACGACTTGTCGTCGGTGATCACGGCTGAGTGGATTCCTTGATAAACCGGTAGATGACCGAGCGCGCGAGCAGCGGCGGCGCCGGCACCGGCGGGTGCAGATAAGTGCCGCTGTACGCGTCGATCCGGAAGCCGTTCATCTCGCCGAGCTTGGTCATCGCCTGGCGCGTCCACGAGTAGATGTGGCCCTGCCGGTCGGGCGTGCGGAACACATTCCACACGATCTCTTTGAGATGGTATGGGTTGGGAACGGACACGATGAGCACGCCCCCGTCGCGGAGGACGCGGTTGATCTCGCCGAACGCGGCGAACGGGTTCGGTACGTGCTCGAGCACTTCGATGCAGAACACGAAGTCATAGTTCGCGTCGGGGAACGGGATTCCGTCGGAGATGTCGCGGGTCATCACGAAGTCCGAGGCGAACTCGGGCGTGATGTCGATTCCCTGGTACTTCACTCCGTCGGGGAGATACGCGCGCAGCCCGCCCTCGCGCGCGCCGATGTCGAGCACGCGCGCACCCGCCGGGACGCGGGCGAGCGCGGCGGCTCGGCGGAAGCGGGTAGTCTCCTCGCTCGAGCTACGCCACCTGCTTCTGGCGCGATAGAAATCCTTCAGCTCTTGAGAAGCTGGTTGAATGCGCGGGGGCATAGACGGGGAATATAGCTGGCTCCTGGAATACTCCCGTTTGGGATATCCCTTGCGCTGGAGCCTCGTTACGTGCTCCGCCCCCGTGACGAGGACAGTTGTACCGCCAGCGCAATCAGCCCCGGCACCAGCTCGATCGCCGTCAGCCACACGCGCGATGCCACCGCGATAACCGCCGCGTCGGCCGTGCTCGCCAGCCCGAGCTCCGTCATCGCGATCACCAGCGCCGGCTCGCGCACTCCAATTCCACCCGGCGCAAACGGCGCGAGAAAGCCGGCGATGTACGACGCCGTGTATGCGCTCACGTACGCCAGCACCGTCCCGCCCGACTGGGGAAGAATCGCGCGGACGAACAGCATGAACCCCAGCGACAGCAGCACCCACGAGACGGAAGCGATCACGATCGTGAGCCACAACGTCCGCTTGGTCGGCACGGTCACGTTTTCCGCGCGGCGGCCGGCGAGCTTCAGCAAACGCGGAATGACAGCGGGCAGCGCGAGCAGCGCGGCGACGATCACGGCGACCGATAGGATTGCCGCGAACGCTCCGCCAGGGATCGCCCCGCCGCTCGCGACGACCACGGCGGCGCCGGCCGCAATCGTCACGATCTGCATCACGATTGACGATCCCGCGGCCACGGCGGGACTGACTCCCCGCTCCGCGGCCATCCCGCTCATCGCGACGATGGACCACACTTTTCCCGGAACGTACTTGCCGAGGTTGCCCGCGAGCCAGATGACGGAAGCGTCGAGCCACGCCAGCGCCTCACCCGCGCCGGTGATCAGTCTCCGCCATCCTTCAATCAGTAGTGCGTATGCCAGAAGCGTTACTGCGCTGGCGGCGCCTACCAGAAGCCAATCGGGGCGCAGTCCCCGCAGCCCGGACGCGACTTCATTCCATTGGCCACTGAGCGATTGGACCGCGTACCAGACGAGCGCGGCCGCGAACAGCCATTGTGCTACCGTCCAAGCCTTACGACCCGTAGCCGTCAAGCGCCTGCTGGTAGATCGAGAGGTATTTCTGCGCCGCCGATTCGGGTGCAAAGTTTGCCAGCGCGTACATTCTCCCCGACTGCCCCATGGAGCTCGCGCGCGCGCTGTTGTTCACCAGATCGTCGAGCGCGGCGGAGAGCGCGGGAACGTTGTTCGCCTCGACCAGGATGCCGGTGCTGCCGTCACGCACCACGTCCGGCGTGCCGCCCGAGCGGAAGCCGACGACCGGCGTCTCGCACAGCGCGGCCTCGACCGCGACGAGCCCGAGCCCTTCGTCAATCGACGGGACAGCGAGCACGCGCGTTCGCTGGTAGAACTTCGGCAGCTCGCCCTGCCTGACCTGCCCGTGCCAGCGCACGCGGTCGGCGACGCCCAGCTCCGTCGCGAGCGTGCCGAGCGATTCCCGCGCGGGCCCGTCACCCACGACGTCGAGCACTGAGCTGGTCTTCATCCCGGCGAGTGCGCGGATGAGCTGGTCGAGCCCCTTCTGCGCGTTGAGCCGGCCCACGAAGAGAATGCCGTCCCTCGGGATCGAGTCGTCGGGCTCGAACAGCTCGGTCGCGACCGGCATCGGCGCGACCACCGGAGAGCGGTTGGGCACGAGCAGATCCAGCTCGCCGGCCAGCCAGTGGGACACGGTCGTGACTTTCGCCGAGTGCGTGATGACGTGGCGGAAGAGCGGCCGCGCGACCGCGACGCTCTTGGCCAGCCGCACGTCGGTGCCGTGCAGGGTCGTGACCAGCGGCAAGTGTGACAGGCCGCCAAGCCATGTTCCGACGAGTCCGCCTGGAAACCACCAGTGCGCGTGAATGAGATCGGGGGTGACTCTCCGGCGCGCCATCACCGACTTGGCGAAATCGGCGCCGAGGAATCCGAGCATCGTGACCTTGGCGCTCCAGGACCGCTGGAACTCGGTCGCCATGTTGCCGGTGTACGCGAGCTTCTCGTACCTGCGCGGCGCGTAGCGGAAGCGCTCGACGGTGATGCCGTCTACCTCGTCGGTGCTGTCCACTCCGTTGCTCGATGGAGCGACGACGTGAACTTTGACGTCCACCTTTTCCAGCGCCTTTGCCAACCGCAGTACGAATGATCCGGCCGGATCGCCGATGTACCGCGGGAAGGCGTGCGATAGGAACAGAACGTTCATTGGGCGGGGGCGAGGAAAAAGACGGGGGAGCGTTGTGCGTTTACCGTAGTTCGGTTATGCGTTAGGACGTGACCGCGGAAGTGCGGCGAACAATGGCCTATCCAGTCGGTCCTGCCGTAACGGGAAAACGCCCTACGGATGAACGGGCAACGCACAACGCTCATCACCGCCGGTCTCTGCATTACGGAATCTCCGTCGGCTGTGATCCCGGCCGTGCCGACAGCTCTTCGACTCTTCGTCGCAGCTCCCGCAGCTCTGCCCGTTGGGCGGCCATCAACTCGCCGATCAGCCCCGTGGCGATCGCAATCGACCCGACCGTCAGACACACCACGACGAGATCGATCAGCGGCCGGAAACCGACGCCGCCGATCACGCGCCAGAGGATCGCGCCGATTCCGACGAGGAGCCCGGCGAGAAAGAGCGCCGCGCCGAGCATTCCGAACAGCAGCAGCGGCTTGCGGGCGAACCTGAGCTCGAACCACACGGCGAGCATGTCGAGCACGCCGATCGGGATCCGGCCGATGCCGAACTTTGATTTGCCCGCGTGGCGCGCGTACAGCGGGACCGGGACTTCGGTGACTGTATAGCCCTGCGCGGCCGCCATCACGACCATGTAGCGGTGCCAGTCGGGCCGCGGGGGCAGCGTATCCATGACCTCGCGCCGGTAAGCCTTCACCGAGTTGAGGTCCCGCACCGGAACGTTGAACAGCGAGCGGCTCAGCTTGTTGTACACGCTCGAGACGAACGCCTTCTCGTACTTTCCTTCCTTGTATCCCGTCACCATGTCCGACTGTTCGCTCAGGATCGGCTCGACGAGCCGCGGAATGTCTTCGGGCTTGTACTGCAGGTCCGCGGGGTAGAAGACCAGCACCCTTCCCGACGAATGCAGGTAGCCGGTGCGGAGGGCGTCGGCGATGCCGCGGCCGACGCGATGCCGCACGGCCTTGAGGAACGGGTGGTCGGGGAGCAACAGTTGAAGGCCGTCCCAGCTCCCGTCCGTCGAGCCGTCGTCGATGATCACGAACTCGTACCGCACTCCGCCGGATGCAGCCGCCAGCGCGGCGGCCTGCTCGACGAACAGCGGAAGGTTTTCGGCTTCGTTCCGCGCCGGCACCAGCACGCTCACGTCCACCAGCTGCGCTCGCCGGTCGAGCGAGGGCGCGTCCCGCTGGATCAGACCCCGACCCGCGCTCATACCCGCTTCCGCATCCGCGCGGACAGCACGCCGAGCTGGTCGCGGTACTTGGCGACGGTTCGCCGCGCGATCTGGACGCCGCTCTCCTTCAGGATGTTGACGATCGCCTGATCGGTGAGCGGATGCCTCGGATCCTCCTGCTCGACCAGTTTCTCCAGCTGCGCCTTGATTCCGCGCGCAGAGACGTCCTCGCCGTCCGCCGTGGCGAGCCCGGACGAGAAGAAATACTTGAGCGCGAGCACGCCGCGCGGCGTCTGCACGTACTTCTCGTTGGTCACGCGGCTCACGGTGGACTCGTGCATGCTGATGACTTCGGCGACCTCGCGCAGCGTCAGCGGCTTGAGGAACTGCACACCCTTCTCGAAGAACTCACGCTGCCGCTCGACGATGTAGTTCATCACCTTCAGCATCGTCTGCCGCCGCTGCTCGATCGCCTGGATCATCCAGTTCGCCGAATTGAGCTTGCTGGAGATGAACTCCTTGTTCTCGCCGTCGAACTTTTTCTTGTCGCGCGCGATCTCCTGGTAGGTTTTGCTCAACTTGAGCCGCGGCAGGTTGGCGTCGTTCAGGAAGACGTGGTACTTGCCGTCGATCTTGTCCACGACGAGATCGGGGATGATGTAGTTGTCGTCCCCGCTGCTGAAGCGCAGCCCCGGCTTGGGGTCGAACTTCTGTATCTCGTCCGCCGCCTTCTGCACGTCGGACGGGCTGATCCCGAACCGCTTGGAGATCTCGCTCCAGCGGTGGTTGATCAGCTCATCGAAGCAATCGCGCACGAGCCGGAACGGCACCGATTGCTCGAGGCCCGCCTCGCGCAGCTGCAGCATGAGACACTCGCGCAGGTCCCGCGCGCCGACGCCCGGGGGATCGAGCGCCTGGACGATGCCGAGCATCTCCTCCCCTTCCTCGATCGTGTACAGCGGTAGGTCGTCGAAGTCCCGGTCCTGCACCTCGGCGGCGCGCTGCACAACCTCGTTCAGCGCCAGCACTATCTCGTCCACCGAAGACGCCAGGTAGCCGTCGTCGTCGATGTTGCCGATGTACTCGTCGGCGAGCAGCACCTGGCGCGGCGTGAGGTCCAGCAGCGTGATCTGGTCGCGCAGGTGGTCGCTCAGGTCCCGGCTGTCTACGGTGACGGGCTCGTAGTACTCCTTCTCCTCGTGCTCCTCGCGCCGTCCGCCGGTGTCGAAGCCGTCCAGGAGAATCTCCTCCCAGTCGATCCCCTCGACCTTCTCCTCCGGCGGAGTTTGCTCGACGGGCTCTTCGGCCTGCTGCGTCTCATCGTCGTCCTCCTCCTCCGGCTCGATCAGCTCGAGGAAAGGATTGTTCAGCAGCTCCTGCTTGAGATGCTGCTGGAGGTCGAGCAACGGCATGTACAGGAGATCCATCGCCTGGTACAAGCGCGGATTGATCTTCATCTCCTGCCTGAGCTGTGTGCCCTGCGAAAGTCCTTGCTTCACGCCACTCCGCCGATCTCGTCTTCCGCGAACCGCGAGCGCAGCCGCGTCGTCAATGTGGGGCCAAGGTAAATCTCAGCCACTGTGTCGTCGAATACCAGGTCACGAACCGTGCCCGACACCTTGACTTGTCCGTCGAACATGATGTACGCGCGGTCCACGATGTCGAGCGTCTGCTCCACGTTGTGGTCACTGATGAGCACGCCGATGCCGCGGTGCCTGAGTCCCGCGACGATGGTCTGGATGTCGTGCACGGCGATCGGGTCCACCCCGGCAAACGGCTCGTCCAACATCATGAACTTGGGATCGGTGACGAGCGCTCGCGTGATCTCGAGCCGGCGCCGCTCGCCGCCGGAGAGCGAGTAGGCCTTGTTCTTCCTCAGGCGCTTGATCCCCAGCTCGTCGAGCAGCGTCTCCAGCCGGTCCCGGCGCTGGTCCGGCGTGAGCGGCAGCGTCTCGAGAATGGCGAGGATGTTGTCTTCGACCGAGAGCTTGCGGAAGACCGACGGCTCCTGCGAGAGGTACCCGATTCCCTGCCGCGCGCGCTGGTACATCGGCATGTCGGTGATGTCGTTGCCGTCGAGGATGATGCGGCCCGCGAGCGGCTTAATGAGACCGACGATCATGTAAAAGGTCGTGGTTTTGCCCGCGCCGTTGGGGCCGAGCAGCCCGACGATCTCGCCCTGCCGGAGCCGGAGCCGCACGTCGTTCACGACCTTGCGCCGGCGGTACGCCTTAACGAGCCCCTGCGCCTCGAGAACGCTCGCGCGCGGAATCGGGATGACTCCCGAATGGTGCAGCTCGAACTCGGTCTGATCGCACGCCTCGTAGATCAGTCGCGCGACCTCGGCGCGCACGGCCGCGACCTCGCGCCAGAGGCCCTCTTCGACCATCACAGCCGCGTCGGGCTCCTTCAGGCTCTGGCCGAGTTGGCGGATGACGCCGTCCTCGGTGAGCCGCGGCAGCGCGTGCTCGGCGACGTACGCGTCCACTTCGTCGAGGCTCAGGCGTCCCGCCTCGCGCTCCGCGTTCTTCCCTTCGTCGCGAAGCGTGCGCAGGTAGTCGTCGCGGAATGAGAGCGCGACGTCGTGCACGCCCGCGCGCCCCTGCTCGTCCGCGCGCGCGAACAGCGCCTGCAGCGCCAGCGCGGTGGAGCGCTCACGCGTGGACATGCGGGCGATCAGCTCCTCGACGCGCGGCGGAAACGGGGGACGCATCAGCGCGGATTCCCCGGGCGCGCCGGAGCCGGTCGAGCTGGCGCGGGCTGCGTGGTGCCGGGCTGGCTCGCGGGTGGAACCGCCGTCAGCGCGTCCGCTTCCAGGTACACGCCCGACGCCTGGTCGGTCACCGTCACCGTGCTCACTTCACCCTCCGCGAAAGCGATCTCGATGACGCGGCCGCGGACGTAGTTCATCGTCGGTCGGTCCCGAACGCCTTCCGGATTGCCGAACTGATAGAACGAGCGCGCGTTGCCGGTCGCGACCAGCTCGCGCGGGACCGCGCGGGAAGTGTCTCCGGCCGCCACCGAGTCGAAGCGCGCCACGAGGGTGTCGCCGCTGATCCAGTCGCGCTCGTTGGAGGTGACCGTCGCGGTGTCGGGGATGCTGTTGGCGAAGGCGTCGCCAATCGCGTGCATCTCGCGCAGCCGCTGGTTGGGCGTCGAGACGTATATGGAGTCGGCGGTGATGTCGCGGTCGGGACTGGTCGCGCGTGCCCGTCCCGGCCCCCACGCGAACGCTTCCTGCAGCTGCTCGTTCACGAGCCGCAGATCTATCGAGTCGGCCAGCAACTCGAGGTCGCCGCTCAGCACGTGCCCGGACGGCGTCGCCAGCACGCGCTCGAGCTGGCGTTCTCGCGAGAAGAGATCGATCACTCCGCCCCGGAGCGTGAACGGACGCTCGCCCAAGCCGGTGACGACCGGCGCCAGCATTAAGCGCACGAACTCGCGCTCTGTGTCCACGAACGCGGAGTCGCCGTTAGCGCGCACCGATGTCCGCGTGATCTCCACGCGGCGCGAGGCATACACCAAACTGTCCCCGACGAGAACGATCTGATCGGCGAGCACGCTCACCGGCTCGGCCCCGGCTCCAGCTCCTGGATCCACGAGCGAGAGCCGCGGTCTGCCCGTGGCGACCGTTCGCGCGATCGGTCGGCCGACCACCGCGCGATAGTAATCGGCCGCGGGCGCCCGCATCACCGAGCCGTTGGTCATCCTGGCGACGACGTTTCCGACCGCGTTCAGGCGGTCTTCGCCGCGATAATAGGTCATGCGCTGCGCCGTGATGTCTATCTGCGGCTCGGTGTAGTGCACGCCGCCGATCAGCAGCAGCTCCCCGGTGTCCTCGTTGAACCGGGCGCTGTCCGAGGAGATCCGGTTGTTCTGGCCCGCGCAGGACACGCTTACACCGCGACCGAGGATCATCAGCGACTGGCCGGACGGCTGCTGCACCAGGTTGGCTGTGGTCGCCGGAGTGTTCTTGAAGATGTAGTCGCAGTTCGGCAGCGCCTGCGCGCCGGCGAGCCGGACCGACGCTGCGACCGCTCCCGCGATGATCCACCCGCCGCGCATCAGTTGCTGTCCGGGCGAATGGTTGCCGCCGGTGGAGCCGGAGCGACTGGCGAAGCGCCCGGCGACGCCGTGGCGCCCTGCCCCGTCACGAACCCGCTGGCTCCGCTCAGCACCTGCACGTTATTCAGTCCGGGATCGGAGCGGAAGCCGACACCCGCGATCCGCCGGCCGGGCTCGGTCATCACGAACTGGCTGTCGCTCGTGAACTGGTTGGCCCCTTCGTTGTAGTGCAGCTCCGGCGTCTCGATGCGGCGGCCGTTTTCCGTGTTGACGATCACGTTGCCGTACGCGGTCATATTGCCGAGCCGGGTGCTGTACCGGCCGTGATCCGACGTGAGGACCGCGTCCTTCATCCCGCCCGCCGTGTAGAACGTGGTGTTCACGTCGTCCAGCTCGATGCGCGTATTGTCGTCGAAGAAGTAGGCGGTGTCGGCTTGCAGCTCCGCGCGGATGACGCCGCGGTCGGTCATGTTGAAGCTCGCTCCGAACATCACCTGGTCGGCGGAATCAGCCATGGCCGAACGCGCCAGCACCGGCGGCTCCCGCTTGTCGTCGCACGCGGTCGCGACCACCAGCAACGCGGAAAAGGCGAGCGCTCTCACACGACCCCGGCGCGCATCAGATCGTGCAGGTGCACGACGCCCATCAGCTCGTCGCTCCCGTCGAGCACTGGCATAGACATGATCCCGTCCTTCTCCATCCGGAAGACGACCGCGCTGCCGAGCTCATCCGCGTACGCCATTTTGGGTTCGGTGTTCATCACGGTCCCGATGACAATGGGAAAGACGTTCTCCTCCCGCTCCATCAGCCGGGTGAGATCGCCAGCCGTATAAACCCCACGAACCTTTTTTCGGTCATCCGATACGATCGCGATCCCCCGCTGCTCGGCGATCAGGACGATCACCTCGCGGATCGTGGCCGTGGCGGGCACTACGGGAAGGGGCGCCTCGACCATCACATCGGAGACGAGCGTGAGCAGCCGGCGCCCCAGGGAGCCGCCCGGGTGCAGTCTGGCGAAGTCGTCCGGGGCAAACCCCTTCTCCTCCAGCAGCGCGATCGCGAGCGCGTCGCCCAGCGCCAGGGCCGCGGTCGTGCTCGTGGTGGGCGCCAGGTCATGCGGGCAGGCTTCTTTCTCGACCGTGGCATCCAGCGCAATGTCCGCGTGCCGGGCCAGCATCGAGCCTGCGGAGCCGGTGATGGCAATGGTCGGCACACCGAACCGCTTGAGATGGTCCACGAGCGTAACCAGGTCGCCGGACTCGCCGCTGCGCGAGATCAGCATTCCGACGTCGGAGCTTCCGACTATTCCCAGATCGCCGTGCGCGGCCTCGGCTGGGTGCAGAAACGTGGCGGGAGTTCCGGTAGAAGTGAGCGTTGCGGCGATCTTTCGCCCGATCAAGCCCGACTTGCCTACGCCCGACACGATCACCCTTCCCTGGCAGCCTGCGAGCATCCGGACTGCGCGCGCGAAGCTCTGGTCCAGCCGCTCCCCGGTGCGCGTGACGGCATCTGCTTCCATGCGGAGCACGCGCCGGCCGCGCTCGAGAATCTCGTCGTCCGACGATCTCCCGGTCACAGCTCGTCCTCCAGGAACGCGCGCGAGCGCTGCTCCACGTACCGCTCCACCGCCGGCGTCCACTCTCGGCGAGCCCGCAGGAGCAGCTCGACGAACTCACGCACGGCGCCGTGTCCGCCGGCCCGCTTCAGCACGACGTCGCACTCGTCCTTCACTTCCTTGACGGCGTTGGCCACTGCCACGGGGAGACCGACGATGCGCAGTATCCCCAGGTCGGGCAGATCGTCGCCGACGAACGCCGCGTCCTCGATGGATATGTCATGTTGCCGCAGGAGTTGCCTGAACGCCGGCAGCTTTCGCGCGCCCCTGTCCTGCACGCAGTCGTCTATGCCCAACTCCGCGGCCCGCAGCCGGACGCTCTCGGATTCCCGGCCGGTGATGATCGCGACACGGATCCCGGTCATCCTGAGCAAGTGGATGCCGAGCCCGTCCTGAATATCGTACCGCTTGAACTCGATGCGCTCGGTTCCGGCCGCGCCGAGAAAGATCCCGCCTTCCGTGAGCACGCCGTCCACGTCGAAGGCTACGAGCTTGATCTGGGTGGCGCGCTTGCGTGAGAGAGCCACGTCAGACTCGCGCACGCGTCCACAGGTCCACCGCCTGCGCAATCAGGTGGTCGAGCTGCGGGAGCGGGATCATGTTGGGGCCGTCACTCGGCGCGGAATCCGGATCGGGATGCGTTTCGAGAAACAGTCCGTCCGCGCCGGCCGCTACGGCCGCCCGCGCGAGAACAGGAATGAATTCGCGCGCGCCACCGCTACTGCCGCGTGCGCCCTGCCCCGGCCGCTGCACGCTGTGGGTAGCGTCGAAGATCGCCGGCGCCTTGCACGCCGCGCGCAGCCGCGCGAAGCCGCGCATGTCCACCACGAGATCGCCGTAGCCGAAGAAAGTACCTCGCTCCGTGACCGCCACTTCGCCGTTGCCCTGCGCCGACCGGACTTTCGCGACGGCGCCGGCCATTCCCTCCGGTTGCATCCACTGTCCCTTCTTCACATTGACCGCGCGTCCGGTGCGTCCCGCCGCGACGAGCAGGTCCGTCTGCCGGCAGAGGAACGCCGGGATCTGCAGAGCGTCCGCGACTTCCGCCGCGGGCGCGCATTGATCCGGGAGGTGAACGTCGGTCAGTACACGCAGGCCGGTCTCACGCTTGATGCGCATGAGCGCGGAGAGCCCTTCGTCCATACCAGGGCCGCGCGCGGCGTCAACGTTAGACCGGTTGGCCTTGTCGAAGCTCGCCTTGAAGATCACCCCGCCCGGGACCCGCTCGGCTAGCCGAGCGAGCTTCTCGGCGACGCGCAGGTTGAGATCGTCGCTCTCGAGCACGCAGGGGCCCGCGATGAGAAAGAGTCGATCGGCCGGGAACAACTCGATGCGCGCCGTCACGGGCGCGACGACCGCCATGCTTACCTGGCGCCCGGGCTGACCATCACCGGCGTGTCGCCCCGCGCCTTCGCGCCGCCTTTCTTCGCATCGGTCTCGCCGCGCGACTTCTTCCGCGCGAGCGCGGCCTCGATGAAGCTCGCGAACAGCGGATGCGGGCGTGTCGGCCGCGACTTCAGCTCGGGATGGAACTGGCAGCCGACGTACCACGGGTGCTCCGGTAGCTCGACGATCTCCACCAGCGACTCGTCGGGCGAGAGCCCGCTGAGCACGAGCCCGTGCTGCTCGAAGCCGTCGCGGTACTTGTTCGATACCTCGTAGCGATGCCGATGCCGCTCGCTGATCTGAGCTTCACCGTATATCGCCGCCGCGCGCGTACAGGGAACCAGCTTGCAGGGATAAGCGCCCAGGCGCATCGTGCCGCCCATGTCTGTCACGTGCTGCTGCGATTCCATCAGTGAGATGACCGGATCGGGACACTCCGGCGCGAACTCGCTGGAGTCGCTGCCCTCGAGTCCCATGACGTTGCGGGCGAACTCTATGATCGCCGTCTGCATTCCGAGACATATGCCGAGGAACGGGAGTCCGGCCTCGCGCGCGTGGCGCACCGCCGCGACCATGCCGCCGACTCCGCGCACGCCGAATCCTCCGGGTACGAGCATGCCGTCGTAGTCGTTCAGCACTTCGGCCGTCCGCTCCGCGGACGTGAACATGTCGCTCGACACCCAGGAGATGTCCACGCCGGCGTTGTTCGCGATACCGCCGTGGCCCAGCGCTTCAGCCACGCTCTTGTAGCTGTCCGCGAGCTGCGTGTACTTCCCGACGACCGCGATCTTCACGCGCTCCTTCGGGTGGCGGATGCGCTGCACCATCTCGCGCCACTTGCTGAGGTCGGGCGAACGCTTGCCGAGTATTCCGAGCCGAAGCATCACGCGCTCGTCCAGTCCCTGCTCGTGGAATCGCAACGGGATCTCGTATATGGACGGCACGTCGCGCGCCTCGATCACCGCGCCTTCGTCCACGTTGCAGAAGAGCGCGATCTTGCGCTTCACGTCCTCCGACAGCGCGCGGTCCGTGCGGCAGATGAGGACGTCCGGCTGGATTCCGATCTGCATCAGCTCGCGCACCGAATGCTGCGTGGGCTTGGTCTTGACCTCGCCGGCGGCGCTGATGAAAGGCACGAGCGTGAGGTGGATGAACACTGCGTTCTCGCGGCCGATCTCCTGCCGGAACTGCCGGATGGCCTCGAGGAACGGGAGCGACTCGATGTCGCCGACGGTGCCACCGATCTCGACAATCACGACGTCGTTGTCCACCGCGACCTTCTTCATCGCCGACTTGATCTCATCCGTAATGTGCGGGATGACCTGAACGGTGGAGCCGAGGTACTCGCCGCGCCGCTCCTTGGTTATGACGTCAAGGTAGATGCGGCCGGTGGTGACGTTGTTGTCCTGCGACACCGGCCGGTCTATGAACCGCTCATAGTGGCCGAGGTCGAGATCAGTCTCGGCGCCATCGTCGGTGACATATACCTCGCCGTGCTGGAACGGCGACATCGTGCCGGGATCCACGTTGAGGTACGGATCGAACTTCATGATCGTGACCTTCAGCCCGCGCTCGACCAGGAGGCGGCCGAGTGACGCGGCCGCGATCCCCTTGCCGAGCGAGGAGACCACCCCGCCGGTCACGAACACGTATCTCGTCTGCTGCTGTCGCGGAGGGGCCATTGATTATCTCGCTGAGATCTCTGCCCAGCGCGCGTTCGCGTCCGCTAGGTCCTCTTCGGTGTCAATGCCCGCGTACGCGGGGCCGTGGGTGATCGCCACACCGAAAGTTATCCCCGCGGCCAGGGGCCGTAGCTGCTCCAGCCGCTCTATACTCTCCAGCGGATGCGCCGGCAGGGCGACCCATCGCTCGAGCGCGGCCTTCGTGTAGACGTACACTCCCAGGTGCTGGAGGATATTTCCTTCGATCGCTTCCTTGTCACTCCGGTCGCGCAGGTACGGTATGGGGGCGCGGGAGAAGTACAACGCGCGGCCGTCGTCGCCCAGGACGACTTTGACGATTCCCGGATCGTCGAGGATCCAGGGCTCGCCGGGTGCCGCGGCCGTCCCGACGTCGAAGGAATGCGTCGTCACCATCTCCTTCGCCGCGCACACCGCGTCGCCGCTCATGAACGGCTCGTCACCCTGGACGTTGACGAACACGTCGAAGTCGCCGAACTCGGGTTTCCTGGCGACCTCGGCCACACGGTCGGTGCCCGACTCGCACGTCTTCGACGTCATTACGACCTCAGCGCCGGCATCCGCCGCCGCCATCCGAACCGATTCGTCGTCGGTGGCGACCACGCACGCGTCGCCCAGATCCATGCTGGCTACGCGCTCCCAGACGCGCACGACGAGCGGCCGGCCGGCTAGATCTCTGAGGGGTTTTTGGGGGAGGCGCGTGGCGCCGAGGCGGGCGGGAATTACTACGAGCGTTCTCATGCGTGAGCTGCCCTGGGGGCTGATTTAGTCACGCTCCGCAATATAGTCTGGTGGAGTCCGTGGGGATACGATAGACCAGAGAAAGCGCGTCGATTCCGGTGGCGGTCAGAGGCGATTGCGGACTGAGGACCCTTGCGGCCTCAGCAGTTGTCTTGAAAGTCAAGGGGTGGTCAGCGCTAC
>CAYGJL010000027.1:0-13118 GCA_964350145.1 uncultured Gemmatimonadaceae bacterium
CACCAAGAAGGAGCAGCTGCTGTTCAGCCGGCAGCGCGAGAAGCTCACGAAGAACCTCGCGGGCATCAAGTCCATGACGCGGATCCCCGGACTGATGTTCGTGATCGATTCCAAGAAGGAGCGCATCGCGGTGGCCGAAGCCAACAAGCTCGGGATTCCGATGATCGCCCTGGTGGATACGAACGCGGACCCGGATCTGATCACGGTTCCGATCGCCGGCAACGACGACGCGATCCGGTCGGTCGAGGTGATGTGCAAGGCAATCGCCGACACGATCATCGAGGCCCGCCGCGAGGCGCCGGTGCGCGAGGAAGTCGAAGAGGCCGAGTCATACACGTACAGCTCCGATCGCGGCGCCGAGCCCGAGGGCGAGTCCGAGCGTAGACGCAAGCGGCGCCCGCGGAAGCGGCGGGCCAAGCCCGAGGCCATCGCTGCGCGCCTGAAGGTGGGCGGCGAGCCGGGCGAGCCTGGCGAAGCGGGCGAAGCGGGCGACGCGGGCGACGCGGGCGAAGCGGCGGATGCCGGTGGCGACGAAGCGGTAGGGGAGTAACGACGGTGACGAGTGACTAGTGACTAGTAACTGCCAACGCGGTAGGCAGAGGGGAGTTAGATTCAGGGACGCCGCCGGCAGCTTGTCGGCGGCGTCGTTGCAGGGGGGGAGCTATTAGCTGTTGGCTATTGGCTGTTGGCTATGAGCCCCCGTTTTCCGAGCAGTTTCGCTGTGGCTAAGAGCCAATAGCTAACAGCCAACAGCTTATCAGTCGACCACAATGGGGCTGCGGCTCCACCGCAAGCTTAAGGATCAGCAATGGCATTCACAGCAAAAGACGTTCAAGAGCTTCGCCAGCGCACCGGCGCCGGAATGATGGAGTGCAAGCGTGCGCTGGAGGAGACGAACGGTGACAAGGACCAGGCCGCCGAGAACCTTCGCAAGAAGGGAATTGCCAAGGCCGATAAGCGCCTGGGCAAGCAGACCAGCGAAGGCCAGATCACGAGCTACATCCACCACAACGGCAAGGTCGGCGTGCTCGTCGAGGTGAATTGCGAGACGGACTTCGTCGCGCGCACCGACGACTTCAAGACGCTGGCTCGCGAGATCGCGCTGCACATCGCCAGCGCCGCGCCGCTGTCCGTGGACAAGGACGGTGTGCCTGCCGAAGCCGTGGAGCGCGAGCGGCGCATCTTCGAGGAGCAGGCGCGCGAGAGCGGCAAGCCCGAGGCCATCATCGCGAAGATGGTGGAGGGAAAGGTGGAGTCGTACTACAAGGAAGTGGTCCTGCTCAGCCAGCCCTGGATCCGCGAGCCGAAGAAGACCATCGGGGAGCTGGTGAAGGAAGCGTCCGCGCGCGTCGGGGAGAATATCCAGGTTCGCCGTTTCGTTCGCTTTCAAATGGGTGACTAGTGACTAGTGACTAGGGACTAGTCAACCGCTAGAATCCAGTGTTCACGCCGTTCCGTGGTTCCGCCGTTACCAGTCACTAGTCACCAGTCACTAGTCACCGTTTTCCAATGCCTCTCGCCTACTCCCGCGTCCTCCTCAAGATCTCCGGCGAAGCGCTCGCCGGCGAGAAAGGCTTCGGGTTCGACATGTCGGTGCTCGACCGCCTCGCGGGCGAAGTTGCCGATATCGTAGAGATGGGCGCGGGAGTGGGGCTGGTCCTCGGCGGCGGCAACATCGTCCGCGGCGCGCAGCTCTCCAAGATGGGAATGGACCGCGTCGGCGCGGACTACATGGGAATGCTCGGCACCGTGATCAACGCGCTCGCGATGCAGGACGTGCTCGAGCGCCGCGGCGTCGAGACGCGCGTGATGACCGCCCTGAAGATGGAGGAGGTGGCGGAGCCGTACATCCGCCGCCGCGCGATGCGCCACCTCGAGCAGGGGCGCACGGTGATCTTCGCGGGCGGCACGGGCAACCCGTACTTCTCCACCGACACGGCCGCCGCGCTGCGCGCCATCCAGATGAAGGCCAACGTCATCATCAAGGCGACGGGCGTAGACGGCGTGTACTCAGCGGATCCGCGCAAACACCCCGACGCCAAGCTGTACGAGACGATCAGTTATCGCGACGTGATGCTGGAGGAGCTCGGTGTCATGGACCAGACCGCGATCACGCTGTGCAAGGAGAACAACCTTCCGCTCATAGTCCTCAACATCAACAAGCACGGCGCGGTGGCGAGCGCGATTCGCGGCGACCGCGTCGGCACACTCGTCCAATGAGCACCATACCGCAGATCCAGAAGGACGCTAAGGTCGCGATGGAAAAGGCGCTGGCGAACACGAAGCACGAGTTCGCGTCGATTCGCACGGGCAAGGCTTCGACCAGTCTCCTCGACACGGTGAAGGTCGAGGCGTACGGCCAGACGATGCCGCTCAATCAGGTGGCTGGCGTCTCCGCGCCCGAGCCGCGCCTCCTGACCGTGACGCCGTGGGACAAGGGTCTCACGCAGGCGATCGAGAAGGCCATCCGCGACTCCGATCTCGGGCTCAACCCCGCGACGCAGGGTGGGGTGATCCGCGTGCCGCTGCCGGCGCTCAACGAAGAGCGCCGCCGCGATCTGGTGAAGGTCGTCCACAAGCTCGCCGAAGAAGGGCGCATCGCCGTGCGGCACGCGCGAACTGACGCGCGCGACAAGCTGAAGAAGCTCGACAAAGTCTCCGAGGACGACGTCAAGCACGCCGAGAAGGACCTGCAGAAGCTGCACGACGAGGAGATCTCCAGGATCGAGGAGCTGCTGAAGGCGAAGGAAGCCGAGATACTCGAAGTTTGACAGTTCCGGCATCCGGACTGGGTACGCGGCTCGCGCTGCGCGGAGGCAATCAGCCATGGCGATGAGCGAATTCCAGTGGCGCACGATCTTCTCGCTCGTCGCCGTCCCCATCGCGCTCTACATCGTCTTTCTTGGCGGACCGTTCCTCGTGACGCTCATCGGGAGCATGGCGGGCATCGCGGCGTGGGAGTTCTTCCGTATGTCCCGCGCTGGCGGGGTCGAGCCGTTGCAGACTCCGGGCGTGGCGATCACCGCGCTCATTCCGGTCGCCGTGCACGCGGACCGGCTCGGCGTGATCCACGTCTCGCTGCGCTGGCTTCCGGTCGTGTCCATCGTACTGCTCGGCATGGCGATCTGGCTGCGTGGTCCCTCGCGCCGTCCCGGCCTCGCCGTCGCCGCGACGCTGTTCGGGATCATATACGCGGGTCTCTTTACCTACGCATACTCCATCCGATACCACAACTATGCCGTCGGCGCAGTCGCGGGATCGGTCCTGCTCGCGCTGCCGCTCGTGATCACATGGCTGACCGACGTGGGCGCGTATCTGATCGGCAGGACCTTCGGCAAGAAGAAGCTCATGCCGAGCGTGAGCCCGGGAAAGACGATCGAGGGATCGCTCGCCGGATTGGCCTTCGCCGTGGCCGGAGCGTGGCTGTACGTTGAGTTTCTGCTCGAGCCCTACGCCCAGCTCTCGATGCCGCCGATGGCAGTGCTCGCGTTCGGCTTCCTGATCAGCGTGGCGGCGCAGACCGGCGATCTCGCCGAGTCGCTGCTCAAGCGCGAGGCCGGCGTGAAGAACAGCTCCGGGCTGATCCCCGGCCATGGCGGAATGCTGGACCGGATCGACAGTCTGCTGTTCGCTCTCCCGGCTGCCTACCTGCTGCTCGACCTGTGGTTGATACCCGCGCCGGCGTAAGGCCGCGCGGAGTCGCCGTCCTCGGCTCGACCGGGTCGATCGGCACCACCGCGCTCAGGGTCATCGCGCGCCACCCGGACAGGTTTCGCGTCTCCGCCGTCACTGCGTTCAACAACGCGCCACTGCTCGAAGAGCAGGTGCGCGAGCTCGCCCCGGGATTCGTCGGGATCGTGAACGGCAACGGCAGCCACGCATCGCGCGGCTGGAGCACCGGCGTCGCCTGTCTCGTCGAGGCCGCGCGGCGCGCGGATACGGACATAGTGCTGAACGCGATCGTCGGCGCGGCGGGGCTCGACGCCACGATCGCCGCGCTCGAGGTGGGGAAGCGCGTCGCGCTCGCCAACAAGGAGACGCTGGTGCTCGCCGGCGAGATCGTCACCGAAGCGGCGCGGAGCGGCGGCGGCGAAATAGTTCCCATCGACAGCGAGCACAGCGCGATCCTGCAATGCATCGCGGGCCGCCCACGCGGCGACCTCAGGCGCGTGATCCTCACCGCCTCCGGCGGCCCGTTTCGCGGCTGGAGCAGGAAGCAACTCGAGTCGGCGACCGTGGACGACGCGCTCCGGCATCCCACCTGGCAGATGGGGCGGAAGATCACGGTGGACAGCGCGACGCTGGCAAACAAGGCGCTCGAGGTGATCGAGGCGCACTTCCTGTTTGGGCTGGAGTACAACCGCATCGAGGTGGTCGTGCATCCGCAGAGCGTCGTGCACTCGCTGGTGGAGTTCGTGGACGGCAGCGTCATCGCGCAGCTCGGCGCGCCGAGTATGGAGCTGCCCGTGTTGTACGCGCTCACGCACCCGGACAGGATCGAGGACGCGGCCACGCCACGCTTCGACCCGGTGGCGCAGTCGCCGCTGACGTTCGAGCCGGTCGCGGACGACGAGTTTCCCGCGCTGCGCCTCGGCTTTCGCGCGGGCATCACCGGCGGGGCGGCGCCCGCGGTGTTCAACGCCGCGAACGAGGAAGCGGTGGCGTTGTTCCTCGCCGGAAAGCTGCGTTTCCCGCGAATCGTGGAAGCGATCGAGAGCGCGATGGACGCGCTGGCCGGAATGAGCAGTGGCACGCGCGACGAGCTGCTGGCGGCAGACTCGAAGGCGCGCGCGCACGTCGCGGAGAGATTCGGACGATGAGTTTCAGCTGGCTCGCTCCCGTCATCGTCTTCGGCATCGTGATCTTCGTGCACGAGCTCGGCCATTTCCTCGCGGCCAAGCGGTTCCGCGTGTACGCGCCCCGCTTTTCCGTTGGGTTCGGGCCGGCGCTTTGGCGAAGGCGGCGCGGCGAGACCGAGTACATCGTCGCGGCCGTGCCGCTCGGCGGCTACGTCCGCATGGCGTCGAAGGACGACGAGTCCACTGCGTTTCTCGAGGGCGGCGGCGAAGAGGCGATCGCGCGCGAGCAGGAAGGAGGCGCGAAGAAGCCGAAGGACTGGGATCCAGAGGCGATGATCCCGCACGGCCCCAAGTCCATCCCGCCCGACCGGTGGTTCGAGTCGAAGCCGCTCTGGCAGCGGATCGTCATCCTGCTGGCCGGCGTCACGATGAACATTCTGCTCGCCTGGGTGGTCACGGTCGGGACCGTCGCCGCGTATGGCGAGCCGTAGCGGCCGGCGGTGAGCGACTCGGTGGGCGCCGGCCGTCCCGCCGCGAGCGCCGGCATGTTGCGCGGCGACAGCGTCGTCGCCATAGATGGCCAGCCGGTCACGACGTTCACCGACATGGTGACGATGATCTCCGCGCGGCCGGAGCAGGTGACGACGATCGACGTCATCCGGGACGGGACGCGGCGCAGTCTGGTCGTCACTCCGGTGGCAGAAGATTTCACCGATCCGGTCGGCGGGACCCGGCGCGTCGGCAGGATCGGAGTGATTCCGCGGGGCGACATCGCGCGCTTCAGGACCGGGCCCGTGGATGCGGTCGTGGTCGGGACCCGGGCGACGGTCGCCATGGCCGGCTCGATCGTGGGCGTGGTGCGCGGCCTGTTCACCGGCAGCATCGGGGTAGAGACGCTGGGCGGGCCAATCGCGATCGCGCGCGTATCCGTCGAAGCCGCGCAGGGCGGGCTGGAGATATTCCTGAGCCTGATCGCGTTCCTCAGCATTAATATCGCCATCCTGAACCTGTTGCCCATTCCGGTCCTGGACGGCGGTCAGGTGCTCATCCACATCCTCGAGGCCGTCAAGGGCAGTCCGTTCAGTCCGCGCGCGCGCGAGTACATCCTCCGCGCAGGCCTCGCGCTGATCCTCATGCTCGTCGTAATCGTGATGTACAACGACATCCGCGCGCTGGCGCTGAGCTTTATCGGCCGTTCCTAGCACTACTGCGGACCGCGGACTGCGGACCCTTGCGGCCTCAGGACTAACGATTGTAGTTAGTCCTGAGGCCGCAAAGTCCTCAATCCGCAATCGCGGGTGAAATGTGTTAGATTGCGAGACATCCAACAGGGACAATGATTGTGATTGAAGCCTTCGAATTCGTGGACGGCGATCGGACGTTCACGTGCTCCGTCGAGAAGCCGCATTCCCTGGGGACGGAGAAGTGGTGGTGGTTCCGCGTATCCACCGATCGGCACAACAGGTATGCCCCTTTTCGCGCCGACGCCAAAGACACGCAGAAGTCCGTAAAGGCCAGGATCGTGGCCTACTACGATGCGCTGCTTCACGCGCGAGCACAGCCCGCTCCGAGCTACTGGCGCCGTGGCGCGCCGGTCAAGACCGACGCGGCCAAGCCTGCCGCGGCGGTAGCCGCCAAGTAGCAGTCCGGTCGCGGCCGCAAACGCGGCCGCGGATCACTCGTCGAGGGCGAGCAGCTCCCGCGCGGTTTCCAGTGCAGACGACGGTACATACAGCGCGATGCCGCCCATGACGGGGCCCTTGAACCCCGCGCCGAACATCCCCGCCTGATTGCCTTGCAGCAGGCAGGGGATCTCGGCCTCGTTCAGCGACTGCTGCGCGATGTCGGCCTCGAATCCGTTCGAGAACGTTGTCAGCTGTACCCAGTCACTCATCGCTTCGGCGGTGTGAGAAAGCGCTCGGCTACCTGTTCCAGGCGGTCATCCTTCGCTGCGCGCGCTTCCGCGAGGATCTCGCGCACGAACGGCGCGAGCTGCGGCTCTCCCCAATAGTACCCGGTAGCGATCTCGGCGCTGCCCGTCTCACCGACCCGCGCCGCCTCCAGTAGCGCACTCGCGGCCTGGCGGTCGAAATCAGGGTCGTCGCGCTCCGGTAGGTGATAGTCACGCCTGGGAACGTCGCCCCCGGCGTCCTCGTTTACGAATGCGCGGGACATGACTGAATGTAGCCCGGGCTCTGGCTGCCAGGAGCATTTCAAACCCTTTGCCGGGATTCGCTGTCACAAGCACCATGCGAACGATTCGTCTCCGCTCCCGGTCCGGGAGCAGCCACGACTGCCTTGGTGCTCCCATGAGAATAGCCATCCTTCTCTCGCTGGCACTTCTGCCGGCGACGACGCTAGCCCAGGCGCCACCGCGCACCGTCGCGTCCAACGCCGCGCGGCCGGTGGCCGATCCCGGGTCCGCCTCCGCGACGATGGCCATGGCGACGCGAGCCACGACTCCGCCCACACTCGACGGGAAGACCGACGATCCCGCGTGGCGGGACGCGCAGGTCATCGATCAATTCCTCGAATACGAGCCGACGCAGGGAGCCGAGACGCGGTTCAAGACCGAGCTGCGAATCACGTATGACGACAGATACCTGTACGTGCTCGGCCGCATGTTCGATCCCGCGCCCGACAGCATCATCTCGCTGCTCAGCCGGCGCGACGTACGCACCAACTCGGAGCAGCTCAAGCTCATCATCGATTCCTACCACGACAAAAGGACGGCGTATCAGTTCATCGTGAACCCCGCCGGCGTGAAGCGCGACTTCTACGTGTACAACGACGTTACCGAGGACGCCACTTGGGATGCCGTGTGGGATGTCGCCACCGCGATCGATTCCATGGGATGGGTAGCTGAGTTCCGGATCCCGTTCAGCCAGATGCGGTTCAACAAGAGCGCGATGCATACTTTCGGCTTCATGGCGGTTCGCGACGTCGCGCGCACGGGAGCGCGCATCAGCTGGCCGCTGTATCATCGCGACCGGCAGGGGTACGTGTCGCAGGCCGGCGAGCTGCGCGGCATCCAGGGTCTAGCGACTCCGCGCCGGCTCGAGGTCACGCCGTACGTCGTGACGAAGAACGAGACGCGCCCGAGCGGCCCGGCGTACTCGCACCCGCAGTCGCTGTCCGGCGGCGCCGACATCAAGTACGGGCTGGGGTAGAACCTCACGCTCGACGAGACGATCAACCCCGACTTCGGCCAGGTGGAGGCCGATCCGTCGGTGCTCAACTTGTCCGCGTTCGAGCAGTTCTTCGAGGAGCGCAGGCCGTTTTTCCTCGAGGGCGCGGGGATATTTAACTTTCGCACGGCATGCGGCGACATCGACACCGGCTGCAGGGGACTGTTCTATTCGCGCCGCATAGGCCGGTCGCCGCAGCTCGCGGGACGGTACGGTGACGAGACCAGCCCGACCAACTCGACGATCCTCGGCGCCGCGAAGGTCGCGGGGCGGCTCGGCCGCGGATTGTCCGTCGGGTTGCTCGACGCAATGACGCAGCACGAGGAGGGCCCCGCTGGGGCGACGATCGAGCCGCGCACCAACTATGCGGTCGCCCGCGTGCAGCAGTCGCTCAAGAACGGGGGCAGCGAAGTCGGCGCGATGCTGACGGCTGTCAACCGCTCGCTGGACGACAACTCCGCTCCGTACCTGCGGAGCGCTGCGTACACCGGCGGGATCGACCTCAGGCACCGTTTCTTCAACAAGATGTACGAGCTGACGGCGTACGCGGCCGGGAGCCTCGTGCAGGGAAGCCAGGCCGCGATCGCGTCCACGCAGCTCGACGGCGTGCACAGGTACCAGCGTCCGGACGACGATCTGGCGTACGACCCCACGCGCACGTCGCTGACCGGCAATGCCCAGCGTCTCACGGTCAGCAAGTTCGGCGGCGGCAACACGCGCTTCCAGAGTGTGTACCAGCGATTCTCGCCCGGCTTCGAGACGAACGACGTCGGTTTCCAGTCGCGTGCCGACGAGCAGATGTTCCGCAACTGGTTCGCGCTGCAGCTCAACAAGCCGTCGAAGTACCACCGCCGCGCGCAGATCAACTTCAACACTTTTCACACGTGGACGACCGCGGGGTTGCCGACCAATCTCGGCGTGAACATGAACTCGCACCTTCAGTTTCCGAATACGTGGTGGTACCACGTCGGCGGCAATTATGCGGACTTCGCCGGCAACACTTTCGCCGACCGTGACGCTCGGGGCGGCCCGGCCGTCCGCCGCTCATCGAGCTACGACGTGTGGACCGGCATCGAACTCGACGGCAGAAAGTCGTGGACGCCGTTCCTATTCATGGGACAGAACGGCGGGGACGACGGCAGGTCGCGCAGCCGGTGGATCAACCCGTCCATCAACTTCCGGATGTCAACGCGCTTCTCGGGCTCGGTGGGCGCGAACTACAACAAGAGCGTCAACGACAACCAGTGGCGCGCGAACGTCGGCGTCGCCGGCGCGGACACGACGCACTATACGTTCGCGCGGCTCGAGCAGACGACGCTCAACCTGACCTCGCGGATCAACGTCACGGCCTCGCCGACTCTGTCGCTGCAGTTCTACGCGCAGCCCTTCATCACTACGGGCGCGTATTCCGACTGGCGCGAGCTGGCCGATCCACGCGCGAAGAGCTACGCCGATCGCTACCGGCCGTACACGGCGGGAGGCGACCCCGGCGGATTCAACTTCAAGCAGCTGCGGTCCAACACAGTCGTGCGCTGGGAGTACCGCCCGGGGTCCACGCTGTTTTTCGTGTGGTCGCAGGGGAGGGAGTTCTCCGACGGACAGCCGAGCGACTTCAGCCTGCGGCGGGATATCGGGGAGCTGTTCGAGAAGCATCCGAACAACACGTTCCTCATCAAGGCGAGCTACTGGTTTAATCCGTGAGCGGCCGGCATCGCGGATGCGGAGAGGGAATCCTAGCTGTTAGCAGTGAGTGGACCAATCAGTCGTGAGCAGGAAGTACCGGCGGAGAAACTCTGACAGTCACGAGTAAAATGGTGCGGCCCCGACAACTTTACTCAGTACTTGGCAGTCCGCAGGTATTACTTCCCCAACTCGTGACTGATTCATTCACTCACCGCTAACAGCTAGGATTCCGCTGTCATTCGAGCGTGGGCCGCTGACGCGGTAGATTCCGACGATGGAACGCCGCGGCACGACGAAAGCTGTGATTCTTGCCCGTGGGCTCGGCACCCGCATGCGCGCACCCGACCCGGCGGCCGGTCTCGACACCGCCGCCTCCGCCGTTGCCGACACCGGCCTCAAGGCAATGATCCCCGTTGGCCGGCCGTTTCTCGATTACGTGTTGAGCGCGCTCGCCGACGCCGGCTTTACTGACGCGTGCCTCGTGATTGGCCGCGAGCATGACGCCGTCCGCAAGCACTACGGGATGGACGCGCGCCCTTCGCGCATTCGCATTCACTTCGCCATCCAGGAGCAGCCGCTCGGCACGGCCGACGCAGTTCTCGCCGCCGAACTGTTCGCAGCGAACGATTCCTTCGTCGTGATCAACTCGGACAACTATTATCCCGCGGCCGCGCTCGCCGAGCTGCACCGGCGGCGCGAGCCCGCCATGGTCGCATTCGCCCGCGGCGCGCTGACCGAGCGGGGGAACGTCGAGCCCGGCCGGGTCGCGCGGTTTGGCGCCGTGGAGGTGGATGAGCACGGGATGCTTCGCAGCATGACCGGGGACGACGCGCACGCGGCAGCCTCCACCGGCGGGCGGGTATACGCGAGCATGAACTGCTGGCTGTTCACCTCCGAGATATTTGCGGCCTGCCGCGCGGTGCCTGTGTCCCCGAGAGGAGAGAAAGAGCTAACCCAGGCGGCGCAGCACGCCATCGACACCCTCGGCATGCGCATCGCGGTCGTGCTCTCGGAGGAGCCGGTGCTCGATCTCTCGAGCCGGCTGGATATCCCGAGGGTGGCTGCTCTGCTCGCTGAAATGGAGCCGCTGGTCTAGCCTTCAGGGGGGCGCTTTACAGGAGCCGCTAACTGCTGTATTATTAACAGCTTGGCAACTTTTTACGTCACCAGCGCGCAACGGGCGCGCGGAGAACACACCACCAGTAATGGCATTCGCTAAAGCCCCCTCGATCCAGAAGCACCGGACTCACGAGACCGATACCGGCTCGCCGCAGGTCCAGATCGCGATCCTCACCGATCGGATCAACTATCTGACAGATCACTTCCGCAAGCATGCCAAGGACCACCACGGACGCCGTGGACTCCTGATGATGGTCGGCAGACGGAAGCGGCTCCTCAGCTACCTGCGTCGGATTGACGTCGAGCAGTATCGGAAGATCGTCGCCGATCTCGGACTGAGAGCCTAAGCTTTCGCCGGAACTCGCGCGCGGGCCCATTGTGGCGCCCGCGCGCTTCGTGTTCTCAGAAAAAAAGAAGAGAAGAATGGAACGCATCGAAAAAGTCTTCGCCGGCCGTAAGCTCTCGATAGAGACCGGCAGAATGGCGAAGCAGGCCGCGGGCTCCGCGGTCGTTCAGTTCGGCGACACGATGGTGCTCGCCGCAGTGACCGTCAGCGACAACCTCAGCACGCTGCCCTTTTTCCCGCTCACCGTAGAGTACCGCGATAAGACGTACGCGGCGGGAAAGATTCCGGGCGGTTTCATCAAGCGCGAGGGACGCCCGCACGATTCCGAGATCATCAAGGCGCGGATCATCGATCGCTCGATCCGCCCGCTCTTCCCGGAAGGCTTCAAAAACGAGATCCAGGTGTTCGTGTACGTGATCTCGGCGGACCAGGAAAACGACGCCGACGTGCTCGGCCTCCTCGCGACGTCGTTCGCGCTCAACGCGTCGAAGATCCCGTTCATGGGACCGATCGCCGGCGTGCGCGTCGGACGCGTGCAGGAAAAATGGGTGCTCAATCCCACCTTCCAGCAGCTCGAGTACAGCGACCTCGACCTGGTCGCTACGGGCTCGAAGGATTCGATCATCATGGTCGAGGGCGGCGCGCTCGAGATCGGTGAAGAGGACGTCGTCGAAGCGCTGACCATCGGCCACAAGGGAATCCGTGAGCTGGTCGCGATGCAGGAAGAGCTGCTTGCCCGCGGCCGCGCCGAGAAGATGACCTGGACCAAGGCGGAGCCGAACCCGGCGATCGACGCCAGGATGAAGCTGCTCGCCGAGGGCCGCATCAACGAGGCGATCAACCTCGCGGACAAGCAGGCGCGCATCAAGGGAATGTCCACCCTGAAGAAGGAAGTAGCCGCGCAGTTGCTCGAGGAGTTCCCGGACAACCCCAAGGACATCTCGCACTTCTGGGGCGAGCTCGAGTACACCACGCTCCGCGCCCAGGTGCTCGACACCGGCCTGCGCGTGGACGGAAGAAAACCGCAGGAAGTCCGGCCGATCAGCATCGACTCGTCGGTCCTTCCGCGCGCGCATGGCTCCGCGCTATTCACGCGCGGCCAGACGCAGGCGCTCGTCGCCGTCACGCTCGGAACCTCAAAGGACGTGCAGCGGCTGGATTCCATCGACGAGCTTGGCGAAACGACCAAGTCGTTCATGCTGCATTACAACTTCCCGCCGTTCTGCACGGGCGAAGTCAAGATGGTGCGGGGCACGAGCCGCAGAGAGATCGGCCACGGCAACCTCGCCGAGCGCGCCATTCAGGTGGTGCTCCCCGAGTTTGAAAGCTTCCCGTACACGATTCGCATCGTGTCGGACGTGCTCGAGTCCAACGGCTCGTCGTCCATGGCTTCGGTCTGCGGCGCGTCGCTCGCGCTGTTCGACGCCGGAGCGCCGATCAAGTCGGCGGTGGCGGGCGTCGCGATGGGGCTCATCAAGGAAGGCGACCGCTACACGGTGCTGACCGACATCCTCGGAACCGAGGACTCGCTGGGCGACATGGACTTCAAGGTCGCCGGTACGGAGCAGGGAATCACGTCCATCCAGATGGACATCAAGGTCGAAGGCCTCGACCTCCGCATCATGCGGGAGGCGCTGGATCAGGCTCGCGAGGGCAGGATGCACATCCTCGGCGAGATGAAGAAGGCGCTGGCGGCGCCGCGGCCGGAGATGTCGTTGTACGCTCCCCGCATCGTGACGATGACGATCAACCCCGAGAAGATCGGCGATCTCATCGGACCCAAGGGCAAGATCATCCGTGGCATTCAGGAAGAGACCGGCGCGGAGATCACGGTGGACGACACCGGCCTGGTCACGATCGCGGCCGTCGGCGGCGAGTCCATGCAGCGCGCCAAGGAGATGGTCGAACAGGTCACGGCCGAGCCGATCGTCGGCGAGATCTACGAAGGCGAGGTCAAGAGCACGACCGCGTTCGGCGCGTTCA
>CAYGJL010000027.1:13128-48286 GCA_964350145.1 uncultured Gemmatimonadaceae bacterium
TTCATCGAGATCATGCCGGGCACCGAGGGACTGCTGCACATCTCGGAGATCCAGCACGGCCGCACCGAGCGCGTCGAGGACGTGCTCAAGCGCGGCGACGTCGTGCGAGTGAAGCTCATCGAGCGGGACGAGCGCGGGAAGATGCGCCTGTCGCGCAAAGCGCTGCTGGAGAAGCCGGAAGGCGCGGCCGGCGGCGAGGGCGGCGGCGGCGAAGGCGAGCTGGCCGGCGTCGGTGGATCGGGCGACCACAGCAGCGAAGATCGTCCGCGCAGGCCCCGCAGCAGCGGTGGCAGCGGCGGGCGTGGCCGCAGCGGTGGCGGAGGGAGAGGGCGACCGCGAGAGTGATCACGGCCGGCACGGCTGAGCGGCGCGTGAAAATCCCGCTGCGCATCGAAGCCGGCGTTCGCCGAACCGTTTTACCCAATGGACTGACCGTACTCTCGGAGCACATGCCGTGGGTGCGGTCGGTTGCATTGGGGACCTGGATCAAGTCCGCTTCCATTCACGAGCCGTCCGACAAGATGGGCGTGTCCCACCTCCTCGAGCACGCCGTATTCAAGGCGACACCAACGCGCTCCGCGAAAGACATCGCGCTATCGCTGGAAGTGCTCGGCGGGAGCCTCGACGCGTACACCTCGCGCGAGCACACCAGCTACCAGGCGCGAGTACTCGACGAGCACGCAGCGCAGGCCGCGGACGTGCTTGCCGACGTGGTGTTCCGCCCGCTGCTGCGCGACTCCGACGTCAGCATGGAACGCAAGGTCGTGCTGGAAGAGATCAGCATGGTCGAGGACACTCCCGACGATCAGGTGTTCGAGCTGCACAACGCGCAGCTTTGGGGTGAGCATCCGTACGGATACTCGATCCTCGGAACGCGCGACACCGTGTCGGGGCTGACCGCGAGCGACCTGCGCGACCTGCACGACGCGACGTACCATTGCGGCCAGGTCGTAGTCGCGGCCGCGGGCAACATCGAGCACGAGGCGCTGCTCGACGTGCTCGATCGCTCGGGCTGGATGAGCATCCCCGCGAGCGGCTGCGCGCCCAGCCAGCCGGCTGTGCCGCGCGCCGCGCCGGTGTCGTACGCTCACCACGACCGGCGCGACCAGGCGCAGACCCACGTCGTGCTCGGCACGGCGACCGTGCCGCACCGCGATCCGCGCCGCTATGCGATCGCTCTGATCAGCACGCTGCTCGGCGGCGGCATGAGCTCGCGGCTGTTCCAGCGCGTCCGCGAGGAGCTGGGCCTGGCGTACTCGGTGCAGACCTTCCAGTCATTTCATCTGGATACCGGGATGCAGGGCGTATACGTCGCGACCGCCCCCGAGACCGCCGACGCCGCCGTGCGGGCAATCAACGAGGAACTCGCCCGCGTCGCCGGGGAAGGAATCCCCGAGGCAGAGATCGAGCTCGGGCGGAGCCAGCTCAAGGGCCAGGTCACGCTGTCACTGGAGAGCGTCGGCTCGCGGATGTACCGCGCCGCCACCGGCGAGTTGTTCGGCGAGCCCATCCAGACTCTCGACGAAGTCCTCGCTCTCATCGACGCCATCGATCCGGACACCGTTCGCAAAGTCTGCGGCGAGTTTTTTAGCCCTGATATTCAAACGGTCGTAAGCCTCGGCCCCAAACCGTTGCAGAGCAGTTACTAGTCACTAATCACCAATCACCAATCACCAATCACCGCCCCCTCCCATGCTCATCGGCGTTCCAAAAGAGATCAAGACAAACGAGAACAGAGTCGCGCTGGTTCCCGCCGGCGCGGAAGCGCTGGCGGCCGCCGGGCACGACGTGCTGGTCGAGACGGGCGCGGGTGAGGGCAGCGGCTTCCCGGACGACATGTACACCGCGGTCGGCGCGCGGATCGCACCGGACGCCGCTACGACGTGGGCGAAGGCCGACATGATCATGAAGGTGAAGGAGCCGATTGCCAGGGAATGGACGCACATGCGCAAAGGGCAGTGCATCTTCACCTACTTTCATTTCGCGGCCGACGAGAAGCTGACGCGCGCGCACATGGACAGCGGTGCGGTGTGCATCGCGTACGAGACCGTCGAGCTGCCGTCGCGCGAGCTGCCGCTGCTCACGCCGATGTCGGAAGTCGCCGGCAGGATGGCCGTCCAGGAAGGGGCGAAGTATCTGGAGAAGCTGTACGGCGGGCGCGGCGTGCTGCTCGGCGGCGTGCCCGGCGTTCCGCCCGCGAAGGTCGTGATACTCGGCGGCGGAATCGTCGGCATCAACGCCGCGAAGATGGCCGCAGGAATGGGCGCGAAGGTAACCGTGCTCGATCTCTCGCTCGAGCGGCTGCGGTACCTGTCCGACGTGATGCCCGCCAACGTGATCCTCATCTACTCGAACCGGCACAACATCCTGGAGCAGATATCGACCGCCGATCTCGTGGTCGGCGCGGTGCTGATCCCCGGTGCCGTCGCGCCGAGGCTGATCCGGCGCGAGGATCTCAAGCTCATGCAGCCCGGCTCGGTCATCGTGGACGTCGCGATCGACCAGGGTGGCTGCGTCGAGACCATCAAGGCGACGACCCATGAGGACCCCACGTACGTCGTGGACGGCGTCATCCACTACGGTGTCGCCAACATGCCCGGCGGCGTGCCGCGCACTTCCACGCTGGCGCTGACCAACGCCACGTTCCCCTACGCGATGCAGCTCGCCAACAAGGGCTGGAAGAAGGCGCTGCGCGACAGCGTCCCGTTACAGCGCGGGCTCAACATCGTCGAGGGAGAGGTGACCTACCCGGGCGTGGCGGAGGCCTTCGGGCTGCCCTTGGCCAGCGTCGAGAAGTTTCTCGCATAAGCGATTGCGGATTGCGGACCCTTGCGGCCTCAGGACTAACTACAATCGCGGATCGACGATTAATCGAGGGCTGAGGACTGAGGATGGACGGAACAGCCGGGGAAGACACGTGAATGCGTTCCCTCCGCGATCCTCGGTTCTCGATTAATCGTCGATCCGCGATGGCCGTTGGTCCTGAGGCCGCAAGGGTCCTGAGTCCACAGTCCGAAGTCACAGGCGAGGCAGTACGCCACGGCCGCAACCCATGCTAGTTTATATAACCTCATGAGCCGCAACACCTAAGGACCAAATGCGCTGGCCATTCATCAAGCCCGGTTCGCTTTTCCCCGCCAACGCGATCGCGGTCGATCTCGGCACGGCAAACACGCTGATCTACGTGAAAGGTCAGGGCATCGTGCTCAACGAGCCCTCGGTCGTCGCGCTGGATCGCGAGACCAAGAAGATCAAGGGCGTCGGACTCGAAGCGAAGCGCATGCTTGGCCGCACGCCCGAAGGCATCATCGCCGTGCGACCGATGAAGGACGGCGTCATCGCCGACTTCGACGTGACGGAAAAGATGCTGCGCTATTTCCTCACGCTCATCATCGAGAACCACGTCTTCAAGGTGAAGCCGCGCGTGATCGTGTGTGTGCCGTCGGGAATCACCGAAGTGGAGAGGCGCGCGGTGCGCGACTCCGCGCTCGGCGCCGGCGCGAAGGAAGTCTTCATGGTGGCGGAGCCGATGGCGGCGGCGATCGGCGTCGGACTTCCCGTTGACACGCCGACCGGCAACATGGTGATCGACATCGGCGGCGGCACGACGGAGATCGCCGTCATCGCGCTCTCCGGAATCGTGAGCGACACGTCCATCCGCACCGGCGGTGACGAGATGGACATGGCGATCGTGCAGTTCATGCGGAAGAGCTACAATCTCCTGATCGGTGAATCCACGGCCGAGCAGGTGAAGATTCAGATCGGCTCGGCAGCGCCGGTCGGTGACGAGCGCGAGATGGACGTGAAGGGTCGGGACCTGGTGTCCGGCATTCCGAAGACCGTGCGCGTCACGTCCAGCGAGATCCGCGAGGCGGTGCAGGAGCCGATCCAGCAGATCGTCGAGGCGGTGCGCCGCGCGCTCGAGATCACTCCGCCCGAGCTCGCGGCCGACATCGTGGACCGCGGCATCGTCATGACCGGCGGCGGCGCGCTGATCAAGGGGCTCGACATCCTGCTGAGCCAGGAGACGAACCTGCCCATCCACGTGGACGAAGATCCGCTCACGTGCGTAGTCCGCGGCACGGGACGCATCCTCGACGACGAAGACAAGTACTGGTCGGTTCTGGACACCTGAGGACGTAAATGGCGGTATCGCGACCGATCCGTGGGAGCGCGCGTCTCGACCAGATGATCGTCGGCACGTGCGTGCTGCTCTCGCTGCTGGCGCTGGTGCTCCCGGCCAGCGTTCGCGAGCCGGTAGCCGCGACGCTGCGTCAGAGCATTCTCGCTCCGCTCATAATGCTGCAGGAGCGGGCCGAGCTTAGCCGCCGGGCTTTCATGTTGCACGAGGAGCGCGTCGAGGCGCGCGACAGCGTCACGATCAAGGCGCTGAGCGTCGCGGCTCTGCAATCCGAGAATGAGCGACTGCGCGAGATCATCGGGCTCGGTGCGCGCCTCAAGTGGGGGTTCGTGCCCGCCGAAGCGTTGCACGGGCGCGGCGTCCGTGACGCATACAGCGTGGTCCTGAGCGCGGGATCGAACGCCGGTGTGCGCCGGCTCAGTCCGGTGGTTGCGCCCGAAGGGCTCGTGGGCGCGGTCGAGCGCGTGGATCCGACGATGAGCCAGGCGATCCTGTGGACCCATCCCGACTTCCGCGTGAGTGCCATGTCCGAGGACGGCACCACGTTCGGGATCGTGCAGGCGCACCTTGGAGCGGGCCCCAACCGGTTCCTGATGGAGATGCGCGGCGTGTCGTTCCGCACCGAGCTCAAGCCGGGGATGCTGATAGTGAGCGCGGGACTGGGCGGGACGTATCCGCGCGCCATTCCCATCGGAACGGTGCTGTCGGAGCTGAAGACGCCGGAGTCATGGGCGAGGACGTACATACTGCGGCCGGCCGTTTCGCCGAGTGACGTGAACTCCGTGATGATCCTGCGCCCCGACCGCGTGGCCGAAGGCGTGGAAGGGGTCTGGCAGCAGGGCGGGCCTACGGAGGCCGCGTTGCGCGCGATCCTCGCGGCCGGCGACTCGCTGGCGCGCGCGGCGGCGTTGCAGGAGGCCGCGGCCAGGCGCGCCGCCATCGCCTCGATGCGCACCGACTCGGTGCGCGCGGCCGGCGGCGACGCGACGACCGCAGTGGTGCAGCCGCAGGCGCGGCCACAGACCACGCCGACGACTCAGCCGCAGCCGACGCAGCCGGTGACCCCGCCGACGGCGGATCCGCAGGCACCGCCGCCGCAGCGCGACAGCGTGGTCCGTCTCGGCCCGCCGGTGAGCGGGCGCCGGGACACGACGCCGGCTCCGAGGCAGCCGGAGCGCTGATGGGCATTCGGTTCGTTCCTCTGCTCCGGGCGCTTGCTAGCTTCGCCTTCCTGGTGGTGCTGCACTACACGCTGCGGCCGCTACTGGGCTGGCGCGCGCCGATGGACTTCCTCCTCATCGCGCTGCTGCTGATCGCGGTGCGGGTGCGCCCGGGGATGGCGGCCGTGATCGGCTTCGCCATCGGGTTCGTATCGGATTCGCTCACGCCGGCAGCACTGGGAGCCGGCGCGGTCGCGATGACGCTGGTGGGCTACGGTGCGAGCTGGCTCAAGGCCGTGTTTTTCGCCGACAACATCGCGCTGAACGCGTTCTTCTTCTTTCTCGGCAAGTGGGCGTTCGACGTCATTTACTTCCTGGCTGAGCGCCGGGTAGGCGGAATCGAGCTGGTCCAGCAATTGATACTGTGGTCGCCGCTCTCGGCCGCCGTCACCGCGCTGGCCGGAGTCGTGCTGCTGGTTGTGATGCGTCCTCTCGTCGAGCCGTCCTCCGCATGAGCTTCCATCCGAACGACATCGCGCGCCGCGCCCGGATCGGCACCATTCTCATAGTGGTGCTGATGACCGTTCTCCTGAGCGGCTTCTTCAACACGCAGGTGCTGCAGCACGAGCGGTACGCGGTGCAATCGGAGGAGAACCGGCTGCGCGAGGTCCCGCTGCCCGCCCCGCGCGGAATCATCTACGATCGCAAGAACAACGTGATCGCGGAGAACCTCCCGGCGTATACGGTGTCGCTGCTCAGCGCCACCGAGAGCGCGCTGAAGGCAGAGCTGGCGCGGCTCGGGACTGTAATCCAGCTCACGCCCGGCGACGTGGCGGGCGCGCTCAAGCGGTTCCGCCGCGAGCCGAACCGGCCGACGGTGATTTTTCCGGACGCCGCCATAGACGTCGTCGCGGTGCTCGAAGAGCACCGGATCGATTTCCCCAGCCTCATCATCCAGTCGGTGCCCAAGCGGTACTACCCGGACGGCGAGGTGGTGTCGGCGTTCGTCGGCTACACCAGCGAGATCAGCGAGAGCGAGCTGAACAGCGAGCGCTTCCGCAGCTACAAGTTGGGGCAGCAGGTGGGGAAGGGCGGGCTTGAGCGGCAGTACGAGGAGGTCCTGCACGGGACGGAGGGGATGCGCTTCGTCGAGGTGGACGCGCGCGGAAGAGTGGTGAACGAGGCGGGCGTGGCCCGGCCGGATCTCGTCCCACGTCCGGCGCCTCCGATGTACACGAACATAGACATGGACCTGCAGCGGTACATCTCGACAGTGTTCAGCGACACCCTGATGGGCGGGGTGATCGCGCTCGATCCCGCCACGGGAGGAGTGCTCGCGATCCACAGCGGACCGGGCTACGACCCCAACAGATTCACCGGCGGAATCCCGCAGAATTACTGGACCGAGCTGAACACGAACCCGAAGAAGCCACTGTACAACAAGGCGACGCAGGGAACGTATCCGCCGGGCTCCACGTGGAAGCTGATTGACGCGGTCATCGCGCTGGAGAACGGCATCGCGGACTTCGACACGCGGATGCCGCAGGCGTGCAACGGCGGGTTTGCCTACGGCAACGCCTACTTCCGCTGCTGGGACCCGCGCGGCCACGGCTGGCGCGATCTGAGCGGCGCGATCGAGAAATCCTGCAACGTGTACTTCTACCAGCTCGGCCTGCGCATCGGCCTGTCGCGCATGATCGCGGGCGGGATCAAGCTGGGCATGAACGAGAAGTCGGGGCTCGATCTGCCGAACGAGAAGGCGCCGCGTTTTCCGTACGGCCTCGACTACTTCAATAAGCGCTACGGGCCGCGTGGGTGGACGCCGGGCTCGACGGTCATCAACATGGCGATCGGCCAGGGCGAGAACTCGCAGACGCTGGCGAGCATGGCCCGGTTCTATTCGGCGATCGCGTCGGACGGCACGGCCGCTCCGCCGAGTATCGCGCGCGTCACGCCGAACCGCGAGCGTGTGTTTTCGCTCACACCGGAACAGATCCAGAAGCTCCGTGAAGCGCTGGGGAGAGTCGTCTCGCCGACGGGAACCGCGGGCGGCTCCGCCGTCCCGGGACTGTTCCTCGGAGGAAAGACGGGAACTGCACAGAGCGGCAAGACGACTCCGGATCACGCGTGGTTCATCGGCATGGCGCCGGTGCACGATCCCAGGATTGTCGTTGCGGTCATGATCGAGTTCGGCGGCCACGGCTGGCAGGCGGCGCGCGTGGCATCGCGCGTGGCGG
Organism: uncultured Gemmatimonadaceae bacterium; assembly: GCA_964350145.1. Lineage (GTDB taxonomy): Bacteria > Gemmatimonadota > Gemmatimonadetes > Gemmatimonadales > Gemmatimonadaceae > JACDCY01. Next base: position 20,667 of record CAYGJL010000027.1, read on the forward strand.
CCAAGTACCTCAACATTCCCCATCCGGCCGACCGCGCGCCGATGGGACCGACGGCAGGCGATGCGAATGATGGCAGCGTCCCCGCCACTCCGGTGCCGCCAGCGGGAATCACAGCAACCCCCTGATGGCCCGGCGGATTGTTGCGGACTATCCGCTCGTCCTCACAGCGCTGGCGCTCTCGCTGCTGGGAAGCGCGATGGTGTATTCCGCCGGCCGGACGGATGTCCCCACGTACGTCGCCGGGCTGTACAAGCCGCAAATCGTCTGGGTGATTTTGGGGCTGTTGACCGCTTACGGCGTCACTCGCACTTCAGTGCGGCTGATCCAGTGGCTGACGGTCCCCGCGTACGCGTTGAGCCTGCTGCTGCTCGCGCTCACCCTCGTGATCGGCACGGGTGCGGGCACGGCCGCCGGCACCAAGAGCTGGCTCGCCATCGGCGGCGTGCGGATCGGACAGCCGGCGGAGATCGCGAAAGTCACGGTCGTGCTGATGCTGGCGCAGGTATTGGCCGCGCGGCGCGAGTCGCCCAGCTCGCTGCTCGACCTCTGGAAGCCGGCGATAATCGTCGCGGTGCCATGGCTAATGATCATGGCGCAGCCCGATCTCGGCAGCGGCATCGCGTTCATCGGAATCTTCTTCGCCATGCTGTACTGGTCCGGCGTGGCGTGGCCGCTGCTGCTGCTGCTTGCCAGCCCGGCGATCAGTCTCGTGCTCTCCTTCAGCACCGGGCTCTGGGGGGCGTGGTTCCTGGTGCTGCTCGCGCTGGTCCTGTACTACCGGCCGTTCCTGGTCGAGGGGATCGTGCTGATGCTGGCGAACGTCGCCACGGGCGTCGTCGCCCCGGTCCTGTGGGAGACACTCAAGCCGTACCAGCAGAACCGGCTGCGGGTATTCATCGATCCATCGTTCGATCCGCGGGCGTCAGGCTACCAGGTGATCCAGTCGAAGATTTCGATCGGGTCCGGCGGCGTATTCGGCAAGGGATTCACGGACGGCACCCAGAAACGGCTCGCATTCCTCCCCGCGCAGCACACGGATTTCATCTTTGCCGTGCTGGGGGAGGAGCTGGGCTTCATCGGGGTGACGTTCACGCTCACGCTGCTCACGGTGCTGCTGCTGCGCGCCACCAAGATCGCGTCGCGGGCGAACGACGCCTTCGGCGGGCTGGTGGCATTCGGGCTCATGGCGAGCTGGCTGGTCCACATCATCGTGAACGTGGGGATGACGCTCAACCTGATGCCCATCACCGGTATCCCGCTGCCGTTCTTCAGCTACGGCGGCTCCTTCATGCTGGCGACCTGGCTGGCCGTGGGGATCCTGCTCCGCATCTCGGGGGAAGGGCGCGGCCGGGCCGGGGCGAGGGTAAATTAGGTGACTAGTGACTAGTGACTAGTGACTAGTAACTGCCCTGCCTTCCGACCCCCTATCTCTTCCGCTCTACACTAGTCACTAGTCACAAGTCACTAGTCACCAATCAGTAAGTCCGCCTCCTTCCAGAACTTACCTAGATGCACTTAAAGCTCGACGTGAGCCTCTGAATGGCCTGGTTCCGGAAGGAGAAAAAGCCCCGCCAGCCTAAGCGCGAGCGGCTCGAGATACCGCCCGACACGTGGGAGAAATGTGAGGCGTGCGGCCACACGGACCTGCGCGAGAAGTTCGAGCGCAACCTGAACGTGTGCCCCACCTGCGACTTCCACCGCCGGATCCGGGCCAGCGATTACCTCGCGATTCTGCTCGACGACGGAACCGCCGAAGAGACCGAGACGGAGATCAAGTCCACCGATCCGTTGGGATTTCCGGAGTACCCGGGTCGACTCGCGAAGGCGACGGCCAAGGCTGGGGAGGGCGACGCCATTCTCACCGCGACCGGCCAGCTCGGCGGGATGCCGATCGGAGTCGGCGCGATGGATTTCGCCTTCATGGGCGGCTCGATGGGCTCGGTCGTCGGCGAGAAGATCGCGCGGCTCGGACAGAAATCGCTCGAGCGGAAATTCCCGCTGGTGTTGGTATCCGCCTCGGGCGGAGCGCGCATGCAGGAGGGCGTGCTGTCGCTGATGCAGATGGCGAAGGCGGCGGCCATCCTGTCGCAGCTCGCGGAGCGGCGCATCCCGTACGTGTCCATCCTCACCAACCCCACCACCGGCGGCGTGAGCGCGAGCTTCGCGATGCTCGGCGACGCGATCCTGGCGGAGCCCGGCGCGGTGATCGGGTTCGCGGGGCCGCGCGTGATCAAGCAGACGATCGGGCAGGATCTGCCCGTGGGGTTCCAGACCGCCGAGTTCCTGCTCGAGCACGGCATGGTGGATCAGGTCGTGCACCGCCGCGATCTCAAGCAGACGGTCGGTACGCTCCTCCGGCACATGAGCGGCAAGCCCGCCGCGAGCGGATGGACTGAGAGCTGACAGTCGCAGCTTCCCGGGAGTACCGGGCCGCGCTCGACTACCTCTTCGCGCGCACGACCGGTGATACCAGGCTCGGGCTGGAGCGCACGACCGGGCTCCTGCGCCTGCTCGGCGATCCGCACCGCCGGTTCAAGTCCTTTCACGTCGCCGGAACCAATGGCAAGGGGAGCGTCGTCGCGTCGGTGGAGGCACTACTCCGGTCGCGCGGCTTCAACGTTGCCGCGTATTCCTCGCCGCATCTCGTGGATTTCCGCGAGCGCGTCCGCGTCGGCGGCCGGCACATCTCCGAGGAGGAAGTCGTCGCCTTCATAGAGCGCTGGACGCCCGACGCCGAGCGGCTCGGCGCGACGTTCTTCGAGGTGACGACGGCGCTCGCGTTCGACTGGTTTGCCCGGCAGGGCGCGGAGATCGCCGTGATCGAGACGGGACTGGGCGGACGGCTGGACGCCACCAACGTGATCACTCCGCTCGTTGCGTGCGTCACGTCGGTGAACCTGGATCACACCGACATGCTCGGTGAGACGATCGTGCAGATCGCGATGGAGAAGGCCGGGATATTCAAGCGCGGAGTGCCGGCGGTCGTGGGGGAGCGGAAGGGCAGCGTCGCGCGAGAGCTCGCCAACCTCGCGAGCGCGATGGGGGCCGGTCCGATCGTGGTGGTCGCTAAGGAGTACGATACGAGCGACGTGCGCGTCGGTCCGGGCGGAACCGACTTCACCATCGAGCGGGGCGGGCGCTTCTTCGAGATCAGCACGCCGCTAATCGGCGAGTACCAGGCGTGGAACACGGCTGCCGCGATCGCCATGGTGCGGGCGGCCGGCGCGGCGTACTCGGTCCCGCTCGACCAATGCACCGAAGCGCTACGCGACGTCCGGCTTCCCGGCCGCATGGACAGTCGGGGGAAGTTCATTTTCGACGTCGCGCACAACCCGGCCGGCATCACGGTGCTCGTGTCCGCGCTGGCGAGACTCGGGATCGAGCGTCCCCTGGTGGCGGTGCTCGGCGTGCTGTCCGACAAGGACTGGCGCGGGATGGTGGACCTGCTCGCGCCGGTGGTGGACGAGCTGATTCTGACGCTTCCGCCTACCGCGCCGGCGAACCGGCGGTGGGATCCAATCGAGGCGGCGGCCTACGCCAGCTCGGTCGGCGCAAACGCTTTGCCCGTCTCCGATTTCGCCGCGGCGGTGGCGCAGGCGGCTGAGCGCGGGACCACTGTCCTGATCACCGGTTCGTTTCATACCGTAGGAGACGCGATGTCGTGCTTGCAGCTATCTCCAATGGCCGCGTAGCTTTCACCAATGTCACGAGCAGCGCTGCCAGGGTTTCGCGATTTCTATCCGCAGGAGCTGGCCGAGCGCGCCTACGTGATGAACGCGTGGCGCGAGGTCGCGCGCCGGTACGGCTTTGTGGAGTACGACGGTCCGCCGCTCGAGCCGCTCGAGCTGTACACCGCCAAGAGCGGCGACGAGATCGTTGGCCAGCTGTACGTCTTCGAGGACAAGGGCGGCAGAAGAGTGGCGCTCCGTCCGGAGATGACGCCAACGTTCGCGCGCATGGTCGGCGCGAAGCTGAACGCGCTGCGCAAGCCGGTGCGATGGTACTCCACGCCGCAGCTGTTCCGCTACGAGCGGCAGCAGAAGGGGCGGCTGCGGGAGCACTTCCAGCTCAACGTGGACATCGTGGGCGAATCCGACGTGGCGGCGGACGCCGAGTTGCTCGCGCTGGCGATCGACGTGATGCGTGAGGTAGGGCTGACCGCGGGCGATGTCCGCGCGCGCGTGTCCGACCGGCGCCTGATCGGGGCGCTGCTCGCGCACTTCGACATCGCGGGCGAGCAGCAGCCGCTGGTGTACGCCGCGCTCGACAAGGTCGACCGTGAGCCGCGCGCCGTGCTGGAAAAGCGCCTCACGGACGGCGGCCTCGCGGCGCACACCGTCGGCTCGCTGTTCGAGGCGGTCGCAGCGAAGAATCTCGACGAGCTGCGCGTGCGCCTGGGCGGAGTGCGCGCGATGGACGTGCACTTCGACAACCTGCGGCGATACTTCGATCTGCTCGGCGCGCTGGGCGTGGCCGACTGGGTTCAGCTCGACCTATCGGTGGTTCGCGGGCTGGCTTACTACACGGGGATCGTGTTCGAGCTGTTCGACACGGCGGGCGAGTTCCGCGCCATCTGCGGCGGCGGGCGGTACGACGATCTGCTCGCGACGCTCGGCGGCACGGCGGCGCCGGCGCTCGGCTTCGGCATGGGAGACGTCGTGCTGGGCGAGCTGCTGCGGTCGCGCAAGCTGATGCCGGCACTGGAGCCGGCCATTGACTACTGGGTCGCCTCGGACGACGAAGCGCTCCTATCCGACGTGATGTCGGTGGCGGGACGGCTGCGGCGGCGCGGCCACAGCGTGGAGTATTCGCTCAAGCCGCAGCAGCTGGCGCGGCAGCTCAAGGCCGCGGCGAGCGCGGGAGCGGCGAAAGTGGTTATTCTCCTGCGCGACCAGTGGAACGACGGCGCGGGCACGATGACCGTGAAGACGCTGGCCGACGGCAGTGAGCGAGTCGTCCGCGGCGACGAGCTCTTCAACATCCCGGTGTAAGACTATGGCAGACGACAAGAAGCTGACTCCGCGCGCGGAGGACTTCAGCGCGTGGTACAACGAGCTGGTGCTCAAGGCCGAACTGGCGGACTACGCGCCGGTGCGCGGCTGCATGGTGATCAGGCCGGCGGGCTACGGCATCTGGGAGCGGATGCAGCGGCAGCTCGACGACATGTTCAAGGCCACCGGCCACGTCAACGCGTATTTCCCGCTGTTCATTCCGGAGAGCTTCCTCAAGAAGGAAGAGCAGCACGTCGAGGGGTTCGCGCCGGAAGTCGCCGTGGTGACGCACGGGGGCGGCAAGCTGCTCGAGGAGCCGCTCGTCGTCCGCCCGACATCCGAGACGATCATCTACGCGATGTTCGCCAAGTGGATTCAGAGCTACCGCGACCTGCCGCTGCTCATGAACCAGTGGGCCAACGTGGTCCGCTGGGAGATGCGCACCCGGCTATTCCTGCGTACGCTCGAATTTCTCTGGCAGGAAGGGCACACCGCGCACGCGACCCATGACGAGGCCGAGGAAGAAGCGCGCAGGATGCTCGGCGTCTATAGCGACTTCATGGAAGGATACATGGCGATGCCGGTAGTCACAGGCGTGAAGTCCGACGCGGAGAAGTTCGCGGGTGCGCTGCGCACGTTCTCCTGCGAAGCGATGATGCAGGACAACCGCGCGCTCCAGGCGGGCACGTCGCATAATCTCGGGCAGAACTTCGCCAAGGCGTTCGACGTGACGTTCCAGAGCGAAGCCGGAACGGTCGAGCACGTGTGGAACACGAGCTGGGGCGTGTCCACGCGGCTCGTCGGCGGACTGGTGATGACGCACGGCGACGACGTCGGGTTGCGCACGCCGCCGCTGCTGGCTCCCATCGAGATCGTGATCGTGCCCATCTGGAAGACCGAGGACGACCGTGCCCGCGTGTTCGAGGCGGCGAATCGGCTCCGGGCATCGCTCGTCGAGTGGGAGCGGCGGGATCCGCACCGGCTGCGCGTGCACCTGGACGACCGCCAGGGAATGTCGCCGGGCGCCAAGTACTACGAATGGGAGCTACGCGGCGTGCCGCTCCGCATCGAGCTGGGACCGCGCGACCTGGACAAGAATCAGGCGGTCCTCGTGCGCCGCGACGACCGGAGCAAGAAGCCGGTGTCGCTCGACACGATCGGCGAGGAAGCGGCGGAGCTGCTCGTGGCGATCCAGGACGCCATGCTCGAGACCGCGCGCGAGCGGCGCGAGAAGAACAGCCACCGCGGCAAGATCACGTACGACGAGTTCCGCGCGATCATGGAAGGCCCGGGCGGATTCGTGTACGCCGGGTGGTGCGGCTCGGGCGCGTGCGAGGCCAAGGTCAAGGAAGAGACCAAGGCCACCATCCGCGTGCTCCCGGACGAGGAGTTCTGCTCCGCCGAGCCGCCGGCGACGTGCCTGGCGTGCGGCGCCGCCTCGCAGTCCGAGGCGCTTTGGGCGAGAGCGTACTGACCGCCGGATTCGGTCGCGTTGACGGCACGCTGCACTGTGACGGCGTGCCGCTCGACGCGCTGGCTGAGCGCGTCGGCACGCCGTCGTATGTGTACAGCGCCCAGAGCATCCGCGAGCAGTATGCGCGCCTGAGCGCGGCGTTCGCGGGCACGCCGCACCGGCTGCACTACAGCGTCAAGGCCAACTCCAGTCTCGCCATCCTCGCGCTGCTGCGCGAGCTGGGCGCTGGCGTGGACATCGTCTCGGGAGGCGAGCTATTTCGCGCGCTGCGCGCCGGCTACTCTGGCAGCGGGATCGTATTCAGCGGAGTGGGGAAGACTGAAGCCGAGATCGAGGAGGCGCTGCGCGCGGACGTGCTGCTGATCAACATCGAGTCGGAGGAGGAGCTGCGGCTGGTGAACGAGGTCGCGGGGCGGATGCGGCTGCGCGCGCGGATCGCGCTGCGGATCAACCCCGAGGTCACCGTGGACACGCCGCACCCGTACACCCGCACGGGCGAGAAGGGGATGAAGTTCGGCATCCCGCACGACGAGGCGGTGCGGGTCGCGTCGGTCGCGCTCGGGCTCGGGAACGTGCTGCTCGCGGGGCTCGACATGCATGTCGGCTCGCAGATCGCTCTGTTCGGCCCGTACGAGATGGGACTGCAGCGGCTGCTCGCGCTACTCGGGCAGATGCGCGCGGCGGGCGCGTCGGACATCCGGTACGTGGACATCGGGGGCGGGCTGGCCGTGACGTACGACACCGAGCGGCCGATAGACGTCGCGCAGCTTGGCGCGCGCACAGGCGCCATGCTCGCGGGAACCGGCCTCGATCTCATCGTCGAGCCGGGACGGTTCATCGTGGGGAACGCCGGCGTGCTGCTGACCAGAGTGCTGTACCGGAAGCGCAGCGGTGGGAAGGAGTACGTCATCATAGACGCTGGAATGAACGATCTGCTACGGCCGTCGCACTACAACGCGTACCACAGGATCGAATCCGTTGGGTCCGTCACCGGACGGATAGTGGCGGATGTCGTGGGGCCCGTGTGCGAGAGCGGAGATTTCTTCGCGCTCAACCGGGAAATGGACGATGTTTCCGCCAATGACATTCTCGCCGTGCACTCGGCCGGGGCGTACGGTTTCGTGATGGCGTCGCAGTACAACTCGCGGCCGAAGGCCGCGGAGGTCATGGTGGACGGAGACCGGTACGGCGTCGTGACCGAGCGGGAGAGCTACGACGACCTGATAAGGGGCGAGCACGTGACTCCGCGCTGGAGCGCGCTATGAGAGTCGGGGTTCTGTCGGACACGCACGACCGCCTGCCGGCCATCGAGCAGCTCGTCGAGAAGTTGGCAGCGTCGGGCGTGAGCCTCGTGATGCACGCGGGCGACTACTGCTCCGCGTTCTCGCTCGCGCCGCTCCGGCAGGCTAACATGGCGCTGCTCGGCGTGTTCGGCAGGAACGACGGCGACCGCGAGGGACTGAAGGCGTTCGCCGACCAGTCCATGGGGACCGAACTGTACGAGTCGCCGCACAGCTTTGAGGTCGGCGGTTACCGCATCATGCTCGTGCACGAGCTGGGCGAAATCAACCGCCGGTCCATCGAGTCGCACGACTTCGTGCTGTACGGCGCGACGCACCGGCAGGACACGCGCACGGTGGGCGAGACTCTATTGGTAAACCCCGGCGAGGCGTGCGGCTGGCTGCACGGTGAGTGCACGGGCGCGATCCTGGATTTGGAGACGCGCGAGGTAGAGATCATAACGGTGACTGGTGACTGGTGACTAGTGACTAGTGACTAGTAACTGCCACTACATTCCCATGTGTGTCCTCGTTCCCCGTATTTACTAGTCACTAGCCACTAGTCACTAGTCACCTGCTTTTATGACCTCCCGCATCCTCATCCTCGATTTCGGGGCGCAGTACACGCAGCTCATCGCCCGGCGTGTGCGTGAAGCGAGAGTGTACTCCGAGATTCATCCGCCCACGCGCGATCTCAAGTGGATCCGGGACTGGGCGCCGGACGGGATCATCCTGAGCGGCGGTCCGAGCTCGGTTTACGGCGAGGGCGCGCCGCTCATCGATAAGGCGCTGTTAGACGTCGCTCCAGTTCTTGGAATCTGTTACGGTATGCAGGTTATCGCGCACGTCTCCGGTGGAGAGGTGAAGCGCGGAGGAAAGCGCGAGTACGGCCGCGCCGAGATGACGGTGACCGACTCGGACACGCTGTTCGGCGGATTCAAGGAGGGCGAGCCCGTCACCGTCTGGATGAGCCACGGCGACCACGTGGAGCAGCCGCCGCCAGAGTTCACCGTGATCGCCACGAGCAAGTCGAACCCGGTGACGGCATTCAGGCATCGGTCCAAGCCGATCTTCGGCGTGCAGTTCCACCCCGAGGTGGCGCATACCCCGCGGGGCACGGAGATCATCTCGAACTTCCTGTTCGAGGCGTGCAAGGCCGAGCCCACGTGGACGGCCGGCGCGTTCATCGAAAACGAGTTGACCAAGATCCGGGAGCAGGTAGGGTCCGCGCGCGTGATATGCGGGCTATCCGGCGGTGTCGATTCGTCGGTCGCCGCCGCGCTCGTACACCGCGCAATCGGCGATCAGCTCACGTGCATCTACGTGAACACGGGACTGATGCGCCTGCACGAGACCGAGCAGGTCGAGCGCACGTTCCGGCAGCACCTCGGTATCGAGCTGATCGTCATAGACGCGGAGCAGCGTTTCCTCGACGCGCTCGCGGGGATCGAGGAGCCGGAGGAGAAGCGCCGCCGCATCGGCCACACGTTCATCGACGTGTTCGAGGACGCCGCGGCAGCCATCGGCGACGCGGAGTTTCTGGTGCAGGGTACGCTGTACCCCGACGTGATCGAGTCGGTCTCGGCGACGGGAGGTCCCTCGGCGACGATCAAGACGCACCATAACGTCGGCGGGCTCAAACCCGGAATGAAGTTCAAGTTGATCGAGCCGCTGCGCGAGCTGTTCAAGGACGAGGTGCGCAACGTTGGCCGTGAGCTCGGGCTGCCGGAGGAGATGGTCGGCCGGCACCCGTTCCCCGGGCCGGGGCTGGCCATCCGGATCCTGAGCGACGTGGACCGCGCCAAGCTCGACACGCTCCGCGCGGCCGACGCGATCTATCTGGAAGAGATCCGCTCGGCCGGCCTGTACGACGAGATATGGCAGGCGTTCGCGGTGCTGCTCCCGGTGCGGAGCGTGGGGGTGATGGGGGACGAGCGGACTTACGACAACGTGGTCGGATTGAGGGCGGTCACCAGCACCGACGGAATGACCGCGGACTGGTTCCCGTTTCCGCCGGAGGTGCTCGGCCGGATATCGAGCCGGATCATCAACGAGGTGGCTGGCGTCAATCGGGTCGTGTACGATGTCAGCTCGAAGCCGCCGGCGACGATCGAGTGGGAATAAAAAAGCTCCAGGGACATGGCTGAGGGAATCCAAGTTTGGAGTGTGGCAGTTCGGAGGTGTGAGTGAGGAGTGAGTGACTCCTGACTGCTCAACTCCGTACTCCCACACTCCACACTTGGATCCCGTCTCTACCCACTCGGAGCCGAACCCATTGTAAACCTTTCCCCCTCAACCGGCATCCTGTCTAGTAAGGATGCTTTCCACCTCCGCGGTGCGGCATGAAGACTCGGTGCACCTGACAGCTAGCGACGGCGTTGATCAGGCGGCCGATCTGGTCAGTCGCGCGCGCAACGGCGACCACGCTGCGTTCGAGGAGCTGTACCGTGCGCATTCGCCGCGAGTGTTCGCGCTGTGCGTCCGGCTGTCGGCGGGCGACCGGGTCGCCGCGACCGCACTGCTGCAGGACGTGTTCATCGCCGCGTGGCGCGGGCTGCCGAGCTTTCGCGGGGACGCGCCCGTCACCTCGTGGCTGCACCGGCTGGCGGTGAACGCGATGCTGCAGAACGCGCGGTCGGACAAGCGCCGCTCGGCAAGAGTGCTGTTCCTGGAGGACCCGCCCGTCTCGGGCGCGGAGAGCAGGGCGGACCGGCCGGACATTGCGATGGACCTCGAGGACGCGATCGCGCGGCTGCCGCCCGGCGCGCGGACGGCGTTCGTGCTGCACGACATCGAAGGGTACCAGCACAACGAGATCGCCGAGCAGCTGGGCGTGGCGGTCGGGACCGTGAAAGCGCAGGTGCACCGGGCACGTGGACTTCTAATGAAGAGCTTGAACCGATGACTGACGACATGCTGGACGAAGCGCGATTGCGCGAGCTCCGGGAACTGACGGACCGGCTCCCGCGGGAGATGGATCCGCCAGCCGACGCCTGGGACGCGATCCGCGCGCAGATCGAGCGCGACGAGGCGAGCATCCTCAAGCCTCGCGCGGAGAAGCCAATTCATGTGTGGCAGCGCTCGCGCTTTCTCATCGCGGCTTCGCTGCTGCTCGTAGTCGGGTCCTCCGCCATTACTTACGTAAGCACCAAAGGCGTCGACCCCGGCCCTGTGCCAATCTCCTCCGGCTCCGTGGGCAACACGGCGATCAGCACCGTGTCCGCGCTCGCGCAATTCACCGGCAAGGAGAACGAGTATCTGCGGCGCGTGACCGGACTTGTCGCGATCATGGAGAGCGAAGAAGTCGAGTTGGCTCCCGAGACGATCGCGAAGGTCAAGGAGAGCCTTGCCGTGATCGACGCCGCCATCCTTGAGGCGCGCGCGGCCCTCGCGCGCGATCCGGCGAACGGGGCGTTGATCGAGATGCTCGAGTCCACGTACGAGATGAAGCTCGATCTCCTCGAGCGCACCACCGAGATGGCGCGGAGCTAGTGATGCGTACCCGCGTGCTGCTCGCACTCGCCGCGCTCGCGTTCCCGCTCGCGGCGGGCGCGCAGACGAAGGTGAGCCGCTCCTTCCCGCTGAACGCCGACGGGTCCGTTCGCCTGCACGCGCTCGTGGGCACGGTCACCGTGCGCGGCTGGGATCGCGACTCGGTCACGATCCGCGGTAACCTCGGCGCCGGCAACCGGCTACACGCCGGCGGCGGGCGTACGGGGGTCAAGATGTTCGTGGAAGCCGAGAATGATCTGAACCCTGCCGCCAGCACGCTCGAGATCATGGTGCCGGCGCGCGCGAAGGTATGGATCAAGACCGCCACGGCGGACGTGAGAGTGGCGGGTGTCACTGGAAGCATTGACGTGTACGTGATCAGCGGAGCAATCGACATCACGGGCAGTCCCGCCGACGTCAACGCCGAAGCCATTGATGGCACCATTCTGATTCGCGGCTCACCCGGCTGGGTACGGGCGAAAAGCGCGAGCGGGGCCGTGTCGCTCTGGGGGACGAGTCGGGACGCGACTCTCTCGACCGTGAGCGGACGCATCACCGTGGATGGCAACGCGACGCCGCGCGGCGTGTTCGAGCGTGGCAGGTTCGAATCGGTTACCGGCGACGTCAGCTTCCGTGGCGGGATCGAGCGAGGTGCCGATCTGCGATTCGACTCGCACGGCGGCGCGGTGAATGTCACGCTTCCGCAGCGCGGCGCGGATCTCGAAGTCTCCACGATCGCGGGCACCATCCGCAACGAGGCGAGCTCAGCGCGGCCGCTGGCGGGCCGCTACGGCCGCGGCGCCGAGCTCAAGACCACCGTCGGCGACGGCGGCGCCGCGGTGTCGGTGCGAACGTTCAAGGGCGAGATCATCATCCGGCGCGCGAAGTAACGTTCCAACCCCGCTGCCGCGCGCGGCATCCTACGAGGGAAGCCAACTCTCACAGGAGCCCAGCATGTTCGTTTCACCATTGAAGCGCGCGCTCGCGGTCGTCGTTCTCTCGCTCGTCGCCGCGGGTGTCGCGGTCGCGGGCCCACCATGGATCGCGATCGAGTATCCCGTCAACCCGCACGATCCGCTCACGCGCGACGCGTTCATGACCGTGCGCACGTACCATCATGGCGACCAGGTCGGCCACGAGCTGATTGGCACCGCCGAGGGGCTCGTGAACGGGCAGCGCCGTTCGGTGCGGCTGGACATTCGCCGGCTGCCGCAGACCGGCGCTTACGCAGTGCGCTGGCGGAAGCCGGCGGACGGCAACTGGGTATTGGTCGTTTCCAGCCGGCAGGAAGGAAAGCACATGGCAACCGCGGTAGTAACCGTGGACAATGCGGGTCGGGTTGCGCGGGTCAGCGTTCCGTCGAGACCGATGGAGGGCGGGCGGTGGCAGGTTCCGCGTTCTGTCGCTGCTGCGGAGGTAAATGCCATACTCCGCGGGGCAGCAACGCTCTAACGAGCTGACGGGGAATCCAAGTTCGGAGTGTGGCAGTTCGGAGGTGTGAGTGAGGAGTGAGTGACTCCTGACTGCCTCAACTCCCTACTGCCACACTCCGAACTTGGATCCCTTCGCAGCCACATCGTGGCTGGAAATCCCTAGACGTGTTTCTCCTCGAGCAACGCCATGAACTCCGCCGGCGTCGAGATCTGATTTAGGCGGTCCGGCACGTCCTGCTCCTTGCTGAACTGCGCGATCTTGCCGAGCACGGGCAGGTACTGATTCGACACCTCGAGCGGGGGCGCGACGATCAGGAAGAAAAAGTTCACCGGCTTGTCATCTATCGCCTTGAAGTCCAGCCCTTCTCGCTTTCTGCCGAATGCCACGCGCAGCTTGTTGACCACTAGTGAGCGGCAGTGGGGAATCGCGATTCCGCGCCCGATCCCCGTGGAGCCGAGGTTCTCCCGGCGCTTGAGCATCTTGAAGAGCATGCCTTCCGACTTCTCGTCCAGCTTGAGCAGGGCGATCAGCTCCTTGAGCACGTCGTCCTTCGTCGTGCCCTTGAGCTCGAGCTCGATGGCGTCTTCAGAAAAGAAATCGCGTAGTTCCATAGAAAGCTGTTGGCTATTGGCTGTTGGCTCCTGGCTTAGCTAAGAGCCAATAGCTAACAGCCAAGAGCTCTGTTGCGCGCAACTTACCCGTCCCCCCGAATGCTGTCAAATGCTGTCGTTGCAAGCATTTGCCTGCTCCGTTAGCTTGGGAAGATGAGCTTCCCGTTCCCCCTTGCGAGCGACATTCCGCTCTATCTCGCACCCATGGCCGGCGTGTCGGAGTCGCCCTTCCGGCGCATCTGCCGACGCTTCGGCGCGGACGTGGTAGTCACGGAATTCCTGTCCGCCGAGGGGATTCGCCGGGAGAATCCGGCCACCTTGGACAAGCTCCGGTTCGGCGCCGACGAGCGGCCCATCGGAGTCCAGATCTTCGGTGGCGATCCCGTAGCCATGGGTGAGGCGGCTGCACTTGTCACCGACGTGTTCCAGCCGGAGTTCATAGACATCAATTTTGGCTGTCCGGTCAAGAAAGTCGTCAAGCGCAACGGCGGCTCCGGCTGCCTTAAGGACATGGATCTCGTCGAGAGCGTGATCCGGTCAGTATCCGCCCACACTCACCTGCCCGTGACGGTGAAGATCCGCAGCGGCTGGAACGAGGATATGCGCGACCCCGTGGCCATCGCGCTCCGCTGCCAGGACGCGGGGGCGAAGGCGCTCGCGCTGCACCCGCGCACGCGCTCGCAGATGTACACCGGCGCCGCCCGCTGGGAGGAGATCGCGGCCGTCGTGGCCGCGCTCGACATCCCCGTGCTCGGCAACGGCGACATCAAGACGGCGGAGGACGCCGCGCGGATGCAGCGCGAGACGGGCTGCGCCGGAGTGATGATCGCGCGCGGCTCGTTCGGGCAGCCGTGGATATTCCGCGAAACGCGCGCTCTGCTCGAGGGAAAGCCCAAGCCGGCCGTGCCTCCCGTCGAGGAGCGGTTTGCCATCGCGCTCGAGCACGCGCGCATGGCGGAGGAGTACGAAGCGGATCCGCGCGGAGCGGCGATCGAGTTTCGCAAGCACCTCGGCTGGTACGTCAAAGGGCTGCCGGGCTCGGCGGATCTTCGGCGCAAGCTGCACGCGGTGGATTCGTTGGGCGAAGTCGAGGGGATTTTTGCCGCGTACCTGGCGGACGGTCACAGGCACGGGGAAGACAGCGCCGTCGCGCTGGACACGGCCGCGTGAGCTGAACGCGGCGGCGCGCGGCCGTGCCTGACTCGCTGATAACGGGCTACCTCGATATCGTGCGCGCCGCGACGGGCGCCGAGGAGGTCGTGTTCTGGCGCACCAACCCGGAGTCCGAAGCGCTCGCCCCGGAATGGTGGTCTACCGTGCACGGCGGCGCGCCGGAGCACTTCGTCGAACAGACCTGGCGCGCGCTCGTGCAGTGGGCCGTGGAGGAGGGCCGGCCGCAGACCGTGGGAGCCGAAGCGATTCAACTGGTCGCCGCGCCCGTGAGCGGCGGTGAAGGCGGCGCGATCGGCGCGCTGAGCATCTCGTCGGAGGGCGGCCTGCGCGGCGGGCGCGATGCGCTCAAGACGTCGATCATTCGCTACGGCGCGCACGTCGGCTCGCTGTACGAGCTGATTCGCTCGCGCGGCCAGTACCACCGCGCCACACAGCAGTCGTCCGCGCTGCTGACCGCGGCGCAGCGGTTCAGCGTGAACCGCAGCATCGAGGCGCTCGGCGACTCGATCACGACCGCGGCGCTGGAGATGACCGCCGGCTACGGCGCCGCGTTGGTGCACTGGAATCACGCGAACGAGACCGGGGAGGTCGCGTATGCGTCGCCCGACGCGCGCGCGCGCGCGGGACTCAATCTCGATTTCGGCGCGCACGTCGCGCGCGCGTGCTCCGCGGATATCCCGTTAGTGATGGAGGACGCGCGCAGGCTCGACGGCAAGGGCGTTCTGTTCGGCGATGGCGAGAAGACCGGCGGGCTCGGTTCGCTCGCCATCCTGCCGCTGCGCGGCGACGGCGGAGTGATTGGGGCGATCGTGATCGAGGGACGCGCGCCCGGCGACGTCATGCAGGAGGACGCCAGGAACCTGCGGTTGCTCGCGCTGCTCGCCGGGTCCTCGCTGCAGACGGTATGGGAGATCGAGGAGATCACGCGGCGCGCGCGCATGGACCCACTCACCGAGCTGTACAATCGCGGCCACTTCGAGGATCGCCTGCGGCAGATGCTGGCAGAGACCGCGCGGTTTGGCGGTGAGAGCTCGCTGGTGATGTTCGACATAGACCACTTCAAGGAAGTGAACGACACCCATGGGCATCCGGCCGGCGACGCGGTGCTCAGGGCGATCGCGCGGCTGCTGGAGGCGCGCGTGCGGGACGTGGATACGTGCGCGCGGTACGGCGGGGAAGAGCTGGCGCTGCTGTTGCCGCGGACCGACCTGGACGGCGCGATGGAGCTGGCCAACCGGCTTCGGCTGGCGGTCACGGACAATCCCGTGCCCTGGGGCGGCGGGTATCTAACGATCACCGTGTCGGGCGGCGCGGCCAGCTTTCCCCACTGCGCGCGGTCGCCGGAGGCGCTGATAATAGCCGCGGACGCCGCGCTGTACCGGGCCAAGCAGGGCGGCCGTGACCGGGTGGAGGCGGCTGCTCTATTGCCCTTTCCCGTAACGGTTTAGGTAGTTGGCTTGAAGTATTTTCTCAAGTCGATTTCGATTGACTTTGGCGACTCGCGAGGGTATACTTCGAGAACGGGGGCGACTGGCTTCGACGGGGTTGGTGAAGCTAAGGCCGCGTGCCCAGGTTCTCGGATCCTGGTAAAACCTTCGGGACGAATCACAATTGCCAACGACAACTTGGCTCTGGCTGCGTAACCTTTAGGGGTTCTCGCACCTGCTCATTCGGAAGCCCGCCTGAGGCGTTTGAATGAGTATCGCAAATTCGGGCTAGTCGGCGGACGCGTCTTCCGTTCGTCGGCGAAACTACAGGAGACTTGTTCAGCGTGGGCCGTCTACTGGCCAGCGTCTGGAGACCTCAATCGGTAGACTACGCACGTAGACGCCGTGGTGAATCTTGTCTCGGACCGGGGTTCGAATCCCCGCGCCTCCACTCCGTGAAGCGGCATCCTTAGGGATGCCGCTTTTTTTGTACCTCTGTGGTTGGTGTCAGTGCCGGCTTCCCGCGCTTCTTGAAAACAAACTCGGGCGCGAGGGCGACTCCGATGATCGTGACCGGCACCACCTGCAACGTCTGAATCAGCAGCGAGACCGCGATCGCCGGGTCGCGCGGCACGCCGAATTGCTCCACCGTCAGCGCATAGGCGAACTGGAAAAAGCCGACGTTCCCGGGCGTCGCGCGCAGCACGAGCCCGAGGTTCACGGCCAATAGCCCCGCGAGACTCGCAGCCAGCGGAACGGCGACCCCCGCCGCCTTCGCAGCCAGCGCGAAGGTGACGATCTGAAAACCCCACGCGAGCAGCGACAGCGTCATCGCTCCCACGAAACGCGGACCGTTCGCCAGCGCGCCCATGCTCGCGACGAACCACTTGAAGAACGATCCGACCTTCGCGACGATCCCGACCGGTGGCGTTACTTCCACCGGCCGCTCGGCAAGCGTGGTGGGCGTCATCTTGCGCGTCGAATGCACGAGCAAGCCAAGCCCGCCCAGCACGACCACGAGCAGAATCATGGCCGGGACGCGGTAGCCCTCCATCTCCGGCGGGAGCGGGAAGATCAGCGTGCCCGCCACCACCATCACGATGAACCCGACGATGTCGAACATCCGCTCGAGCGCGATCGTCGCCAGCACCGTCGCGCTCGGCACTCCGGAGGCGCTCGACGCGAACACCACGCGCGCGGCCTCGCCGCCGTTGGCGAGCAGCACGTTGTTGAGGCCGACGCCCGCGATTCCCGCTCTCATCGCCAAGCCGAATGACGGCGAGCCCGCCGGCCTCAGGAACATCCACCAGCGAATTATCCGGAGCAGCACGGACATCGTGTTGGCTGCAAACGCCAGCAGTAGCAGCGGAATCGACGCCCCGCGCATCGCGGCCCACGCCGCGTTCCAGTCAACGGTGCGAGCAAAGACTACCAGCAACGCGAATATCGCGAGGGTGATAGCCCACCGTAGCACCGTCCGCATCATGGCTGGTTGGTTTGCGCTGCTAGTGGTTACTAGTCACTAGTCACCAGTCACTAGTCACGCTTCTCATCAAGCGCCGCATGCGCCGCCGCCAGCCGCGCGATCGGCACGCGGTACGGCGAGCAGGACACGTAATCCAGCCCGATCTGATGACAGAACGCCACCGACCTCGGCTCGCCCCCGTGCTCCCCGCAGATGCCGAGCTTGATCTTGGGCCGGGTCGCGCGCCCTTCCTCTACGGCGATCCGGATGAGCCTGCCGACACCGCCAGGATCGAGCACCTGGAACGGATCTTCCGGGAATATCCCCGCCTCGACGTACGCCGGCAGGAATCGCCCGGCGTCGTCCCGGCTCAGTCCATAGGTCGTCTGCGTCAAATCGTTCGTGCCGAACGAGAAAAACTGCGCGCTCTTCGCGATCTCACCGGCCATGAGCGCCGCGCGCGGCAGCTCGATCATGGTCCCGATCAAATACTCTATCCGCTCGCCCATGGCGCCAAGAACCTGCGCGGCTGCCTCTTCCAGGATCGCGCGTTGATTCTCGAACTCTTTCGCCGTGGACACCAGCGGGATCATGATCTCGGGTCGCACGTCTATCCCGCGCCTCGATGCGCGCACCGCCGCCTCGAAGATCGCGCGCCCCTGCATCTCGGTGATCTCGGGGAAGGTGATGCCGAGCCGGCAGCCGCGGTGACCCAGCATCGGATTGGTTTCGCGCAGGTCCTCGATGATTCGCGACAGCTCCGCGCGCGGGATTCCGAGCGTGCGCGCGAGCAGCTTGCTCTCTTCGCCGCCGTGCGGAAGAAATTCGTGCAGCGGCGGGTCCAGCAGCCGGATCGTCACCGGGTAGCCGTTCATCGCCTCGAAGATTCCCTCGAAGTCCGCGCGCTGCATCGGCAGCAGCTTCGCCAGCGCGCGCCTGCGCCCGGCCTCGTCGCGCGCGACGATCATCTCGCGCATCGCCTGGATCCGGTCGCCCTCGAAGAACATGTGCTCGGTGCGGCACAAGCCGATCCCTTCCGCGCCGAAGCCGCGGGCGGTGCGCGCGTCCTTCGGCGTGTCGGCGTTGGCTCTCACCTTGAGCCGGCGCACTTCATCCGCCCAGCCGAGGAGTTCGTAGTACGACTGGTACAGTGGCGCCTCGGCGGGCCGCAGCGTGCCGTTGGTCACGCGCACGATCTCGCTCGGGACGGTGGGCAGGTTGCCGGCGAACACGCGCCCGGTCCCGCCGTCGAGCGTGAGCCAGTCGCCCTCCTCGACCTCGACGCCGTTCACCGAAAAGCGGCGGTGATCGAGGTCCACCTCGATCTCCTTGCAGCCGACGATCGCGCACTTGCCCATCCCGCGCGCGACAACGGCCGCGTGGCTCGTCATACCGCCGCGCGAGGTAAGCACCGCGCGCGCGGCAACGATACCGTGGAAGTCCTCCGGCGTCGTTTCCTCGCGGACGAGGATGACCGCTTCACCGTTGGCATGGCGATCCTCGGCGCTGTCAGGATCGAACACGGCAATGCCGGACGCCGCCCCGGGGCTCGCGGGAAGTCCGACGGCGATGGGCTTGGCGCGCACCGAAGGGTCAATGATCGGATGTAGCAGCTGGTCCAGCTCGGCGGCCGGCACGCGGCGCACGGCCTCGGTCTTGTCGATCAATCCTTCCGCCACCATCTCGCTCGCGATCCGCACCGCCGCGGCCGCGGTTCGCTTGCCGTTGCGGGTCTGGAGCAGATACAGCTTTCCGCGCTCGACCGTAAACTCCAGGTCCTGCATGTCCTTGTAGTGTCGCTCCAGCCTGTCCTGCACTTCCAGCAGCTCCTTGTAGGCTGCCGGCAAGCGCTCGGCCATCTGCTCGATCGCGAGCGGCGTGCGCGTGCCCGCGACCACATCCTCACCCTGCGCGTTGACCAGAAACTCGCCGTAGAACTTCCGCTCGCCGGTCGAGGGATCGCGCGTGAACGCCACGCCTGTCCCCGAATCCTCACCGAGGTTGCCGAAGACCATGGACACGATATTGACCGCGGTCCCGAGATCCTCGGAGATCCGATTCACCTTGCGGTAGTCGCGCGCCTTCTTGAGCATCCATGAGCGCCACACTGCCTCTATTGCGCCCCAAAGCTGCACCACTGGATCGGTTGGGAAGGGCGCACCGGTCACGTGCTTCACCAGCTGCTTGTACTCTTCGACGAGATTGCGGAGCGCATCTTCGTCGAGCTCCGTGTCGTCCTCTACCTCTTCGGTCAACTTCTTGGAGGAGAGCAGCTGCTCGAACTTCTGGCTCGACACTCCGAGCACGACGTCCGAGTACATCTGGATAAAGCGCCGGTACGAGTCGTACGCGAAGCGTGAGTTGGCGCTGGCGCGCTCGAGGCCCACGACGGTGCGATCGTTCAGGCCGAGATTGAGAATGGTCTCCATCATCCCGGGCATCGAGAAAGCCGCGCCCGACCTTACGCTCACCAGCAGCGGATTTCTGGCGTCGCCGAGCTTCTTGCCCGTGCACTTTTCCAGCCGCGCGAGATTACCCTCGACCTCGGCGCGCAGCTTGTCGCCGTACTTGCCGTCGCGCAGGAAGGCGATGCACTCGGAGCAGGCAATCGTGAACCCCGGAGGGACGGGCGCGCCGAGGTTCGTCATTTCGGCGAGGTTGGCGCCCTTGCCGCCGAGAACGGATTTCATGTCCCGCGTGCCCTCGGCTTTGCCGTCGCCGAAGAAAAAAACTGACTGCGGCATTACAGGGCGGAAGTCCGGGTGAACCGCCCTGCGTCCTGCGTGCTGCGGCCTGCGCCCTCGCGGGCTCCGGACGCGCCGCACGTACGTCCATTCCCGTTACGCGATGAAAAGCGATTTCGGGTAGCCGGGGGTGCAAGACGACCGTTCCTCACAGCCAGAACCTGCCAGGGCGCAGGCCGCAGAACGCAGGACGCAGGGCAGTTCCCCCTCATCTGCCAAGCCTCAGCTTGACCGGATCACTCGGCGGCGCAGTCGGATAATCGCCGGAAAAGCACGCATGACAAAACCCGTCTGGTCCCTTCGGTACCGCCCGCAACATCCCATCAAGAGACAAATACCCGAGAGTATCGACGCCGAGCTTCCCAGCGATCTCGTCAACCGTGAAGTTGGCCGCAATAAGCTCCTCGCGCGTCGGCGTATCTATCCCGTAGTAGCACGGGCCCGTGATCGGCGGCGAGCTCACGCGCAGGTGCACCTCGCGCGCGCCGGCGCCCCGTACCATCGCGACGAGCCCGCGCGTGGTCGTGCCCCGCACGATTGAATCGTCCACCATTACGACGCTTTTCCCATCCAGCACCTCGCGTACGGCGTTGTATTTCACCTTCACCTTCGCGTCCCGCCCGGCCTGCGTCGGCTGGAGGAACGTCCGGCCCACGTAGTGGTTACGTATTAGCGCCAGCTCGAGGCGCAGCCCCGACTCCTCCGCGAAGCCGAGCGCGGCCGAGTTCGACGAGTCCGGAACGCTAAACACGAGCTCGGCACCAGGCGCAGGTGCTTCTCTCGCAAGCTGCCGGCCAAGCTCGCGGCGCGCGCGGTCCACCGAGCCGCCGAAGATGCGGCTGTCGGGCCTGGCGAAGTACACGAACTCGAACACGCACTTGCGTGATTCGACGGAGGGGAAGGGACGTGACGACCGGATCCCGGCGGCGTCCACCGCCACGATCTCGCCCGGCTCTATCTCCCGCTCGAACGTGGCACCCACGATGTCCAGCGCGCATGTCTCCGACGCGAAGATGACCGCGCCGTTGAGCCGCCCCATGACCAGCGGGCGCCAGCCGCGCGGGTCGCGCGCCGCGAGCAGCGTATCGCCGGCGAGCACGACGGCCGAGTACGCTCCTTCCACCCCGCGGAGCGCGTCGGCCAGCTTCTCCTCCGGCGCGGACGACCGGGAGCGCGCCATACGGTGGACGATCACCTCCGAGTCCATCGTCGAGGCGAAGATCGCGCCCTGATCCTCCAGCTCGTGCCGCAGCTCGCTGGAGTTGATGAGGTTGCCGTTGTGCGCCAGCGCGAGGTGCCCGTCCCGAAAGCGCGCGAGCACCGGCTGCGCGTTCTCGATCGTGGACGAGCCCGTGGTGCTGTAGCGCGTGTGGCCGATCGCCGTCGAGCCGGTGAGCGACGCGATGCTCTCCGGGCTGAACTTGTCGGACACGAGTCCCATGGCGCGCAGGTTCCGCGCGGTTCCGTCATCGCCGACCGCGACGATGCCGGCGGACTCCTGCCCGCGGTGCTGCAGCGAGTACAGTCCCAGGTGGGTGAGCGAGGCCGCGTCGGGATGTCCGCGCACGCCGAAGACGCCGCACATCGCGCTAGACCGTGGTCACGGCGGCCTGCTCCAATATGGCCGCGCTCTCGACGCTCTTTTCCATGATCGCCGGGATCGCATCGTGGTACGCCGCTGCCAGCCGCTCGAGGGGAGCGACAATGGTGCGGCTCCCGGTCTTGAGCACGAGGTCCCGGGTGCCCGCGCGCACGCGACCCAGAATCATCGGCGAGATGCGGTGCGCAGCGGCAATCTTCGCCACAGCGGCGATGGACGCTTCGGGCAGGGTCACGACGATCCGCGCCTGCGCTTCGTTGTAGAGCAGCGTGCGAAGCGGCACATCCCCCCAAGCGGAGAGGTCTATGTCCGCACCCACGAGGTTCGAGCGGTCCGCGATCGCGCATTCGGCCAGCGCGACGCCAAGCCCGCCGTCACTGCAGTCGTGCGCGGAGCGGACATGTCCGCTGCGAATGCATTCGAGCAGGCAGGCGATCGTGTCGCGCTCCAGGTCGGGGTCGCATTTCGGCGGCGTGCCCGCGACAACTCCGTGGACTCGGGCGAGATACTCGCCGCCGCCAAGTCCGTCCGCCGGCTCGCCGAGGATCTCCCCGAGCAGGACAATGACGTCGTCCTCGACCGACCACGTGGATCCCGTGATGTGCGCGAGGTCGTCTATCAGCCCGAGCATGCCAATGACAGGCGTCGGGTACACCGCGCCCGACGGGCTCTCGTTGTACAGCGAGACGTTGCCGCCGGTGACGGGCGTATCCAGCGCACGGCACGCTTCGCCCATCCCTGCGATCGCCTCGCTCAGCTGGAAGAAATTCTCCGGCCGCTTCGGGTTGCCGAAGTTCAGGCAGTTGGTGATCGCGAGCGGCCGCGCGCCCGTGCACGCCACGTTTCGGGCCGCCTCGCACACCGCGGCGCGCGCGCCGTTCCTCGGCGACAGGTACACGTAGCGCCCGTTGCAGTCGGTCTTCACCGCGATCGCGCGGTTCGACCCTCGCAGCCGCAGTACCGCCGCGTCGCCGCCCGGACCGATCACGGTGTTCGTGCGCACGGTTGAGTCATACTGCCGGTACGCCCACGCCTTGCTGGCGATCGTGGGCGACGAAAGCATTCGCTCCAGCGTCCAGAGCGGGTCTTTCTCCTCGGGCAGCTCCGGGATGCTCGCAACGTCGGTGTCTCGCAGGCGAACGATCTCCGCGCTCTCGCGCGCTTCCGGCGAGTAGCGCGGGCAGTCCGTGACGAGCCGCGATCCGGGGAATTCGGCAACTACCGTTTCACCCTCGGTCACGCGGTACACCGGCTCCGCGATCACCTCGCCTATAACAGCTGCCGTCAGGTCCCAGCGCTGCAATATCTCGGCGACGGCATTTTCGTGCCCGCGCTTCGCCACGACCAGCATTCGCTCCTGTGATTCGCTGAGCAGGATCTCGTACGGCGTCATCCCCAATTCGCGTACCGGCACCTTGCTCACGTCGATCGTGACACCCACTTCACCGCGCTCGGCCATCTCCGCGGAGGACGACGTGAGTCCAGCCGCGCCCATGTCCTGGATCGCGACGATGTGGCCGCTGCGGATCAACTCGAGGCTCGCCTCGAGCAGCAATTTTTCCGTGAACGGATCGCCGACCTGGACGCGTGGACGCTTGGCGTCGCTCGCTTCCGAGAGATCCTCCGACGCGAACGACGCTCCATGGATGCCGTCGCGGCCGGTGCGCGCGCCGACGGCGATAATGGGGTTGCCAATCCCTTCGGCCTTGGCCGTGATCAGCTCGCTCTCCTTCATCACGCCGACGCACATCGCATTGACCAGTGGATTGGTCTCGTACGCGTCGTCGAACACGATCTCCCCGGCGACGGTCGGGATCCCGACACAATTGCCGTAGTCGCCGATTCCTTTCACGACGCCGGCGAACAGGTACCTGACGCGGGCGTTGTCGAGCGAGCCGAACCGCAGCGAGTTGAGCATCGCGATCGGCCGCGCGCCCATAGTGAACACGTCCCGAAGGATCCCGCCGACGCCGGTGGCCGCGCCCTGGTACGGCTCTACGGCCGAGGGATGGTTGTGCGACTCGATCTTGAACGCGACTGCCAGCCCGTCGCCGACCGACACGACGCCCGCGTTCTCACCCGGTCCCTGCAGCACCTGCGGGCCTTCGGTCGGGAGAGTCTTGAGCAGCGGTCGCGAATGCTTGTAGGAGCAATGCTCGCTCCATAGCGCGCTGATGATTCCCAGCTCGGTGAACGTCGGCTCGCGGCCGAGCATGCGCACCAGCCGCTGAAACTCGTCGTCCGTGAGCCCGTGCTCCGCGACGAGCGCGGGACTGATGCGCGGGTCACCGGGGCGCGGATGGACCTGGCTCACACGGCCACCCTCGCAAGCAGCGACTCGAACAGCGGCAGCCCGTCGGGCGGGCCGAGCAGGGGGTCCACCGCGCGCTCGGGGTGCGGCATCATTCCCAGCACGTTCCCCTCATCGCTCACGATCCCCGCGATGCCGCGCATCGACCCGTTCGGGTTCGCCGCATTGGTGACGGCGCCGGTCGCGTCGCAGTAGCGGAAGACGACCCGATCGCCGTCCTCGAGCCGGGCGATGGTAGCCGCGTCCGCGACGAACCGCCCCTCACCGTGCGCGATCGGGACGCGCAGCACCGCGCCCTGCTCGTATTGCGAGGTGAAGAGAGTATCGTCGTTCTCGACGCGGAGGTGCACGGCATCCGACACGAAGCGCATCCCGGCGTTACGCACGAGCGCGCCCGGCAGGAGCCCCGCCTCGCACGCGATCTGAAATCCGTTGCAGATTGCCAGCACCGGTCCGCCTCGGCGCGCGTGCGCCACGACCTGCTGCATGATGGGGCTGAACCGCGCTATCGCCCCGGCGCGCAGATAATCGCCGTAGCTGAATCCGCCCGGGAGCACGACGACATCCACGCCCTCGAGGTCTTCCGTCTTGTGCCAGAGATACGTCGCCTCGGAGCCGAGCTGGTCCACTACGGCGCGATAGGCATCGTAATCGCAGTTCGAACCGGGGAAGGTGACAATCCCGAATCTCATCACGGGGCCGTTGAGCCAATAGCCAACAGCCAAGAGCCAATAGCGCCGTTGGTCATAGTGGCACCGCCGACGTTATCTCGAAGTCCTCCGTCACCGGATTCGCCAGCAGCTTCTCGCACATCTCCTGTACCGCGGTCTCGGCCTGGAGCGCGTCGGGCGCCTCGGTCTCGATGAGGATGTGCCGGCCGACGTGCACCGACTGCACGTGCTTGAAGCCGAGCGAATGGAGCGCGCCGGTGATGGTATTGCCCTGGGGGTCGAGCAATCCCGCCCGCGGCACGATGTGCACTGCTATCCGGTAGACTCGGTGCTTCACTCGGGCCCCGAGGAAAAGGGTGGTGGTCCGGGCTGCCCGCCGCGGCCCGGTCGGCGGCGGCGCCGACGCTTCCGCTGGGCCGCGCCCAGCTCCGGCCCCAGCAGCTCACGCGTGCGCGGCTCGTCCGGGTCGTCGTCCTCATCGCTGATGACGGGAGCGTCGCCGCTCGGCCGCCGGTCCATCAGCCCGTACACGACCGTCTTCACCAGGCCGTACAGCACGTACAGGATGAGCGCGGGGAAGAAGAACTCCTTCGGCAGGAACAGCACGCCGAAGAAAGTCGATGCAACGACCAGTGAGCCGATGATCTCGCTCGGCTTCCGGTATCCGACGGCCGGGACCGCGGGGTACGACACGTTGCTGATCATCAGGAACGCCAGCATCAGCATGAGGTACCGCAGCACCACGTGCCACGGGAGATCGCCGATCATCGTCTCGCTGTAGAGGTCGGTCTGGCTGAACCAGTAGTACGTCGCGAGCGTGACGCCGGCCGCCGGGCTGGGCAACCCGTGGAAATATTTCTTGGCGCGCCCGGCCTGCTCCACGTTGAACCGCGCGAGGCGGATCACCGCGCAGGCGGTGTACAGGAACACGAAGATCCAGTCCCAGCCGTCGCGGTTGAGCACGGCGAAGTACATGATCAGCGCGGGGGCGAGCCCGAAGGAGATTGCGTCCACCAGCGAGTCGAGCTCGGAGCCGAAGCGCGAGCCCGTCCTCGTCGCGCGCGCTACGCGGCCGTCGAGCGCGTCCGCGATCCCGCCGAACACGACGTACAGCCCCGCGGTGGTGAACTCGCCCCGGGACGCCGCGACGATGGCGAATATCCCGAAGAACAGGTTGACCAGGGTGAATCCGTTCGGCAGCACTACCACCGCGCGCCGCACCCGGCGCTGCCCGCGACCTTCCGGAGACATCATGGGGCGGGGAGGTCCGCGAGCACGGTGACTCCGGCGTTGCTGGTCTCGCCAATGCCGACCCGCACCCTGGAGTCCGGCGGGATGAACACGTCAACGCGGGAGCCGAACCGGATGATCCCCATGCGCTCGCCCTGCTTCACCTGCTGGCCATCCTTGCTGTAGGTCACGATTCGCCGGGCGATGAGGCCGGCGATCTGCCGCACGAGAATCCGGCCGCTCTTCGTCTTGAGTCCGACCGACATCTGTTCGTTCTCGAGGCTCGATTTCTCGGTCGCCGCGTTCAGGAATCTGCCGGGATTGTAGTGGACGTAGCGCACGGTGCCGTCCACCGGGTACCGGTTCACGTGCACGTTGAAGACGTTCATGAACACCGAGATGCGGATCGCCCTGCCGCCGATGAACGCGGGCTCGTCCACTTCGGTGATCATCACGATCTTGCCGTCCGCGGGCGAGACGACGATCGTATCGCCCCGCTCGCCGGTCCGCTCGGGATCCCGGAAGAAGTACGCGACCCAGAGCGCGAGCAGCGTGAGCACGAATGCCAGCAGCCACAGCGTCCAGGACCTCCGTGCCAGCGCGACGACGTACGCGGTGGCGGCCAGGGCGGAGGCGATTCCGATGAAGACGAGTCCTTCGCGGGCGAAGCTCATCTACTCGAAGCTCGGCAACGCGTCGCCGGTGAGGCGCTGGAATATTTCGAGATAGCGGCGGCTCATCGAATCAATGACATCGGTCGGAAGAGGAGGGGGCGGTGGATCGCCGTTCCAGCGGCCGGCGGTCTTTTCCCGCTCCAGATGATCGCGCAGCGGCTGCTTGTCGAGACTGGGCGGCGCAGCGCCTTCCTCGTATCCGTCCGCGGGCCAGAAGCGCGAGCTGTCGGGGGTGAGCACCTCGTCGACTAATATAACCCGCCCGTCGACTTCGCCGAACTCGAGCTTGGTGTCCGCGATGATGATTCCGCGCGACTCGGCGTGGGCGCGGCCGCGTGCGTACACGAGCCGGGTGAGACGCTCCAACTCGGCGATTCGCCGGGCGCCTACGATCCCGGCGGCGCGGTCGCGCGTGATGTTCTCGTCGTGCCCGGTCTCGGCTTTGGTCGCGGGGCTGAACAGCGGCGGGTCGAGCTTCGCGCTCTCCTTGAGGGCCGGCGGCAGCGGCTCGCCCGCGAGAGTCGCATGCGAGCAGTATTCCTTCCACGCGGAGCCGGCGAGGTAACCGCGGATCACGCACTCGATCGGAAATACCTCGGCCCGCCTCGACAGCATCGCCCGCCCCGCGATCGCGCCCCGGTGCGCCGCCAGCGCGGGGACCGCCGCAATTATCTCGTCCGCGTCGGCCGTGAGCATGTGATGCTCCACTTCGTCGCCGAGTCGCCGGAGCCACCACGCTGTGAGCTGGGTGAGCACCGCGCCCTTGTGCGGTACCGCTTCCCGCATGACGACGTCGAACGCGCTGACCCTGTCGGTGGCGATGAGAAGCAACCGATCCGGCCCCGCCTCGTACACGTCCCGCACCTTCCCCTGGCGCAACAACGGGAGAGAAAGATCTGACTGAAGTAGCGGCATAGGGATTGGTGAGTAGTCACTAGTCACTAGTCACTAGTCACTAGCCATTAAACACGGATTTCGTCTGCGGTCTGCGCCGCAGCAGGTGGACGAATTCCTGGCGGAGGTTGTGGAGCCCTTGCTTGCCG
>CAYGJL010000028.1:0-43080 GCA_964350145.1 uncultured Gemmatimonadaceae bacterium
GATTCCGTTGGTGCGAGCTAAGACGCCGCCTACGGGCAACCCCGCCCCGCGACCCTCCCCCGGCATTTCGCTCTCACGCTAGCCGCAAAGGAAACGGCCGCCTTTCGGCGGCCGCTTCCTTATCCCGCAGTTTGGGCGCAGCGCGCAGTACGCAGGACGCAGCGCCCTTCAGATGGTGAACCGACGCACCCCGGAGCGAGTCGGAGCGATCCGCGGCGCGACGATCACTCGGGGAGCCAGGGCTGGGACAGAGATGCTGACCGGCGCACGGGGCGTCGGAGCCACTCTGGTGGCGGGCACGGCCGGCGTGGGGCGCACTTCGATGCGGCGCACGTCCGACGGCCGCAGCTCCATGCGGTGGATGTTCGGCCCTTCCATTCGGAACGCCTCCAGCGCCGGACCGAAGCCGAACGAGCCCTGCACTTCCGGCTGGAACATGCCCATCCGCTGATTCTTGAATACGTCGGCGTATTTCGCGGTGGTGACCTGCACGTCGCGGTAGCCGCTTCCCGTCCACACCCGCAGCGTGACCGTGCTGCCTGCGGCCACGTCGCGCATCACCCGCATGAGGCGATGCTGGCCGACGCTGCTGAGATACGGGTCGCCCGCGTCGGCCGCGCTCGCGCGCACGTCCACGTTGTTGATGTACGCGATCCGGTGTCCCTCGTAAATGCCGGCGCGCTCCGCCGGCCCGTCTTCGGCGACGCCGTCCACGAACACGCCCAGCGTGTCACGCTTGGTGGGCGATCCGCCGAGCATCAGCCCGAGGGTCGCGCGGTTCATCGCGGCGCTGTCGGCCACCATGAAACGCTGCATGACGCCTTCGCGCAGCACGGTCGCCGCCTCTTCCGCTCGCCGCACGTCGCGCTCGACGGTGCGAGACCGGCCCTCGGCCGTCGCCTGCGCTTCTACCGTACCGCCCACGAGCAACGCCGAAGCGAGCAAAACCAATATTCGCATAAAAACTCCAACCGAAAGGGTTCGCCCTATACGTCACACGCCCTTCCGCGATGGTTTCCGGGCTGCTCCTGGTGTCGCCGACGGGGTCGCGAGTGGGCGGTGGCCGGCCCCGGGCGGCTACGCTCGCTCGGGGGACGGCGCGGAAGCTGGATTCCGTTGTGCGAGCTAAGACGCCGCCGTGGGCCGGTCACCGCCCACCCGCGACCAGCAACGGCACCAGAGCCCGCGAAACCGGGTCTTCACTCCCGCACTAACAGCAGAAACGCTTCAGACGACGATGTTGAGCAGCCGGCCTGGGACGAACACAACCTTCCGCGGAGTACTCGTTACGAACTTCGATACGCTCGACTCGGCGAGAGCGAGATCGAGCGCGGCATCTTGCGAGATCGATGGCGCAACCTGGAGCGTGCCGCGGAGCTTTCCATTTACCTGCACAGCCAACTGGATCGTCTCCTCCGCCGCGAGCGCGGGATCGAAGCCCGGCCAGCCGGAGTCGAACACGCTCTCCGTATGACCGAGCTGCTCCCACAGTTCCTCGGCGACGTGCGGCGCGAACGGAGCGACGAGCTGCACCACGGGCTCGACCTCTGCCCGGTGCGGCACGCGCTCGCCACGGCGCAGCACGTTCATGTACTCCATCATCGCGGCGATCGCGGTGTTATAGCTCAGGCGCGGAATGTCCTCGCCGACTTTGCGGATGGTCTGGTGCAGCTTGCGCAGCACCAGCGGATCCGTCTCGCCTTCCGTGGTACTCGACCTCACCGACGACCAGAGCCGCTCGATGAAGCGCCGCACGCCGGAGATTCCCTGGTCGCGGAAATCGCCGCCCTCCTCGAACGGCCCGAGAAACATGAGATAGGTGCGGAACGTGTCCGCGCCCCACTGCTCGATGTACGCGTCGGGGATCACGACGTTGCCGCGGCTCTTGGACATCTTCGAGCCGTCGCGCACGATCATGCCGTGGGCGCGAAACCTGGTGAACGGCTCCTCGAATTCGAAGTGTCCGCCGTCGCACAACACCATCGTGATGAAGCGCGAGTACAGCAGGTGCAGCACCGCGTGCTCGTTCCCGCCAATGTAGGAGTTGACCGGCAGCCACTTCTTGGTCACGCCAGGCTCGAACGGCTGGTCGTCCACGCCGACGCTCGGGTACCGCAGGAAATACCACGAGCTGTCGAGGAACGTGTCCGACACGTCCGTCTCGCGCCGCGCCTTCCCGCCGCACTTCGGGCAGCTCACCCGGTACCACTCCTCGTGCCGCGCGAGTGGCGAGATGCCGCTGTCGTCAGGCTTGAATTCCTTCAGATACGGCAGCAGCACGGGAAGATCCTCTTCCGGCACGGGCACGATGCCGCACGCGTCGCAGTAGATGATCGGGATCGGCGGGCCCCAGTACCGCTGTCGCGAGATGCACCAGTCGTGCAAACGATAAATGTTCACCGCGCGGCCGCGGCCGTTTCCCTCGAGCCTCGCGGTGATCCGCTGCTTGCCTTCGTTGACGGGGAGCGCGTCGAACTCGCCGGAGTTCACCAGCACCGCGTCCGCGTCGTCCACGTATGCGGCATCGAGCGGCGTGGACGCGTCCTGCCCTTCGCCCGCGACGACGCGCACGATCGGCAGCTCATACCTGGTCGCGAACTCGAAATCACGCTCGTCGTGGCCGGGCACGCCCATGATCGCGCCAGTGCCGTACTCCATCAGCACGTAATCGGCGATCCAGATCGGGATCGGCTGACCCGTCGCCGGGTTGGTGGCGAAAGAGCCGGTGAACACGCCGGTCTTCTCGCGGCTCGTCTTGCGCGACACGAGATCCTGCTTGCCGGCCAGCTCGCGGTACTCGCGCACCGAGTCGCGCTCTTCGGGCGTCGTGACGACGTCCACCAGCAGGTGCTCCGGCGCTAGCACGAGGTACGTCGCGCCGAAGATCGTGTCGGGGCGCGTCGTGAACACCTTCACCGACATCGGCGCGGCCGTATCCATGTCCAGGACGAACTCGACCTCCGCGCCGGTGGACTTGCCGATCCAGTTTCGCTGCGCGGTCCGCGTGCTGTCCGACCAGTCCAAATCGTCGAGGTTCGAGAGCAGTCGCGGCGCGTAGTCGCTGATCTTGAAGAACCACTGCTCGAGCTGCCGCTGCTCGACCATCGCGCCGCACCGCTCGCACGCGCCCGCGATGACCTGCTCGTTGGCGAGCACCGTCTTGTCGTTGGGGCACCAGTTCACCGCGGCGGACTTCTTGTACGCCAGCCCCTGCTTGAGCAATTCCAGAAAGACCCACTGCGTCCACTTGTAGTACTCGGGATCCGTGGTGGAGAGCGTGTGCCGCCAGTCCACCATCAGTCCCGCGCGCTCGAGCTGGCGGCGGAAGTTCCTGATGTTGCTCGGGATCAGCTCGCTGGGATGCTCGCCGACTTTCAGCGCATAGTTCTCGGAATGGATGCCGAACGCATCGTAGCCGAGCGGCTCGAACACGTCGTAGCCCTGGAGCCGCTGGAAGCGCGCGAAGATGTCGTTGCCGGTGAACGCGAACAGATTCCCGACGTGCAGCCCTTCGGCCGACGGGTACGGGAACATCATCAACGCATAGAACGGCTTGTCCGCGCCGGCCAGGTCGGTGTGGTTGGTCCCGCTGACCAGCCACCGCTCCTGCCACTTCGATTCGACAAACGCCGGATCATACAAATCCGACCGGTCGACCGGCTCCTGCGGGATTTTGCCCATATCCTGTCAAAGCTATCGCCCGTGGTGGCTCGGGGCAGGTATCTGCGCGGGGCGTTTCGCGAGCAGGTGTCCTCTTCGCGCGCTACGCTCGCAAACGACGCTCGCTATGAGGACACCTGCTCCCGCAACGCCCCAGGCATCCCGCCGCAGTCAACGTCCTAACGGTTAACGGTTCAACGGGTAACGCACACCGCGCTCCGCATTACCCTCCCTCCGCACTATCATTCGGGCGTACCCCAACAGCCACCGATGCGCTCATTCGCCCTTCTCGTGCTGGCACTCGCGGCTTGCACGCCCGTTCCGCCGTCCAACGCGCCCGCCCCGATCGATGAGGAACACCCCCGCCTCGAATGGGGCATGGTGCTGCACGGCGGCGCGGGGGTGACGCGGACGAGCTATTCCGCCGCCGAGCTCCCGCTGATGGAGGCCGCGTTCCAGGCGGCGCTGCGCGCCGGGCATGCGGTCCTCGCGCGCGGCGGCTCCAGCCTCGACGCGGTCGAGGCGGCGGTGCGGATCCTCGAGGACGACTCGCTGTTCAACGCCGGGCGCGGAGCCGTGTTCACCAACGACAGCATCAACGAGCTCGACGCGGCGATCATGGAGGGGCATACGTACCGCGCCGGCGCGGTGGCGGGGCTACACCGGGTGAAAAACCCGATCTCGCTCGCGCGCACCGTTATGGAACGCTCCAAGCACGTGATGATGATCGGCGACGGGGCCGAGCGGTTCGCGGCCGAACAAGGAATCGAGCTGGTTGATTCGAGCTGGTTCCGCACCGAGCGGCGAATGCGCAGCCTGCGCAACGCCATCGAGAACGAGCGCCGCGCCGCGAACCCCGGTGGCACTGCTGTCGTCCCCGACCCGACGCTTCGCTTCGGCACGGTCGGCGCGGTCGCGCTCGACAAGCAGGGCCGCCTCGCAGCCGCCACTTCGAGCGGCGGCATGACCAACAAGCGCTACGGCCGCGTCGGAGACGTGCCCATCCTCGGCGCCGGAACGTACGCGAGCCCCACGTGCGCCGTGTCCGCGACCGGCGATGGCGAGTATTTCATCCGGTGGACGATCGCGCACTCCATCTGCGTGCGCACCGAACTGGCAGGCATGTCGCTCGCGGCAGCCGCCGACACCGTGATCATGGGCATCCTCGAGCGGACGGGCGGTACCGGCGGCGTCATCTCCCTCGACTCCCGCGGCCACGTCGCCATGCCGTTCAATGCCGAGGGCATGACCCGCGGTTATGTCGGGCCGGACGGTCGGACGTGGATGAAGATGTTTCGGTAGTCGTGCGCGCAGCAAACCCGCGGTACGACGGGGGGATTTGCTCGTGCCTTCGGCGGCCCACGTGGCGGGCGCGCGAACGCAGCACGAGGGTGTGCGGAGGCAGGTGCCCTTGCTGGCAGGGTGCGAGGGACCTGCCCCCGCAGCGCCCGTCTTAGCTCGCGTAGTTTGCGAGCGTAGGGCGCGAAGGGGGCAGGCCCCTCGCACCCTGCCCCCGAAGGGCTACCCAGCCTGCCCCACGCACGCCGGCCGCGGCGTTCGCGGACGCTCGCCACGGGGGAAGAGATACGCGGACTCGACCCGGCGCGCGCCCGTCGCGTCGGCCACGGCGAAGCGCGAGCCCGAGTAGATGGACGCCGAGCCGAAGCGGCCGTCCTTGCTGACCGCGTAGAAGTCCACGTCGAAGCGCGGGCGGCCGCGCTCGTCCAGCAGGCGCGTCTCCGTCATGGCGACGATCCGCTCGAGCGTCTTGAGACAGGCCTGCTCCGGCGCCATCCCCTGCCGCATGTGCTCGACCGTGAGGAACGACGCGCACGCCTTGATCACCGACTCGCCGCGCCCCGTCGTCCCCGCGCCGCCCACAAGATTGTCGCAGTACTGCCCCGCCCCGATGATCGGGCTGTCGCCCACGCGCCCGGGGATCTTCCACGACAGCCCGCTCGTCGTCGTGACCGTCGAGACGTCGCCCGCTGCGTTCAGCGCGATCATGTTGATCGTACCCGTGTGGAACTTGATGACCACCGGATCAGTGTGGTCCAGCCAGTTGTCGCCGCTGCTGAGACACGCGCGCCAGCGGAGCCAGTCCTGCCTGCTCTCCTCGGTGAGGAGGTTTTGCTCCTTGAACCCCATCTGCAACGCGAACTTCTTCGCGCCCGCGCCCACGAGCATCACGTGGTCGGTGTAATCCATCACCGCCTTCGCCACCAGCGACGGCGTCGCGATGTCCTCGATGCACGCCACCGCGCCCGCGCGCTTCGTGGGCCCGTGCATGCACGACGCGTCGAGCTGCACCACCCCGTCGGCGTTCGGCAGTCCGCCGAGTCCGACCGACTGATCCTCCGGATCCAGCTCCTGGATGTTCACCCCCGCGATCGCCGCGTCGAGCGTGTCCGCGCCGCCCGTAATCATGTCGTACGCGCGCGCCACACCTCGAATCCCGTTGCCCGACGCCACTACCACGGGCCGCGACGCGGCGGTTGTGCGCGCGAGACTTCTGTCCACCACCTCGACCACGTGAGCGGCAGCTTTGCCCGAAACAACAGCCGTTGCGGCCGCCGCAGCGCCCGCGCCGAGGAAATCGCGTCTGGAAAGCGTCATGGATTTCTCTGTGAGAGAGGCATGCCTGTCGTTACTCCAATGCAGTTGAAGTGGGTCGCACCGGGCGCCTGCCCCCATAGCGCCCGTCTTAGCTCGCGTAGTTTGCGAGCGTAGGGCGCGAAGGGGGCAGGCGCCCGGTGCGAACCACATTCCACTATCTGGAGCAAAGTACGGGCGACAGCTAGCTTCCCGCCACGTGACCAGTCCCGGAACCGACCAGCCGACGAGACGTGAGCACGACCTGCTCGGCGAGCGCGACGTGCCCGCGAACGTGCTGTACGGCGTCCAGACGCTTCGCGCCGTAGAGAACTTTCCGATCACCGGCGTGCAGCTGTGGGAGTTCCCCACGCTCGTCGCCGCGCTGGCCGCGGTAAAGGAGGCGGCCGCGCTCGCCAACCGCGACCTCGGCCTGCTCGAGCCCGGCATCGCCGACGCGATCGTCGCGGCCACCCGGGAGATCCGCGCCGGCGCGCACCACGAGCACTTCGTCGTGGACATGTTCCAGGGCGGCGCCGGCACGTCCACCAACATGAACGCCAACGAGGTGATCGCGAACCGCGCGCTCGAGATCCTCGGCCGCCGGCGCGGCGACTACAAGGCGATCCACCCCAACACGCACGTCAACCTCAGCCAGTCCACCAACGACGTCTACCCGACCGCGGTCAAAGTGGCGCTGCACGCGAGCATCACCGGGCTGCAGAGAGGGATGGCCGAGCTGGCCGACGCGTTCGCAACGAAGGGTGCGGAGTTCGCCGACCTGCTCAAGATCGGCCGCACCCAGCTGCAGGACGCCGTGCCGATGACGCTCGGCCAGGAGTTCAACGCCTTCGCGCACACCATCCTCGAGGACGTGGACCGTCTCGGCGAAGCGCAGGCGCTGATCCGCGAGATCAACATGGGCGCGACCGCGATCGGCACCGGTATCAACGCGCCGCCGGAGTACGCCGAGCGTGTCCGCCGGCATTTGTCGGAGATCACCGGGCTCGAGCTGATCACCGCGCCCGACCTCGTGGAAGCGACCTCCGACACCGGCGCGTTCGTGCAGCTCTCCGGCGTACTCAAGCGCTGCGCCGTGAAGCTCTCCAAGATCTGCAACGACCTGCGGCTACTCTCGTCCGGGCCGCGCGCCGGCCTCGGCGAGATAGACCTGCCCGCGATGCAGCCCGGATCGTCCATCATGCCCGGGAAGGTGAACCCGGTGATTCCCGAGGTGATGAACCAGATCTGCTTCGACGTCATCGGCGGCGACGTCACCATCACTCTCGCCGCCGAGGCCGGGCAGCTCCAGCTCAACGTGTTCGAGCCCGTGATGGCCTACCGTCTCCTGCACGGGATGCAGTCGCTCACCAACGGCTGCGTCGTCCTGCGGGAGCGGTGCGTGGTGGGTATCAAGGCCAACCCCGCGCGCCTCCGTTGGTTCGTCGAGAACTCGATCGGTGTGGTGACCGCCCTCGTCCCCGTCCTCGGCTACGACGTCTCCACGCAGATCGCGAAGGAGGCGCTCGACACGGGGCGGGGGGTGTACGAGATCGTACAGCAGCGCGGGCTGATGACGCGCGACGAGCTCGACCGGGTGCTGAATCCCGAGGCCATGACCGTGCCCCGCCAGCTCGACTGACCGCGCGAGACTAATGTGGCCGAGGCGGATCGGAGCGGGAGGGGTGTCCCCATAGCGCGCGTCTTAGCTCGCGCAGTTTGCGAGCGTAGCGCGCGTTGGGGATACCCGTCCTGCTCCGATCCGCCTCGGCACGCCACATAGCCAAAAACGTGCTTACTTTTGAGCCAGTGCTCGGTTAGCTTCCGCGCGCGGCTCGCTCTCAACCCGACGGGAAATCGACAGGAATGAAAGGTTCTCCACGCCTGCGCCGGCTGCTTCCATACCTCGCATTCACCGCGCTCGCGCTTGCGCTCGCGGCGTGCACCGGCGAGACGACCCAGTACCCCAACTCCACGTTCGAGCCCAAGACCGAGCTCGGTCGAGCCATTGACGACCTGTGGGACATCCTCCTTCTGCTCGGGACGATCGTCTTCGTCCTCGTCGAGCTCGCGCTCCTCTTCGTCGTCTGGAAGTACCGCAACAACAAGGAAGCGAAGCACACCCACGGCAACACCAAGCTCGAGATCCTCTGGACGCTGATCCCGGCGGTCATTCTCGTCTTCATCGCGGTCCCGACCGTCCGCACCATCTTCGAGACGCAGGCCCCCGCTCCCGCCGATGCGCTCAAGATCGACGTGATCGGCCATCAATGGTGGTGGGAATTCAGGTATCCCGAGCACGGCGTCGTGACGGCCAACGAGGTGTACATCCCCGTCGGCCGCACCGTCAATTTCTCGCTCGCCACCAAGGACGTGATCCACTCGTTCTGGATCCCGCAGATGGGCGCCAAGCGCGACCTCATCTCCAACCGTATCAATCACGTCTGGTTCACGCCTGATACCGCGATCGCGCCGAGCGTGTGGAACGGGTTCTGTACCGAGTACTGCGGGACGTCGCACTCGTTCATGCGCTTCCGCGTGTTCACTGTGACTCCGGAGCAGTTCGACAGCTGGATCGCGGGGCAGAAGGCCACGGCGGCGTTCAACGTCGGGCCGGCGGCTCCGGCCCCGTCGGTTCCGTCGGTCCCGGACAGCCAGCCGATCGCGCCGAC
Source organism: uncultured Gemmatimonadaceae bacterium (assembly GCA_964350145.1). Lineage (GTDB taxonomy): Bacteria > Gemmatimonadota > Gemmatimonadetes > Gemmatimonadales > Gemmatimonadaceae > JACDCY01. Next base: position 8,925 of record CAYGJL010000028.1, read on the forward strand.
GCAGCTCGCCGGCGGAATTGCCCCCGGATACTTCTTCCCGCACGAGAGCATGCCGGAGTACGCCGTGCCGCAGCGCGCGGTGCCGGCGAACATCAGCTTCACCAGCGGCCTGCGGGGCGATCCCGCGCGCGGACAGACCGCGTTCATGCTGGGCGGCTGCATCGGCTGCCACACCGTGCGCGGCAACCCGATGGCCGCCGGCATCCTCGGCCCCGACCTCACGCACTTCGCCACCCGCCACACGCTGGCCGGCGGCATCTATCCGAACACGACCGATTACCTCGCGCGCTGGATCAAGAACGCGCGCGTCATGAAGCCCGGCAGCCTCATGCCGACGCTCGGCAAGGGCGAGTACGATCCCGTCCTCAAGCGGACAGCGCCCGTGTCACTCGACGACCAGCAGATCGCCGACATCGTCGCGTACCTGCAGCAGCTGAGATAGGAATCAACGGATGACAACAGCCGCAATCGCGCCAGGCGCAGCCGATTACAAGACGGCCGGGACGTACACCGGGCAGAAGGGGATCTGGAGCTGGCTCACGACCGTGGACCACAAGCGGATCGGCACGCTCTATCTCTTCACCGCGCTCTTCTTCTTCCTGGTAGGCGGACTCGAGGCGATTCTGATCCGCGCGCAGCTCGGCGGGCCGAACCGCTCGCTCGTGAGCGCTGAGTTTTACAACCAGCTATTCACGATGCACGGCACGACCATGGTCTTCCTCGCGATCATGCCGCTGTCGGCGGCGTTCTTCAACTTCCTGATCCCGCTCCAGATCGGCGCGCGTGACGTCGCCTTCCCTCGGCTCAACGCGTTCAGCTACTGGGTGTACCTGTTCGGCGGAATCTTCATCACCGTTCCGATCTTCTTCGCGCTCGCGCCCGACGGCGGCTGGTTCGGCTACGCCCCGCTGACGACCAAGGCGTACTCGCCCGGAATGAACATCGACTTCTGGGTGATCGGCCTTCAGATCCTCGGCGTGTCGTCGCTCGCGGCGGCGTTCAACTTCATCACGACGATCATCAACCTGCGCGCGCCCGGCATGACGCTCATGCGCATGCCGATGTTCACCTGGATGTCGTTCGTCGTACAGTTCCTGCTCGTGCTCGCCTTCCCCGTCATCACGGTCGCGCTGGTGTTCCTGCTGTTCGACCGCTTCTTCGGCACGAACTTCTACACCGTCAGCGCCGGCGCCGACCCGCTCCTCTGGCAGCACCTGTTCTGGATTTTCGGACACCCCGAGGTCTACATCCTGATCCTGCCCGCGTTCGGGCTCGTGTCCGAGATCCTGCCGACGCACTCGCAGAAGCCGCTGTTCGGCTACGCGGTCATGGTGTACTCCGGAATCCTGATCGGCTTCCTCGGCTTTGGCGTGTGGGCGCACCACATGTTCGCGGTGGGGATGGGGCCGGTTGCCGACACCGTGTTCAGCCTCACGACGATGCTGATCGCGATCCCAACGGGCGTGAAGATCTTCAACTGGATCGCCACGGTCGCCCAGGGCAAGCTCAAGTTCACGACCGCGATGCTGTTCGGGCTCGGCCTGATCTCGCTGTTCACGATCGGTGGAATCTCCGGCATAATGCACAGCTCGCCGCCGGCCGACCTCCAGCAGACCGACACGTACTTCATCGTCGCGCACTTCCACTACGTGTTGTTCGGCGGCTCGATCATGGGAATCTTCGGCGGCATCTACCACTACTTCCCGAAGATGTTCGGCCGGCTGATGCACGAAGGGCTGGGCAAGATCCACTTCTGGCTGACGTTCATCGCCATGAACCTGACGTTCTTCCCGATGCACTACGCCGGGATGCTCGGCATGCCGCGCCGCATCTACACATACGACGCCGGCCAGGGCTGGGACCTGTTCAACGCGATGTCCACCGGCGGCGCGTACCTGCTCGCGGTCTCGATCGTGGTGTTCGTCTGGAACTTCCTGAGCAGCATGAAGCGCGGCGCGATTGCGGGCCCGAACCCGTGGAACGCGCCGACGCTGGAGTGGTCCATCCCCTCGCCGCCGCCCGAGTACAACTTCGCGCAGACGCCCGAGGTGCACTCGCGCTACCCCATGTGGGACCAGCGCGCGAGCGACGTGGACCACCCGAAGGTGAACCTCACCGAAGGCAAGTCGCCCGAGCAGATGGGAATCGTCATGCCGTACAACACCATCAAGCCGCTGGTCGTCGCGCTCGGGATGGTGCTCATGTTCTGCGGGCTGATCGCGAGCCGCGATCCTGCGACGGGAGGCAGCAAGCCGGTGCTGTGGGTGATATTCGCCGGAGCGGCGGTAATGATCGGCGCGCTCTACTCCTGGCTGTTGTCCCCGCTCGAGCCGGAGCACCACTGATGCATTACACGAGCACCGGACTAGACAGTAGAAAAATCGCCATCTGGGCCTTCATCGGCTCAGAGTGCATGCTCTTCATGTCGCTCATCTCCACCTACCTCATCTACAAGGGGAAGAGCGTAGTCGGGCCGTTCCCGCACGAGTCGTGGACCGATCCGATGACGGGCAGGGTGTTCCACGGAATCCTCGACATCCCAGTCACGTCGGCGTCCACGTTCGTGCTGCTGATGTCGTCGCTCGCCATGGTGCTCGCGCTCGCGGCGGTGCAGAACAAGAACGTTCCCAAGCATACCTTCGGCGATCGCGTACTCGGCTCGTCCAGGCTCTGGCTGCTCACGACCGCGCTGCTCGGCGCGACGTTCCTCGGCTTCCAGGCGTTCGAGTTCACGTCGTTCGTGCACGAGGGATTGACGATCCGCCGCAACCTGTTCGGCTCGACGTTCTTCACGCTGACCGGGTTCCACGGCGCGCACGTCACCGCCGGTGTGCTCTGGCTGCTGACGCTGCTCGCGATCGACTTCAAGCGCGGGCTCCAGCCGGCGGACGAGATGGCGGTGGACCTGTGCGCGCTGTACTGGCACTTCGTCGACGTCGTCTGGATCGCGATCTTCACACTCATCTATCTCATCAGGTAGCGGAGCGACCGATGGCTGACTCACATACTCCCGCGCCGGTGACCGATCCATCGCACGCGCTCCCGCCGGCCGGCGAGACCGGCGGCCACGCGCACCATCCGGACGAGAAGCCGCACCCCACGTGGAAGCAGTACAGGTGGGTCGCGCTGATCCTTACGGTCATCACGATCGTCGAAGTCTGGATCTACTACATCCCCGCCTTCGTCGCGTCACGCCTGTTCGTGCCGTCGCTGCTGATCATGTCCGCCGTGAAGTTCGCGATCGTGGTGCTGTTCTACATGCACCTGCGGTACGACCACAAGCTGTTCAAGGTGCTCTTTACCGGGCCGCTGATCATCGCGATCACGTCGGTCATCGCACTGATGTTCTTGTTCGGCCAGATCGCGATCCGACTCCAATAGACTGCGGCTGGCCCCCGGAGGTTGATGGGGAATCCAAGTGCGGAGTGTTACAGTACGGAGTGAGACAGTTTGAAGTTACTGCCTTACTCACCCCTCCCCACTGCCACACTCCAAACTTGGATCCCGTGGCAGCATCCAGTAGCCTGGTGACGTCGTGATCCCCTCGCTCTACCTGCATCCGCTCTCGGCCCTGACCATTCAGGACTGGAGCATCCACTGGAGCACCGTCATCGGGCTCGCCGTGCTCGGCGCGCTGTACGTGTACGCCTGGCGGCACGAGCGGCCGAACCTCGCCGAGAAAATCTCGTTCTCCGCCGGGCTCGCGATCATCTTCCTGTCGCTGAACGGCCCGATCCACGACCTGAGCGACTTCTATTTATTCAGCGCGCACATGGTGCAGCACCTGCTGCTGACGCTCGTCGTACCCCCGCTGCTGATCGCGGGGACGCGCGGGGGGATGCTGCGGCCGCTGCTCACAGTGCGCGGCGTCGGCCCCGTCGCGCGCTTCCTCACGCGCCCGATCATCTGCTACGCGGTGTTCAACGTGGTGCTCGCGCTGTGGCACATGCCGCTGTTCTATAACGCCGCGATGGCCGACCACACCGTGCACATCGCGCAGCACCTGTCAATGATGATCACCGCGACGCTCATGTGGTGGCCGCTGATGAGCCCGCTGCCCGAGCTGCCGCGCCTGTCGTATCCCGGGCAGATGCTGTACTGCTTTCTGATGGTGATTCCGATGTCGGTCGTCGCCATCTACATCGCGCTCGCCGACACGCTGTTGTACCCGGCCTACGCCGCCGCGCCGCGGATCTGGGGGATCTCGCCGATGCTCGACCAGCACATCGGCGGGTTGATCATGTGGATCCCCGGCGGGCTCTTCTTTTACGCGATCATGTCCGTGGTGTTCTTCCAGTGGGTCAAGCGCGGCGAAGACTCCACCGCCGCCGCGCAGATCGGCTGGGCGCCGGTTGTCGGTAAAAGCGAGTGATTCGTCGGGGTTTGGGGTGGGGGGCGAGGGACCAGGGATCCTCTTCGCGCGCTACGCTCGCAAACTGCGCTCGCTAACACGCGCGCTGCGAGGACACCTGGTCCCTCGCCCTCGCAGCATCGCGACGTTGGCTCGCTTTTAACAGCACCTGGGCCCCAGCCGATCATGCGCGGCGAATTGCCCACGCGCTCGACCCACTCAGGTTTTTGTGCGCGCTTACACCAGTGCCGGCTTCCCTGTGCTTTTCGCTCGGCGCCCTGATGGATCGCACTCGCGCAGCCGCGCCAACGGCTTTCCGGTGTCGCGCTGGGGGACGAGGTGTCCTCATAGCGCGCGTGGTAGCGAGCGCAGTTTGCGAGCGTAGCGCGCGTAGAGGACACCTCGTCCACCGGCGCGACACCCGGACGCAACGTCAGCAACATGCGAAGATGCGGACCATTCTTCCCTCGCTCGTACTCCAAGCGATTACATAAGTCTCTTCCCCGCCCGCGTAGTACCTGAACGCGGGCGCGTCGCGCGTGTCGTCCGCGACGGCGCGGACGCGGGCGAGCGGAACCGCCAGAGAGCGAGCGTTGATCTCGCTGCGGCCAGCCGCGGTAAGAGGCTCCCACAGCTTGAGCGTGTTCGCCGTGCGATACTCGTGCTCGGCGATGTCGTACCGGATCGCGTCGAGATCGGCGTTCGCCTTCCCCGTGTAGCCCGGCGCCTCCGCGCCACGCATGAACGCGGAGTCCGCGAAGATCCTGTCCATCTGCCGCTCGGTCTCGCGCAGTACCGCCACGGAATCCTTCGCCGACCCGGGCTCGCCGTACTTCATGTAGGACACCGCCGGCCACTCGTGCCTGTACAGTATCCGGTCCTTCGACGTCCTGATCTCGAGTCGCACCATGATGGAATCCAGCGGACCCTTGCTCACCGTCGCCACGAGACGCTCCGCGTTCTCCAGGTCACTGTCGAGTTCGCGATAGGTTTCGTTGCGCCAGAATAGATCGCCCCCTCCGGCTACCACACCGGTCGCCGGGATCGCGCCCTGACCGGGAACGGCCCCAGTGGTGTCGGCAAGGTCATCCCTACCATCGCAACCCGCGATCACCGCGGAGAGCGCCAACAGGCGCCATTTGATTGGACTATGCCTCATTCCGTAGTTTAGCGAGGATTGGTGCGATCCGTGCATTCGGTTCTTTCTTTAAAGGCCACCCAACCAGGCCGAAGTAGCTCCGAACATCCAGGAGGGATGATGAGAACCACTAGCAAGCTCGCCGCACTATCTCTTGCCTTCGCGCTCTCGGCGTGCGCCGGGCCCGACGACTCAGCCGCCGACTCGGCGGCGATCGACACGTCAGCAGGCTCGGCGGCTCCCGCGGCCCCCGTCGCCACGAACGACACCGCCGTGATTCACGTCCCGCTCACCGAATGGAGCATCGTCGTCAGCCAGGGCAACGTCTCCCCCGGCACGTTCAACTTTCACGCGATGAACCAGGGCGCCTACACCCACGCGTTCGAGATAGAGGGGAACGGTCAGGAGTGGAAGAGCGATCCCATTCCCCCAGGCGGCACCGCGACAATGACTGCGACGCTCACTCCCGGCACATACATGGTGTACTGCCCCGTTACGGACGGTCAGGGGAATCATCGAGAGAAGGGGATGAGCACTACCTTTTCCGTCCAATAGATCAGTCCGCAGGAAAAAGCCCTGCGTCCTGCGTCCTGCGTCCTGCGTCCTGCGTCCTAGCAGGATTCCTTGACCGGTGAAGCATGTTGAAGCCCACTGACATAGAGAGAACCATTTTGGAAAAAAGCCCGTGGCGCCGCACACCCTCACACCGCTCACCGAACTCTCCAGGACGCAGCACGCAGCACGCAGGACTTTTCCTTGCCATCGCCGTCGCGCTGAGCTGCGGTATCGCGCCTGAAAACGGTCAGCCCCATACCGTTCAGGCAGCGGAGCCGGCTCCCGCGACGACCGCGGGCGTCGTCCCCGGCATCGAAGTCCTCCTCGCTGACTCTCTCCACCTCATCCGCGGCAGCCGCGTCGGCCTGATCACCAACCACTCCGGCCGCGACCGCGCCGGCACCAGCTCGATAGACCTGCTGCATCGCGCGCCCGGCGTCAGGCTCACCGCGATCTTCGGTCCCGAGCACGGCGTGCGCGGCGTGGCGCGAGCGGGCGAGAAGGTCGCGTCCACGGTGGATTCGGTCACCGGCGTGCCGATGTTCTCGCTGTACGGCGAGACGCTGACGCCGACACCGGCGATGCTCGAGAACGTGGACGTGCTGGTGTACGACATCCAGGACGTCGGCGCGCGCGTGTACACCTACGTGTGGACGATGACGCTCGCCGCCGAAGCCGCGAAGAAAGCGGGCAAGCGGTTCATCGTGCTCGACCGGCCCAATCCGATCCGCGCGGACGTGATCGAGGGCGGCATGCTCGAGCCACGGTACAAGTCTTTCACCGGACTGCACCCGGTCGCGCTGCGGTACGGCCTCACGCCGGCGGAGATGGTGCGCTACCTGATCGGCGCGGGGCTGCTGGACTCCGACGCGCTCGTCGTCCCGATGCAGAACTACCGGCTGTCAATGTGGTGGGACGAGACGGGGCTCGAATGGCGCAACCCTTCGCCGAACATCCGCGACCTCGACGCCGCCCTGCTGTATCCCGGCACCGTCTTCTTCGAGGCGACGAACGTCAACGAAGGGCGCGGAACCGACGCGCCGTTCAAGCTGATCGGTGCGCCGTGGCTCGATGCCGGCGCGATCGCGCGTGAGCTGAACGCAAAGCGCCTGCCGGGCGTACGCTTCGATTCGACTGCGCGCACGATCGAGCGGCCCGCCAAGTTCGGCGGGCAGACGATCCCGGTGATCCAGGTCACCGTCACGGATCGGAACGCGGTACGCCCCGTGGACGTGGGCGCGCACATGCTGCGCGCGATCTACGCCCGCCACACCGGTGATTTCCGCTGGCGCGATACGGGGATCGAGCGCCTCTCTGGCAGCGCAGCCCTTCGCCGAGCCGTTGAATCGGGCGGAGTGGATAGCCTGCTGGTTAGCTGGGACACCGAATCCGCGCGATTCCGCCAGAGCGTGGCACCCTACAGGCTATATCGCTGACGCCTTTGCGATTGCGGACTGAGGACCCTTGCGGCCTCAGGACCAACTACAATCGCGGATCGGCGATTAATCGAGGACGGAGGACTGAGGATGGGCGGAACAACGGGAAGGACATGTGAGTTGCTCTCTCCGCGATCCGCAATCCTCGATTAATCGCCGATCCGCGATGGCCGTTAGTCCTGAGGCCGCAAGGGTCCTCAGTCTTCAGTCCTTCAATAGCAAACAACCCCCAAGCCTTGACCCCGCCGCAATATATATTACTATTCAATGATATACTTGATTTAAACGCCCAACAGCCGAAAACACCAATGCCAGTCCTTGCTCCTTTGCTTACGCCGTCCGCCCTTGCGACCCTGACGTCCTCCCGCCCCGACGTCCGCGTCCTCGACGTCCGCACTCCCGGCGAATTCGAATCCGTCCACATCCGCGGCGCCTACAACGTCCCGCTCGATACCCTGTCCGAGCACGCCGCCGAGATCGCCGGCGTGACCGCTCCCGTGATCCTCGTCTGCCAGTCCGGCGGCCGCGCGCGCAAGGCCGAGGCCGCTCTCAAGTCCGCGGGCATGGCCAACCTGCACGTGCTCGAGGGCGGAATGGGCGCGTGGGTCGGAGCCGGCCTCCCTGTCGGCGGCGGCAAGCGGCGCCTGTCGCTCGAGCGCCAGGTCCGCATCATCGCCGGCTCGCTCGCCGCCATCGGCGGTATCCTCGGCTTCCTGGTCAATCCCGCGTTCGCGCTGATCCCGGCGGGCGTCGGCTCCGGCCTCGTTTTCGCGGGCGTTACCGACAAGTGCGGGATGGCGCTGGGCCTCTCGTGTCTCCCCTACAATCGCGCTGCTTGCGACGTTCCCGCGATGGTCAGTGCGCTCGCGTCCGGCCGTGCTCCCGCGGCGCCGGCTACGAACTGACAACAGGAGATCAGCCATGATCGTCAAACGCTTCTATGACGAAAAGCTCGCGCAGACGAGCTACCTGATCGGCTGCGGCGCCAAGGGCACCGCTATCGTGATCGATCCCAACCGGGATTCCGCGCAGTACGTCCGCGCGGCCGAGGCTGAGAAGGTGAACATCACGCACGTCACCGAGACCCACATCCACGCCGACTTCGTGTCCGGCACGCGCGAGCTCGCTGCCGCGACCGGCGCGACGATGTATCTCTCCGCCGAGGGCGGGCCCGACTGGCAGTACGCGTTCGCCGCTGAGGCGCACGCCAAGCCGCTGCGCGATGGCGACACCATGAAGGTCGGCAACATCGTCATCACGGCCCTCCACACTCCGGGGCACACCCCCGAACACCTGAGCTTCCTCATCACCGACACCGCCGCGGCCGACGAACCGATCGCCGCCGTCACTGGCGATTTCGTCTTCGTCGGCGACGTCGGCAGACCCGACCTGCTCGAGAAAGCAGCGGGCGTCGCCGGCACGATGGACGCCGCAGCGCGCGCGCTGTTCGCCAGCCTGCAGAAGTTCAAGCGCGAGCAGCCGGACTGGCTCCAGATCTGGCCGGGACACGGCGCGGGCTCGGCCTGCGGCAAGGGGCTGAGCGCGGTGCCGCACAGCACGGTCGGCTACGAGCGCCGCTTCAACTGGGCCTTCGGCATTGACGACGAAGAGCAGTTCGTCGCCGCCGTGCTCGAGGGACAGCCCGATCCGCCCAGGTACTTCGCCCAGATGAAGCGCCTCAACAAGGAAGGGCCGCCGGTGCTCGGCGAGTTCCACGAGCCGAAGCAGCTCCCCGCGGAAGAGCTGGGGAAGACGCTCGACGCCGGCGCGCTGGTGATAGACACGCGCCCCGCGCTCGTCTTCGCGCGCGGACACGTACCAGGCACGATCAACATTCCCCTCGGCAAGAGCTTCAACACATGGGCCGGATGGCTCGTGCCGTACGACAGGAATTTCTATCTGATCGCCGACGAGACGCACGCGGCCGAAGCCATGCGCGATCTCGCCACGATCGGGCTCGACCGCGTCGTCGGCTACTTCCCCAGCTTCGCTGTGGCGACGTGGGCGAGCGGCGGACGCGAGCTCGACACCGTCGCGCAGGAGGATTCGGCCGGACTCGCCGCGCGGATGAAGGCCGGCCGCGTAAGCGTGATAGACGTGCGCGCGCGCTCCGAGTGGGAGGCCGGACACCTTCCCGGCGTGCCGAACATTCCGCTCGGCCATCTCGCCGAGCGGCTGGCGGAGATCCCCGCGGACCGACCCGTCGTGGTGCAGTGCCAGAGCGGCGCGCGCTCCTCGATCGCGGCGAGCCTGCTCCAGGCGCGCGGCGTGAAGGACGTCGTCAATCTCACCGGCGGCTTCGTCGGCTGGGAAGCGGCGGGCAATCCCGTCGAGCGCGAGACGCTTGCCGCGAGCGTTGCATGAAGCAAGGAGAGATGTCTCCAGAGCTGATGGAGCTCGTCGCCGCGCGCTTTCGCGCGCTGGGCGAGCCCGCGCGGCTGCAGATCCTCGACGCGCTTCGCCGCGGCGAGCAGTCGGTCAACGACCTCGTGGACGAGACGGGGCTCGGCCAGGCCAACGTGTCGAAGCACCTGCAGATCCTGCACTCGCTCGACTTTGTCGCCCGGCGCAAAGAAGGTCTGTTCGTGTACTATCGGCTCGCGGACAACAGCGTGGTCCGGATGTGCGACATCATGTGCGGCAAGATCGAATCGAGAATGCGCGGAGTCGAGCGGATGCTGCGCGCTGGGTAAGGGGTCCGTGGATTTGGACGGGGAATCCAAGTTTGGAGTGTGGCAGTTTGGAGCGTGGCAGTTGGGGAGTTACTCCTAACTGCGACACTCCCCACTGCCACACTCCCTACTTGGATTCCCCGTCATGTATCCCGGAGCTCAAGCCCCCGAGACCAACCCCGCCCTCATCTGTCCGATTCTCTCAGCGATGCTCGCCGCCGCTTCAGCTGTCGCCTCTCCGATCGCCGACTCGCGAGCGTTGTCGCTGCCCATCTTCGCTCCGCCGAGCCCCCAGCCGCCCAGGCCGAACAGGGTGATTCCCCAACCCTTGCTGGATTTCCCTTCGCCGGTGAAGCTCGCGATGATCTCGCCCGTCTCCGAATCGATTACGCGCGCAGTGAGATTCACGAACGTGCTGTTCTTCTTGCCCCCGAGCCCGTACAGAAAGACGGATGACGCCGCGCGGCCGGCGAGTCCGCCGAGGTGTTTCTCCTCGAAGCCGAGCCGCGTGACCGAGCCCGAGACGATGTAGCGGGCGCGGGTGACGCGCGTAGGGGACGCGCTGGTGATCGAGTCGGGCTGGATGGACTGCTCCTGCCTGATCGCGTCGAGCTGTCTGCGCTCGAGCACGCGGAACGCGCCCGTCTTCATCAGCTCTTCGATGATGAGGTCGGCCGCGCCGATGCCGAGCGTTTCGGCGAAGTTGGCGCCGTCGCGGATCCCCATCTTCTCGAGGCGTCTACGAGTGGCGCGGTCGCTCGCGATCTGCGCGGCGACGGTGCCGTACTCGAACGCGCCGACGGTGATGGATGGACGAGCGGCCGCGGCGGCTGAATCCTGCGCGAAAATCGCGGCAGGAGCGAGGACCATGGCGGCGAGCAGCGATCGAAACGGGCTCATTGTTGTCTCCGGTTGAGTGCTGCGACCGGAGATTATCCCGCTCTGGAGGGGCACCCCATACGTAAGGTGACGTAGCCGTGGGGCTGTTTGACCTATGACAGGGCAAGTCCTGGTAATTGGAAAGCGGATTCAAGTCTGGAGTATGGCAGTCCGGAGTTAGCAGTTAGGAGAGCACTCCCTACTCCCTCACTCCCCACTGCCACACTCCAAACTGGGATCCCCCTGCCACATCCCGCGAAGCCTGACCAACCAGACGTCCCCTTAGCCATATTTCGGAAGTCAACTCCATAAAGAGGCCTTTCCAGTGGGATACAACCCTTACAACGGATACTCCGGCAAGGAGCGGGACGAGAAGGAGGCCGAGCGCGCGCGGCTGCTCCAGTCCGGCCACCTGCAGATGCGTCACACCGAGTGCGAGCTGTGCGGCGATCCCGACACGCCGACCAAGCCGCACGTGGAGGACTACTCCACGCCGTACCAGTGGGAGCCGCCCGCCGAGTACATGGTGTGCGACACGTGCGAGCACGATATGCTGCAGAAGCGGTTCAGGAACAAGGACCGGTGGGACAGCTTCAAGGCGCACGTCCGCCGCGGCGGGTACGCACGGGACCTGCAGGATCCGGCGATCGGCAAGGAGTTTCTCGATTACCGCGAGGCGCGTGAGCGCGGCGAGCAGGCGACACTCCGGAAGCTTCGGGACCGGGAGCTGACCGGGAACGAGTGGTGGGAGAAACTGTCCATTGATTCGAGTACGCTGACGGATCCGAAGGCCAGGCCACGCCCTTAAGAGCAAAGCTCCAGGGATGTTGACAGGGAATCCAAGTTCGGAGTGTGGCAGTTTGGAGGGGGCAGTTCGGAGTACTCCCGACTGACCCCTCCTGACTGCCACACTCCTTACCTGGTTTCCCCTTCCGCGTCCCAGTAACTTGACCAACTTGACCAACTCCGCCCGCAGCAGATAGCTTTCCCACCATGGGAAAGGATTCCGCGCCCCGCCGGCGGTTGACTACGGTCAATATCTATGACGCCAAGACCCACTTCTCCGATCTGATCGACCAGGTGGCGAAGGGCGAGGAGATCGTGATCTCGCGCCGGGGGAAGCCGGTGGCCCGACTCGCTCCCCTCCCCGGCCGGGGGATCAGGTTCGGGGTTCTCAAAGGCAAGTTCACCGTGCCCGCGGACTTCGACGCCCCGCTCCCACCGGATGTGCAGCGCTATTTCGATGGCGGCGTGGACGACGAGTGAGGCTTCTGCTCGACACACACGTCCTGCTGTGGGTGCTGGCAGGAGACAGGCGGCTCAAGCGCTCGTCTCGTGAGATAATCACCAGCGCACGGAGCGTGGTGGTGAGTGTCGTCTCCGCCTGGGAGATCGCGCTGAAAGCCTCGGCGGGGAAGCTGCGCGCTCCAGTCGATATCGAGGCGGCCGTGTTGGAGTCCGGCCTCATCACGACCACGCTCGATTTCGCGGACGTCGCCGAATGCGCTCTCCTGCCGGCCCATCATCCCGATCCGTTCGACCGGATGCTCGTCGCGCAGGCACGGGTGCGTGGGCTGACACTCATGACAAGAGACAGGCAACTGGAGCGGTATGACGTCCCGCTGCTTTTGATCTAGCTCCTGGGAGACTGCCGGGGGAACCATGGTCCTCTCCGTTCTGTACGCACTCAGCCAGGCAATCGACTATTCGTGACTGCTCCCCTGATCGAAATGAATCGATGACGCCGTTTCAGACTCCCGCGGACATCGTGCTCGCATGCCCGCACTTGCTATTACGTCTATACATAAGTAATGTTTTCCTGGGATCCGGCCAAAGCCGAGCGGAACCTCAGGAAGCACGGGATCTCGTTCGAGGAGGCTACACGAGCCTTTAGCGACCCGGATGCGTTCGACGGACCCGACCTCAAGCATTCGCAGGTCGAGCCGCGTCGTTTGTTGATCGGAATGCTTCCGGACGGCAGAACTATCACGGTCGCCTATACCAAGAGGATCAGTACCGATGGCGAAACGACGAGGATCATCAACGCGCGCGCCGCGAACCCCCGCGACCGCCTGGCGAGAGAGCACCAAAGAGCGACCGGTCCGCGACGACGAGATCGATTACTCTGACATTCCTCGGCTGACCGAGGAGCAGTACCGGGCCATGCGGCCCGTTGGCCGGCCACCTGTTGGCGACGCCACGAAGGTGCCAATCTCCTTCCGCATCAACCCGAATCTGCTCGAGCGCATCCGCGCGATCGCCGCGGACCGCGGTGAATCGTACCAGACCTTCATGCACGATCTCCTGGAGAAGGCCGCGGCGCGTCATGCGAGGACGCGGTAAGCTGGACGCACTGGCCCGTCGTAGAGCGGGCACGCGAGGAATGCGTCAAAACGAGCATGCCGCCGCCGAGTTGCTTGCGCACCCGGCTCGCCCTAAGCTTGAAGTGGTACCGTCACGACAAGGAGCTCCCGTGCCGGTAACAGCAAAGCTGTCCCGCAGTTTCTAAGACAAGCTCGGCGACGACGTCGCCAGCGAGCTCGTGAACTGGTTCAACGCCGTGGACTCAGATTACAAGAACGACCTGAAGGAGATGAATGACCTGAACTGGGAACGGTTCAAGGGCGAGCTCGGTGCGCACCGTTCGGAAGTTCGGGCCGAACTTGGAATGATCCGGGCAGAATTCGGTCAGTTCCGCGCCGAGATACAATCAACCCTGGCCGCACAGCGTTCCGAGCTCATCAAGTGGATGTTCGTTTTCTGGAGTGGGACAGTCATTCCAGTCATAGGGATGTTGATAGCGGTCATCGCCCTGGTGAAATGATCTATACGGATCCGGCGGCCGGCTGATCCTCCCGTTTATCCTCGCCGCGCTCGCGGCCGACAGCAACAGCTTCATCCGCACCAACCAGGTCGGCTACCTCCCCGACGCGCCCAAAGTCGCCGTCATCTGCTCGCTCGACTCGGCGAGCTTTTCCACCTTCGAAGTCCGCGACGCGCGCAACCGACGCGTGCTCGGCCCGGCGCAGGCGCAGGCGACCGGCTCGTTCGCGTCCTGCCGCTCGACTTTCCGCCTCGACTTCTCCGCGCTCCGCACCGAAGGCACGTACACGCTGATCGCCGGCGGAATCGAGTCGCGTCCCGTGCGCATCGCGCGCGACGCGTACGCCGGCGCCGCGGACACGCTGCTGTACTACATGCGGCAGCAGCGCTCCGGCTGGAACCCGCTGTTCCAGACGTGGGTGCACAACAACGACGCGCTCATCGTGGACCACCCCACGCGCACGGGCGAGTATCAGGACGTACAGGGCGGCTGGGCCGACGCGGCGGATTACCTGCAGTACGTCGCGACGTCCGCGCACGCCACGTTCATGCTGCTGCTGGCGTACCGCGACAATCCGCACGCGTTCGCCGACAGGTTCGACGCGTGGGGGAGGCCCGGCGCCAACGGCATCGCCGACGTGCTCGACGAGGCTCGGCACGGACTGAACTGGCTGGCGAAGATGTTCCCCGCGGATACGGCTCCGGGAGTCGTCCACGATCCGCTCGACGTGCTGGTGTTCAACCAGCTCGCCGACGACCGTGATCATTCCTTCTGGGATCTGCCGCCGACGGACACGTCGGACTATGGTTGGGGGAAGGGCTCCTGGCGTCCCGTGTATCCGTGCACCGGCAAGCCGCAGGGGCTGTTCACCGGGAAGAACCGCGCCGACGGGCTCGCGTCAACCGCCGGCAAGTACGCGTCAGCTTTCGCGCTGGGCTCGTCACTTCTGCGCGAGATCGATCCCGCGTTTGCAGCTCGCCTGCGCAACAAGGCTATCCTTGCGTACGACGTCGGCATGCGCTTTCCCGGAGTGTGTCAAACCGCGCCCGGCCGCTCACCGTACTTCTACGAAGAAGACAACTGGGTGGACGACATGGAGCTCGCCGCCGCGCAGCTGCATGCGCTGACGCGCGAGGAGCGGTACATCAACGACGCGAGCGTCTTCGCGGCGCGCGAGCCCGTGACGCTGTGGATGGGCGCCGACACCGCGCGGCACTATCAGTGGTTCCCCTGGCACAACAACGGGCACTACGAGATCTGGCGCGCGCGCGGCGCGCGTGTCGTCCCTCCCATTGCACCGGACACCTCCGCGGCGATCCGGCCCGATACCGTCGAGTACGCCCGCCGCGACGCCGCGGCGATGGCGTGGTATTACAAGATCGGGCTGCAGCGCGTGGCGGCTCGCGCGAACAACGGCTTCAGAGTCGGCATCCCGTTCATCTGGTGCTCGAACAACCTCATGGCCTCGTTCGCGACGCAAGCGCTGCTGTACCGACAGATGACCGGCGACGAGAGCTTCCGCGAGTACGAAGTCGCCGCGCTCGACTGGCTCCTCGGCGTGAATCCGTGGGGCACGTCCATGATCATCGGCTTTCCGAACGGCGGCGTGTGGGCGCAAAAACCCCACTCCCAGGTCGCCGACCTGCTCGGCGTGCAGACCCAGCTCGGCGGGCTGCTCGACGGGCCCGTGTACCGCTCCATCTATGAGAACCTGCGCGGGATCCGGCTGCTCGAGCCCGACGAGTACGCGCGGTTCAACACCGGGTTCATCGTGTACCACGACGACCTCGGCGACTACTCGACCAACGAGCCGATCATGGACGGAACCGCGAACCTCTCGTACCTGTTCGCGGCTATGGCTGCGGGGAGCCCCGTCAGCTCCAGAGCGCGCTGATCGGAGCCGCGGTCATTTGATCGCCGAACGGTAGCGTGGCCGAGCCGCCGTACAGTACCATCCCACGATGGAATCGTCGGCCGACGACGTCGCGAAACGAACGCAGTCCGCCGAAGTCGGAGTCGCTCACAGTGGTCCGCGCCTTGACTTCGATTCCGACGAGTCGGCCGTCCGCGGCTTCCAGCACGAAATCGACTTCCTGTCCGGCATGACTGCGATAGTGGTAGAGGTTCGCGCGCGTCGCGCTCCACCCTGACTGTTTGATCAGTTCCATGGCGGCCAGATTCTCGAGCAGCCCTCCAGCCCGGGTGAAATCCCCGGCGAGCGAGTCCGCGGTGATACCATCCAGATGCGCGACCAGCCCCGTGTCGGTGAGCACTATTCGCGGCGCTTTCGTGAGCCGTCTCCCTGTATCCCCCGCCCACGCGGGGATCTTCCGGATGAGGAAGGTATTCTCGAGCAGGCTGAGGTATCGAGTGAGCGTGGTGTGAGGTACGCCCAGGGCACGACCGGCATCCGCAACGTTCAGGACTTTTCCCGCTCTGCTCGCGAGAAATCGAAGTATCCGGGGAAGGTCGGTCAGCCCTTCGATGTTGGAGATATCGCGAACGTCGCGTTGAAGTATCGTCGTGAGATACGACGCGAACCATGCATCCCGCCGGCCGGCGTTCCGGGCGAGCACTTCCGCGTAGCCGCCCACGAGCGCGCGGTCGATCAGTGACTCGCGCCCGTCGCCGACCACTACCTCCGCGCGAAAATCATCGCCGAAGATTCGCGCGAGGAATCGTTCCGGCGTGCCTTCGATTTCTCCCTGGGAAAGCGGCCACAGCGTGATCACTTCCATTCGACCGGCGAGCGAATCGGCAATTCTTGGAAGCGCCAGCACGTTCGCGGAGCCGGTCATGAGAAATCGTCCCGGTTGCCGCGCCGTATCGATCTCCAGCTTGAGTGCGAGCAACAACTCCGGTACGCGCTGGATCTCGTCGAGCACGACGTGCCGGGGTAGCAACGCGACAAAGCCTTGTGGGTCAGCCTTGGCGGACGCCAGCACATTGGCGTCGTCGAAGGTGATAAAGCTGCGAGCGTCGGGCGCCCCAACCATGCGGCAGAGGGTGGTCTTCCCCGCTTGCCGAGGGCCGACGATCAAGACCGCGGGCGTATCGGTCAGCGCTACACGCACTGCCGGCCCGAGATATCTTTCCTTTAAATTCGCCATAGAGTGGTGTATTTTACACCATCTTATGGTGTATTTTCAACCCCTATCTCAGCAGACCCCTGAATAAGGGCATTAAGGCCCCGAATGTGTTGCATGTGATATACTATTGTGTTATAATCGTGCATGGACACCACGATCCGGAACCTCGATGAGCGCATGTACCGGAAGCTGAAGGCCCAGGCCGCGCTCGGCGGCAAAACGATGGGCGAGGCGGTGTCGGAAGCCATTCGGGTGTATCTCGCGCGGCCCGAAGCGCTTCCCAGGAGCGGAAGCCTGCGCGATCTCGTTCCGGAGCCGTACCCGGACGGCAACGAGAATCTGAGTGCCGAAATAGACGCGGTCGCCTACAGCAGGTGAGCTCGCCCATCGCGTGATTATTCTCGACTCGAGCTTCCTGATTGCGTATCACAACACCCGCGACGTGCATCACGCGGCGGCCGCGCGCGCGATGGTCCGCCTCGCCGGCGGCGAGTGGGGTCAAGCGCTCCTGTTGGAGTACGTTTTTCTCGAAGTGGTCACCGTGCTGCGTGCGCGCACCGACTTGAAAGTCGCGACGGCAGTGGGCACCACGCTCCTGCAGGCGCGAGAAGTCGAGTTCGTTCCCTGCTCTGATCTCTTTCTGGAGGCATTCTCCGGGTTCCGCCAGCAAGGAACAGCCGAGCTGAGCTTCGTGGATGCCGCGATCGTTGCTGTGGCTCGCAGAAATCGCCCCGGCTTCGTCGCGACTTTCGACGAGGATTTCCGGAGCCAGGAGGGCATTAGGGTCATCCCCGCGTGAGAAGCGTGTCGGTTGGAGTGTCACCCTACAACGTTCAGCACCAGGAGACTTGCCAATGCTCGTACTGCAAGTGATCCCCGCGCCGGGTCAGGATGCGTACCGTTTACTACGCTCGCGCATCAAGGACGCGGCCACCTGGAACTGGGGCAATAAGGCGAAGACGCGCATCAAGCACGTGCAGCGTCCCAAAGGCGGTTACATCCAGATCTCGAACGCGAACGGAGTGCTGGTGGCGCACGTACGGCCGAAGACTCCCGCGGATCTGTTTTATCTCGCCGAGAAGTTCACCGGCCGGTTGATAGCGTGGTTCGCGGACGATCTGTCGGCGGTGAACATGCAGTTCATCAACGAGCCCCCGCCGCCAAAGAAGCAGCGCCGGCGGGGATAGGGGGCGGCCGTAAGTCTCTTGCGTTTGACGGGGTTACATCGCTATATTCTGTTTTCGTGAATATAGAATATGCCTAAGCAGTCCCTTCTCCGCCCCCTCGATGTGGCCGTAGCGCTCCGGCTGTCGCGCGAGCCTGGCTCGACATTCGAGACGATTGCCGATGATCTCGAGATGAGCGTCAGTGTAGCGCATGGCGCCGTTGCGCGACTTCGCAACGCGGGACTGGTTCAGCCGGAAAGCCGCAAGGTGAACCGGCATGCGCTGCTCGAATTTCTCGAGCACGGCGTGAAATACGCATTCCCGGCGAACCGGGGTGGCTCGGCGCGGGGCGTGCCCACGGCGCATTCTGCTCCCATCCTGGCGGACCAGCTCGTAGCCGAAGACGTCATCGTTTGGCCCAGCGCCGATGGCAGGACGATCGGGAACAGTCTGACGCCATTGTACGAGAGAGCTCCATCGCTCGCACTTAAGTCTCCGCCGGAATACGAGATGCTGGCGCTGGTAGACGCGATTCGCATAGGCGGAGCGCGTGAGCGATCGCTCGCTTTGGATGCGCTGCGGCAACGCATCTATCACCCGGCTGCTACCTAGCTCAGGAGACCAGGTCGGTCGAATGTAGCGCCCCTCGAACGGTGACGGACGCGGGGATCCGATGACGTGTCCAGCCAATCATTCCGGCATCGTTTCGCCCGATGCCGCAGCGCTCCCGCCCACCCGCCTGTCCTTGACGTGCGGTATATACCTGGTATATACTACGCCGTGAGTGAGGATATGCTCGGACCGCTTGGTCGCTGCACCGGCTTCCAATGGGATTCCGGGAATGCGCCAAAAGTACTTGAGAGGCTCAGCGTCGGGCCGGGGGAATGCGAGCAGGTTTTATTCGTAGAGCCTTTCCTGGCGAGCGCGGATCCCGCGCATTCGGTCGCGGAGGCACGCTGGCGCGCGCTGGGTCAGACTCTGGCAGCTCGGAAGCTGCACGTCGTCTTCACTGTTCGAGGCGACCTCATTCGGGTCATCGCGGCTCGGGACATGAGCCGCAGGGAGCGGCAAGTATATGAGCAAGCCAAAGCGCTTGAAAAAGATTCCGATCTTCAAGACTGAAGACGAAGAGCGGGAATTCTGGGCGAAGGCCGACTCGACTGATCATGTGGATTGGTCGAAAGCCCGGACCGTGCGATTCCCCCGGCTCCAGCCAACGTCAACGGCGATCTCGGTGCGTTTGCCGGAGACGCTTTTGACCGAGCTCAAGCTCCTGGCCAACGAGCAGGACGTGCCGTACCAGAGCCTGCTCAAAGTTTATCTATCCGAGCGGGTCGCGGCAGAGCGACGGCGCAAGCGTGCGCGCCCGGAGAAGAGCCGAAACCGATAGGCTGCCATCCGAAGCCTCTTGTTCGCCAGCCGCGAAAAAAGTAAATTGGAATTCAACGGCAGCCTCCGCCTCGGCTGCCAGCATGTAGATGACGGGGAGAGTTTCGGCTCTACGATCCGTCAGCCAGCCGTGTCCACACGGTGGCCCAGCCGACCTGAGCGAAAGCCCGGGAGCCATGCGCGAGTGAGGCGGGATCCTCATCGAAAGGAGCAAGCATGTCCGAGCCCCGGACGGTCGCGGGTGAAGTTCTGCTCTCGCACAACCACATCGCGCTTCTGCACGGGTTGTACGATCGCCCTGACGGAGTAGCAGAATCCTGCGCGGATCTCGTCCGCGCCGCGTTTCCCTATCTCGAGCAAATGAGGACCATGCCGTCGGTATGGTGCCTGCGGCGGAGCCTGCGAACGCTGCATCCTCTGTGGGCGAGTCGCGCCCGCAAAGGAAATCGCATAGTCGTCTCGCTCGAGCCCCGAGGCCGTGCAATCGTCGAGCGCAACCTCCCCGCGCGCGTGCGTGGCCGCGGTCTGTACCGCGGGTTTGCGGCTCTGCGGGTTACCGAGCCGCTTGCAGGTTCCCCGGAGATACCCGCGGGCGCTTTGCTCGAGGCGGCGGAATACGCGCGATCCTACGGTATTCCGCTGCTGAGCACCGACTGCAAGGCGTCGGAGAAGCCGCTCGTTTACGCTTGCTCGGCCGGGCTGGACCAGCCATTCACGCTTGTGTCGCGGGACGAGGTCGATATGCACGGTCCACGATGGTGGCACTTCCAGTGGACCCGGTGGCACGTGGACTCGGAATCCCTTCCTTCCGGATACGCCGAGGCGTTTCGCAACTACGAGGGCGAGGACGTGCTGAATTACTTGCGGGAATCTCGCAAGGCTGGCGTGGAAGGAGACGTGTACGCCCTCGCGTACTACGGCGAGAAATTCCTGTCCAAAGCGAAGCTCAAGTCCTGGCTCGATGAGGGGATCGACCTCTCGACGTTGGACGTCCAGCCACACGAGTTGAGATTCTGGATCCGGCACATGAGTTCCACGCACCGTCGCGTGCTGGCTGCACTGGGCGGAGCGCCGCGGCTGACGTGGCGGCATCCGCGCTCAGGTCGTTCGATCGGCAGCGTCTTCAGAGAGCGGAGCGACGGTCGCGCCAGACCCACCCTTATCGCGACAAGTCCGGCGGCATTGTCAGCCTTCGCCATGCACTGCGAGGCGATCAACGCCGGCATCCGGATCGACGTGCGTTATGTCACGTAACGCGCGCGTCGGAGGAAGGCTCGGTCGTCCGCCTCCAGTAATCGAAGATGAGGACCATGCTGAGCGTGTCGAGCTTGCAGTACTGAAGCAGCAGCTCACGCCACGCCGCCTTCGCGACCGGATCGTTCCTCTCCACGCCGTACATCATCGCTTCGTACGCGCGGATCGCGCCCGTGCCCTCGTGCACGTCCTGCGGCACGCCGTTGATCTCGATCCCCGGTAGCGACGCGTACGGATCCGCGTTCGGGTCCGCCCGCGTCCCCGTCCACTGCTCGAACTCGGCGCGCATGGTTTCGTCGCCACGCCATATCGCGTCGAGCGTCGGCTTGATGGACGTACGGCCTCGCGTGCCCGGATGATGAAAGTCATGCTGCGCCAACCGTTCCAGGTCCACGATTCGCCGAGCCTTCATGCCGGCGAGCCATGCAACCAGCTCGGGGTCCTCCACCCCGAACTTCGGCAGCTCCTCGGCCACCTGCTCGAGAGTCGTCCCTTCGAAGCCTGACCACGTCAGCACGCTGCCGGAGTCGCCGATCGCCGCGCGCAGCGTGCGCGCGAATTCCTCGTTCGGCCAACGCTGCTCGGCGTTCAGCCACTCGCTGTGCACAGGCGCGGCGCCGGGCGCGGCGACCGTGTGACAGCTCCACTGAAACGCCACCAGCCCGTACGGCCGCATCCCGGCGTGATACGGCAACGCCAGCCGCGACGCCTCGAAGTCCACGAAGTGCAGCGGGTACGTGACCGACGACACTCGTTGACCGAGCTCCGGCCCGACCCAGATCTCACCGGTCCTCGCGCAGCTGATCTGCCGGCGCTGGCGCTCGGCCACCGGTCCTACTATTCCGTCGGCCCTTACCAGCGCTTCCTCCGGGATGTCGAACAGCGACGCCTTGCCCGCGCCAACCAGCCACTCGACCATCGGCGTCTTGTCCGCGCTCTTCACCGTGCCGATGCTGTACAGCTCGAGCACGTGCGGCTTCGCGTCGGCGAGCTCGCCCCAGCAGTCGCGGAAGCCGTGCAGCGGAGTCGGCTCGGCATGCTTGAACTCACACTTGCTGCAAGTCGAGGCATGCGGCCGAGCGAAGCTGCTGAGTGGCTCGTCCAGCAGGCGCTCGAAGTTGCTCGCGGCGAGATCCACGTCCTCGCGAATCAGGGCGACTTCCTCCGCGACCTGAACCTGGGTCAACACGTCCAGCTTCGGTAACAGCGCGCGATCGCCGATGAAGCGGGCCGTGTGGACGGTAGAGGTTCCATCCCGGGCAACGCGGCGCTCGATCTCGAAGAGGCTGATGACGTCGTCCACGCCTGATCGCTTGCTCTTGTCCACCAGGACGATGTGCGGCTCGATCGTGAGATCGGGAAAGAGCCGCTCGAGGATCAGCGTCTGGTAGGCGAGGTCCTCGAAGGTGCGATTCCACTCGGACCGCAGACCGAACGGCTTCCTCGTAGTGCGGAAGAAACCCCTGCCCCCCTCGGCCAGGCTCGCTAAGTGCTCCGCGCCATCGAAGGACTTGGACTTGACCTCGATCAAACGCAGCGTGTCACCGTTCTTCTCCAGGATGTCCACGCGCGCCAGTCTGCGGTTCCAGAGAAGCGTCGCCTGAAACAGCGTGACGTGTTCTTTCGCGAGCTGCGCGCGCGTTTCCTCGAAAGCGCGCTGGGGATCCCGGTGGTATTCCAGTTGGACGCCGCCGGGATGCTGTTCCTTTGCGAGCGCCTCCACCATGTACCCGCCCCGCGCCAGCATGCGCATATACGCGTCGTCGTCGCGCGTGTCGGGATAGCCGTTCTCGCGAAAGAACAGCTTCGCCTCGCATGTGAGGGCGAGGGTGAAGTCGGACTTCGAGAGCGTCCGCGGCCGAGGCGCGCGTTCCGTGGATTCAGCCGGGCTCATGCGTTACAACTTATCGCGCCCGGCGATGTCCTCGTACCACAGCTCCGGGCGCTCGCGGATGAACCGCGCCATAAGCTCGATGCAGTCCGGGTCGTCCAGCACGACGACGTCCACGCCGTGCTGCCGCAGGAACTCCACGTTGCCAGTGAAGTTGCGCGCTTCGCCGATCACGACCGATTTGATTCCGAATTGGACGATCGTGCCCGCGCACATCATGCACGGGCTGAGCGTCGTGTAGAGCGTGATCCCGGCGTAATCCCGCCGCCGGCCGGCTTTGCGCAGGCAGTCCATCTCGCCGTGAGCGATTGGGTCCCCGTCCTGCACCCGGCGGTTGTGACCGACCGCGATGATGGCGGCGTCCTCGACCATGACCGCACCGATGGGAAGTCCGCCTTCCTTGTATGACTTCAGCGCCTGCTCATAGGCGGCCGGCAGGAAGGCCAGTTGTTCGTGCCCGGCCGGATTCATTTCCCCGTGGACCCGAACCCTCCGTCCCGATCCGAAGTCCGACCCACTTCGCCGTGTTCGAACTCGACGTCAACGTGCTTCACGAAAACCACTTGAGCGATGCGCTCGCCATGCTCGATCGTGATCGGCTTCGAGTCGCCGTTCTTCACGGGGACCATCCACTCGCCGTTATAGTCCGAATCGATCGTTCCGGGGGAGTTTGGGATCTCGATTCCCTTTCGGAACGCCGCGCCGCTACGCGGGCGTACTTCACCGTGATACCCTTGGGGGATGCGCGCCTTGAAGCCGAGTGGAATCAGTGCGCGCTCCCCAGGCTCGAGTGTGACTGAGCCGCGGCCCGCGTCTGTCGTGACAGCGCGCATCTCTTCCGTACCCCCCAAAGCCACGCGCACCGAGCCGCTAAGCAGACACGCGGTTAGGTCGTAGCCTGCTGAGTCGGCCGTTGCGCGCTGCGGAAGCTTCGCTTCGGGCGAGAGCGGCGCGAACACCACCCTCATCGGAACGAGCGATTTATCGATAGCCATTGAGAGGGAGAGTGATCAGGACGGCACGATGGGCTCGATTTCTCCGCGGCAGTGTGACGACCTACGCCACAGCAGCCGCAAACTGCTGGAACAGGTCCCCTGGCAGTGCATATTTTAGCCGCCAGGTGATCGCCATGGGCTGCTCTCCGACGTGCGATACATATTCCGCCGGACCGATAAAATAGAACGCGCGGTCATCCGTGGTTAAACGCGAAAACAGCAGGATGTGCGTGCCCTGCTGCACATGCTCCTGATACCGCCGCCCGGTTTTGCTATCCGCGCGAGTGACTGACTGGCTCTCCCAGTGTATCAGCGTTCTGCTGATAGCATAGTCGCGATACCGCGTCGTCGGAGAGAAGTTGCCGCTAGTCTTGTCGAGCGTAAATGCACACAGATCTGCGCCGATCGTCGGTTCAAGGATGAAGCCAGCCTGAAACACCGGCACAGTCAGCCCATCGTCGTCGCGTGAGGCTGCCACCATCTCGATACGGGTGTACTGTGCATGGACCATCAACGGCACATCCTGCGGCGCCTCCAAGGCGATCGGAAGGTGCATAACCTGGGACGCGAGAACGTCAAACAACTCTATGAGCTCCGCGCGTATTTGCGGATGCCTCCAAAGCATCTCAACTCCCTGAGATAGCGTCACATCCCTATTGGCCACCCCATGGAAAAGCTGTGCGAGTAACATGCGGAGTAGACGCCGTTCGCGCAGCGATAGTGTACCCACATCCGGAACTCCGTCCCTCCCGAGCCAGTCGCGCCAAACGTCCAGTCGCTCCGCGTCGTCAACGTGAAGCAACCGCCCCACTGCGCGCCTTAGATCTTTTTCGTTTGGACCCTCCGGGTGGCCCGCTATTCCGGCCGCTTGCTTCATGTCAGACCAAGAGCGCCGGCCGTCGTAGATATCTGTGAGCTCGAGACCCGACAATTCAAGAAACCGGATGAGTGTAAGCCCGGGAAGCTCTGCGGCAAGCTGGCGAAGCTCAGCGGCTCGTCTCGGCCAAGTGCTGGGAACCGAGTTCCGAATGTTGTCGAGGACCCTCTCAGTAGCCACGCGATCGAGTTGCATATCGCAACCGGCTGGAAGGAACGGAAAGCCCGCTTCGACTTGTCGTCTTACAGCTTCCCGACTTCCTCCCAACAGTGCTTGAAAACGTCGAAAGAAGGAGAATTCCTTCCGGTGTACTCCCACAAAATCCAAAACGGTGCAGAGTGTCTTATCGCGGCTCTTGCGAAGCCCGCGGCCAAGTTGCTGCAAAAAGAGAAGCGGGCTATCGGTCGGCCGGAGCAACAACAGTGTGTCAACGGATGGAACGTCCACCCCTTCGTTAAATAGATCAACGGAAAAGACCACGTTAACTCTGCCAGCAACGAGATCGTCCAGTGCTTGCCGCCGTTCACCATGCGGCGTGTCAGACCAGATCGCTATCGCGTTCACGCCGTGCTCGGTGAAGACGCGAGCCATGTACCGAGCATGTTCAATGCTTACGCAGAATCCCAGCGCTCGCGCCCTGTCCCAGCGGCCTATGCGCCGCTGGAACTGGCGTAGAACGCCTCTCGCCCAGACATCAGTCGCAGTAATCAGGTTTGTTAGGCCATCGATGTCGTACCCGTGCCCGCGTCGCCATGGCACCGTTCTCAAGTCGAGGTCGTCGGCGATCCCGAAGTACGAAAACGGCACAAGTCGATGCTGGTCAATCGCATCCCATAGCCGCAGTTCAGCGGCAATACGCCCGTCGAACCAGTTGAGTATCGACAGACCATCGGTCCGCTCAGGTGTTGCAGTGAGACCTAGCAGCTCCCTAGGGCGTAGATGGTTTAGTAGTCGCTCATATGAGGCTGCCGCGGCATGATGGAACTCATCCACGATGACGATGTCGAAGTGCGCTGGGTTTACATTTTCGAGGCTGGCCGTAGTGAGCGATTGGATCGACGCGAAAACGTGCTCAAAATTGATGGGGCGCTGGCCTCGAACCCACATCTCTCCGAACGATCCGTCGCGCATAGCATGAGCAAACATTGCGCGGCTTTGCGACAGGATTTCTTCTCGGTGGGCAACGAAGAGTAAGCGTGCCCTTGGCATCTCTGAGCGAAGCCGAGCATAATCCACCGCCGCCATCACGGTCTTTCCCGTCCCAGTCGCCGACACCAAGAGATTGCGATGATGCCCCTGCTCCCGCGCAAGCTGCACCTGTTCTAGCAACCGTTCTTGAAAGGGCTCCAGGCGAATCTCAATAGGGGAGAGAACAATCGCTGGCTCGTTCGCGCGCGACCGGTTGACGACTTCGCGGAACCGGTCAGCGTCATAGGGCTCAAAGTCGTTTTGCGACCAATAGCTCTCGAACACGGCGCCGATCTTATCCACGACCGGTCGATTTCGCGCCTCAGATACCCGAATATTCCATTCCAGTCCACTCACCTGCGCTGAGTGCGTCAGGTTCGACGATCCTACATAGGCAGTGGAGAACCCGGACTCCCGATGGAACAGCCACGCCTTCGCGTGCAGCCGTGTGCCAGTGGTGTCGTAGGAAACGCGAATTTCAGCCCCAATTTGTTGTAATTCTTCGAGCGCCTCCGGCTCGGTGGACCCTGTGTAGACCGTCGTCAGCACGCGCAGCGACTTGCCCCCATCGCGGTGGTGCTTGAGCGCATCGAGAAGGGGGTTGATCCCGGTGCGTCGTACGAACGCCATCACAACATCGATGCGATCCGCAGAGGCGATTTCTGCCTGAATCTGATGACCCACCCGCGGTTCACCGGGGGCATTGGTCAGCAGAGTTGTGTCCAATAGCGGGATAAGAGGAGCGGAGATTGGGCGCGGCGAGCCATCCGGGTTTCGCGTCAAGATTGCTCTCAACACCTGCTTCGCGGCATCTGGGCGCTCAGCAATCAGGCTCGCAGCCTCAGCGTCAGCCGTTAGGTTTTCGATTAGGCGACGCGCGATATCGACACCAACCGACGCCCGTTGGTTCTCCGGTGCGGCCTCTATCGCACGTTCGATGACGCGAGCAAGATGGAGCGCGATCCGATCAGCCGCATCCGCATTCCGTAGCTCAAGTTGGTCGACAATTTTGCCGGGATCTACTTCGGCGAGCTGGGCCGCCAGCGCTTTTGTTAGGAGAACTTCGTAAAGCCCGGCGGGGAGCTTGCTCATTTCTGACTATAGCCGGTCGGGCAACGACTTCCGCGCCAATTTCACCCCGATACGAGGCTTGTAAAAGTATTCGACAACAAGACCCCGGTTCACCTACCGTCCGCGTTATCACTCATTGCGCAATCTGTGGGGAGAGGCGTTGGCATCCCTCACCGGATAGTTCTCGGCGTTCTTCTGAAGCTTGGCCATTACGGCTGCTGCCAAGTCCACATCCATACGCTGGCACAGCAAAATCAACGAGATTGCAACATCCCCAATCTCGTCCTTTATTCTTTCATAGACCTGGGGCTCGGCGGCGTGATCATCGGATTCCAGATTTGATATCCATCGAAATTCAGCGAGGAGTTCGCCAGCCTCGGAGCCAAGAAGCATAGACAGATTCTTTGGGTCGTGATATTGACTCCAGTTTCTCTCGCGCGCGAACAATGTCACTGCTTCGCAAGCATCCTCAAATCTGATATTTCGGCCACGGTTACTCATGGCAGGAAAACCGCGTCGGAATGCCATTCAAGAGCGGTGAGATCTGGGCGCTCCACGGATTCCTGGGGAACTGCGATCGTTGAGCCCTCGTAAGCGTAGTAAATCCTTCCGTTGTCGTAGTCTCGCTTCAAACGCGAGCTAACCCGAACCGCTAGGTTTTTGTCGATCGTCACGTAGCCACGGTCGAACAAGATGTGAATGTCCGATCGCAATAGCACGCCATTGTCGATCCTATGATGGCCGCCCGCGGTCACCGGCCGAATATGTGCCGCTTGGAGCACAGGGAGGGTCTTTTCTCCACTAATGGCACAGCGTCTCAAATAGGAATCTGTAACTGCTACGCGAAACGCGCCCTGCCCAAGGCGACGGCGCGTGAGCGTGGGATCACCGAACATTGGGCTATCTGTCAATGAGGGACGGGCCGCGTTCGCGACTATCAGAGGTCCAGGCTCTCGAGCAGTTTGCGCTACGCGCGCCCACAGGTCTCGCCCTGGATTCGACCCAAGATCGTATGTCTTGCCCGCCACGATAGATCGCACAAAATCCGGTGGTGTCGGAATCCAGTCCGCTTCGTCCAAAAAGAAGGGTTGCACAAGGATGATACAGCCAATCTGAAAATCATCCGGAGTGTCCGGACTTACGCGCTTGTAATGCGCGATTCGATTGTGGAACTCATCGAACGAACGGACGCCGTTCTTCTCTCCGAACGCTTGCCACGCGATACTGATTGGAAGCAGCGAGCTATGGGCGAAGAACCCGCCCCCCGCGATTACGTTCCGCGGGCTTTTTAACCGGAAAAGAAATGGCTGGCCTGGCGAGATCGCGCCGAATCGCGTCTTACCACCGGGTTGCCAAAAGTTCAGCTCATTGAGGTCGAGGCGATACCGGAGAAAGTTGTACCAGTCCCAGTCTGTGTTTCCGACATAAGCGCTCAGCACAGACTCGAGGGATACGCCTAACGGACTCGGGCCTGCCCATCATTCAACCCAGACCTCTCATCCGTCCCCTCCAACGCATCCCTGAACTCCCCACCCAGCTTCGGATGCCGCTTCCACATGTACCAACCCATCACCGCCGCGGCTAGCAGGTTTCCGAGCCACACCTGCCACCACGCCAGCCGGCCGAGCGGCGACTCCGACAGCAGCGCGCTCAGCATGTAGAACCCCATCATCACCACCACGAACCCCACCAGAAATCCGGCCAGGATCCCCGGCGTACGCTCGGCCTGGTGAATCACCACCGCCACCAGGATCCCCACCAGCGCGAACGCGGCGTAGTGGAACACGGTGTACAGCGCGATGTGCATGAGCTCGGTGTCCAGCGTGGACGGCACACCGAAGATCCCCATCAGCCCCGCACCCAGCAGATCGGGCGTGAACAGCAGCTGCCCGTTGATCGCATCTATAATGAAGAACCAAATCGCGATGACCGTCGCGCCGAGGAAGCCGGCGAATACGCCCTCCCGAAAAGTGCTGTGCCCAACGGCCATGGCTTGCTCCGGTCTTTAGGGTTCCAATGCCCAAATTAGCTCCCCTAAACCGTTATTGCCCACCCGCCCCGCGACCAGCTTCTTCCCGTAGGCAATAACCGGAGCGTTAGCCTGGCCACGCCGACAGACTATCCAACCAGATCAAAGTCGTCCAACGGCCCCCCGGGCGCCACTACTATAGGTAGTAGCGCCTCCTGCACGCCTGGGGCAGCCGAGTTGGCACCGAAGACTCTTGCTGGTATTCTGAGGCAGGCGAATTTGCGTCCGCGGAGGTAAGGGCGATGAAGAATTATCTCGTGGTGATAGAGCCAACCAGGAATGGGTTCTCCGCGTATTCCCCCGATATACCCGGGTGCGTAGCCGCGGGAAAAACGCGGGCTGCTACCGAAAAGCTCATGCGCGGAGCGATCGCCATGCACATCGACGGGATGCGCGAAGATGGACTCGCGGTCCCGGAGCCGCAGTCCACAGCGGCTTACGTGAGCGTCGCCGCGTAACCTACGGACATTGAGAAAAAACTCGTGACGCCTCGAGCTGCAGCACCGGCACGTCCCATCTACCGGCCCATTCGTACCGCTAAGGAATTCGAGGAGACTGTCAACGAGCTCGATTCCCTGGCTGACCTTGGCCCGAAGGAGGGCACCCCGGCGTACGACAGGATGGAGCTCCTCGGCATCCTCATCGCTGCCTATGAGGAGGCGCATCTTCCACCACTCGAACCCGTGACTCCCCATGAGCTCGAGCAATTCATGGCTGACCAAAAGCGGATCAGCTGCTAGGCAATGGCTGATAGGCGAAGAAGAATGATGACGATTCTTGGTCGGCCTCGGGATGACTTGTCCCCGGGAATGCTGCGAAGTATCCTCGAGAAAGCTGGAGTGAGGCGCGACCTCCCAAGGAGGTGGAGATGAATCAATACCTGGTCGTGATGGAGCGTACTACCACCGGCTACGGTGTTTATATCCCCGATTTGCCCGGCTGTGTATCAACAGGTCGAACGAAAGCGCAGGCGGAACGAAATGCGCGTGAGGCGATCGAGCTCCATCTCGAGGGTTTGCGTGAAGAGGGCCAGCCGATCCCGAAGGCTTCCTCGACGGCTGCGTTCGTCACAGTCGCGGCGTAAGACCTAATGGACCCGGAATTTCGCAACGCGCTGCGCGAGTCGAACGATCGCAACTGGGATCGGATGCGCTCGGAGATGGACGCGATGAGCGCGCGGTTGACCGCCGAATTCCGGAGGGGACTGGCGGAATTACGCTCGGATCTGAACCCCACCCTCCCAGGTCGATCCGGGATTTCCGACCAGATGGAGCTGTGCAAGGCCGACATCCGAGCAGCCTACCGGGAGGTACGCCGATGGATGGTCTTTTTCTGGGCCACTACAATTCTGGCTTTAGTGGTGGCGGATATTCTGTAGTAGACTCTAGCCGGCACGGGCTCCGGCGGCGCCACCCCTAGAGACCGGTCGGCGCGTAAACGCTCCCCCGCGAAAGTTGTTGATGCTGGCCCTGCCGCATCCTATAGTTGAATTGCGGGTCTCACCCTCAGGGAGCCCGCATGCCGGTCACCGCAAAGCTGTCCAGTAGTTTTTACGAGAAGCTCGGAGACGATGTCACCAATGAGCTCGTCGCCTGGTTGAACGCCGTGGACGCTGAATTCCGCAACGAGCTGCGCGACGCGAACGATCGCAACTGGGATCGCCTCCGCGCTGAGCTGGAGACCCTGAGCGCGCGCCTGACCGGCGAGTTCCGGGGTGGACTGGCGGAGCTTCGCACAGAACTGCGTACCGGTCTCGCCGAAGGACAGAAAAGTCTCGGTGTCGCGCAGGCGGGATTCAAGGCTTCGCTCGCCGACTTTCGGACGGAGACTAACACGAGCATCGCCGACTTTCGGACCGAGACTAACACGAGCATCGCCAACTTTCGGATGGAAGTTCGCACTGACATCTCCAACCTCCGCGTAGAGATGCATCAGGGATTCACGAAGCATCTCCGCTGGACGTTCGGCTTCTGGGTCATGACCGTGCTCACCATCGCCGGCCTCAAGCTCTTCTAACCACCACGACCACGCCCGAAACCATCAGCACGGTAGCACCCACCGGCCCGCGCGAACGGATCCTCGCGCTCGACGTCTTCCGCGGCATGACGATCGCGGGAATGCTGCTCGTCAACCAGCCCGGCTCCTGGGGCGCGATCTATGGGCCGCTCAAGCACGCCGAGTGGCACGGGTGGACCCCGACGGACCTCATCTTCCCGTTCTTCCTCTTCATCGTCGGCATCACCACGTGGATCTCGCTCGAGTCCCGCCGCGCGCGCGGCGCCTCCGACGGCGAGCTCGTCCGGCAGATCCTCAAGCGCGGACTCGTCATCATCGCGCTCGGCCTGCTGCTCAACATGTTCCCGTACGAGAAGATCGAGCGCTTCACGGAGCTCCGCTACACGGGCGTCCTCCAGCGCATCGGGCTCGCGTACCTGTTTGGCGCGCTCATCGCGTTCCGCACGAACCTCAAGCAACAGATCGTCGCCGCGGGCGCGCTGCTCGTCGGCTACCAGGTGGTGATGACGATCGTGCCGGTGCCGGATAGGTTCGGGCTGCCGAGCGGGATCTTCCTCCACACCAAGGACGGGCACATCGCGGCGTGGGTGGACCGCGCGCTCCTGGACGGACACCTCTGGTCGGGCTCGCGCACCTGGGACCCCGAAGGCCTCCTCTCCACGATCCCCGCGATCGGCACGGTCGTGCTCGGCGTGATCGCCGGACGGTGGATCAACAGCAAGGAGCCGCTGCCGGAAAGGATCGCGGCGCTGTTCGCGGTGGGATCCATCACGATGGTCGCGGGACTCATGTGGAACTGGTCGTTCCCGATCAACAAAGCGCTGTGGACCAGCTCGTACGTGCTGTTCACCGCGGGGATGGCGTGCGCGACGATCGCGACGTGCATGTGGATCATTGACCAGCACCGGGTCACGTGGTGGACCAAGCCGTTCGCGATCTACGGGATGAATCCGATCATCGCGTTCTGGGGATCGGGGGCCATGGCGCGGTTGATCTACTCGGTGATCAAGGTGCCGTGCGGGGGAGAGACGAACGTCGCGCTGCAGCGGTGCATTTACGACAACGCGTACACTAGCTGGTTGCCGCCCAAGCTGGCGTCGCTGGCGTTTGCGCTCACCTTCGTCCTGGTGTGGCTCGGGATTCTCTGGATCCTCTATCGGAAGAGGATATTCCTCAAAGTTTGAACAGCAACTGCCACATAGAACTGCCAAGCTGCGAGCCACCAGCTGGAAGCTGCCAGCTTCGAGCGGCCTACGATTTTGACTTTACTAATCACCAATCACGAATCACTAATCACCAGGCCGGACCCGGAAGCGCCGGCAACCAAGACGTGCGCGTTCTGCCGGATGACGATAGATGCGCAGGCTACCCGTTGCGCACACTGCACGAGCGAGGTAGCGCGGGCGTAGCTAGGGGGCTTCTTCCCACTCGTCGCGCAAGCGGTCCACGTATTCAAGCGCGTCGACGTTCCGACCCTTCCAGAGACCGAAGGCCGCCTCTCTCGCCGCGCCGGGGCTATCCGCAGCCACGCCACCATACGCCGCATCCACGGCCATGCGGACCGCCTCGGCGCGAGTGATCCCATCCCGTTTGGCGACGGCTTCAAGACGGGCAAGCTGCGCGTCGGCAAGGTCGACGGTTATGCGCATACTGACAGCATACCGTGATCCGACGTACCGGGCAACTTCGCCACTGCCCAGAGTGCATTGATTACGCGTGGTGCTCGGCCTATCGTTTGATTGAGGGCGGACCCCACCGGAGCGCCCTTGCCTGTCACCGCGAAGCTTTCACGCCGCTTTTACGATCAGCTCGGGGACGACGTCGCCAACGAGCTGGTCAACTGGTTCAACGCCGTGGACGAGACCTATCGCAACCAACTCCGCGAATTGAACGAGCTCAACTGGGAGCGCTTTCGCTCCGAGCTGCGCGCGGAGGGCGTCGCCATCCGTTCGGACGTGGAGAAGCGGCTGTCCGAGATGGACAAGAAGCTCGACTCGCGGTTCTCTGCTGTCGAGGCGCGTTTTTCCGCCATGGACACGCGCTTCGAGCGGGTCGAAGCAAATTTCCCCACGTTGGAGCAGCGAATCGACGCAAAGTTCGCCCGCTGCGAAACGCGGATGTTCAAGGCGATGTTCGGCTTCTGGACTGCAACCGTCATCCCGCTAGCGGCACTTATTCTGGCGCTCGACGGAGTGTTTCAGCGGTAGGCCGCTGCCAAGTATTAGCTGTTAGCCAACAGCCAATAGCCAATAGCCAAAAGCTGTCCCTCTACGGCTCCTCGTCCAGCTCCTCGCGTTCCCGCAACCGCACGAGAATCCGCTCGCCATGGCCGTCCAGCAGCCGCACGCCGATCTCGTGCACGCCGGGCGTCAGATCGAGCTTGGCCCGCTCGCGCTTGCCGACCCGGCCGACGGATGAGGTCGCGAGCGTATCCGGCTTCGTGCTGTGCGACTTCCACGTCACGGGCTCGCCATCCACGGTGATCGCGATCACGTAGCGATACTCGCTCCTGACGCCGTTCGAGAGCGCCAGCCTGGTCTCCACCGACACGCGCGTCGCTGTCGCGGTGCCGTGCGCCGACCTGCCGAGCGGCACCAGCGCCCACCGCTGCGGCTTGCTCTCCGGTCCCTTGGATCGCACGAGCACGATCGAATCGCCTTGCACGGGGATGGTCTCCCAATCCATGCTCGCGGGACCGACCCGCGTGTTCGCCTGCCACCCGAGGATGCCGAGCAGCGCGGCGGCAGCCGCGAGCGTGACCCACCGCAGACGATCCCAGTACACCCGCGTCCGCCAGCGCCGCTTGTAGATCGCGGGCCACACTTCCCGACGCGCGACGTCGAGATCATAGGGAAAATCGATCTCGGCCCACGGCAGCCCCGCGATGTTCACGCCCGTCACCTCGTGCTGGCTAACCACCGAGCGCGTGCCCTCGATCACCCACGCGTCTTCGTGACCATCACCGATCAGATGCTCCGCTGCCTCGACGATCGCGCGCGCGCCTTCCGCGTCGAACTTCAACAAGCCAAGACTCTCCCCTCTCGCCACGCTCGGCGGGAGGTCCTTACCCAGATCCACGACCAACGACTTGCGCAGCGCGACCTTGGTCTGCTCGCGGCCGCGCGACGACGTGGAGTCGTATACCAGCGAGCTCCCCTTCTCCCGTAACAGCTTGTCGAGGATCTTGGGATCGAAGAAGAGATCGGAGTTCATCAGCACGAACGGCCCCGTGATCAGTTCGCGCGCGAGCCAGAGCGAGTACAGACTGTTGGTCTCCGCGTACCGCTCGTTCACCACGATCTGCGCGCGCTCGCCCACCACCGTCTTCACCTCGTC
>CAYGJL010000029.1:0-41138 GCA_964350145.1 uncultured Gemmatimonadaceae bacterium
ACCCGCGACCTCCGGTGTGACAGACCGGCACTCTAACCAGCTGAGCTACAGCCCCAACTACATGCTGCGTACTGCGTCCTGCGCACTGCGTAACGAACCGATTCCGCAGTCAGCGCGCAGCCCGCAGCGCGAAGCACGCAGCACAGTTCAGTAGCCCCAAGGGGAATCGAACCCCTCTCTGCACCGTGAAAGGGTGCCGTCCTAACCGATAGACGATGGGGCCGTGCGCATTTCCCCTCGACAGCATCCTGCAACAACATAGCGGTAACGGGATTCGAACCCGTGTTTGAGCCTTGAGAGGGCTCCGTCCTAGTCCCCTAGACGATACCGCCAGAACTGCAGTTACTAGTTACTAGTGGCTAGTTGGTCGGGACGGCGGTAACTGCGGGAAAGGCAGTTACTAGTCACAAGTCACTAGTCACCAGTCACTTCGGTACAGGCCCGGCAGGACTTGAACCTGCAACCCCCGGTTTTGGAGACCGGTGCTCTACCAATTGAGCTACGGACCTAACTACGACGGTCCGACTTCGACCGTTTTTTGCAGGGTGGCTGACGGGAATTGAACCCGCAACCCCCGGTGCCACAGACCGGTGCTCTAACCAATTGAGCTACAGCCACCATGGACTAGTCACTAGCCACTAGTCACCTGTCATTTTAAGGCCGCCCGACGGGCGAATCAACCGACGCTACTTCGCTCGATCGAGATATTCCCCCGTATTCGGGTTGACGCGAATCTTCTCGCCCGTTCCCACGAACTCCGGCACGTTCACCGTCACGCCGTTCTCCAGCTTCGCCGGCTTGGCCGATGCCGTCTTCGTCGCCGTCTTCATCACCGGTGAAGTGTCCACGATCTCGAACACCATCGAGTTCGGCAGCTGAATGCCGATCGGCCGGCCGTTGTAGTACTCGGCCTGGATCCGCATCCCCGGCTGCATCCACTGCGCGTTGTCGCCCAGCGCCTCCTCTTCGAGCTCGATCTGGTCGTAGTTCTCGGTGTTCATGAAATGGTACGTGTCGCCGCCCTGGTACATGAACTCGAGGTCGTGCGTCTCCATGGACGCCTTCTCCACCGTGTCCGACGCGCGGAAACGGTGCTCGAAGTTGGATCCCGAGCGCAGGTTCTTGAGCTTCGTCTGAATCATCGCGCGCAGATTCCCCGGCGTGTGATGACGGAACTCGACCACGCGGCACGGCTCGCCGTTGTGGACGAGAACCATCCCCCGGCGGATCTGGGTTGCGGGCATTGCCATACAGTTCTTCCTTCAAAAACGTTAGCTGCACCCGCCCGGAGACGCGTGCAGCGGCCATAAACCAAGACAGCCTTTGAATTTAGCGGATTTTAGCCAGTCCGGCAACGGGGGCATGGCCCCGCGGTGATGGGCCGTCATGATGTGAGACGCGCACCGGCGTGGCGATCTCCGCCGCAGAGCGGGGGCATTTGCTTCTGACGGTCATTTTCTGGTTGAGCGCTTTGGCATTGCTCCAGGACATTTTGCGCTGCCATGAGCGACAAGCGCCGAAATGCGGAAGCGAGCCTGACGGCGGTTGCTGGTATTTCGGAGATACAGGTGGTGGGGTCGCTCAGTGAAGAAGTGGTACGTTCGCTCGGACTACGAACAACGGCTCGAAGTGTCTGGCTTCATGGTTCTGCCGTAGACCACATCGTGACTCGGCGGGGGCTTACGAGGCCAGACGCCACCTACGTCCTTGAGCATTTGGCGGACACAATCCTCCATCCTCATTATTGCGGCCCGGACCCTGATGACGAGCGGAGGGTATCAGTCGTCAGGCATACGGAGCCGGGCCGATATGTCTGTGTGCCCCTCAAGATCGTAGGCGCTTCAGAGGCTCATGGCGCGACCGACGAGATTTGGATTAGTACGGCCTTCCCGTTGGGAAACAGATTCTTGACGCGAAAGCGCTGGGCCGGTAGATTCCACAGGTTAACAGGAACTGACTAGAGGGCGGAAAGACGCGTACCGCCAGGCGGACCCGCAAGGGGACGCGACACAGATGCCGAAACCGCGCGCCGGCCAGGTTCAGTTTCTGAAACGAAAGGAGGGCTCCCGAAATGGGGGCCCTCTTTTC
This sequence comes from uncultured Gemmatimonadaceae bacterium, assembly GCA_964350145.1. Taxonomy (GTDB): domain Bacteria; phylum Gemmatimonadota; class Gemmatimonadetes; order Gemmatimonadales; family Gemmatimonadaceae; genus JACDCY01. Next base: position 2,089 of record CAYGJL010000029.1, read on the forward strand.
GTTTCGGCAATCCCGGCCGCGACTCGCGTTTAGCCGCTTAGCGTGACAAGCGACGACGCTCATTCAAAGCTGAATCACTTTGCAAGGGGAGCCCGGTTTTGCCAATGGAACGGGCGGCGTCAGCGGTTGGTGTCGAGGACCGAGCCCGGGGTGTAGCGGGTGGTAATAAAAACCGCAGCGCACGCGTCGCCCATCGCCTCCACGGGCAATTGCGCTGGACCCCGATATATCTCCAACGTCTCGATGTCGCTCGTGAGAAGCTCACCCAGGACAGCTAATCCGTCCCCGATGCGCTGACCGTTGATGTAGACGGCTAAGGGTTGGACTCTCGTAGTCCCCCCGGTGCCCGTGCACCTCGCCACGCGGATGTGGGGCTCCATGCCCCGCTGACTGAGGCGGTATGCCAAGGTTATTCCGGCCGCCGTGGATATGAGCTCCGACACCTTGTTCGCGGGTGAGCGCTCGATCTCTTCCCGCGTGAAATACGTTCCTGGTTTTTTCGCGCGGCGCTCGTAAAAATCGTCGAACTTCCCGGTGTGCCGGTACCGCGCCGGCTTGCCGTACGCCATCGTGGCCTGCACGGTCACCGTGTCGAGCTGCGGCACGAATTGCCTGAGCCGCAGCCGCACCGTGCGTGCCGTTCCGCTTTGCAGGAGCAGCAGGGTGTCCAGCGGCGCGTGCCCGAGCGCGCGCACCCGCAGCCGGACCTGTCCCCAGGGAGCCGCAGTAAAGCTGAACCGTCCCTCGGCATCGGTTCGCGTGCTCAAGTCGCCCGTCGGAATCGAGACGGCGACATCGCCCAGCAGGTCGCCCGCTTCGTTCAGCACGACGCCGTGCAGCTCCGACGTAGTCGCCTGGGCGCCAACCTCCGGTGCGGCGGCGAGCGCGATCGCCCCGCATACAGCGGCGGACCAACTACGAATGCGACGTGCGCGAGCGACTGTACCCGGCATGTGACCTCCGCTCAGACGATGCGACCCCGCCGAGCAGTCTGCAAGCACTAATCCCCGCCGGCGGCCTCCGCCCTCTCCACCACCGGCTTGAGCGCCTTCCAGACGTTCGCCGCGACCAGCTCGGCGCCGCGCCGGTTGGGATGGATTCCGTCCGCCTGGTTCAGCTCGGGCAAGCCCGCCACGCCGTCCAGCAGAAACGGCGCGAGCACCACGCCCTCGTCCCGCGCGACGTCGGCGTACATCGCGCGAAAGCGCCGCACGTAACCGAAGCCGTAGTTCGGCGGCGCCTCCATCTGCACCAGCACGATTTCCGCGCGCGGCTGCGCCGCCCTGATCCGGGAGATGATCCGCTCGAGGTTCGCGCGCGTCGAGTCGGGATCCAGCCCGCGCAACGCGTCGTTCGCGCCGGTCTCTATCACGATAACGTCCGCCGGCGCGCGGAGGATCCAGTCCATCCGCCGGAGCGCGCCGGCCGAAGTCTCGCCGCTCAGCCCCGCGTTCGTCGTTTCGATCGGCACTCCGTCCGACTCGGCCAGCCGCGCGACGACCGACGGGTACGCCAGCTCCGGCGTGAGCCCGTAGCCCGCGGTGAGACTCGTCCCCACGAACAACACCTTCGTCGCGCCCGCGCGCGCGACACCCGCGGCCGAGGCGGTGTCGCGGCTTTCGCCCGCACTCACCTGCCCCGCATCCGCGCGCGCGGTATTCTTGTCATCTGGCGCGCACGCCGCGACAACCGCAACCATCGCAATCCCAAGGATTCTCATGCTCGTCGCCACCAACCTCACGAAGGAATACCAGAGCGGCTCATCAAGCTTAACAGCGCTGCGGGACGTCAGCTTCACCGTCCCCCAGGGTGACCTCGTCGCTATTTCCGGACCGTCCGGCAGCGGCAAGACCACGCTGCTCGGCCTGCTCGCGGGATTGGATACACCGACCAGGGGCACGGTGGTCCTCGACGGCGACGACATCACCGCGATGTCCGAGGACGGGCGCGCCCGGCTGCGCGGCGCGAAGGTCGGATTTGTCTTCCAGAGTTTCCAGTTGATCCCCGCGCTGACCGCCCTCGAAAACGTGCAGGTCCCGCTGGAATTGCGCGGCGAGCGCGATGCGTCCGTCCGCGCGCGCGACCTCCTCTCCCGTGTTGGCCTCGGCAAGCGCGGCAGCCACTTCCCCGCCCAGCTCTCCGGCGGCGAGCAGCAGCGCGTTGCGATCGCGCGCGCGTTCGCCAATTCCCCGCGCATCCTTTTTGCCGACGAGCCGACCGGCAACCTCGACGGCGCCACCGGCGAGATGATCATGGACACGGTCGTCGAGCTGAACCGCGAGTCCGGCACCACGGTCATCGTGGTGACCCACGAGCAAACCGTCGCATCGCGCGCGCGCCGCCTCATCCGCCTTAGCGACGGCGCGCTGGTCGAAGACCGGTCCATCTGATGCGGCTGTGGCGCTCCATCTCGCGGCTCGCCTGGCGCGAGAGCCGGACAGCGCGGAGGCGACTGCTGCTGTCCATGTCGGCCATCTCGCTCGGCGTCGGCGCGCTGGTCGCGATCGACTCCTTCGCGGCCAATCTCACCCGCTCGCTGCGCGAGCAGTCGCGCGCGCTCCTGGGCGGTGACATCGCCTTCGCCGCGCGCCGCCCGTTCACACCAGCGGCAGACTCGCTGTTCGATTCGCTGGCGCAGAGCGGCGTGGAGCTGGCGCAATCGACCAACTTCCCGTCCATGGCGGTCGTGCCGCGCACGGGCAACACGCGGCTGGTGCAGATCCGCGCGGTGAGCGCCGCGTATCCCCTGTACGGCGAGATCACGACGGAGCCCGCGGGAAAGTGGAAGGAGCTGCAGACCGGCGCGCACGCGCTCATAGATCCGTCGCTGCTGGTCGCGCTCGACACGCGCGTGGGCGATACGATCACGGTGGGCTACGCGCGCTTCCTGATCGCGGGCACGGTTACCGACGTGCCGGGCACGCCGGGGATCGCGGAGATGATCGGCCCGCGCGTGTTCATCCCCGCGCGCTACCTGCCCGAGACACAATTGCTGCAGTTCGGCAGCACCGCAGCGTACGAGGTCCTGGGCAAAACGCGGACGCCGGAGATCGCCGAACGGATCTCGCGCGACGTGCGGCCGAGGCGGCGCGCGCTCGACCTCCGGGTGCAGACCGCCGATCAGGCCGAGGCGGACGTGAGCGAGGCGATCGCGAAGCTCGCGCAGTTCATCGGCGTCGTCGGGCTGATCGCGCTGCTGCTGGGCGGGCTCGGCGTCGCCAGCGGCGTGCACGCGTTCGTCGCGCGCAAGATCGACACGGTCGCGATCCTCCGCTGCCTCGGCGCGACAAGCCGGCAGGTGCTGGCCGTGTACGTCCTCCAGGCGGCGGTGATGGGGTTGATAGGAGCGGCGTTCGGTGCCGTGCTTGGCGTCGGCATGCAGTTCCTCGTGCCGATGGCGCTGAGCGACGTGTTGCCGGTGGACGTGAGCGTCCGGCTCGAGCCGTCGGCGATACTGGCCGGGCTGCTGGTGGGCGCGTGGGTCGCGCTCGCGTTCGCGCTGCGTCCGCTGCTGGCGCTGCGGAAGATCTCGCCGCTGCAGACTCTGCGGCGCGACGCGGACTCGAACGTGCTCCGGATGCACTGGCGCGACGCGCCGCGGCTGCTGGTCAACGCCGCGATCGCGGGCAGCGTGCTCACGATAGCGGTGCTGCGCACGGGCTCGCTCACCGAGGGCGTCGCGATGAGCATCGGAGCAGGGCTCGCGCTGCTGATGCTTGCGCTGAGCGCCGCGCTACTGTCCCGGCTCGCGCGCAGGGCCGTGCGTCCGCGCTGGCCGTATGTCCTGCGGCAGGGGTTCTCCAACCTCTACCGCCCGGGAAACCAGACGCGGCCCGTCATTCTCGCGCTCGGCTTCGGCGCCTTCCTGGTCACGACGCTGTACGTGGTGCAGTCGAGCCTGCTCGCGCGCTTCTCGCTCGGGGTCGGCAGCTCCAGCGCCAACGTCGTGTTCTTCGACGTGCAGCAGGACCAGGAGCCCGGCGTGGACTCGCTGGTGCGCGCGGGCGCGGAGCGGATCGTCCAGAGGGCCCCGGTCGTGGTCATGCGGGTGGGCGCCATCAACGGAGTACCGATCACCGACGACCGCATCGAGCGCACACCCGAGGGAAACCGCGCGCGCTGGGCGCTGCGCCGCGAGTACCGCTCGACGTTCCGCGACACGCTCGTCGCGTCCGAGCAGCTCGTGTCCGGCCGCTGGGATGCGGAGACGGGTGCGCGGTCCGACACGTCCGCGATCTCGGTCGAGCAGGACGTGGCCCGCGACCTCAGGCTCGAACTCGGTGACGTCGTCGTGTGGGACGTGCAGGGAGTGCAGGTCCCGACGCGGATCACCAGCCTGCGGACCGTGGACTGGAACAGGTTCGAGCCCAACTTCTTCGTTGTGTTCCAGCCGGAAGCGCTCGCGCGCGCGCCCACGCAGTACATCGTGACGGCGAAGACTCTCGACGCGGCCCAGACCGCGCGGCTGCAGCGCGCGATCGTGTCGCGGTTCCCCAACGTCTCGAGCATAGATCTCTCGCTCATTCAGAACACGATCGGCAAGATTCTCGATCGCGTGACGGTCGCCGTGCGCTTTCTGGCGCTGTTCAGTCTGGCGATGGCCGTGCCCGTCCTGATCTCAGCGGTCGCGGGAGCGCGGCGCGAGCGCGTGCGCGAAGGCGTGCTGCTCAAGACCCTCGGCGCTACGCGGGCCCAGGTCGCGCGGGTGATGCTCGCCGAGTACACCGCACTCGGCGTGCTTGGGAGCGCGACGGGGCTGCTGCTGGCCTACGCGGCCGGGTGGGCGATCACGCGCTTCGTGTTCGACACGGCTTTCACGCCGGCGATAAAGGCCAGCCTCGGCATTGCTGGGTTGATGATCGGACTAACGGTCACGATCGGACTGCTGGCGGGTCGGGAGGTCTTTCGCGAGACGCCGATGGCGGCCTTGAGGGGTGACTAGTGACTAGTGACTAGTGACTAGTAACTGCGAACTACGCTGCGCGCTGCGTGCTGCGCGCTGCGCCCCAACAGCCGAGGTTTTCCGCATTGCTGGACGCTGGCAGCTTCGAGCTGGCAGCTCGCAGCGCAGTGACCCGGTTAAGTCTTATGACGGAAGGTGATCCGGCCTCGAGTAAGATCGTACGGCGATACTTCGACCGTTACGCGATCTCCCTGTAGCACGCGGATGCGGAATCGCCGCATGTTGCCGGCGAGAGTGGACAGCACCTCGTGCCCGTCGTTCACGGATACGCGAAACGTCGCGTTGGGGAGGACATCGACCACCGTGCCCTCGAGCTGGATTGAATCTTGTTTTGCCACAGAGTGTATAATGGCCTGACGCATGAGCTTGCGTCAACAACACGGGTGCGGTTTTGCAGTTCCCAGTCACTAGTCACTAGTCACCAGTCACCTATATTATCCCGAGCCAGACGCTGAGGATGCAACCATGGCTCTCCCCCTGACGGAAGTCAGTCAAGCGCTCCCCCCGGGCCTGACGACCACCAAGGCGCCCTTCATCGAAGAGGCTGTCGGTCGCGGCGAGCTGTACATCCATCAGCCGTACGAGCTGTACAGCGAGGCCAACCACGAGGCGTGGCGCGAGCTGTACGCCCGCATGCACGATCGCTGGCTGAAGTACGCCAATCACCGGTTCCTTCAGGGTCTCGAGACGCTGTGCCTGACGCCCGATCGGATCCCGCGGCTCGAGGACGTCAACAAGTTCATGGCGCCGCGTACGGGCTTTCAGGCGAAACCCGTGAGCGGCTACGTGCCGCCGTTTTTGTTCTTCGACTGCCTCCGGCGGCGCGAGTTCCCGACGACGATCACCATCCGCGACGGCGCGACGCTCGACTATCTGCCCGAGCCGGATATCTTCCACGACATCGCCGGCCACGTCCCGATGCACACGGACAAGGCGTTCGCCGACACGCTCGTGCGATTCGGTGAGGCCGCCCACACTGCCGTGCGGCGGGTACAGGACATTCGCGACAAGGACGAGCAGGCGCGCCGGACCACCAGCATCATCAAGGCGATGGCGCGGTTCTTCTGGTTCACGATCGAGTTCGGCCTGATGAAGTCGGAGGATGGCAAGGGGCTCAAGGCGTACGGCAGCGGGCTGCTCTCGTCCTACGGCGAGCTGGCGCACAGCGTGGATTCACCGACCGTGCAGCGCTTTCCAATCCAGCTCGAGTGGGTGGTCAACCAGTACTTCGAGATAGACCACTACCAGCCGCTGCTCTTCATCGTGAACGACTTCGATCACCTCTTCGATCTGGTCGGGACGCTCGAGGAGTGGATGAAGGACGGCAAGCTCGACAACGTCTCGCCCGGCGAGCCGGCGTTGAGCGACGCCGACATCCGCAGCTTCATCGAGGCGACCGTCTAGCGAGGCGACCGTCTAACGGCTACTCCGGCTCGAGCTTCAGCACCGCCGAGTTGATGCAGTAGCGGGTGCCTTCGGGCCCCGGCCCGTCGGGAAAGACGTGGCCCAGGTGCGCGTCGCACGCGGCGCACGTCACCTCGATGCGGCGCATCCCGTGGCTGGTGTCCTCCACAGTCTTCACGTTCTCATTGGCGACCGGCTTCGTGAAGCTCGGCCAGCCGGAGCCGGAATCGAACTTGGCGTCGGAGCGGAACAGCTCCGTGCCACAGGCCACGCAGCGGTACACGCCCGGCTGCTTTGAGTCGTTGTACGCGCCGGTGAACGCGCGCTCCGTCCCCTTTTCGCGTGCTATGCGGTATTGCTCGGGTGTAAGCTGCTGCCGCCATTCGTCGTCGGTCTTCCGTCTGGATTCAGGCATTCCCCTCGCTCCTCCACCTGATGTTCCGCTCGCATGGTGCGCTTCTTGACTGATATCTAGCCAATGAACGGGCCGGACGGGCTATACAAGAGCGTAGTCGCCACGACCCCCGACGCCATCGTCACGATGGACGAGGGCGGCCGCATTCTGTTCGCGAACCCGGCCGCGGAGCGGATGTTCGGTTACGCGGAGCTCGAGCTGGTCGGCAAGCCGCTCACCGTGCTCATGCCGGAGAGGATGCGTGGCCGGCACAAGATCGGCCTCCGGCGGTATCTCGAGACCGGCTCGCGGCAGGTGGATTGGTCGCTGATGCGGCTGCCGGGCGTCCACCGCGACGGCCGCGAGATGGCGCTCAGCATCTCCTTCGGGGAATATCACGACGGCGACGAGCGGATCTTCACGGGCATCCTGCGCGACATATCCGAAGAAACCCAGCGCGACGCCGGGCTCCACTTTCTGCTGGAAGCAAGCGAGGCGCTCACGACCTCACTCAATTACGAGCACACTCTCCGCATCGTCGCCGAGCTGGCTACGCGGTCCATCGCAGACTGGGCGGCGGTGGACCTCGTAGAGGACGGCAATGTGCGGCGCGTGGCCGTGGTCCACCCGGACCCGGCGAAGATCCGAATCGCGCAGGAGATAGAGACGCGATATCCCACGGATCCGGAATCGCCAGCTGGCATCCATCACGTCATCCGCACGGGAGAGCGCGTGCTGGTCCCGGAGATCCCGGAAGAAATGCTGCTGAACGCGGCGCACGACGAGGAGCACCTCCGACTTATCCGCGAACTGGAGCTCGAATCGTACATTTGCGTGCCGCTCAAGCTGCGGGACGAAGTCATCGGCGCGCTGACGCTGGTCTCCAGCAATCCGGCTCGTCGGTACACGGAAGCCGATGCTGACCTCGCTTCCGAGCTGGCGCGGCGCGCCGCGGTCGCGATCGACAATGCCCGATTGTTCAGCGCCGCGGAAGACGCGCGGGTGAACGCCGAGCGCGCCAACGCGGCCAAGTCCGATTTTCTGGCGATGATGAGCCATGAGCTGCGCACCCCCCTCAACGCGATCAGCGGGTACGCCGAGCTGCTCGAAACGGGCGTCCGCGGCAAGCTGACGCCGGCGCAGCTGGCGGACGTGCACAGCATTCAGCGGAGTCAGGCGCATCTGCTGTCCATCATCAACGACATGCTGAACTTCGCCAAGCTGGAAGCCGGGAAGGTGCAGTTCCAGCACGTGAAGACGACGCTGAATCCACTGCTGGACGGGATCGAAGAGCTGATCCGGCCGCAGCTACGCGAGAAGAACCTGGCCTACGAGTACCAACCGTTCGACCGGCGCTCCACGGTGACGATCGACGGCGAGAAGTTCCAGCAGATTTTGCTCAACCTCCTGTCGAACGCAGTCAAGTACACCGATGAGGGGGGGCGCGTCTGTCTGGAGTGGGAGATCGACGGCTCCGATATCGTCGTGCGAGTGAGCGACACCGGCAAGGGCATTCCGCACGACAAGCTCCAGGCGATCTTCGAGCCATTCGTGCAGGTGGAGCCACTGCGTACCCGGGTGACGGGCGGCGCCGGACTCGGCCTGGCGATCAGCCGCGACATCGCGCGCGCGATGGGCGGCGACATCACGGTGGAGAGCAAGCCGTGGAAGGGGTCGACTTTTACGCTGCGACTGCCGAAGGACGGTCCGGTGGGGACGGGTCAGCCCGCCGTCTGAAGGCTCGGTACTCTGAGAGTGCTGGTCGGCACCGGCTCCACCTCGAGCGGCGCTCCGTTCCTCCGCACCACGTACGCCTCCATCGCGAAATACTCCGGCAGACCAAGCTGATCCACGAGATGCGCCGTGTTGCGGTTGCGCACTTCGACCCGCTGCCAGAACTCCCGCTCGTCCTGTCCGGGAAACGGCGCGCGGTCCTTCTGCGACTGGTGCTGGAAGATCGCGGTGATCTTGGCACGCAGCTCGTCCTCTGACAGCGGCACCAGCACGTCGGCGTCGCTCACGCTCCATTCCTGCCACGCTCCGCGGTAGTACCACATCTCCGGCGTCTCGCCACCGTAGGACGCCAGCGCGAGCTCGACCGCCTCGAGGCACATCCGGTGGGTGCCGTGCGGGTCGGATAGATCGCCCGCCACGAAGATCAGCTCGGGACGGTGCTCCTCGAGCAGATCCAGCACGATCTGCACGTCCTCTTCGCCGATTGGATCCTTGCGCACCTTCCCCGTCTGGTAAAACGGCATGTTGAGGAAGCGCGCCTGCTCGCGGCCCATGCCGAAGGTGCGAATGCCGGCCACCGCTTCCGCCTCGCGAATGGTCCGCTTGAGGATGAGCACTTCCTCGCTGTCCACCTCGCCGGGGTATTTCGCGTCGAGAAACTCCTCGATCGCGGCGAGCTTGGTCGGCGTCGCGGGATCGGTGACGCCGAGCTCGAGCCCCGCGCGGCGGATGAAGTCCACGTACCGCCGGACTTCGTGGTCGAACACCGCGATGTTCCCCGAAGTCTGATACGCGACCAGGATGTCGTTGCCGTTCTGGTGGAGCTTGTGCAGGATACCACCCATCGAGATGACGTCGTCGTCCGGGTGCGGCGAGAACACGATGATGCGCTTCCCCGTCGGCAGCTTGCTGCGGCCGCGGATCTTCGCGACCAGGGCGTTGAACACCTCGCCGTTGAGCGGACCCGCCGAGCCGTAGCGCGCGAGTAATGGACTGAGGTGGTGCTCGCGGTAATCGAGCGAGTCGAGCTTGAGCACCGACTTACCCGTCACTTCGCTCAGCCAGATGACCGCCTCGATCTCCCGCGCGCGCGTCCACATTACCTCGCCCACGATCCACGGCGTCTTGACGCGCGTCAGGTCGGCAGCGGCCGCGGGATCGAGATAGAAGACCGCGTTCGAGTGCTCCTGCAGATACGTCGCGGCGACGTCGGGGTCGGGCTCACCCTCGACGGCGCGCCGCACGATCTCCGACTTGTGCTCGCCGGTGGCGACGAGCGCGATCTCCCGCGCCTCCATGATCGAGGCGACGCCCATCGTGATCGCTTCGGTCGGGACGTTGTCCTCGCCGAAGAAATCCGCGGCCGCGTCGCGGCGCGTGACGGTGTCGAGCGCGATGCGCCGCGTGCGGGATTCGATGCCCGAGCCCGGCTCGTTGAAGCCGATGTGTCCGGTCTTCCCGATGCCGAGCAGCTGAAGGTCTATGCCGCCCGCCTCGCGGATCGCTTCCTCGTACGCGATGCACTCCTCGTCCACCTGCTCGCGCGAGACGTCGCCCCGGGGGATGTGCACGTTCTCCGGCCGGATATTGATGTGCGAGAAGAGATTCTCCCACATGTACCGGTGATAGCTGTGGATGCTGTCCGGCTGCATCGGGTAGTACTCGTCCAGATTGAACGTCACCACGTCGGAGAAGTCGAGCCCCTCCTCGCGGTGCATGCGGATCAGCTCGCGGTAGATGCCGATCGGAGTACTGCCGGTCGCCAGCCCCAGCACGGCGTGCGTGCCCGCGGCGCGGCGGGAGCTAATGATCTCCGCAATCCGGCGGGCAAGCTCCGCAGCGATCTCGTCGTATTCGACGATTACGAGGGGGACACGTTCTCGGTTCGACATGATGGTGACTATTTAAACTGTGACTAGTGACTAGTGACTAGTGACTAGTAACAAACTACTAACGCGCGAAAATGATTGCGCGTGGGCGGATTGGGGGTGACTCGCCGCCCAAATGGCCGCATCGTACCGGCGCCTCTCACCGGAGCACGGCCGTGCAGGACTTCAAGAAGCTGAAAGTTTGGAGCAAAGCGCACTCGTTCGTACTCGATGTTTATGGCGCGACCAAGGCGTTCCCTTCCATAGAGCGCTACGGACTGACCGCACAGCTCAGAAAATCTGCGGTGTCGATTCCCTCTAACCTAGCGGAAGGGTGCGGGAGGGGCTCCACGGGTGCGTTCGCCTCATTCGTGCAGATCGCATCGGGATCGGCGTGCGAAGCGGAGTACCAGCTGCTTCTATCTCGAGATCTCGGTTATCTCGAACAAGACGAACATGCGCGGCTCTCTGAGCAGGTCGCCCATCTGGAACGAATGCTGACCTCACTGAACCGGACGCTGGCCCTGAAGACGGCGGTAAGGGGGAGAGGTTAGGTAGTTACTAGTCACTAGTCACTAGTCACTAGTCACCAGCTGCCTCCGCTCGGAGGCGGCAGCCGCGTCACCTCCCACTCCACCAGCGGCGCATCCATCACCGCCCACTGCGCCGCGTCCGCGACGTCGCGCCGCAGCTGAAATACCCGCGTGCTCTGTCGCGTCGGATTGACGCGGTTGGTGAGCAGAACCACGTACATGTCCTTTACCGGATCCATCCAGACGGACGTGCCGGTGAACCCCGTGTGTCCGAAGCTGCGCGGCGAGAAGAAGCGACCCGCGCTCGACCTGCCCGAAGGCGTGTCCCACCCCAGCGCGCGGCTGGTGTCCGCTTCCTGCCGGGACGTCCAGCGCGCGATCGTCGTGGGACGGAGGATTCGCACTGTTCCGTAATGCCCGCCGTTCAGCATCATCTGCGCGAAGATCGCCAGATCGCGCGCCGAGGAGAAGAAACCGGCGTGTCCCGCGACTCCGCCGATCGCCCGGGCGTTCTCGTCGTGCACCACCCCGTGAATGAGCTGCCCCGTGGAAGTCAGCAGCTCGGTGGGCGCTATGCGCGTGACGAGCGTCGTGTCTGGATTGAAAAAGCTGTCCGTCATCCCGAGCGGCTCGGTGATGCGCCGGCGCGCGAAGACGTCGAGCGGCTCGCCGGTGATCCGCTCGATCACGAGCTGGAGCAGGATCATGTCCCAGTCGCTGTACACGCTCCGCTCTCCCGGTGCGTACCGCAGCGGCCGGCTGTTGATCGCTTCCAGGTAGGCTTCGCGCCCGCAGAGAGTGGTGAACAGCTGCGCGTACGCCTCCAGCCCGCCGCGATGCGTGAGCAGCATCTCGATGGTTATCGCGGCCTTGCTCGAGTCGTTGAACTCCGGCAGGTACGACGCGACCGTGCGGTCGAGGTCGAGACGCCCTTCCTCCTCGAGGATCATCGCCGCGGTCGTGGTGACGACGACCTTCGTGAGCGACGCGAGATCGTAGATCGTGCGGTCGTCAACCGCGGGCGCGTCGGCCGCCCAGTCGGTGTGCCCATAGCCGCGCGTGAACACGTGCTGGCCGTACCGCCCGATCGCGATGGACCCGCCCGGAGCAGCCCGCTCCGCTATCCCGACCGCCATGATGGAATCGAGCACTGCCGGCAGCCGGTCGTCTATGCCGGCGGCCATGGCGCGCCGGACGTGCACCACCGGTGCCAGCGGCTCGGGCGGCCGCGCCGGCGCGCACGCGGACGCCAGCGCTGCGCCCCCCGCTAGAAGCAGCCGGGCGCGGAGCGACGTGGTGCGGATCATGTTACGCGGCGACTTGCGTCCCCGCCGCAATCGCTTCGAGCTGCTGCACGCGCTCCGCCGTGGGCGGATGCGTGGAGAACCACTTCAACATCGCGCCGCCGTGCGCGGCGGACAGCGGATTCACAATCGCCAGCGGCGCCGCCGCGGGCGACACGTTCATCGGAATGCGGTGCGCCCCCGCGTCGAGCTTGCGGAGCGCGCTCGCGAGATCGAGCGGCCGGCCGCAGATCTCCGCGCCGGCGGCGTCCGCCTTGAACTCGCGCTGCCGGCTGATCGCGGCCTGAATGATCATCGCCGCCAACGGACCGAGAATCATGAGCGCGATCGCGATCGCGGGGTGCACGTTGCGGTCGCGGCTCCCGCCGCCCCACAGCGCCAGCCGCGGCAGGAACGAGATCGCGCCCGCCATCGTCGCCGTCACGGTCTGCAGCAGCATGTCGCGGTTGCGGATGTGTCCCAGCTCGTGCGCTATCACACCCTCGAGTTCTTCCTTGCTGATAAGTCGCATGATCCCTTCGGTGACACACACCACGGCGTGATCCGGGTCGCGCCCGGTGGCGAAAGCGTTGGGCTGCTCGTGCGGCGCGATCGCGACGATCGGCATCGGTAGGTTCGCGCGCTGCCGCAGTCGGTCCACCATCGCGTACAAGTCGGGCGCTTCCGCGGCCGTGACGATGCGCGCGCGGTACATCTTCAGCACGATCTTGTGCGACCAGAAGTACATCGCCACGTTCATCACGCCGGCGAACAGCAGCGCGGTCGTCAGCCCGCCGTTGCCGCCCATATACAGGCCGATGGCGCCGAGCAGGGCCGTCATCCCGGCCATGAGCGCGAAAACCTTCATGTTGTTGTACATCACGAATCTCCGATTGGATCTGCTACCGTAAAGATGGCTGATTCGGCGTCGCGGATGTGGTATCCGTCGTTTGCCGCGGCGGCGGCTGCGTGGGCTGCGGCGTTGGCGTCGGCGCCGGAGCAGGCACCCGCGGCGGGACCGTGTCCACGACCACTACTACGGATTCCGGCGCCGCCATCTCAGCGCGAGCGGCCGCAATGCTGTCCGCGATCTCCTGGAACTCCCGCGCCTCTTCGCCCGACTCGATCTCCTCCCGGTTCCGTTGCGCGAATTCTACGTTGCGGGCTGGCACACCGCGGAACGCCTCGCCGGTGAGCGGGTCCATGCCGCGCGTCGCCTGGAAGAGCGCGACCGTCGCGACGACGTAGTGGCGCGGGCTCATCCCCGCCTGCTCGATGGCTCGCTTCGCGGCCGCGTTGTTCTCAATGCGCGCGACGGATCGCTCGATCGCCTCACGCGTGGGCCGCGTACCGACGATGGCGGCCTTGAGCGAGCGCGACCGGCTCCGCCCCAGTTCGCTGTCGAGCGCGAGCTGCGCCCGCTTCCACTTCTTGAAGACATCGGACGTGATCTCATAATTGAGAGAGAGGAGCCCCCGGACTCCTGCCTCTTCGCTGTCCGCCGTCAGCAATGCCTCCTCGGCGCGACGCTCGTCCGAATCCGCGCATGCCAGCGCGGCGGCGAGCCCCGCGAGTGCGGCGAGGTTACGGAGAAGTGGGCGGTGATTCATGGCGATCCCTGTGAATTATCGCGCGCACTGCCCCCGCGCAACGGGATCCCAGGAATCAGTGCTACGGCTTCTTCGTCGCTTCGGCGCGAGCTTCCAGCGCGGCCTGCGCTGAAGCGATCTGCCGCGACGCTTCGGCGAGCATCCGCTCCAGCGTGTCCGCGTTCTGGATCAGCGCCTGCTGCGCTACGGCCAGCGCCCCCGCGGCGAGTTTCATCGCGGTGATTCGGACCTGCGGATCGTTGGCCGTCTGACGGACCGTCTGCTCCACGGCCTTCGCGAGCTCGGTGGCGGCGCGCTCGAGCTCGCGCAGCGCCGAGTCGGCGGCCGCGGACAGCTTGACGCAGTCGGCCGGAACGGAGTCGCACGCGGCGCGCTCGGCTGGCGCGGATTGGGCGTCCGCGGAGCGGGCGCCGGCGGCCGACAGGATGACCGCGGTGGAAAGCAGCAGGATCGTTTTCATGGCTGAGGCCTGTGGGAGAAGAGCCCTGCCCGGGACGTCCGAGCCGGACTCTTTGTAAGTACCCTCAGCACCGCCAAAGGGTTGCGGTCTATACGGCGCGCCGAACCCCGGGCTCAATTTCGGCGCTCAGAGCCACCGCCCGCTGCCGGCCGGCGATCAGCGCGTCGAGCGAGTACTTGCCGGCGCCGGTGACCACAAGCGTCGCGGCAGCCGCTAGCAGCGCCAGCGGAAACTCGATTCCGTTGGGCGCGAAGAACCCGGCCGGAAGGTGCACGAGCAGGATCGCTCCGATCATGGTGGATCCGATCCCGAGCGCGGCGAGACGAGTGAACAGGCCGAGCGCGAGCGCGATCCCGCCGAAGAATTCGATCAGCGCGATCGCGGGGCCGACGAGGCCCGGCGCGGGCACTCCCATCTGGCCGAACGCGCCGGCGACGCCGTCGAAGCCGAACACGAACAGCTTCTGTCCGCCGTGGGCGATGAAGATCACGCCCAGTACGACGCGGAGGATCGTCAGGCCGACGTCTACCTGGCGCTGCGTGGGGGAGTTGAAGAGAGAGGACATGCGTGCTCCTTGGTGAATGGTGGCCTGGTTATGTGTGATACGGGTCGATGTGATAACACCGTTCGTGCCAAAAAGAAATCATCTCAGGCTCCTCGCGAGCGTGAGCAGCGTGGTGAGCGTGGAGAGCTGCTTGGCCGAGAGGTGTCCCAGGCGGGCTTTGTGTTGCCTGGCGACGACCGGATCGAGCTCGTCCACCAGCCCCCTTCCCTTCTTGGTGAGCCTGGTGGCGACGAGGCGCCGGTCTTCCTGCTCGCGGGAGCGGGAGATGAGCCCGGCCTTCTCCATGCGGTCGAGCAGGCGGGTCGCGTCCGGCATCCTGGTCAGGAGCCGGTCGCGGACGTCGTTGCGGCACAGCCCCTTCTCGTCGGCGCCGCGCAGGATCCGGAGGACGTTGTACTGCGTCGCCGTGATGCCGTACGGCTTGAACATCTGCTCGAAGTCGGCGCCGAGCAGCGCGCTGGTGCGCAGGATGTTGAGCGCCGCTTCTTCGTAGATGCTCTTGAAGGGCTTCCGCTGCTTGATCTCGTCCCGCAGGGTGGGTGTCATGCACTGATTATAAGTGTTATGACACCCAGTGGCAAGGCGGCCATACTTCGGCGCCGCAGTCCTGACTACCGCAGGATCGCCTCCGCTCGCTCGAACGCCTGCACGGCGGCGACAACCTCGGGGTCGTGCGCTGCTATCACGCGGTAATAACCGGGATCACCAAATTTGGCATGCGCCATCTCTCGCAACAGCGCGCGGCCGAGCACGGCGTCGGCCTCCTGCCCGTCGGGCACGGAGTGCCCCTCCCGCGCCGCAAAGGCGCGGAAATCGGCGAGGGCGTCCGCGGCGGGAGCCTCCGTGGCAACGATCGCATCGATGCTGGCAAACTGATCCGGATGCGCGCCGAGGTAGCCGTTGACCCATTTGACGAGGAGATCGTGCTCCCGGGCGCGCGCGAGCCAGAGAGGGGTCCGGGCGGCCTCGGGAAGAACGACGTCCGGATAAATGCCGCCGCCGCCGTACACTATCCGTCCGCCCGCGGTGCGGCAGCTCGGCCGGCCCGCGGTGTCGCGCTCAGCCGAAGCGAGCCGGAAGTAGTCGCGCCGCGTGATCTCGCGATATTGCCGCTGCACCACGCGGCCACATGGTGTCGTCACGTGCCCGATCACCAAAACGAATACTGATCCATCGGTAAGCGGAAACCCTCCCATGACCAGCGCCTTGCCGAAGGTAGGCCTCCCGACGACGAGCGCGCGGTCGTGATCCTGCAGCGCGCCGGCGACCAGCTCCGACGCGCTAGCCGTGCCGGCGTTGACCAGCACGACGATCGGATACCGCCGCTCCCCCCTCCAGAACGAGCGGGAGACGCGACCTGTACTCGCCACCTCCTTCTTCTTGCCGATGGTCGTGTACACGAGAGTGCCGGCCGGCAGGAATTCACCCGCTATCCGCGCGGCCTCCTGCACGCTCCCTCCACCGTTGTCGCGGAGGTCCAGCACCAGCCGGCGCAGGCCGGCGCGCTCCAGCCGTACCAGCGCGGCATGGAGATCTTCGGCAACGCGATCGTTCGCGAACGTAGTCACTCTGACGTAGCCTGTTTGTGCGTCGAGCATGACCGCGACCGGCAGCGCCGATGCCTCTTCGTACTTTTCGCGCTGCACGACTCGATCCAGCCGGGCAACGGTGCCGTCGAGCCGGCGCCGCTCCAGCGTGAGCGTGACCGCGCTTCCCCGCTGGCCGGCCAGGGTGACTTCCAGCTCGATTGCCGACTCCGCGACAACCGGCTGGCCGTCTATCGCCAGCAATTCATCGCCCGGAAGAATGTCCTGCTTCGCGGCGCGCGAGCCGGTTGCGACGCTCACGACGATCGGATCGCGGCCGACGAATCTGAAGGCGACGGGAACGGGGTGAAGCCTGCCGGCGCGGAAAGCATCTTCTTTGGCGGGGTCCAGCCGTACCGCGGGGATCACGAACGAGTGCGGATCGGCGGCAGTCACCATCCCCTGTACCGCGGCCATGAAGAGCCTGTGCGTGTCTATCGAGTCCGGGTGATTCACTCGGATCTGATTGAGCACCTGGCTGAACATCTGCAGGTCTTCCGCGACGGACGGCTTGCGGACTGGACGCCTGGCGGAATCAGGCGTCTGTGCGGACAGCGTGTTGGACAGCGCCAGAACCAGGACGACGTAAAGCGACGCCGTGCGCGCCGCGCCGCGCCCGGCTCTCCGGAGAGCTCTCACGGGGAGCCGGATGCCGCCAACGCGGTGACGCGGGCTTGCGCCTCACGGCGCCTTGGATCCCCGCGCGTGGCCAGCGACAGGAAAGCGCGGTATTGCGTGAGAGCCTCCTCCGGCTTGCCCAGCGCCTCGAGAACCTTGGCGAGGGCGATTCGCGGCGCCGCGTAAATCGCGTTGATTTCTATTGCTCGGTTAAGCTGTTCCTCGGCCTCTGCGTGTCTCCCTATCTCGGAGAGCGTAAAGCCGTACATGTATCGCAGTCCCGCGTCGTCCGGCTTGATCTGCACGGCGAGGTCCATCGCGCTGAGCGCCGCCACCGTGTCTTTCGAATCGAGCGCCAGCATCGCCATCTGGACGTGCGCCGGAAAATAGGAAAGGTCTTCCTGCAGGGAGCGTGCGAACGCTTCGCGCGCGGCAGTGATGTTACCCAGACGCTTCTGCACCATACCCAGTCCCTGCTCGGCGAGCGCCTTCGACTCGTATACGTAGATCAAGTCCTTCCGGTCGGTTCTGCGCAGCTCGGCCAGAGCGGCGGTCAGGTCCGCCAGCGCCCGGTCGGCCTTGTCTCGCTGGAAGTAAAGCCTCGCCCGTTCGGTCATGAGGCCCGCCTTGATTCTCCTGTTCGAAGTCTCACCCATGGCCTGGCCGTACAGCTGCTCGGCTCGGTCGAAGTCTCCTTCCGCATATGCCGCCCACGCGCGGAACCCAGGCGCGGCGCGGTTGACCGACTGATCGAGCAGGATTCGCAGCTCACCGCTCGTTATCCCGCTCCCGGGCGCGAGATCTTCCGCGAGCTCGGTGATGAGCTTGCGCAGAAAAACCCGGTCGAGGCGGTGGTAGAAGAACGGATTGAGCGTCAGCGCGTGCAGGTACAGCGAGTCGATTCGCTGGATTTCCCGGGAGCGCACCGTGGATCTTTCGCCGCGCCAGTAGCGGACAAGCCGTCGCGGATTCTCGATCAGGAGGGCCATGCGCCGGCCGTAAAACGGCTCGGGGCGGGTCGGGTCCAGCTTGCTGGCCCAATGGAAAGCGTCCGCCGCTTTCTTCGGATCCGACTCCAGCCAACGACCGCCGGCGTCATAGTACGCCATCCAGTCGTTCGTGTCCGCCTGGGCCGTGAGTGCGGGCCGCCGGGGATCGTCTCCTTGAGCGTCGACCAGGGACGGCGCGGCCAGTTGGAGTGCGACGAGCATCGCCGACAGGCGCGTGATCCGATCTCTCATGAGGTTCCTCGCGGGGTTATCCGTCTGTGCTGCCGGAGCGACAATAACACGTCTGCCGCACGAGGGGTTAGAAAAATCGGCGAATCGAGTCACACGCACGTCACACTGTGCCGGATGAGGCGACTACCAAAGCAAAGCGGCACCCCACGTAACCAAGGAGGGTGCCGCTGCTTAACCGATTTGCTGTGGAGTGGGCCTGCGAGGAGTTGAACCTCGGACCTCACGCTTATCAGGCGCGTCTTACGAAGCTGGCTATTTGCTCCCGCGCCCGGAATGCGGGGGGAGCGGTTTCACGCTGGATAGCCAGAACAAAAAGAAAGGCCGAAAACTTTGCAGGTCGGCGTAGACAGCGCGTAGACTCGCAAAGGGCTGAGAGCGCCGGCGAGGGCGACCCTCCGGACGCCGAATCCGGACCCCTTCTTCTAATGAAAGGAGCCTGCCAGCCGACAGCTGACAGGTCCGGGACCCGAGGGAAAGGCGCGAATCGAGGCGTGAGTCCAAGCGTGACGCCGGAACTTACGGTGCTGCGCCGGCGCCCAGACCTCTTCGTCGTCTGCCGCGAGCTCGTTGACGCGTCGTTTCGTGGGACGCCGGTATGGCGGTGATCCTCGCTGACCACAAGGACTGCCAGCGCGGCCGCCACCTCGGCACGCCTTGGGGTGAGCCCTTCGAGCGCGATCGCGTGGAGATGTTCGCGGGCGCATTCCACAACACCCGGTACGAGCTCCGCGTCGCCGTTCAGCAGCGCACGTGCTTGCGCTGCGGGTACGTCGAGGAGCGCGAGGTCGGCCGCGGAACGCGTGTCGCCAAGGCGGACGGATGCTGACGCCATTCGAGCTCGCGGAGATCAAGGCGCGCGCGGATGCCGCGACGCCCGGGCCGTGGTCTGCCGTCCTCGGGTCCGGAGCGCACCTGTGCACCGCGATCGTCGGTGCCGACGGCGAGACCGTCGTCGCGGATCTGCTCCCGGATTGGGTCCTCGCTGAAGGCTGCGCGCCCCCGGACCACGTTCCGAACCTCAAGTTCCTCGAGGCGGCACGCGCCGACGTGCCTCGCCTGGTAGCTGAGGTCGAGCGACTCAACTCCCTCCTCGAGCGATACCGCGCGGAGTCGCCGTCATGATGAGCGCCGGCGAAGCAGCGAGCATCGTGGGCGAGCCGATCGATCGGAGCTGTAGCACCATCGTGGACCAGCTCATCGATGCGGTAGGGGGTGCCGTCCGCATGGTTGCCGGCGAGGCGAAGCAGCTGCCGATCCCGGTGACGATCGAGGCCGGGCTCCGCGCGTACGCGATCGACCGGCGGCCGACGGGTGACTTCCTCCGGGCGGTGCTCGAGAACGATCTGACCAACGCGGCGCTCCGCGCGGATCCTCGGAATCAGCTGCTGCTCTCAGCCATCGTGCTGTACTGCACGAGCTGCCTGCCGGCGACGTGCTGGGGTAGCGCCGAGAAGGTCCGCGCCTGGCTGGCCACCGAGCCGGATCCGGCAGCGTGAGCCGCCGCTCGTGGACTCCGAAGGACGATGCTCGCCTCCGCGAACTCTACCCCGTTACGCGGACGAGCGAGCTGCCTGCTCTGCTTGGGCGGACGTCCTCGGCAATCCAGAACCGCGCCCACAGCCTTCACCTCCGGAAGGACCCCGACGTCAGCATGCGGCGACCATGGACGCAGGCCGACGACGCTGTCCTGCGCGCACGCTATGCGGACACGCCGACTTCGGAGTTGTGCGATCTCCTCGGCCGGACCGCCTGCTCGGTGTACGGGCGCATCAACAAGCTCGGGCTCCAGAAGAGTGAGGCATTTAGGGCGAAGACGCTTCGCGAGCTCGGGTCGAAGCTGAGCGCCAGTGGCGGGTCACATCGCTTCACGAAAGGCCACGCGCCGGCGAACAAGGGGCTGCGTCGTCCAGGGTGGAGCGCTGGCAGGATGAAGGAAACGCAATTCAAGAAGGGGCAGTTCCCGGTCAACCGCGATCCTGACTTCTACGTGCTGGGCGCGCTGCGCGTGAACACGGACGGCTACATCGACATGCGCATCAGCTTCGAGGCGGGCGCTCTCGGCTGGAAACCGCTGCACCGCATTCTGTGGGAAGACGAGCACGGCCCGATCCCGGACGGGTTCGCTCTCCGCTTTAAAGACGGAGACAAGCTCAACGTCGAGCTCCCCAACCTCGAGATCATCTCGCGCGCGGACCTCTGCCGCCGCAACAGCATCCACAACCTGCCGCCCGAGCTCAAACGCGCGATCAACGCGCTCGGCGCACTCAAGCGAAGCATAAGGAGACGAAGTGAAAAACAAGATCGAGGATCTGCGCAACCACCTGTTCGCGACGATCGAGGACCTGCGCGACGACGAGAAGCCGATGGACATCGAGCGCGCCAAGGCCGTCGTCGCAGTCGCCCAGGTAATCGTCGACTCGGCGAAGGCCGAGAACGAGTTCATCAAGGCCACTGGCAGTGACGGTTCCGGCTTCATCGAGAACACGCGGCCGCTGCCGAGCGCCGCTCCGCGCTTAGTCAGGGGAGCCCAGTCTTAAGATGACGGATCGCACCTGCGCGACGCCTGTCTGCCGGCGCTCTGCGCGCGAGGGCGACCTCATGTGCAAGCGCTGCTGGCGCATCGTGCCCGCGCACGTTCGCCGCGAAGTGTGGACGTCATGGAAAGCCTGGCAGGCCGACTTCGGCAACGACGTCAAGCTCGCCCGGTACCGCGCGGCCGTCGCGAAGGCCTGCGAGGCCGTCGCCAACAACCTCACCGCGGAGCTCGCCCTCCATGTCTGAGCACGTGCCCCTCTCTTCCCTGCCGTTGTTCGCCGACGTCCGCCCGCCGGCGCCGTTCCAGTCGGGGTCGGCGACGTCGCGCGCGGCCGGCGTCACGCGCACGCGCGCCTCGGTGGCCAGCAAGCGCGAGCGCGTGTATCGCTCGATCGCCGACGCGGGTCCGGGCGGCCGCACGTGCTCAGAGATCGCTTCGGAGCTGAAGCTCCCTGATCACTGGATCACCAGCTCGATCGCGCGCCTCCTGGAGCTGGAGGAGATCGCCGACTCTGGGCTCGAGCGTGAGAACCCGCACTCCGGCAAGAAGCAGCGTGTGCTGGTCGCACGGGGCCAGCGATGAGCGGGAGCCCGCGAGACTACCCAGGCGTGAACGGATTCCCGCAGGTGATTCGTCGTACGGCTGTTGGGGATGGTGCCGCTGAGTTCCGAAAGGGCGCGGTCGGGCCGACTCCTCCCGAGAGAGCACCTGACCCCCAACAGCCAGCTGCGGAGATCGCGCGGCTTTCCGATGGCACGCCGATCGAGACTATCAGAGAAGATGCGGATGATCTCGAGCGCGACGGCTGGCCAGGCGCCGCGAAGCGGCTTCGTTCCCTGCTCGCATCGTACGACTCGCTGCTGGAGTCCGCCCGCGATCTGGCGGAGGCGGCGTGCCGTGATGAGAACACGATCGGCCGGATGCGCGGAGGAATCACCGAAGCGATCGCGCTCCTCGAGGGCGGAAGTGACTACGACCGGATGCACGTCGCCGGCACGCTGCGGGGTGCCCTCTGACGCATCCGTACCTGCACGATCCTGAGCGCTCCCGCGCGTACGAGCATCTCTGCCGGCAGACCGGTGGATCCACGCGCGAGTGGGCGAAGCAGCTCGGGTGGCCACCCTCGAAGATGGCCAGGTTCCTCAAGTCCCTTAGCCGATACCACCTCGGCGAGGTTCGAGCATGTCGCCACGGATCAGTGTTCCGACCGCTGAACGTAGCCGATGATGGTGTGCCGGCACATACCGGCACGACCCGGCACACACCGGCACGTGCCGGCACACCCCTAGGTAGTACTGGGGTTTCTGGGGTTACTGGGCCTAGTGAGCGCACGGCGAAACGGCGCTCGGTTTCCCACAACGGCGACTCTGTGCCCTGGAGCGCGATCGCGGTCCGTCTGATCCCGGTGATCAACGAGGAGCTTACCAGGCTGCTCGGCGATTATCGCCAGATCCGCCCGGACAACCGCGGCTCGCACCGCGCAGGGCTGCAGCTCGAGGCTGCCAACGTCGATCCGGACTGGTGCGAGCAACGACTCCGCTTGCTCTGCCGGACCTTCAACCCGTCGAAGCACGGCGGCGGACAACCGCCCTGCACGCTCGCGTACTTCGCCGGCGGCCTGATACGGGATTGGGGCCAATACTCGCTGCCGTTGCTGGCCCGGGTAGATACGCCGGCGCCGATCCCAACGCCGCCGGCAAAGCCACCCCGCGCGGAGGAGCAGCTGCCGGATCCGGCGCCAGCGTCCGACCCGACTCGCTGGCGCCGGGAGATCTCGCTCGAGCGCAGGGACCTGTCGCGCATCGGCGCCGACGACGTCCGGAGGGCGAGCGGTGGCTAAGGTCAAGGAGCTCGAGCCGGTATCGCATGAAATCGCGGTGATCATCAGCACGCCGCACCATCTCCGAACGCCGGAGCAACGCCAGCAGTGGGAGGAAACGCTTCGAACCTGGACTGCCGAGGGAGAGACGTCGTACCTGGACCTCCCCGCGTTCTCCACTTTCTGCAGCTGCCCGAAGTGCGGCCATGAGACCATCGCCTCGGTGTTTCACCGCGTCAGCTGCATCGAGCACGAGTTCATCTGCTTCCGGCGCGTCGCATCACACGAGCACATGCACCGCGTCTGCGGGATGTGCCGGTACGAATGGCTCGAGCGGCCGATGGACGCCGGCGCCACATGACAGACGAGGCGTGCAGGCAATGCGGCGGTGAGCTCGTCGCGGCCACGAAGGCGATCGCGATCGTCGCCGGCCACGAAGCAGTGTGCAAGGGCAGCAGCTGCGCGAAGTGCGGCGAGTTCTACTCATGGCCGGGCGACATCGTTCACGCCCTGGTCGAGGCCGAACGCGACGGCATCAAGATCCTCGCCGATCGGATGCGAGCCGGCGAGATCAATCTCGCCCAGGCGACGACGATCGCGCAGGAGAGGCGGCCAATATAGGTTATTGCGGTTTCGGGCTTTGTTCGGTACGCTGAGATATGACCCTGACCCGTACCCGAGACGATCTCGAAGCCCCGCTTCGCCGCGACGTCGTGCCGCTCGCCGGCGCTGCCCCGTATATCGGCGGTAAGCGCAACCTGGCCGGCCGCGTGACCGCGCGGATAGAGCAGATCCCGCACAACTGCTACGCCGAGCCGTTCGTTGGGATGGGCGGCGTCTTCTTCCGCCGGCGCACGGCCCCCAAGAAGGAAGTAATCAACGACGTGAGCCGCGACGTCTCGACATTCTTCCGAGTACTCCAGCGCCACTTCGTTGCGCTCGTCGAGATGATGCGGTGGACGCTCACATCGCGCGTGGAGTTTGAGCGCCTAGTCGCTACCAATCCGGCGACGCTCACCGACCTCGAGCGCGCTGCCCGCTTCTATTACCTGCAGCGCACGGCATTCGGGGGGAAGGTCGCCGGGCGGAACTACGGCGTGTCGATGGACCGGCCCGCCGCGTTCGACATCACGCGGCTCGTGCCCGACCTGCAGGAGCTGCACGAGCGGCTCGCCGGCGTCGACATCGAGAACCTACCTTACCAGGACTTCATCACGAGGTACGATCGCCCGACCACGCTATTCTACCTGGACCCGCCCTACTATGGATGTGAGCGCGACTATGGCGCGGGCGTGTTCGATCGCGAGGACTTCACGCGCATGGCCGAGCAGCTCTCCCGCATCCAAGGGCGCTTCGTGCTGTCCATCAACGACGTCGCCGCGGTCCGGAAGAGCTTCAGCGCATTCAAGCAGGAGAGCATGGCCACCACATATTCCCTCCCGGGTGGTAACAAATCCAAGAAGGTCAGCGAGCTGCTAATCACGAACGTCTGAGCGTGGAGATGCGAGTGTCGAACGGGCCGAAGATTCAGCCAGCGCTCACAGCGCAGCAATGGAACGATTACCGCGAGCGGCGCCTCACGATGGATCCCGGACTCGACGACATCATCGCTCATCCGGATCCGGAGTTTCCAGCGCGCGCGATCGCGATTGCCAACGACCAGCTGCCGGAGGGTGATCCGCGAAAGATCACCATGCCCCGCCTGATGCGCCTCCGCGACGCAGCGGACCAGCTCGACCAGCACGGCGGGCCGTCGCCGGCATGGGACCTCCGCCGGATCGCCGACGTCCTCGCCTCGTACCTGGAGCAGGGCGAATGACCGAGAAAGAGCTGTTCGCTGCGATCGCGCAGCAAGGGTTCACGCTTACGCCGACTGGTACGGTGCGCGGCGGTTGGGTCGCATACAACCACGACGTCACGGGTCGTGGTCCTACTCCGGAAGCCGCGCTACTCGACGCGATCAAGCATCTTTCAGTATGAAGCTCAACCGAGGCGTATCAGATCATCCGGAGCACGCGCGCTATATCGCGAACATCATCGCACAATGGAACGCGATCGAAGACGTCGCCGCGAAACTGCTTGGGATCTTCCTCGGCGCGGACGTGTTCGTCGCGTCCCAGCTGTTCGCATCCATGGCGAGCTCCCACCGCCTGAAGCTCATCGATCTCACGGGGCAAAGATTTCTTGCCGGGAAGCCATTGCTGGGCGACTTCGATGCCCTCGTTCTGGAATTGGATGGCCGATTGCAGGCGCGGAACGACTACGCGCATGCGCTTTACGGAGTAGGAGACGACGGTGGCCTGACGATCTTGCGCAGGAAGTTTGATCTCACGAAGCCAGCGAGGGCTCAGACCGCGCTCCCGCTCGATGAGCTGGAGGCAGAATGGGCACGATGCACTGCCACGTTCAACCGCGCGATCGAGTTTCACGAGTCCCTTTGGAAGTCGCTCTCCCCGGCCCACACGCAGGCATTGCACATGATGTGGCTCCTTCAGGACGGCGCTAAGCGGAGAGAGTAGCCCAAGACCACCATGTCCATATAGGACAAGCGGTTGTGGCGTTTCTCCACGGAAGCGGTATACTGTCCACATTGCTGCCGAAGATCGCCACCCAGCCCTACATCATCCTGCCTGGCGAGGAGATGAGATGCCCTTCCGGGCACCTCGTCGATAAGCACGTGTGGGTCGGCGGGGCCCATCCGAACCTCGTCCAGCGCTGCCAGCACAGGGAGCCGCGGACGAGCTCGACGATGCTTCCCCGCGGACAGCAGCCGGCGCCGTGCAACCTCTGCTGGTGGTGGGTGCTCATCCCCGGCGGCCTCATGATCTGCGCGCCGATGTCGAGTAGCGATGCGCACAAGCTCGAGACCGGCGCGTACGACCTCGTGAAGATCCTCGAGCTCGTCGGGCTGCGAGCTCCGTGGCAGCTCGATCAAGCAGCATGATGTGACCCGCACGTTTCGATTATCGAATTATCGAAAGACGCGAATAGCAGGCTTTATACTGTAATAGAAGTCGACCGATAGATCGCAGCTGGCCTACAACGCCGGCTCTCACGCCCAATCCGGGGCGCGGGAGCCGGCGTTTTGTCATTTCACCCATTGGGGGATGCCGTGAATCGAGTCGCCGCGTGGTTCCGCCGGATCTGGCAGGCTC
Source organism: uncultured Gemmatimonadaceae bacterium (assembly GCA_964350145.1). Lineage (GTDB taxonomy): Bacteria > Gemmatimonadota > Gemmatimonadetes > Gemmatimonadales > Gemmatimonadaceae > JACDCY01. The sequence continues at coordinate 27,858 of CAYGJL010000029.1, forward strand.
TCGTCCGCTGGTTCATCGACCTGTGCACGATCTCGGATCCGATCAAGCGTAAGCAGCGCGCGGATAAGAAGGCGCGCGAGAAGGACATCGCGACGGAGCGGGCCCGCCTGCAGGCGATGCTCGACTCCGGGCGGTACGAGCTCGTCGCGGTCTGGCGGAAGGTGAAGCGACTGCGTGGACGCTGGTCCTGGCGGCGAGCAGGCGACGCGATGCGTGCGGTGAGTGCCCGCCGGCGCCGGGCGAAGCGGATCCTCGCCGAACACAGCGTGAACTACTACAGCGGCCGCCAGCGTCGAAACTTCCGCAAGGCGTTCAACCGCGCGTACCGCGCAACTCTACGGCCCGCAGCAATGGAAACTGCGGCCGCGTGATCAGCATAACGCTGCCCAACGTTGAGCAGCTCCTCGAGCGGGTGAACGAGATCGAGAAGAAGCGAATCCCGTTCGCCATCTCGAGGGCGCTCAACCTCACAGCGATGGGATTCCGCGGTGCGATGCGGACCGGCATCTCCCGCCGGTTCGTCGTGCGCGTGCCGCGGTTCATCCTGGGCAGCGAGAAAGGAATGCGGAGCGGCCTGGTACACGTGGCCCGCAATGAGGAGTCCAGCTACAAGAAGGGCCGGTACAGCGCAACGGTAGCCGTAGGCGGGAGCGAGCAAGGCAACTCATCGTTCCGCAGCCGATTCATCCTCAACAAGTTCGAGGCTGGGGGCGAGCGGACGAGCGACGATCCCAACAATCCAATCGCCATCCCCACCAAGGCGCTGCGGCCGAGCTTCAGCGATCGCGTCCCGCGCGCGATGTATCCCAAAAACCTCGGCCACGTCGAGAGCAGACTCCCCACTGCATCGGGGCACAACGAGCGCAGCAAGAAGCGTCCGGCCAAGCGTGCGCGCGGGACGTTCGTCATCGGGCAGATGGGCGAGAAGCAGTGGGGCATCTATCAGCGCGTCGGCCCGGGCAAGAACGACATCAGGAAGATCTGGAGTTTTCGCACGCGGATCCCGATTCCCCGCCGGTTGCAGTTCTACGAGACAGCCCAGGCGTACGTGCCTAACTCGTGGAGGAAGCACATGCGCCAGGCGCTCGGCGAGGCGCTCGATCGGAGCGGCGGAAGCGCGCGCGCGGACTCGCTGCTCGACGGGTGATCAGGCGCGTGAAAATGCTAACTGCACAACAGAATGTGATATGCGCCACGGTGGCAGGTCCCAGGGTTTTTTGGGTCCTCCCACGGCTTCTCCCCCACGGGTGCCGGAGACCCCGACTTCTCGCTAGAGAAACATTCGGCGGAATCACATTTCCGTTTCCGGTCTGACAAAGTGGCGCACGCCAAACAATCCGCTACTGTGAAGCCCGGAAAAACCGGTGAGAAGGTCGTCGAAAACGCCGGAACAAAATCGCGCGCGCCGGCGTCCGGGAAGTCCGGGAAAGTCACGCAGCAGGAGCTCGCGCCGATCCTGAACGTCACGTCGCGCGAGATCCGGAACCTGTACGAACGCGGACTCCCGTTCACGATCGGCGCGAAGAACCGGCGCGAGCACGACGTCGCCGAATGCGTGGCGTGGTATCTCAAGTTCAAGCTTGAGGAAAAGAAGGACGACCCCGGCAAGTCGGCGACCGCGGGCCTCCGGCTCCGCGCGCTCGAGATCGAAGTGCACCAGGCGGAAATCGAGCTCGCCGAAGCGCGGAAGAATCTCGTGTCGGTGGAGTACCTCGAGACCCAGGTCGCGCGCATCAACGAAGCGGTCCGCTCGAGGATCCTGAATCTGCCCGGCCGCGCGGGCCCGATCCTCGTCGGGTGCAAGACGATCGCGGAAGTGCAGATCCGGATGCAGGGCCTGATCGACGAGCTGCTCACCAGCCTGACCGAGATCGGCGATGAAGACGAGCTCGACGTCGACGACGAGGATGAAGAGGAGGAGGCAGTTGCCGGATCCGGCGCCGCTTAGGCAAGGGCTCAGGACCCACTCGTCGGCTAAGCAGAATTGGCGGTCGCGCCGGCGATCGCTGTTCGCCGCGATCTTCGCTCCGCCGCCCAGACTCACCGTAAGCCAGTGGGCGGATCAGTTCCGGTACCTGTCGCAGGAATCGAGCGCATCGCCCGGCCGGTGGAGCACAGACATGGTGCCGTACCTCCGGGAGCCGATGGACGCGTTCAGCGATCCGACGGTCGAGGACATCGTCGTAATGAAGGCCGCGCAGCTCGGCGCGACCGAGGCCTTGGTCAACAACGCGATCGGCTACTTCATCGACCTGGACCCGTCGCCCATCCTCGTCGTGCAGCCGAGCGACGGCGAGGCGCAGAAGTACTCGAAGGAAAAGCTCGCGCCGATGCTCCGCGATTCGCCGTCCCTCGCGAGGAAGGTGCACGAGTCCAAATCGCGGGACAGCGACAGCACGATCCTATCGAAGGCATTCCGCGGCGGCCACCTCGGGATCACCGGCGCGCAATCGCCGCTGGGCTTGCGATCGAGGACCCGGCGTGTCGCGCTCTTCGACGAGGTCGACGGCTATCCGGCGTCGGCCGGCGCCGAGGGCGACCCGATCATGCTCGGCGAGAAGCGCACGGTCACGTTCTGGAACCGGAAGAAGGTCAAGCTCTCGACGCCGACGATCAAGGGAATCTCCCGAATCGAGAAGGCGTACGCCGACAGCGACCAGCGAAAGTTCTTCGTCACGTGCCCGCACTGCGGCCGCGAGCAGGTCCTGGTCTGGGGCGGGAAGGATCTCGATCACGGCATCAAATGGGAACCGGGCAAGCCCGAGACCGCGCACTACGTCTGCGAGTCGTGCCTCGGCCGGATCGAGGAGAGTGAGAAGGCGCGCATCGTGCGCGCCGGGAAGTGGATCCCGCAGAACCCGGGACACCGGACGCGGGGCTACCACATGAACGCGCTCATCTCACTGTTCGACGGCGCGCGCTGGTCCGAGCTCGTGAAGGAATTCCTCGCCGTGAAGCACGATCCGCTCCGGCTCCGCGTGTTCGTGAACACGGTCCTCGCCGAGACGTGGGAGGACGCCGGCCAGGAAGTCGAGGCGCACGTGCTGTTCGAGCGCATGCACGCGTACGATGCGCAGGTGCCGGCCGGCGTCGGAGTACTCTGCCGCGGCGTCGACGTCCAGGGCGACCGCCTCGAGGTGGCGGTGTGGGGATTTGGCGCCGGCGAGGAAGCCTGGCCGATCGAGACGGACATCATCATCGGAGATCCGTCGATCCCGCACAGCAATCCCAACTCGCCGTGGCGTACGCTCGACGAGCACATCATGCGCACGTACACACACGAATCGGGTGCGCCGGTCCGGGCGCAGCTCACCCTAGTGGATTCCGGCGGTCACCACACGAGCGAGGTGTACGAGTACGCGAGGAAGCGCCGCGCGGTGAACGTCTTCGCGAGCAAGGGCTCCTCGATCGCCGGCCATCCTATAGTGAAGCCCGTCCACCACAAGCACGCGCAGCTCACGCTCGTGCACGTGGGCGCGTTCGCCGCGAAGGAGACATTCCTCTCCCGCCTGGCCAAGATCCTCGAACCCGGGCCCGGGTACGTGCATATCCCGGATTGGATGGACCAGGAGCACCTCGAGCAGCTGACCGCGGAGAAGCTCTTCACCAAACTCATCGGCGGCGTGCCCAAGCGGGTCTGGCTCAAGAAGCGCGACCGCAACGAGCAGCTCGATCTCTTCGTGCTCGCGTACGCGTGCCTGCACCAACTGGGGCCCAAGGTGCGGAAGGAGCTGGGCGCGATGGCGGCCGCGCTCAGCGCCTTCAAGCGGCCGGATTCGGCAGGCGGCGGCGGGAAACCGCCGGCGCCAAAGGGCCTGCAGCGACGGATCCTGTCGCGGGGAGTCGAATAATTCCGCTTGCGCTTCACCGGCAGTATCGAATAGACTGACCTTTCGAGGCACAATCAGAGCTCCAACGCGCTGCGCTACAACCGCGGCCGCACATCCCACCAGGGATCTGCGGCCGCTTTTTCGTTTCCCCCGGAGATCTCGGCTTGGCGACAGAGACGTACCAGGTACAGCTCGAGCGAGTCCAGGGCGCGATCGCCGCGATCGAGAGCGGGTCGCAGTCCTATTCCGTCGCCGGCCGCACGTTCACCAAAGGCGACCTCAAGACGTTGTACGAGCGCGAGACATGGCTCCGCGGCCAGGTCGCGAAGGCGGACCGCGGCGGGATCAGGATCAGTCGGGCGGTACCCCTGTGAACAGCATCGTACCCGCGGTCCCGATGACGCGATTCGAGCGTGCCGTCGCCGCCGTCTCGCCCGGGTACGCACTCAAGCGCTACGGCCAGCGCGTGCAGCTCGCAGCTGCATCCCGTTTCTTCACCGGCACCGGCGGATACAACGCCGCCCGTCACGATCGCCCGGCTACCAAGGAATGGCGGCCACCCCACGGCGACGCTGACCAGGTCGGCAGCCCGGACCTCCCGGAGCTTCGCGCGCGGAGCCAGGACCTTGCGCGCAACGAGCCGCTGGCCGTCGGCGCTCTCTCTACTCACACGACGAGCGTCGTCGGTGTGGGCCTGGTCCCGCATCCGCGCCTCGATCGCGAGCTCTTGAAGCTCGAGGACAAGGACGCCGAGAAGCTCGAGCGCCAGATCGAGCGGATCTGGTGGGCGTGGGCAGGCACGCGGAATTGCGATCTCTCGCGTCACGACAGCTTCGCCGGTCTCACGTACCTGACGCTCAGGTCGTGGCTCGTAGGCGGAGACGTCCTCGCCGTCCGCCGGTTCAAGGAGCGCGCCGGCGACTTCCTCGCGTTAAAGCTGCAGCTCGTCGAGGCAGAGCGTGTCTGCAATCCGCACTTTACGAACAACACCGACCGCCTGATCGACGGCGTCGAGATCGACGAGGACGGTGTGGCAGTCGCGTATCACATCGCTGACACCACCCCGCTCGTGTTCGGAATGATCGCCCCGGCCGATTGGAAGCGCGTCGAGGCGTTCGGGAAAATGACTGGCGCGCCGCAGGTGCTGCAGGTGTATCGCCGATCGCGGCCCGGCCAAACGCGCGGGATCCCGCTCTTCGCGCCGATCATCGAGTCGCTGAAGCAGCTGGGCCGCTACTCAGAAGCCGAGCTCATGGCCGCGGTGATCAACGCGTTCTTCACGGTGTTCGTGAAGACCGAGGCCGGCGAAGGCGTCGACATGCTGCAGGACATGGGCGACCCCAACACGGTGACCACGCCGGCAGCCGGCGCGGTCGGTGACGTCCGGCTCGGCGCCGGCGCGATCGTCGGGCTGCAGAAGGGCGAGTCGATCGAGGTGGCGGATCCCAAGCGGCCGAACCCCGCGTTCGAGCAGTTCCAGCGCGCGTTCTACAGCCAGATTGGCGTCGCCGTCGAGCTGCCGCACGAGCTCCTGATCAAGCACTTCACGTCGAGCTACTCGGCGTCGCGCGCCGCGCTCCTCGAGGCGTGGCGCGGATTCCACACGCGGCGCGACTGGCTCGTCGAGCTCTTCTGCCAGCCGGTGTACGGCTGGGTGCTCGAGGAGGCCGCAGCTCGCGGGATGATCAATCTCCCCGGGTTCTTCGACGACCCGCTCATGCGCGCGGCATGGACCGAGGCGCAGTGGACCGGGCCGACGCAGGGCCAGATCGATCCGCTGAACGAGATGCAGGCAGCAGAGAAGCGGCTCGCGATGCGGGTCGATTCCCGCCAGAGCATCTGCACCGAGCTCAAGGGTACGGACTGGGATCAGACTCACGAGCAGCTCGCGAGAGAGCGCAGGATGCTCGTCGACGCAGGGCTCGACACGGCCGACGTCGCCGAGCGTACGGCCGCGGCACCCGCCGCCGAAGCGCCGCCGCGCGCGCCCGGATCCGCATCGAGGGAAGACTGATGGCTCCCCGCAAGAAGCCCGCGAAGCGAGCGCTCGCCGCGCTGTTCGCCGATCGCTGGGCGATCCGCCCGGAGTCGCTCCGGCAGATGATCCAGATCGCTTCCCGGGAAAACCTCTCGCGCGAGGCGATCGAGGCAGAGCTCGGGCGCCCGCTCGACAACACGTACACGGTGACGGTGCGCGACGGCATCGCCCGGATCCCGGTAGCGGGGCCGCTCTTCCGTTACGGCAACCTCTTCACCGAGTGCAGCGGCGCGACGTCGTACGAGGAGATGGCGCGGGAGTTCATGACCGCGCTCAACGATTCGCAGGTGAAGGCGATCGTCCTGGACGTCGACAGCCCGGGCGGCGAGGTCAACGGCTGCGCGGAGATGGCCGAGCTCGTGTTCAATGCACGCGGCCGTAAGCCGATCGTTGCGCACATCTCCGGCGACGGCTGCTCCGCTGCCTACTGGCTGGCGACGGCCGCGGACTCCGTCATCGCCGGCGACACGGCGGTCGTCGGCTGCATCGGAGTCGTGGCCACGTACATCGACTTCTCGAAAGCCGACCAGATGCTCGGCATCGAGGAGATCGAGATCGTCTCGAGCCAGACTCCGAACAAGCGACCGGATCCGGCTGAGGACGCCGGCCGCGCGCAGATCCAGCGCACTATCGACCATCTCGCCGAGGTGTTCATCACGGCGATCGCGAAGCACCGCGGCGTCGACGCCGGCGTGGTGCAGTCCGACTACGGCCAGGGCGACGTCTTCGTCGGCGCGGCCGCGGCCGCGGCCGGCCTGATCGACGGCGTCGCCACCTACGAGGAGCTGCACGCGAGCCTCCTCGAGAGCCCGGCACCGGGCTCGTCCAACCAGCCCCCAGCTCCCACCTCCTCACGGAACCCAATCATGAAACCCAAGAATCTGAAAGCCACGGCCGCCAACGCGCCGGATCCGGCAGACGACGAGGACAAGAAGAAGCTCCCCGATCCGGACGCGCCCACCGGCGAGGAAGACACGGACGAGGACGAGGACAAGAAGCCCCCCGCGGAGGAGCCGGAGAAAGGCGGCGCCGCCGAGGATTCGGACAACCCCGAGAAGGAAGACGAGGAAGAGGAAGACGAGGACAAGGCGCAGAAGTCCGCCAAGGCGGAGCGCGCGCGGATCCTCGGCATCCAGAGCCTCGCCCGCCCCGGCCAGGAGAAGCTCGCGGCCGAGGCCATCGAGCAGGGACTCTCGGTCGACGCGGCGGCTCGCCGCTTCCTCGAGGCGGAGCGCGGCGTCGGCGCGGACCGCCTGCAGTCGCTGAAGTCCGACGAAGCACAGCTCGAGAAGCCCGGCCCGGTCGCACCCGCGGTGGTCGACCAGACGTCCTCGGCTGCCACCGCGCAGTCCATCCTCGCCGTCCACAAGACGGTCACCACTGGTCGCCGCCGGTAGGGCGACGACCGACACCACGGAGTAACCAGACATGCCCGCTTCATTCGCATCGGCGAGCTACTCGCCAGACCGCCTCCTGGCCGGGGAGATTCCCCTGAAGAGCCGGAAGGTCACTCTTCTTTCCGGCGACGGCGCGCGCACCCGCGGTGCCGTGCTCGGCAAGAAGGCAACCGCCGGCACGATCGCCGGCGCGGCCGCGGCCGGCAACACCGGTAACGGCACGATCGGTACGCTCTCTGTCGCGGGTCGCGCGAAGGAAGGCGTGTACGTCGCGACGTTCGTCGAGCCGACCACCAACCTCGGCAGCTTCATCGTCGAGGACCCCGACGGTATCAACGTCGGATCCGGAGTCGTCGGAACGGAGTTCTCCGGGCCCATCGTGTTCACGATCTCCGACGGCGCGACGGACTTCGTCGTCGGCGACCGCTTCCTCATCACGGTCTCGGCCGTCACGTACAAGTACCTGCGGTCGGCCTCGGCGGCGACCGACGGAAGCGAGCGTCCGGTCGCGATCCTCGCGGACGACGCGGACTCCACCTCGGCCGACGTCGAAGCGCTGATCTACGAGCGCGGCGACTTCAACGAGTCGGCGCTCAACTTCGGCACCGGGCACACGGCAGCGACGGTTCGCGACGCGCTCCGTCTCCTCGGCATCACCCTCGTCGCCGCGCAGGCGGCCTAACCACGCCGCTTAGGCGAACCAAGAGAGGATTACAGCAATGGCCGACCTATTCACCACCCACACCCTGATCGGCGTCGTGCAGGGGCTGAAGAGCCCGCCGTCCGCCCTGCTCGATCGCTACTTCGGTACGATCGTCCAGGACGACGCCGAGGAGATCCACTTCGACGTGATCTCCACCAAGCGGCGCATCGCGCCGTTCGTCTCACCGCTCATCGAAGGAAAGATCGTCGAAGGCCAGGGCCACACGGTCAAGACCTTCAAGCCCGCGTACATCAAGGACAAGCGGGTGTTCGATTCCAACCGCCCGTTCAAGCGCGCGATCGGCGAGCAGATCGGTGGCTCGATGTCGCCGCAGGAACGGCTGCAGGCACACATCGCCTACGAGCTCGAGGACCAGCTGAACATGGTCGCTCGCCGGCTCGAGGTGATGGCGTCCGAAGCCATCCGCACCGGGAAGGTCACGGTGAAGGGTGACGGTTATCCGGAGCAGGTCGTGGACTTCGGCCGCGCTGCCGGGCACACGGTCGCGGCGCTGTCGGGCGCTGCGATGTGGGACGAGACCACGTCGACCCCGCTGGACGACCTCCAGGCGTGGCACGACCTCGCGCTGCAGGAGAGCGGCGCCGCGGTGCCCGATGTGATCATGGGCATGACGGCGTGGAAGTGGTTCCGCAAGCACGCGGACGTGAAGGACCGGCTCGACGTACGCCGGGCCCTCGGGTCCGAGCTCGACCTGGGCGCGCAGCTCACGGAAGGGATGACGTACCGGGGCATCATCGACGGGTTCAACATCTACACGTACGCGGGCTGGTACGTGGATCCGGCGACTGGTTCCGAGACGGCGATCTGGCCGACCGACATCGTGGCTCTCACGAGCTCGATGCTGGAAGGGGTCCGGGCCTTCGGCGCGATCCGCGACGAGGAAGCGGGCCTGCAGCCACTGCCGTACTTCCCGAAGAGCTGGCTCAACAAGGACCCGGCAGTCCGGTACCTGATGATGCAGTCAGCGCCGCTCGTGGTGCCCACGCGTGTGAACGCGTCGGTCGCCGTGGACGTCGTGTAACGAAGTAACTCCGAAAGCGAGGCGCTGACTGTGTCTTTGGACTCGGACCTCGAGTGGGCATACGCCCAGACCGAGGACACAGTCAGCGTCACGTTCGGAGCGTTCGAAACCCGCGGCTACCTGGACAAGTTCGACCAGGAGCTCGAGGGCGCAGGAGATGTGTCGGAAAGACGGACTCTGCTGCAGGTCCGCGCCGGTTCGACCGGGACGTTCGAGAGCATCACGCTCGAGTCGGCGATCACGGCCGGTGGAGTGAGCTACAAGGTGCGCGACAAGCAGCTGATCAACGACGGGAAGGAAATCCGGCTCTACCTGATGGAGGCGTAACGAGTGTTCGCATCGATCGAGGTGATCCGGATGGTGGCGGCCGTGGCAAAGGACGCGACGTACGGAGTAAACGCGCAGATCGCGGCGCTCGCGCTGGACGGTGCCGACGCGAGGCCACCGGTGCTGACTGCGATTCTGAATGAAGCGGACGAGAACGTAACGATCGATTCAAAGCCATCCGCTGGCTGGCCGATCGGCGCGATCGTCGAGGACGATGAGGGGATCGAAGCGACTCCGGAGGCGGTGGTAGGCTACCGCAGGATGATCGTCGGGATCGCCTTCGTGATCGTCACCGACGCAGCCGGCGGCCCACTCAACTGGAGGCGCGCGAAGTACACGGGGCAGGCGTTCGTGAATTCGATGGAGGAGGGGCTGTTGGCGCCGGGCCGGCTCGAGACAGCCGGAGTGCGAAACAACGTCCAGATCCTCCAGGCGACGTCACTCAACACATCGAGCCTCGAAGCGGCGATCGGGCAGGCGCGGTTCAAGGGAGTCGTGCGGTACCGGTTCGAAGTCGAGCACAACAATCTGTAAAACCCGTAGCTGGAGCAGCAGATGAACGATCCACTGAGGCAGTCACTGCAGGTCGCCACGCGGCTCGAGAGCGGAGAGATCCTCCGGACCGAAGACGACTATGCGGCCGTGAACGAAGCAGCCGCACGTGCAGGAGCAGCCGCTGCAGCAGCTGCCGAGCAACCCGAGACCATTTCCAGCGGAACCACATCAACGCCTGCCGAATCCGGCGCCGGCGAGGAGATAGAGGACGATGGCTGAAAGAGCGAAGATCTACGCGATCGCCGCCAAGATCCACGCGGTGATCGGAACGGATCCCGTACCGACGTTCTCGGCCAACGCCGTCCGGGCAATCGGCATGTCCGAGCTCACGATCAACTACCTGGATGACGGCGACCGGGCGGACGAGCAGCACGCCGGCATGGGAACAGCGTCGCAGGCCGAGAAGATCGGGCGCTGGGGCCAGATCGACGTCGCCCTCAACATCAAGGGCGGCGGGGCGGACTACTCCGCGGGCGCCAACAAGCCCGAGTGGGATGCGTTCCTCCGCGCGGCAGGCTTCTCGGCGACGGTGTCCGGCGCCGGCGGTTCCGGCAAGATCGAGTACGCATCGCTCGACACGGGGAGCTTCGAGCGCCTCGCTCTCTACTGCCAGTCGGCGAACAAGCTGTACAAGATGATCGACTGCATCGCGCTCCCGAAGATGTCGGCGGAAGCGGCGAAGCGGGGGATCTTCACCTTCACCGTGATCGGCAAGATCGTGACCGACCCGGCCGAGAGCGCGTTCGCCGGGCAGACGCTCCTGGGGCTCGCAGCGCCGGCGTTCCACTCCAACGCGCCCTCGATCGGAGCGTTCGCGGCGCCGACGGTGCGCAAGGTCGACCTCGACTTCGGAACCGCGCACACGCCGGTCCCGAGCGCGGGAGCGACCGGCGGCCTCGAGGGCTTCGAGATCACAGACCGCGATCTCAAGCTCGGCATGGAGATCCAGGTCGTGGCGCTCTCCACGTTCGACCCGTACGTGCTGAGCAAGCAGGCCTGGCCGGGCGGCACGGACACGAAGGTCAACTTCCAGATCGGCACCGCGCAGTTCAACCGCGTGAAGTTCGCGCTCGGGCAGTGGCTCTTCGGCACGCCGCCGAACAGCGACAACTCGGGCATCGCCACGTGGAACCTGCAGGGTAGGGTCGCGGCACGCTCTCTCGCCTCCGGGCGCGAGATCCTCATCACGGTGGACTAGAGGGGAGCAACCATGGCGCGCAGATCCAACCGGCCCAACGAGCCCTTCCAGTACATCCTCCCCCGGGACAAGAAGCTCCCGGGGGAGGAACAGACCGTCTTCGTCTGCCGCCCGCTCTCGCAGCGCGAGCGGATGCGCGCGATGGACAACATCGAAGCGGTCCAGGTCGACGGCGGCACCGGAGAGAAGCAGCTCCGGTTCAGGAACTTCCAGCAGGCGTACGAGACAGTGGTCATGTGCCTGATCGACGTCAAGAACTTCCCCGTCGACGCGCCGAAGCCGTTTCCGGCCAAGGGCGACCGGGAGGAGAGAGAGGCGTACATCGCCGAGATCGACGATTACGACGTGTACGCGATCGGCGATTACATCTTCGATCACTCTACGATCGGGAGCGCCGAAAAAAACTCCTCGACGCCCTAGCCCACGCCGAGCTAGGGCGGACGCTCCTCGGCGATGAGTACTACGACTGCGCCAGGTGCGCCGAGATGCCCGTCATGTACGAGCAGCTCGGCCACTCCGGGCCCGCGACCTTCCCATGGACGGACAGCTACATCACGGGGAAGCCGATCGAGCGCTGCCCGATCCGGCAGCTGCAGCTCGCTCCGGACACGCTGCGCGAGGAAGTACTCCGCTGGAGGAACACGCACTACCCTCTCTTTGCGAGGGGGCGCCTGCTCGTCGACGGCGAGATCGATGACCAGCCCGCGCGCTGGCTCTCGGCGATGCTCTACCTGGAGCGCCTCGAGGGCCGCATGGAGCGGAAGTACGAAGAGATCAAACTCGCTGAGCAGAAGGCGGCCGCCCAATGATGGCTAACCAGGAGCGGCTCGAGCTCGTCCTCCAGGCGACCGACAAGGCCAGCGCGCAGCTGCAGGCGGTCCGGAAGGAGATCGAGCTCGCGCGCGGCTCCACGGACGGTACCGCGCGCTCGAGCCTGCTCGCCGCGCAGAACCAGGAGAAGGTGGGCAACCAAGCGCGGCGCAGCGCGGCCGCGATGTCGTCGATCGCGTTCGCCGCGCAGAACGCGACGCTGGGAACGCGCGGCGCCGTCATGGCAGCGGGCAACCTCGCCTCCGCGGCCGCGGTGGGATCCGCGCGCATGGCGATGTGGTCCCCGCACATCGCGGCTGCGGTCATCGTCGCCGGGACGCTGTTCACGATCTTCCAGAAAATGAACAGGGAGGTTCGGGGAATCAGCGAGGCCTCGAAGAACATGCTCTCGAGCTTCGAGGATTCAGCGATCGAGACCGTGTACCAGAAGGCGCGCGAGCAAAGGGAAGCTGCTACGATCGCGGCCGCGAATTCGACACCGAAGAGCGCGAAGGAAGTGGTCGAGGGAACGCCCGAGCAAAAAGCGCTGCAGGCCGCGATCGAATGGGAGGTCGAGGTCGGCAGGCGTCGGCGGGACATTCGACTCGCGAACACGCGAAAGCTTCGCGCGGACGCGACCGAAGAGGCGAAGCGCCAAGCGGAGGAGGCCAGGGAGCAGCGCGAGGACGCGATCGAATTTCAGCAGCGAACGCTCGTGGAGCTCAGGGAGCGACGGCACTTGGCGGCCATGCAGGTCGGCGGTGCCAGCGACGTGGAAATCGCGCTTCATCGCATAGAGCAGCAGTCGGCCGCCGAGATCCGCGCGCTGGACAAGTACAAGCTCAAGGCTGAAGAGCGCCTGGAACTTGAGTACCGTATCCGCCAGGTCCACGATGAGCAGTTCAAAATCCTCGCAAGCCAGGCTGGCGCAGCGAATCGACGCACTCACGCCGGCATGGAAGCCGAGTCCGAGGATCCGAGGGAAGCATTCCAGGGGCGGATGGAATTGATCCGGCTCGAAAGGGACGCTCAGATCCAGTCCGGCATCGACGTCGCAACCGCCGACGAGATCGGCGAGCGAAAGCGCCGCGCGCTACGCCTCGAGACCGCGCGGTCCACGATCGGCTACCTGAAGACGATCGAGGACGCGACGATGGGATCGAGCAAGGGGCAGATCCGCGCGATCGGAATGCTCGCCAACACGATCCGGCGCCTGCACATCGGCGCCGAGGCCTCGCTTGCCGCGGTGGAGTCCGCTCGTGCGTTCGGTAAGGTGCCAGGGTACCTCGCGTCCCATCAGTACGGCAGCGCGGCGCTCTCCGGGCTCGCTGGCCTCAAGCTCGCGGCCGCGGCCGCGCTCGGCTTACGGGAATCCCTGGGC
>CAYGJL010000030.1:0-37744 GCA_964350145.1 uncultured Gemmatimonadaceae bacterium
TACGTGGGGCTTCGTGCGCTCGAATTTCGCTTTTGCCATGACGTTATCCTTTCACTTTGTTGATGATTTCTTCGGCCTTGCTCTTCGGTACTTCCTCGTAGTGGCTGAACTCCATCGAGTACACCGCGCGTCCCTGCGACTGCGAGCGGAGGCGCGTGGAGTAACCGAACATCTCCGACAGCGGCACGGTCGCTTCGATGACCTGCGCTTCGCCGCGCTGCATCATCCCGCCGATCTTGCCGCGGCGTGAGGAGAGATCGCCGAGGATGTCGCCCATGTAGTCCGACGGGCAGACGACTTCGACGTTCATCATCGGCTCGAGGATGATCGGGTTCGCGCGCTTGCACGCTTCCTTGATCGCCATCGAGCCCGCGATCTTGAACGCCATCTCGCTGGAGTCAACGTCGTGGTACGAGCCGTACACCAGCTCGGCCTTGATGTCCACCATCGGGTAGCCCGCGAGCACTCCGCCTTCGAGCGCCTCGCGCATTCCTTCGCCAGCCGGCTTGATGAATTCACGCGGGATCGTGCCGCCGACGATCTTGTCCTCGAACACGAAGCCTTCGCCCTGCTTGGCGGGCTCGATGTTGATGACGACGTGGCCGTACTGTCCCTTACCGCCCGACTGGCGAATGAACTTTCCTTCCACCTTCTCGACGCGCTTCTTGATCGTCTCGCGGTAAGCGACCTGCGGCCGGCCGATGTTCGCGTCGACCTTGAACTCGCGCTGCATGCGGTCCACGATGATCTCGAGGTGCAGCTCGCCCATGCCGGAGATGATCGTCTGTCCCGTCTCCGCGTCGGAGTGCACGCGGAACGTCGGATCCTCCTCGGCCAGCTTCTGCAGCGCGATACCCAGCTTGTCCTGGTCGGCCTTCGTCTTTGGCTCGATGGCGACGTCGATGACCGGAGCCGGAAACTTCATCGCTTCCAGGACGATCGGGTTGTCTTCGTCGCAGATCGTATCGCCCGTGCGCGTGTCCCTGAGGCCGATCGCGGCGGCGATATCGCCCGCGCGTACTTCCTCGATCTCTTCTCGCTTGTTGGCGTGCATCTGCAGCAGGCGGCTAACGCGCTCGCGCTTGTCCTTGCTCGCATTGTACACGTACGAGCCGGACTTGAGCACGCCGGAGTACACCCGGAAGAACGTTAATTTTCCGACAAACGGATCGGTCGCGATCTTGAACGCCAGTCCGGCGAACGGCGCGTCGTCGTCCACGGGGCGCGTCTCGGGATCCGTGTGATTCGGCGCGTGCGCCTCGATGGGCGGCACGTCGAGCGGCGAGGGCAGGAAGTCGATGACCGCGTCGAGCAGCGCCTGCACACCCTTGTTCTTGAACGCCGCTCCGCACATGACCGGCACGATGAATCCGCCGACCGTGGCCGCGCGGATGGCGTGTCTGATCTCGTCGTCGGTCAGCGCGACACCACCGAAGTACTTCTCGATGAGCTCGACGTCGTGCGAGACCGCGGCCTCGATGACTTCGTTGCGCGCCTGCTCGACGGCTTCCTTGTAGATCTCGGGCACGTCCACGACCTCGAACTTCTTGCCGAGCGATTCGTCGTCGAAGATGTACTGCTTGCGCTCGATGATGTCGATGTGGCCCGTGAACAGCTCGCCGGAGCCGACTGGCAGCTGGATCGGATACGCGTCCTTGGTGAGGCGGTCGCGGATCATCTTGAGGCAGCGATCGAAGTCCGCGCCGACGCGATCCATCTTGTTCGCGAAGATGATGCGCGGAACGCCGTACCGGTCGGCCTGGCGCCACACAGTCTCGGTCTGCGGCTCTACGCCGGCGACCGAGTCCAGCAGCGCGACGGCGCCATCGAGCACGCGCAGCGAGCGCTCCACTTCCACGGTGAAGTCCACGTGGCCGGGCGTATCGATGATGTTGATGCGGTGCTCGATCCCGTTCCGCTCCCAGAACGCGGTCGTCGCTGCGGACGTGATCGTGATGCCGCGCTCCTGCTCCTGCTCCATCCAGTCCATGGTCGCGGTGCCTTCGTGCACTTCGCCGAGCTTGTGGCTGCGTCCCGTGTAATACAGGATGCGCTCGGTCGTAGTCGTCTTACCGGCATCGATGTGGGCCATGATGCCGATATTGCGATAGTGCTCCAGCGCCGTATGGCGGCCGGTTGCTTTCGATGTGGTTACGCGAGGAGCCGCGGCGGTGGACATTATCGTTGATTCAGGCTGCGGAGCGATTACAGAGAACGAAAACGCGGGTGGACCAGTCACCCATAGTGGGCCGGTGTCCATCCGCTGCCGCCGGGTGCACCCGCCGCTCCAGCACGGGTGGGGACTCGAGGCGCGCCGAAAATCTCTCGGCGGTTTGATTGTCTCTTACAGTGCCACGGCTCGCCGCGTAAAGCGCGGTTTGCCATAGCCTTAGTAATGTAAGGGGCTACGGGCCGGAGTCAACTCCCTGGAGGGTCCAGCCGCGGGTCAGCCATGTCGGGTCGTTTGCAACTTCGGATCGAGGACTTTGCGGCCACCTTCCTCTTCCGCCGTCGGGTCCTTGCGGTTGCGCGGCCTTGGCGGAGAATCACCGAATGAGACCCGTGCTCGATCCCGATTTGTATTCCCAACCCGAATCCTGGTACGGCTCGTATTACCAGCTGGCGATCGAAGTATCACTATTCCCGGCCGACGAGCCGCTCGCGGCCGCGCTTGAAGCGCTATGGGAGTCGCCGCATCTGCGGGGACCATGGCAGGACATTACCGCGCCCGGCAAGCCGGTGCCGCTGCGGATCCCCGAGCCTGGCGGCGGCGTGAGCTTCTACGGCGTGCTGACTGCTGGGGATCTGGGCGAGCTGCCGTGCGTGTCCCACATAGTCCGCGAAAGCGGCGAAAACGCCGATTGGCTGTCCCTCGGGATCCCCGTGAACACGATGCTACAGCACGGGCTCAGAGACCTCGTGTACGAGGCACCGCCGGAGCTCTTCGCGCCGATCGACCGGGTGCTCCTCGACATCGGAATTCACGTGTTCGCGCGAGCGGGATTCCTGCTCGCGGCGATCGGCGAGGAAACGTCGGGCCTGCACTCGTCCGCTACTTTCGATGCGAGCGATACGACGCTCGACGGCTTCCTGGTGCCGAAGCCGCTATGGGACCGCGTCGCAAAATTGCGCAGCGCGAAGCCCGTCGCGCCCGGCCTCAAATGGAAACCGCCGCGGATCGCCTGAGCAGCCTGCCAATGCCGCGCGGCGGAAACCGGATCACCTGAACGCCCACAGTCGGCTGACCCGGGCGCGCACGAACCAACGCTCCTGCCCATGACAAACCGCCCTCCGACCGGCATGTCCTGATCGAAAGCCACTCAGCTCGATCTTTTCGGGGGGACCCATGAACGTCGTCGTCGGCCTGGTAGCCGGAATGCTGTCCGTCACGATGTTGTTCGGGCTTCTGGCCTACGGTTTGGGCTGTATCACGGGGACGGTGTCAGGGATCGGAGGGGCGACCGCTCTGGTTGCCTGGTTTATGCTGGCGATTCCAATTGTCCTCCTCATTGTCCTGGCCATCGGAGTGCCGGCAGCGGCGTTCGCCAAGCGGAGAAAGTGGACATCTCGCCGGTTTGTCGCGGCCAGCGCTCTGGTGCTGGGCACGCTGGTGACCGTCGGGTGGTTGGGCGTCTTCCCCCCGGATTCCGCGCTAGCGATGACGATTGTGCTCCTGAGCGCCGCCTTTGCCGGGGCGGCGGCTGGCGCAGTGCTTTGGGATTGCGGTGGTCAGCCGCTCAAACGGTGAACGAGTGGATGAGAAAGTACGCCGTAACGGCCGCGAAGATATAAGCCCAATACTTGATCGGAACGAACATGAAGGAATCCCGGGAGACGACCGCGCTCCCATCTTCGCTGCCGGCTGCAGACGCTTCCCTGAGCCTCTTCTCCCGTCGCCAATCGAGATAGAGCAGGTTGGCCGCGGACAGCGCGAACGCGAGGGCGAAGATCCGGTCGGTATTCGCGGCTGCGTTGGGGTCGGCCTCGGGGCCCTGGGTGGCGATCATCACGCCGATCACCAGAAAAATCCAACCGAACAGGATCGGCAGCACCGCCCAGCCTCTGCCCTGCCAAAAGAGAAGCATCTCATCCCTCCGGTTTTGGTCACCGCTCCTACGCAGGCCGACACCCCAGCGTGAGACATGCCTGACGCCGTGCCCAACACTAGCGCGGCTGTGGCCATCGCGCCAATCAACGCCACGAACGCCATCGCCTCGCATTCGTGACGGCCCGTGCGTATCGTCTCTCCACCCACGGAGAGCGGGCATGAAATACCATGCTTTTATCAGCTACAGCCACACAGACTCGCGCTGGGCCGCGTGGCTGCATCGCGCACTCGAAACGTACAGGCCGCCAAAAGCCGTGCGTGCGAAGCTGCCGCTCGAAGCACCCAAGCGCTTGTTCCCGATCTTTCGCGACCGGGAGGAGCTTCCGATATCGGCCGATCTCGGAAGCAACATCCGCGATGCGTTGCAAGAATCTCGCTTCCTGATCGTCATATGCTCGCCCAAAGCCGCACAGTCGCGTTGGGTGAACGAAGAGGTCAGGACCTTCAAGCAGCTCGGCCGGTCCAACGACATCCTCTCCCTGATAGTTGCCGGTGAGCCGAATGCGAGCGACAAGGCTGGAGGAAACTCCGCTGAAGAGTGTTTCCCCGAGGCGCTTCGCTACGAGATCACCACTGAGGGTCGAACAACGGACCGGCGCGTCGAGCCGATCGCGGCCGACGTGCGGCCTGGCAAGGACGGCAAACGATCGGTGGTACTCAAGCTCGCCGCGCCGATGTTCGGCGTCAGCTATGACATGCTCAAGCGACGGGACCAGGAGCGGCAGAAGAAACGGCGGCTGTCTTTTGCGACAGCCGGCCTGATCGGCATCGCGGTCATTGGTGGACTCGTCTGGAACGCACGCCAGGTAAGCGAGGAAAGAGAGCGGGAGCAGGCACGGAAAGAACTGCAGCTCGCCGTGCAGGCACACGCGACCGGCGACCCTACCGAGGCTCTGGCATGGTTGGCTCGCGCCATGGTTCATGACCCCGCGTCCGCATCGAGCCGGTCGATGGCTTTCGCCCTACTGAACTCTGCCCCGAGGATACAGATAGAAGCGAAGGCACCGATCCTCGATGCCACATTCAGCCCTGACGGGGAGCGAATCCTCACCGCCTCGAGCGATAGCACGGCTCAAATCTGGGATGTGCGCACGGGTCTGGAGGTTGGTCCGGCGCTACGTCATGGGGCCGCACTGTGGACTGCCGCGTTCAGCCCAGACGGGTTGCGGGTCGTCACCGCGTCGGAGGACGGTACCGCTCAGCTGTGGGATGTCCGTACGGCCTCCAAGGTCAGCACTGAGGTCAGCCCTGAGTGGTGGCGCTACAAAGCAGTGTGGGGTGCCGCCTTCAGTCCCGACGGGCGGCTGGTCGTGACCGCCTCAAGCGACGGCACGGCTCTGCTGTGGGACGCGCGTACAGGTAAGGTGGTCGGCGCTCCACTTCGCCACCGGCACGCCGTAAGGAGCGCCGCGTTCAGCCCGGACGGGCAACGGATCGTCACCGCGTCAGATGACAGTACGGCTGAGCTGTGGGAGGCCAGCACAAGTCGGAAGGTCCCCCCGACGCTCCGGCACGACGACAGGGTATCTCACGCTGCCTTCAGCCCGGACGGTCAGCGGATAGTAACCGCATCGTGGGACAGCACGGCCCAGATATGGGATGCCCGAACGGGTCAGCGGATTGGCTCCCCGCTACGGCACGACCATTTGGTGTGGTACGCCCAATTCAGCCGTGACGGGCGCCGGATCGTGACGGCATCAGGAGACAGCAGAGCTCAGGTGTGGGATGCCCGAACTAGTCAACGAGTCGGCCCGCCGCGTAGGCACGAAGGGGTGTGGAGCGCAGTATTCAGCCCTGACGGTCAGCGGATCCTCACTGCGCCGATCTTCCCCGGCGGCAGAGCTCTGGTCTGGGGTGTGGAGACGGGTGATAGGGCCGGGGCTCCATTGCTCAGCAACTCCGAGGTGTCGAGCGTGGAGATCAGTCCCGACGGTCGGCGAATCGTCACCGCGTCGGAGGATAGTACCGCTCAGGTATGGGATGTGCGCACCGGTCTGAAGGTTGGTCCGGCCCTGCGTCATGGGGACGCAGTGCGGAGTGCCGCGTTCAGCCCAGACGGGTTGCGGGTCGTGACCGCCTCACTCGACAGCACGGCTCAGTTGTGGGACGCGCATACAGGTAAGCGCCTCGGCGCTCCGTTGCGCCACCGCGACGCCGTGCACCGCGCCGCGTTCAGCGCCGACGGGCAACGGATCGTCACCGCTTCGTATGACCTTACGGCTCAACTCTGGGACGCGGGGACAAATGCCAGAGTCGGCGCTCCGCTACGGACCGACTTGTGGATTGTCGCATTGAGCCCCGACGGTCAGCGGATCCTCACTAACGAGGGGAAGGGGACTGCCCAGCTGTGGGATACGCATACGAGGGAAAAAGTCGGCCCGCAGCTCAAGACCGATGGGGTGGGGAACGCTGCATTCGCCCCTGACGGGCATCAGATCATAACTACGTCGTCCGGGAAGGCCCAGCTCTGGGATATTCAAGCAAGTGAAAGGGTCGGTCTGCCCTTGAGACACGACGGTTGGATAATGAGCGCCGCCTTCAGCCCCGACGGGCAGCGGATAGTCACCGCATCCAGCGACAGCACGGCGCAGCTGTGGGACAGGCGCACCAGTCAAAAGATCGGCCCGCCGCTACGGCACGACGAAAGGGTCCTGCACGTAGCATTCAGCCCCGATGGCCACCGGGTCGTCACCGCGGCTAGCGGAGGGACGATTCAGCTTTGGGACGCCCGCACCGGCGCGCCGGCAGACGCGGCGCGCCTGGCGAGATTCATCGAAGCAGCCGTGCGAGCGCGCATGCGCGACGACGGGACTCTCGTCCCTGTCGAAAACGCGGGCGAGATCATAAACGAATTCCGGGAGGCGGCTCGCCGCGCTTCAAGTCCACCTCCCGGCTCACTGGATGAGTTTCTCCGCCGTTTTTTCAGGTTGGACTGACGGCAAGGTCCTCGCGCTCATGAACGTGCCTGCGTACGAGCGCGGCATACGCGGGCAATCGCTGCAACAGCTCCTCGTGCGTGCCGGTCGCCGCGATAGTTCCGTTCTCGAGGAACATATTGAAGTCCGTCCGGAACACGTCAGGGTCGTGCGTTATGATCAGCGTCGTTCTTCCCCTGAGGACCGCCGAGCCGGGTCTCAACCCAGTCGCCAGGTCGCCCATCGTTTTCGGATCGAGCCCCGAACCCGGCTCGTCGAGAATCCACAAACGTTGATCGCCGACCAGGAGGCGTGCGATGCCGACGCGTCGCCGCTCACCGCTGGATAGGACGTCTTCCGCCCGGTCGATCCACGTCTTCATTCCGCCCTCGCTCGCCTTTGCCTCCGCGATTGCCGCGACGCCGGAAATCTGGAGCGCTCTCTGATAACCCTGGACGTCTTCCAGCGACCGGCCGAACAACACGTTCTCCTCCAGCGTGCCGCGCATGAACCCCTGCTCGGCCGGCAGATATCCAATCAGCTCTCGCTTCCACCAGAGGTGCCAATCGGTCACGACCACGTCATCGTACAGAATGCGGCCCGATGCCGGGCGGAGGTCGCCGACCAGCACTCTCGCAAGAGTGCTCTTTCCTGATCCGGTTCCACCGATTAACCCGACGCACGCGCCCCGCGAGATCGCAAAGGACACGTCTCGCAGCGCCGGCGCGCCTGTGCCCGCGTATTGGAAAGTGAGCGCCGATACCTCGAGCCCGGGCGCGTGTTGCCTCGCACGCAGGGTCGCGAGCTCCGGCGGCGCTTCGCCCGGCAAGGGAATCCGCAGAATCTCCTCGACGCGTCTGACGCTCGGGCTCGCGTGCGACAACTCCCCGCCTATGGCAACGAGACCGGCTGTGGTCGCTGTCATCAGTATGAGCAGCAGCTGCGCCTGCATGATGGTCCCTGCCGTGATCCCCGGGCCACCAGCCACGACGAGCACCGGAAGTGAGAGAAGCGCGACAATCAGCGGCAGTGACAGCGTCGTGACCAGCTCCATCGCGGCTTCCTGAAACTTTGCCACCATCTGGTGCCGGCGGCTCGCATGCTCGCTGGCGCGAGCTAGATGCAACAGCCGCTTGGCATACGCCTGCTCACCCCGGAAATACACGAGCTTGGCGAGGCCATCGAAGAATTCCTGCGCGCGCGAGCGCAACTCCATGTTTCTGGCGAACGTGTCTTCGCTCACACGCGCCAGGCGCTTCGCGAACAGACCCGCAACGGCGATCTGAAACAGGACCGTGCCAACGGCGAGGCCGGCAATGAGAGCGCCGCCTGGCCGGATGCGCACGAGTCCGTACCCGTACACGCCCGCTTTGAACAGCTGCTCCCCCCACCCAACCAGCTGGAAAATGAGCAGTCCGCTCAGCTGCGACGCGCCCTCGGTGAAGATGCGGTTGTTCGTAGCTTCGTCGCGACGCGCTCGCTCTGGAGCCAGCTCGCTCGTAAACCCGGCCAGCAGCTTCGCCTGCAAGCGGTGGCGGAACCTCTCCTGCAAGACGCTTCGCAGGTACTCGATCCCGATCCCGAGCGTCACGGCGACGAGCGCGAATGTGGCCATGAGTAGCGCCAGCCGTGGTGCAGGCGTCCCAGGCGGCGCAGCGGCGTTGAACAGCAGCTCCGATCCGAACTGCGAGGCTATCGGTGGCACGGGCGCTCCGTCGCGAGTCGCGGCGAACTCGTCGATCACCCGCTGCCCGGCAGTGGTTGCGGTCAGCGCCAGATTGGCTTGCGCCAGCGCGAGCAGCAGCAGCGCAGCCGCGGGAAGGAGGTACGCAGCGAAGTGGTCTCGCAGCCGCCAGACCACTCGCAGGTTGTCCCGAAAGGACGTCACTTCGGCCGCTGTCTCTCCGCCGGCCGCGTGGCCCATCTAGTAGTCGCGCATGTCGAGCGCGAGAGGACTGGCTGGATTCGGATGCCAATGCGCACCGCTGTACGATCGATAGTCACGCTTCCAGATGTACGCTCCGGTGGCCCAGCTCGTGTGGTATCGCAGTCTCCCGTCGGGATGCATCATCTGGTGCCGTCCGCCGACTTCGTCCTCGCCGTCATCGGGCGAAGCGGGGATGATTGCGAAGTGGCTGGACTCGCTCGAGGAATCTCGCGTGACCTCGTAGCAAGCGGCTACTGTCACGGGCAACTCGAAAACTCTGCCATCGAGTGTCGTCGCAAAGACGACGTCCAGCTCGCGCCGCTCCCCGTCTTCCGGGGCCGGGCCTTCGGGACGTTGTCGATCATGCATGTGCGTCAAGCCTCGCTGTGAGAGAACCCGTGCCACCGTTCGCGACTACCCCGGAGTGCAACGGCTCGGCGATGCGGTGCAACAACGCTTTTGCCTCGAGCGGAGGAAGATCAGGGTAGACAGAAAGCAGGCGCGCAAGCAGCGCGGTGACGTGCGGCGCGGCGTAGCTGCTTCCTGTAACCGTCTTTCGCGCGCCTCCCATCCAGGCGACTTCGACATTCTCACCGGCGGCGGCGAATTCGACCAGATGGCCGCGCCCGTAAAACAGGCTCAGCTCGCTCGCCTGCGCCATGTTCACCGTGATGACCGATGGAAAATATCCCGGCCATTCGGGAACACTGAAGTCGAAATTGTTGCACGCCGCGACTACGTGAATGCCCTTGAGATACGCCTCGTCGATCCACTCCTTGTATTGCATCACGTACTGCACCTCGCCACGGCAACCGAAGCTGCAATTGAGGATGTGGTAACCGCGATCGATCGCCTGGCGCACGCCCTCGCGAATCGTGGCCGTGCGTCCGCCGAGCCGCTCGTTGAGCACGCGAAAGCTTCCGATCGACGCGCTCGGGGCTCCGCGCCGCAGTACGCTCGCGATGGCTGTGCCGTGCCCGAAAACGTCGCGGCCGCCGCCCTCGCCGACTTGCACGAGCATCCCGTCTGTCGTCACCGCCACATCGTCCGTCAGCGCCAGGCCGGCCAGCGCCGGATGCGAGATCTCGATCCCGGAATCGATCACCGCGATCTTGATTCCTTCGCCTGTCCCGCGCCGGATAGCTTCCTGGGCGCCGGACGCCGAAGGGAGGGCCACGCTCGTCATCATTCCGTGCGCCAGCCGACGGTGACTCCCACGAGCCGATGATCGATCAACCGCGTCAGGATTTCCGAGGCCAGCTGAACCTTTCGCAGATCGCTGATCGTGAAGCCCGGCGGCGCTCCGGCGCCTGCATCCCCGTCGCCCCTCGTCAATTGCACGCAGGAGATCACGCCTCGCACCGTCCCGGCGAAGTACAACGGAACCGCGATCATTGCGCGCGTCCGCACTTTGAGCTTCCGGTCGAGCGTCGGATCCTGCTTCTCGTTCCGATGCACTTCGTTCTCGCAGAAGGGTTGCTCGTACGCGAAGACTCCGCTGATCAAGCCCTTCCCGATCGGCTGGCGGTGTTTGCCGACGAACCGCACCGCGTCGGGTCCGGTATTGAACACGGGAACCAGCGCGGCGATAGTCGCGTCGGCCGCACTTTTCCGCTTGCGTACGCCGAGCCAGACGGTGCCCTCGTGCGCACCGGCACCCGTGAATGCAGTGCCCGCGAGGTCCCGCATCGCCACGTCGAAGACGTCGAGAAAATTCTCCGCGTCGAGCGCCGCGGCGGCGGCGAGGACGCGCTCCCGCAGACTCTCCTTCAGCGGCTCGAAACGAGGGTCCGGAAGCAGGGTGAAGCGATTCATGCGCTCGATCTCCCCTTTTTGTTGCGACGCCGGGCCGAGGGTAACTGTACGCCTGAATCGACCGGCCCCGTAGCGGTCACTACGAACAGAGACGCAAGTCCGGCTCGCTTGTCCAACTGCAGGCGCCCAACGGGCTCGCAGCAAAATTCCTGTACGCCTTCGGCTGCAGCCAGCGCCGCGAACTCGCGGCTCGCGTAGACCAGCCCGGGCGGCGTCACGGGCTCCATGCGCGCGGCGCGCGTCACGTGCTTGCCGGACAGAGTCGCCTGCCCGGTGACGGGATCCACGAACTTCAGCAGCGGGCCGGCGTGAACGGCGACCCGCACGTTCAGATCCTGCGACAGGCCTCGATCCCGCCACATGGTCTCATTCACCATGCGAGACAACTGCAATGCAAAACGACCAGCCTGTCGAACCCCGGGGAAGACGAGGTACAGTCCGTCGCCCCACGTGTTGCGCACGATTGTGTGATGATCCGGATTTTCCAGAAGTGACGCGACCTCGCCAAGAAAGACTTTGAAGAACTGATACACGTCAGGGTCGTTCGGCAGCTTGCTGAAGCCGACGACGTCCGCGAACAGGATCGCGGCTACCCGCCCTTCCTGGTGGGTCTCGACGGATGAGCGCACTGCCCTGCGCGCTCGCACTCCCGGATCGATCACCTCCACGGCATGGTTGTTATCCCGCCAACGACGTATGGTAGCGCCGACCGTTGAGTCGTCGTCGCATCCATCCCAGACCGCCAGGCGCACGAGCTCGGTCCCGAGGACGTCGCTGTGGATCTTTGCCAGGCCCTCCAGCAGAAGAGACGAGTACTCGTCGACCAGCGCGCCGTCGTCGAACCACCCAGATGACGCGGTCAATACCTCGACGGCCTCTGCCGCCGCTCGTTGGTAGCGGGGCGCCCATTCACCGTTCGATCGCGCCGCGATCCTTCTCGGAACGAACTGCTCGTCCGGATACGGGAGCACGACGTAGCTCTTTCCGCCAATTGAGGCCATGCTTTCGAGGAAGAGAATCTCCGCACCTCGCGCCGCTGACGAGTAGCCAAATCCTGCGCCCAGCGTTCTGAGGCGGTCTTCGAGAGCGGTCCGTTGCGACTCGAGCGCTCCGCTGGATTCGTCCCACATCTGTCCGGCGAATACAACGACCTTGGGAATTCGGAACACGCTGTCGATCCACTGGATCCCGCCGACTCCTTCCGCGCCGGCGAGCAGCCGCAGCTGTCGTCGCATGGTGGCGACATCTCCGTAACACTCCCCCGCGCGCTCCACGGCGTCGGCATAGCGCCGTCTTGCCTCGCGCTCGTCACCCAGGATGACTGCGGCTTCACCGAGCGTCGCCAGGGGCCAATAAAAGTCCGCAGGCCCGGCGTGAGCCGCCGCCGCAGCCTTCTCGAGCTCGGACGTAGCGCGCGCATGGGCAATGCGCGCAGACGCTTTCGCCGCATCGGGCTCGCCGCACAGCAACGCCAGCGTCGCCGCGTTGATCGACGCGTAGTACCCGCCCGAAAGCTCGGCGCGCCGATACTCCGCCAGCGCCCGAGCGAGATGCGCTCGTTGGTCCGCGCGCGTCCCGGGCGCGAAAGCCATGTCCTTGTACGTTCTCGCGAGCAGCGAGATCGCGTCTTCGACCAGCTTCGGGTCGTCGCGCTGCTCGCTCAGCTCGAGAGCGATCGCATGCGCCCGCGCCGTGGCTCCGACGCGCGCGAGAGCCAACCCCTGCGCATGCTGCAGGCGCCGGTTTTCCGGCCAACGCCTCAGCCCTTCCACGGCGACCTCGAACGCTACCACCGGCTCCCCTTCCCGCACCAGCTTCGCGGCGAGCGTCGCGTACAGGCCAACCTCGGACCACGCATCGGGTGGTTGTCCCCGCCAGAATTTCACCAGCGCCGTCGCGCCGGCCTTGTGGATGAAGTCCCGATTGGCGGCTGCCCGCGATTCCCGTTCCCTGGCGTCCAGCGTCGCGCCGATCTCGGGCGCGACGATTCGGTACCCGAGACCTGCAAGCGCCCGCATCGTCGACGCCGCGGCATTGCGGTCATACTGCTTCTCCGATTCGCTCAGGTCGGCGTACGGCACGAGCCCGGGGTGCAACTTGCGCGCGTCATCCCGCGACGGTCCGTAGCTCCAGCCTTCCCGCTGACGGTTCCACGCCCACATGTCGTGATTAACGCGCGCGAACTCTTCGATCACGCCGCTGAGGTAGGGCTCGATCTGTGCGGACCCGGCGCCTTCCGGCTCCGGCCGATACTCCGATGTAGACTGCGCCGCGGGGATCGGCGTGCCCCGAATCATCTGCGCGGGATCGCGACGCAATAATCCGCGCGGCCGGCGGCGGCAGTCTCGCCACGAATACGATCCGACGCCGCAAGGTCAGACGCACGGTCACGAGCCGGGGGTCGCATGGTCAGCGGGAAATCCATCCCGGAGGAAAACACCATGGGGTACTGGGGCTCCCGGCGCAGCATTCTGGAAAGCTCATGGGTGCCGCTCTCCGTCTCGCTCACGACCTGTCGCACCGTCCGCACCCTGCTGGTGTCTCCCGCCCTGCCTTCCAGGGCGCGCAAAAAGGCTTCGGTCAGTATCCCGTGCCCGAGTTCGGCTACTTCCTGCGCGAACTGCTCGGAGTCGGTTGCGCTGATGACGAACAGTCCGCTGCTCCGCGCGAGCTGCGCGATCGCCCGCTCCTCCGCCGCACCGCGACGCGCAAACCCGGCCACGATGCCGCCGGATTGGCACGCGTCCACCACCATCAGCTTCTTGCGAGCACGGATCCCCTCGAACAGAGACCTGAGCTCCTCGGCTGACAGGGCCTTGCGTTTGAGCGAATTGACGTCCGTAATCTCATCGATGTCCGTGGGAACAAGAAAGAAGCGGGTGCTCCTGCCGTCCCTCTCACTGGTGCCGTGCCCCGCGTAAAAAAATACGAACACGTCGCGCGGTCGTGCCGACGCGGCGATCGCTCTCAGCGCCCCGGCGATCGAATCACCCGTGGCGCTGGCATCGTACAGTGTGCGCACGACCACGTCGGCGTAGATAGAGTCCGCGCCGGCCCGAATCGCCTGCGTGAACGCCACGGCGTCGGCCCGACCATAGTTGAGATTGTAGCGCGGAACCCGGTAGCTCGTGATCCCTACGGCAAGGACATACAGCGTGGCGTCAGGCTTGCCTCGCGGTGCGGGGATCGTAATCGTCACCGGTGACCGCTCGGCTTCCGTACCATCCCGCGCGAAAGCCGTCGCTTCCAGCGTGTTCATCCCGGGGAGGAGCTCGACCGTAGTCTCGAAGCACATGATGTCCCGGGGGCAGCCGGACGGGGACCGCACGAGCCGCGGATTCATCGCGGCCGGTGTCTCCCTCGCCACGAGCGCTCCGTCGTGGTACAGGCGTACGTCTTCCACGCCACCGCCGTTGTCCGCGATCTCGATGATCACTCTCGCCGAGCCGGTACCGCTGTCCGCGACATGGGATATCGGCGAGGCAATACGGACGTAGGGTGGGAGGCTGAAACCGCGGCGCAAATCCGGGCCCGCGTAGGGCGCGCCGGAGAGCAGAAGCCCGGCCAGCCGCGGCGTGTAGAACTGGTTGAAGAACGCCTCGAGTCGCATTGTCTGTAGCCCGCGCGCGTAGTGCAACCGCCGCAGGCCGTCCTCGCTTCCGTCGAATCGCCCGTCGGGCGCCACGATGACCCAATCGGCGGAGCCCAGCATGTACCGGCGAAAAATCTCGGAGCCGGTCGCGGCGTTCCACACCCGGGTAGTGCCGTCCCGCGACGCCGTAACGATGAACCGGCCATCAGGCGAATAGACCGCGGAGTGGACCCAGCCGGCGTGGCCTTCCAAAACCCGGATCTCGCGGCCGCTCGCAACATCCCAGATGCGCGCGGTTCCGTCGAACGATGCGGTTGCGACGTGATCCGCTTCGGGAGAAAACGATGCGGACGTGACAAACGCCCGGTGCCCGCTCAGCTTGCGGACTTCCTTACCTGACACCGGGTCCCATAATCGCGCCGTCGAGTCGTCGGACGCGGTCACCAGGAGCTGTCCGTCGGGAGCGAATACGGCGCTGTTCACGCGAGCGCGATGCATCATTGCCGGACTGCTCGGCCGCCCCGTGTCGACACTCCAAAGTTGGACGCGACCATCTCCCGACGCAGTGACCACGCGCCGTCCATCCGGCGAGAACGCCGCCGCGTTCACCCAAACCCGACCCACATCGAGCGAGCCGGTCGCGCGCCCGCTGTCCGCGTCCCACAAACGCGCTGTGCTATCCGCGGATGCTGACACGACGAACCGCGCGTCGGCTGAGAAAGCAGCCGACCAAACCCAGTCGGAGTGCGGTAAAGGCCCGAGTCGCTCCGCGCCGGTCAGCGGACTCCAGAGCCGGACGGTGCTGTCTTCTGAAGCGGTGGCGACGAGTCTCCCATCAGGTGAGAAGGCGGCGGAGCGAACGGTGCCGGTGTGTCCACGCAACTGGCGGACGTCCTGACCAGTTGCGACCTCCCAGATCCGTGCCGAGCTGTCGTCCGCCGCCGTAACCACCAATCGCCCGTCGGGGGAAAAAGACGCGGCGTACGGCTGACGAGCGTGACCTTGAAAGCGGTGGATAACTTTGCCCGTCACGCTGCTCCACATCCAGGCGGTGTTATCGTGGGAAGCGGCCAGCACGTGCATTCCCGCGGAATCAGGCGAGAACGATACCGACCGCAGCGGGCCTGCTCCCGACTCCAGCCGAAGCGCGATCCCCGTCGCGATCTCGGACACGAGCGCGGTCCCGTCGTCCGACACAGTGACGACAAGCCGATCATCGGGCGAGAACGCCGCCGCCAGAATCGCTGACCCGGCACCCGGGAGTTGGCGGATCAGATCCCCATCCGCTGCGTTCCAAATACGCGCCGTACCATCCGCCGACGCGGTCACCACGGCGCTGCCGCCGTGCGAGAACGCAGCCGACATGACCCAACCCTGGTGGCCCCGCAACGACCGGACGCTGTCGCCTGTCGCGCCGTCCCACATGCGCGCGCTCGAATCGTTCGAAGCAGTCACGAGGTAGCGGCCGTCCGCGGAAAACGCCGCTGAGTTGACGCGGCTGCGATGGGTCATCGGGGACCCTGCGGCGCGCCGGGTTCGCGCATCCCACAGTCGCGCCGTGCCGTCCTGCGACGCGGTGACGATTAACCTCCCGTCGGGCGAGAAGGCCGCTGAAGTAATCGGTCCGGTATGACCCGTCGGAAGGTTGTGGAGTTCACGACCGGTACGCGGATCCCAGACGCGCACCGAGGCGTCGAACGACCCGGTGACCACGGCCGACCCGTCTGGCGAGAACGCGGCGGCACGTACCCAGACGAGGCTGTCGCGGCTGCTCCGAGCGCTCTCCAGGCGACGGACTTCACGACCTGTGGCCGTCTCCCAGATCCGCGCAGTGCCGTCATCGGATGCGGTTACGACGAAGTGGCCGTCGTTTGAGAAGGCCGCGGCGAAAACCGGGGCGGTATGACCTTCCGGCGTGACGAGTTTCAGGTGGTCGGCGTCCGCGCGCTCTGCCGACTTGGAGCACGCAAACGCCGTCAGCACAATCGCGCAGCTACCGAGGCGAAGCAAAGCACGAATCATCGCGTGGGAATGAGGTGGTGGACTATACGACCACGCCAACGGCTTGGCCAGCGAACGCCCATCCGGCCGGAGGCTGCAGCGCCCCCATGCTACCCGATGACGACGGAGGCCCCCGCCGTCATCCGCCGGTCACCTCCGATTGCCTGCAGTGACGATTTTCCCACCCGCCGTCATGAGGGAGGTAGGCCTTCTTGCCGGGCGATGCGGGCGGGCGTATTGTCTGCCCTCTACGGGGATGTGCCCCACGCCGATTGACCCGCATGTCCGTTCACTCCTAATGAGAGGATCCATGCCCACGTTCCTTTCCCGTTGGTCGGGCGCGGCTGGTGCGCTCATGTTGTTCACGGCGTGTGGCAATATCGACAAGGCAGCCGTATCGAAGACTCCCTTCGCGTCGCGGCTGGAGGCGCTCTCCAAGGAACCGCCAAATTACGTGACCCTCGGCCAGGCTGTCACCGGTGCTCTCGAAGCCAGCGATCCGCAGTTGCCAGACACCAGTTACTACGATTCCTGGGCGTATGCCGGTCGCAGAGGCGACTCCATCCAGATCACCCTCGAATCCAGCAGCTTCGACGCATTCTTGATCGTGTATGGGCCGGGAGGCCCTGAAGTCGGCGCCGTGTTGGAGGACGACGATGGCGCCGGGGGGACAAACGCGCGCATATCCGCCTTGCTTCCTGAGGATGGTGAGTACGAGATACTGGTCAATAGCTACGGCGCGGGGCAGACTGGCGCCTACACGCTCCGCGTCGACGGGCAGGCTGCTACCGCGGCGTCCAGCCGGAGCGGATCAGCCGCCCCTGATTGGGCTGCTCGTTACCGCGGTGGCGGCGACCCGAACGATCAGTACGCGCTTGTTGTCGGCATCGACGATTACGAGGGAATCGGAACCACTTTGGACGGGCCGGTGGCCGACGCGAACCTGATCGGCAGCATTCTGGTCGACCGCTTCGGCTTCCAGCGCCGGAACGTGGTGACGATCGCCAACCGGGAAGCGACCCGGGAGCATATAGCCGAAGCATTCCTAAGGCACCTGGGCCAGGCAGGACCGGACGGCGTAGCAGTGTTTTTCTACTCGGGGCACGGCATGCGCATGGCGAATAACGTGGGCCTTACCGGCAGCCTGGATCCTGAGTCTACCGACAACAGAGACGAAGCCCTCTATATCTGGGGCGATGACGGCAAGGGGAGTGTGCTGCTGGATGACGAGCTCGGATTCCTGGCCGATCGCCTGCGGACCAATCGAGTCCTCTTCATCATGGACGCCTGCTTCTCGGGAACAGGCACCCGTGCGATTCAGCGGGCGCGGGCAAAGGAAGAGAAATTCGAGGATGTCAGGTCGAAGATGACGTTGCCCGCGAAGTATCTGACCGAGACGGCCACCGGCGCCCCGGGCGCCGGTGGCGAGCTCGCCGATCTGCTGGGCGAGCCGCAGCGCCACCTGTTGCTCGCTGCTTCCGCGGAAAACCAGCTTTCCTGGACGGCCGACAGCCTGCCCAAGTACACCGGCAAGAACAGCGTATTCACCTATTACCTCGCCGAGGCCCTGGAGGGGGCGTCGGAGAGTGCGACATTTGGAGCACTGATGGGGCAGGTGACGCCGGCAACGAACAGCTACACGCAAAGGGTCTACAAGCGGCGCCAGACACCTCAGATAGAGGGCCAACAGGCCGCTGCTCGTGTTTGGGACTTTCTTGCAAAACGTTAGCCCCGCGGTCGCGCCGCACATGGGCAGTCGGCTGCGGATCAGGGGGAGCCGGGTCTTGTGGCGGCACCTGATCGCCGCGGCGCTCACCGCCGCGGCGCTCACCCTCGCGTCGGCAGCGGTCGGGCAGGCGCAGGAGTCCGGCACCGGTGTGGAGCGTGTCCCCAGCCGTGTATACGCGTACGAGCCCGCTTACCGAATAGTGTACGATCACATTCGCGATACCCTCAGGCTCGTGGACAACCGGGGAAACGTGCTGGAGCGTTGGCATCGGTTCCGGCCCAACGCTCCCGTGACGCTCGTCGGTGTACCGCCAGACCGTCCCGTGGAGGTTGTCGTGGAGAACGCCAACCCTCTGCTCTACCGCTATTCCGTCCGCGTGGAGTTGGTGCAGACCCTCAACGCGCAGACCTGCCGCATGATCGGGCGGTCGTTTGCGCAGCGCGCATTTCTCACGGCGGCTGGCGCTGTCGCAAATATGGCCGCGCCGAAGATGGACGCCGACAAGGTGCTGTCCACCGATCTTCTGACGACAATAGTATCCCCATCCAAGGGCGTTTCCGGTGGCTCCAAGGATGCGGGAGTCACTTTTCAGCTCGGTGAGGCGGAAGCTCGAGCCGAATCGCAAAGGCTGGCCGCCTCGGCACAGGGGATTCTGGTGGAAGCCGGCCCCCGCCTCAGGAGCTACACGAATCTCCTGGACACCGTCGCCTATTACGGGACGAACTCGGACTCCACGCTGCACAACATCGCGGTCCGCGGCGAGACGAGCCCGGCTGATTCGCTACTCGCAGATCTGCAGTCCCGCCTGGATAGACTCCAGCAGGGTCTGAGCGACCCGGCGATGTTCGCCGAGATCCTTCGACAGAGAAGCGCCGAAGCAGCCGCCGACCTTGCCTCGCTCGACGAGGGCGTCGCCATGCTCAGCGAAGCCGCTGAGCTTGTGCGCCCGCACGATGCAAGCGCGGCTGACGCGCTCCTTTCGGGTCCTACCGCCCAGGGCTTCGCCGTGCTCAAGGCGCGCGTTCCACTCGCCGCCCGGAAGGCGTTCTCGCCGACGAGCAATGGATCGGCTACGGCGAGAGCGCAAGTCATGGTGCTGACCGTCCGACAGCTTCGAATCGACGCGAGCAACGCACAGTTCACCGCTTCTCCAAGCGCCAATGTGCAAAAGCTCTCGCTCCGGCTCGAGCCGACCCAGGAATGGAAGGAGGAGATTCGCACACGGCTCGGGGAAGCGTCCGTGTACGTCGAGCCGCGTACCGGGCGTTCCTGCGAGATCTCCGCTGGACTCGCCTGGCTCGGCGCGCCCGAGTTGGATGTCACAGAAGAGGGGAAAGTAGTCGCGGGCGACGACGATCTGCGGACACCTCCGGCGATCTTCGTAACGGTCGCGCGCGGCCCGCGCTCCCTTTTAGGCGCGACCTTCGGAGTCGGCCTCGGCCAGTACCGTCGCCCGGATTTCTTCGCCGGTGCGACATGGCGCTGGCTGTCACCTGTGCTCATCACGTCGGGCGCCGCGTTGCAGCGGCGCCCACTCTCGCAGGGAGCGGCCGAAGATGCGCGAGTGCGGTATGGTATGGGATTCTCGTGGTTCGGCGCGCTCACGATGTCCCTGAACAACTCGCGCTAGACAGCTGCCGCGCAAGCCAGACGCCGGCCCGTCGCTGCACGCAGCCGCGGGCGCTGCGGGCGCTGCGAGCGCGCCGTCGCTCGGAGAGCTCCTCGCCGCCCTGCAATCGCAGTCCGTCGAGGTGCGGGACGCTGCGTGGGCGTCGTGCTATGAACGGTACAGACAGCTCGTCTGGACCCGCGTTTTTTACGTGATCAGAGGGATCTCGTGGTTGCGCGAGCCGCGTGAGGTAGCGGAGGACGTGACGAGTGATGTC
Organism: uncultured Gemmatimonadaceae bacterium; assembly: GCA_964350145.1. Classification (GTDB taxonomy): domain Bacteria; phylum Gemmatimonadota; class Gemmatimonadetes; order Gemmatimonadales; family Gemmatimonadaceae; genus JACDCY01. Next base: position 19,974 of record CAYGJL010000030.1, read on the forward strand.
TTCGCGGGCCTCGTCGATGCCGCAAGACAGTATCACGAGGAAGGCACTGCGGAACAGTGGCTGAAGCAGGTTGCAATTCGCGCCGCCCTCCGAACGAAAGAGCGCCTGACCGGAGAGTGGAACAAGCAGAAACAGGGTGGCGAATCGGGTGGCGCAACCCCGCACGGTGCGGCGCGCTCAAGAAGCTTCGTCTCGTTCGACGACCAGGCTGAGATGACGGCCGGCAGCCTGGACGCCATTCAGCAAGAGGAGCTCATCGAATTGGAGCAGCGCGTGAAAGCTCTCCGGGCAAGCGCGGATCCGCAGCATAGGCGCTGGGCCGAGTTCATCGACTTGTATCGGCAGGGTTACGGCTACGGCCAGATCGGAGACCGCATGGGAATCACGGCAGGAACCGCTCGAAACTGGCTCGTGGCAATACGCAAACACCTTGCAGCACCGGCTTCATCCGGCGGCCCGCATGCCTGAACAGCCGGGTCGCTCGCATCCGACCGATGAGGAGCTGCAGCGCGCGGCAGATGGCGACATCGATGCCGCAGTCGACGCTTCGCTGCTGGGCCACATCGAGGGCTGCGCCGAATGTCGCGCCGAGATCGAGCGCGTCCAACGCGTGACGGCAGCGCTGAGCCTGACCAGCGTGGTGCCCGAGCTGGACTTTGCGCGTATCCGCGAGCAGCGGGAGCCTCGCAGCATGCGACCACCGGTACGGGCCAGTGGTATTTCTGGCAACCGGCGGCTGCGAATTCTCGTGCCGGCCGGTCTGGCAGCGGCAGCGGCTCTCGTGCTCTTCAGCCAGCGTTCGCGCCGGTCGGAGCTAGAGCCCGGGGCGAATGCCCATGCGGAGCAACCAGCCACGCGACTACTCGCGACCATGGCGGAATGGCGGCAGCCAGCGATCGACTCGGCGATCGCCGGGCTGGAGGAACCGCAAACCAGGATCGAAATCTCCTTCAGCGCACCCGGAGCGAAATCAGTGTCGGCCGGACGCCAGCTCGCGGACAGCGTCGCGCGCTACCTTCGTGAGCGAGGGGTGAGGCCGGATCGCGTGACCGTTACCCGCGCCACCGCAGCTCGCTCTCTCCCGCCCGGCTCCATAACCATCACCATCGTTGGAGGTCCCTCACCGTGACTGGACCCGCATCCACGGACAAACGCGACGTCCGAGCCGCCGAGCTCCTGAAACTCATGCTTGGCTTTTTCCCGCGCGTCGAGGCGAAGCTCTCGTTGCTCCTCACCTTGAACGTCGCTATGCTCGGCGTGCTTGCGTCGAGTCTGCGTCCAATTCCCCGCGGCGATTTCACTCTCATCGCTCCCGCGCTCGCCGTCCTGTTGCTCGGTGCGAGCTTCTGGAACCTGTATCGTGCCGCGCTGCCTCAGCTGATGGAGAGCGATACGAAGTCGCTCTTCTACTTTCGCGCTATCGCCGAGCAGGAGGAAGCGAGCTACATCGACGCGATGATGGCCACCGATGCGCAGGAGCTGGAGCGGGATCTCGCGAGGCAGATCTGGCGTAACGCTGTGATCCTGACCGCGAAATTCACGCGCGTCGACCGCGCTTTTCGATACACCGCCGTGGCCGCCATGCCGTGGGCCGTCTGGCTGGCGATCAGGTCCGCATGAGTCATCGGAGACTGGCGGCGACGGAGCTCGCCGGCCATTGCGTTGGCAGGAGTGCGGCCGTACAATGGCAGCCTCCGCATGAGCAGTGCCTCCCGCATCCTTTCGGGTCGCTGCATAGTGCTGTAGCCGCTGCGAAGGAATGCGATTCATGACGCAACTCGAAGGCGCCTTCTTCTGGCCGCAGCTACTGACGGCGCTCAACGCCGGGAACGTGATCCCCGTCATCGGGCGCGACGTCCTGCTCGTACAGGACGAGGGTGCGCAGTGCACCCTCGACGAGTATCTCGCCCGCCGGGTAGAGAAGAAGCTCGGCTTGAGCGGCGAGGGGCGGGCGAAGTCGCCGACTCTGCACGACGTCGCCTGCCGCTTCCTCGAGAAGAATGGGCCGGACGACGTGCAGAACGTCCAGTTCGCCGTGCAGGAGGTCCTGGCGCAGGAAGAGATTCCCGTGCCCGACACGCTCAGGAAGCTGGCGCGCATAGACGCGTTCCGCATCTACGTCAGCACCACTTTCGACGATCTCCTTCAGTCTGCCCTCTGCGAGGAGCGGCCCGGCAGGAGTGCGCCGCAGAAATTTGCATACTCACCGAATCGTACGGTGGATCTGCCGGGTGATTTTGCGGTGTCCAAATCCCCGATCGTGTACCATCTGCTCGGGGATACCTGGGGAGCTCCACACTTCGCGGTAACCGAAGAGGATACGCTGGAGTTCGTGCACTCTCTCCAGTCCGACAATAAGCGGCCGAAGAGATTGACCGACGAGTTCCGCTCCAACTGGCTCCTGCTCATCGGCGTGGGCTACTCGGACTGGCTCATGCGATTCTTCCTCCGAATCACCAAGAACAAGCGCCTTCTCGAGGGGCAGGATAAAACCGACATAGTCGTGGACAATCGCATTCACGACGACGCGCAGCTCGGTCACTTTCTGGCGCATTTCAGCAGGAAGACCAAGGTTTTTCCCGGCGGCGTGGTCGACTTCATCGACGAGCTCGAGAGCCGGTGGGCGGCGCAGCGCGGCGAAGCCGCCGCAATGAAGCCGGCGCGCGACTCGGTGGACCCGGACGAGGACGCCGTATTCATCAGCTACGCGAGCGAGGACCGGGAAAGCGCGCTGCTCCTGTTCGAGGCGCTGCGCACGCGAGGAGTAGCGGTGTGGCTCGACCGGGAAGGCGGCCTCGCCGGAGGCGACGAGTACAAGAAAAAAATCGCCGCGCGGATTCAGAACGCGGCATTCTTCATTCCGATTTTGTCACGCGCGGTGCTCACGCCGAAATGGAGGTTCTTCAAGTACGAGTGGAGCGTGGCGGAGGACGCGAAGGCCTTCGTCGGCGAGCGAACTTTCATAATTCCCGTCCGGGTCGACGACATCGACCCGCAATCTCCCGGCATACCCACGGTATTCCGCGCGCTGCACGCGATGGATGCGGGCAACGGCGCTCGGGTCGAGGAAGTTGCCGCGCACGTGCAGCGGTTGTACCGCGACTACCAGCGCGCACTCGCCACGGCGTGAGTAACGCCACCGCTATGTCCGATCTCGGAGCCGACGACGCGCGCGCGAACGTGCTCACGCGCGACGATCCGTGGCCCGGACTCAACCGCTTCGACGAGCGGGACTCGGAGTTCTTCTACGCGCGGGAAGCACAGGCCGAAGAGCTTCGGCGCAGGGTGTACAGGGAACGCCTCACCGTGCTGCACGGAGTTTCCGGACTCGGCAAGAGTTCCCTGCTGCTCGCCGGGCTCTTCCCGCGGATCCGGCCTGAAAACCTCCTCCCGGTGTACGTGCAGCTGGCCCATGACAGCGAGGCGATCTCGCTCCGCGAGCAGGTGCTACGGCGAATCGCGGCGGAAGCGAAAAGCCACGGTATCGAAGCCCCGGCAATGGATCCGGGCGCTTCGTTGTGGGAGCACTTTCACCGCCGCGGCAACGACTATTGGACGGCTGACAACCGGCCCGTCACGCCGCTGCTCGTATTCGACCAGTTCGAGGAAGCGTTCACGACTGGCCGTTCCGGCGGCGAATTCGCGCCGCGCACAGCAGCGTTTCTCGCCGAGCTCGGCGACCTCGTCGAGGGCCGGCATCCGTCGGAGCTGGATTCGAGGTTTGCGACCCGCGAGCTGGATCCGGGGACGTTCGATTTCAATCGCCACCAATACAAGGTCCTGATCTCGCTCCGCGAGGATTTTCTGGCGGACCTCAACGCGTTCGGAGAATCTGCCGGGCGCATTTCGATTCCGTCGGTCACGCTCAACCAGATGCGCCTGACGCCGCTGTCGGGCGCGGCGGCGTTGCAGGTGACGCAGGCCGGTGGCCCGGAGCTGGTGCCGCCGCAGGTCGGAGAGCAGATCGTCCGGTTCGTAGCAGGTGAACGAGCGCGGGACCGCAAGAAGGATCTGTCCTCCCTTACGATCGATCCCGCGTTGCTCAGCCTGTTCTGCAGCGAGCTGAACATGCTGCGAAAGGCGCGCCCGGGAAGGCAGAGGAGCATTACCCCCGATCTCCTCGCGGGCTCACAGGAGGAGATCCTGGCTGCGTACTACCAGCGCTGCTTCGCAAGGTTGAATCCGGCCCTCATGCGGTTCGTCGAGAAGGAGTTGATCACCGACACCGACCCGCCGTACCGCGACTTCGCCGCGCTGCAGTACGCCTTGTCTCAACCCGGCGTGACGCAGCAGGCGATCGACGCACTGATCCACCAGCGATTGATCCGGTTGGAAGAGCGAGGCGGAACGCAGCGCATCGAGTTGACGCACGATGTCCTGACTAAAGTGGTCAGGGAAAGCCGCGATCGGCATGCTCTCGAGGAGGCGCATGAGGCGGAGGAGCGCCGCCTGAAGGAAGAACGGCGTCGAGTGGAGGAAGATCGCACGAAGGCTCGCCGGCGGACGGCCATGGCGGGTGCTCTACTGGCGGCGGCGATCGCCGCGATGGGCTTGGCCGCGTGGGGGTTGTCCTCCGCGCGTGTCGAGAGATCGCGGGCTTCTGACGCGACAGCGCAGGCTTCTATTGATCGGCTGTCCGCCGATTCCGCGATGCAAGTAGCCGATTCCGCGCTTCGGGTAGCCAGCGCCAAGAAAGCATTGGCTGCGCGCGAAGGGGAGCGCGCGGCAGCGATGAGCGACACCGCCCAAATGCGCGCAGACGCCGCGCGGGACGCGCAGCGGGAAGCTCAGGCCCAGGCGGCCCGCGCAACCGTCGAGGAAGCGCGGGCCACGGTCACGCGGGAAGCCGCACGCGAGGCCAGGGCTGCGGGCGAACGGGGTATGGAGACTGTAAGGCAGGCCGGGCGACTTTACGAGCTGCGGTTCGCGAAGCTCTTCGCCACGGCCGACAGTGCTGCCAGACTTCGCGATTCCGTTGCCACCGCCACCGCGAAGCTCGATTCTCTCCTGGTCGCCATGCGTGCGCGCTTTTGCGGCGTGAGTACGGCTGAAGGAAAACGGATCATAGCCGCCTTGGATACCATTGTGGCTCCCCTCACACCTAGAGATCGCGCGACGGCGCTTTGCGCGGCAGGCGCGCGATGACGCGGCGACGACATCGTCGATTGCTGGCGTCAGCGGCACGCGGTGCGGCCGGGGCCCTTGTCGCGGTAGCGGTCGCCTCGGTGAGCTCGCCGGGACAGTCGCTCTCCCAAGCGGAGTCTTGCGCCATCGAGTCAGACTCTTCGCGGTGTGAGGAAGCGACGCTGCGTCGCGCGATCGCTGTGCTGAACGCCGCTGGCCCCGGGACCGGTACCGTCCGCGACTCCGCGATCCGGCTGGCGCACCGGCTTTTCCGCGTTGCGTGCGAGGGGGGATTCGGCGACGCGTGTTATTTCGCCGCGGAATTCAGCGCCGTTGACTCCCTGTCTCTGAAGGCTGATCTCCTCCTGAAGGCTGATCTGCTCGAGCGCGGCTGTCACACGGTCCGGCCCAGCGGCACCGCCTGTGCGGGGGCGGGCGATGCGTACAGCCTGGGCATTGGCCGCGACACGAACGCCAACGCGGCACTCGCCCTGTACCGCCGCGGGTGCGCGATAGAAAGATTCGGCGGTCGGTTCGATCCGACCGCGTGCTATCTGGCAGGTTTGCAGACGGACAGTGTGACCGCGCTTCCGCCGACTGTGCGCGAGTCGCTGAGTGACTCACTGATGTCGATCGCGTGCAACGAGGGACGCGGTAGCCCCCGAGCGTGCATCAGCCTCGCGTCCAGTCTCCGGCGGTACTGGGAGCAGCGCGAGGAGCGCCGCTTTCATTCGACGCGTTATCAGATAGACGGACAGAGAATCTGGGCGGTTCTGCGGGCAACTTGCGCGCGCGGCTTCATGGAATCGTGCGCGCACCTTGGTCGGCTTTTCGAAACGGGCGCCTACGGGCGGCGAGCCCACGCCGATTCGGCCGAGCAATACTACACATTGGCGTGTGTGAGCGAAAACGCCGGCGTATGGGTAGAGCACAGCCCCGGTCCCAGGGGCCTGGGCTGCCAGATGCTCGGCGACCTGCTGCTTACATTCGGCACGGCCACCGACTCCGCCCGCGCGCTCTTTCTCTACGAGTCCGCGTGCATCGGACAACAGTCAGCTTCGTGCGTGCGCCACGCAGTCCAGACCTACGGTGAGAGGCCGGTCTATGCAATATTTCGAACGGCTACAGAATGCGAAAATGGGTGGCCCGCCGCGTGTTTCGAAACCGGCCGGCTTGCAACCCGCATCGCCGGCACGGACGAGGCGCGCTCGAGCGAGTATCTGAAGCTCGCGCGGATCTATTTCGAGCGTGGCTGTGCACTAGCTCACGGTGACTCGTGCAACGGCCTCGGCCTCCTGTACCAGCAACGCCTCCGCTGGCTCGACCGCGGTGGCACACCGACGCCGGACGCGCGGTGGAGTGACAGTACGTCGCATTTGAGGATGAAGTACTACCGGCGCGCGTGTGATCTGAGAAACGCCGAGGGGTGTCGTAACCTCGCGAATACTCTGCAAGCCGTCTACACGGGTCGCGGCGACGCGCTCCAGTACTTGCGGCTGGCGTGCATTTTGGGGCAGGAGGACGCCTGCGGCGAGGCGATGGTCGAGTACCGGCGGCGCGGAGACGTGGTCAGCGAAGGCCGGATGCGTGGACTGGCCTGCAGCCGCAGTCAAAAGCAGTGCAAGACAAAGGCGGATACGTGACGGCGAGAGCCGGCGGGCAGCGCCTGTATCTGCTCGGTGTAATCCTCCTGGTTGCCGGCACCGGTCAGGGATGTGTCCCGGTTGGGGCTCGCACGCTCCGACCGGAGCTCGCCGGCAGCCAGCCGTGGCTCATCGCCGTGGGAGACAGCGTCACGGACAGCTTGTCCGCCACCGACCCGAGTCTGGCCGACCGCGGCCCGTTCCGCGCCTACCGGTTTGTCGCGCGCGCCGGCGAGCGATACGACATTTCCCTCAGGTCCACGGATTTCGATTCCTACCTCTCCGTAGTGACGTATGTCAACGGCGTGCCGGATCTTCTCCGGGATGACGACGGCGGTCGGGGCACTAACTCCTTGCTCCGGTTTCAGCCTCGCGAAGCAGGGACTTATCTTCTGATCGCGCAGGCGCTCGAGCGAAAACCCGGTGTCTTCACGCTGTCCGTCCGAGCGGCCTCGGGGGATGCTGGCGCCGCGCGGGTAGATTCCCTCGAGCGGTCGAACGGGGCCTCTGATGCGGACACCACGGCGGATGCGCCACCGCAGCCTGTCGTGCTCGATGTCCCGACTGACGCCGTCCTACGTGGCCCCGCCGCCCTGTACACTTTTCATGGCGGCAGCGGACAGCCTTACATACTCGAATTGAGCTCCGTTGAGTTTGACCCGATGCTGGAAGTGGGGATCCTTACGCCGGCCTTCTCCAGAATCGCCTCCGATGACGACGGCGGATCGGGGCTGAACTCTCGACTGATCTTCACGCCGAGCGCTGACCGCGAGTACGCGATCCGCGTCTCCGAGGTCGGACTTGAGCAAGGGCGGTACACGCTCAAGGTCGGGCGCGCCCCGTCGGCGATAGCGGGACCGATCCGGATTGGTAGCGTTGTCCGTGGCGAGATCAGCTCCGCGGATTCGCCGATAGGTGAACGAGGGCGTCCGGCTGACGATTGGCTGTTAGCCGCGGAGGCCGGCCAGCGGTACGCCGCAACGATGTCTGCCGGAGACAGCGCGCAGCTCGACACTTACCTATCGGTGGGCCGGATTCGAAACGGCCAATTTTCACCAATCGCAAGTAATGACGACGGCGCAGGACTTTCCAGGCGCACCGACTCCCGCGTCGTTTTCACGGCACTGGAAAGCGGTGAATACGTGATCCGCGCGATGCCATATGGCGCGGACACTGGCGCTTACGAGCTACGGATCGACCAGCTGCCACCACTGCGTCCCGCACCGGAGCGCCGCCGGGCGGTGTTCGGCCGGGCCCTGGAAGGGACGCTGGACCCCAGCGATTTCGAGCTGGCGGACGGCTCTTACGTGGACGAGTGGATCATCTCCGCGGCGCGGACAGACACGCTGGTGGTCACGCTCGCCTCGACCGATTTCGACGCGTTCCTGAGCGTCGGCGCAACGGTGGACGGACAGTTCGTCGCATACAGCAGCAACGACGACGCCGCGCCCCCATCCAAGGATGCACGCGTGGTCATGATCCCACCTTCGTCCGGCGAGTATGTGATTCGCGCAAACAGCATCAGCCCTACCGCAATCGGACGGTACACGCTGAGAGTCGAGAAGCGGTAGCGCCGAGCTGGCCCATGCAGGCTGCCCGCGCGTTATTTCCCAACGTCATTCACTGCGATCACCCGGAGCCCCACGATGCCGCCCTTCCGAGTCACCACCCTCCCTGTCGCGCTCTTCCTGGCTGCCGGTAGCTGCACTCAAATCGCGCAGACAGCGCAGACCGCCGCTACGATCGCGACGGCAGTCGTCTCTCAGGCCGAAGCGCAGGCGTATCTCGACAGCTACGCCGCCGAATTCCAGCGCCTGTACTACGCCTCCGCGCAGGCCGAGTGGGCGTCGAATACGCACATCGTGGAAGGCGACTCGACCAACGCGCGCCGCACCAAGGCGGCGAACGAGGCGTACGCGAGATTCGTCGGCAGCGTCGCGAACATAGAGCGGATCCGCGGTTACCTCGCGCAGAAAGACCGGCTGACGCCGATCCAGGTGCGCCAGCTCGAGGCCATGCTATACGCCGCGGCCAACCAGCCGCAGACGGTGCCCGACATCGTCCGCCGCCGAATCGCCGCCGAGACCGAGCAGACCGAGAAGCTGTACGGCTACACGTTCATGGTCGGCGGCAAAGCCGTCACGCCCAACCAGATCGACTCGACTCTGAGGAGCAGCACGAACATCGCCGACCGGCGCGCGTACTGGGAAGCGTCCAAGGCCGTCGGGCCGACGCTCAAGCCCGGGATCATGAACCTGCGCAGCCTGCGCAATCAGACCGTGCAGGCGCTCGGCTATCCCGACTTCTTCACGTATCAGGTGTCGGACTACGGCATGACGACGGACGAGATGCTGCAGATGACCGACAACCTGCTGCGGCAGATCCGCCCGCTGTACCGCGAGCTGCACACCTGGGCGCGGTACGAGCTGGCGAGGAAATACAACGCGCCCGTGCCGGAATATCTGCCAGCGCACTGGCTGTCGAACCGGTGGGGACAGAACTGGAGCGACCTCGCCACGACGTCCGGCGGACCGAGCCTAGATGACGCGTTCAAAGGCAGGACGGCGGAGTTCGTCGTGCGGTCGAGCGAAGACTTCTACAGATCGCTCGGCTTTCCCGCCTTGCCCGCGAGCTTCTACGAGAAGTCGTCGCTGTATCCGCTGCCAGCGAATGCGGCGCACAAGAAGAACACGCACGCATCGGCGTGGCACCTGGATCTCGAGAACGACGTCCGCTCCCTGATGAGCGTCGAGCCGAATGCATACTGGTGGGAGACGTCGCACCACGAGCTCGGCCACATCTATTACTACGTCGCTTACACGCGCCCCGAAGTACCGCTGGTGCTGCGCGGCGGCGCCAACCGCGCATACCACGAAGCGATCGGCTCGATGATCGGCCTGGCGTCCATGCAGCGCCCGTTCCTCGTCGGACGCGGCTTGCTGTCGGCGGGCGCGCAGGCGGACGAACGCACGCAGCTCCTGCGCGAGGCGCTCAACTACATCGTCTTTATGCCCTGGTCAGCGGGCGTAATGACCCGCTTCGAGCACGAGCTGTACGCCAACGACCTGCCGGCCGACCAGTGGAACGCGCGCTGGTGGGAGCTCGCGCGCCGCTACCAGGGGATCGTTCCGCCCACGCCGCGCGGCGAGCAGTTCGCCGACGCGCTGACCAAGACGCACATCAACGACGACCCGGGCCAGTACTATGACTACGCCCTGTCGTTCGCGCTGCTGTTCCAGATGCACAATCACATCGCGCAGAACATCCTGAAGCAGGACCCGCGCAACACGAACTACTACGGCGATACCGGCGTCGGAGATTTTCTGCGTACGCTGATGGCGCCCGGCGCGAGCCGTCCGTGGCGCGACATCCTGCGCGAGACGACGGGACAAGAGCTCAACGCCAACGCGATGATGGAGTACTTCGCGCCGCTGTACGCGTGGCTGCAGGAGCAAAATCGGGGGCGGACGCACACCCTGCCGGATCTGTAAGGGGGGCGAACCAGCAGGAACACTTGTTGCCTTCGTAACGGCCACGATCCGAAACGAGGGCACGAGGTTGAATCACATACATAGTCTCCTAGCAGCAGCCATTCTCGCCAACCCGGCGGCCGGCGCGCCGGCCGATACGATGCGCGCGGACTCAACCGTCAGGCCTGACAGCGCGGCTGCGACGGCGCCCGCCGCCCCCCTCACGCTGGCGGCGAGCCTGGATGCTCGGATTCTCACCGTACGCACGGGCGACTCCGTCGTCGCGACGTACTCGATAGCGGTCGGCGCCGACGGGCACTCCACGCCAACGGGCACGTTCCAGATCAGGAAGCTGATCTGGAATCCGCGCTGGGTCCCACCCAAACAGCCGTGGGCGCGGGGCACGACCGCCAAGGCACCGGGCGATCCGGACAATCCGATGCAAACCGTAAAGCTCTTCTTCAAGGAGCCCGACTACTACATCCACGGCACGCCGGCGGTGGAATCGCTGGGCGAAGCCGCTTCCAAGGGATGCCTGCGGATGGACCCTTTGGAAGTGGCTGACGTGGCCAAATGGGTGATGGAGCACGGCGGCGAGCCGCGCCCGCCCAGCTGGTTCGAGCGGATCAGGCGGCTCGCACGACGGGAGCACATCGTGCATCTGAAGAATCCGATCATCCTCACCATCACTCCGTAGCATTACCTCAGTACGGCGTAAGGGTCGAGCGGTGTGCCTGTCCACCACTTCGTCATGTCGTCGTTCCGCAGAATCGCGAAGTGGAGGTGCGGCGTGTTCGGCGGAGCGTTGCCGGTCGTGCCGACGGTGCCGACTTGCTGCCCCTTCGCCACGGCCTGCCCTTCCCGCAGAGTCGGCGCGTACGCGTCGAGGTGTGCGTAGTAGTAGATGAATTTCCTGGTGGGGTCGGCGAGGTAGATCGTAAGCCCGCCCGCACGGCTCGTGAACAGCTTCAGCACCGTTCCGTCGTCGGCCGCGAGGACGGGCGTTCCCCGCGGCGCGGCGATGTCGAGCGCTTCGTGCGTGCGTCCCCCGCGCGCATCGGCGAAGCTGCCGACGAGATTCGCCGGCCGCACGCCCGCGACCGGCACCAGCAGCTGCCGCGAGCGCAGCGACGCCATATCAGCGGCTCCGACGACGGCAGCGCTGCGCGCCGGTACCATCCCGGACGCGGGCGCGGCCGCAGGCTCGGGGTTGACCACCGGGGTCTCCGCCGTCAGCAGCGGCCGTTCAGCCGAGGGCGACATGTCCACGATCGGCACTTGCGCCGCGACCGCTGGTTTGGGCGCGGGCACGACTTCGTCCTCCGCGCAGCCGGCAATGGCAACCAAAAGGCCCGCAAACGCCGTAAGTCGCCGCGCAAGAAGAACTAAATGTTCCCTGCCCGCGGGGGGATTCATGGCACCCATCTTGATACTCCTGGAAGACACACTCAGCCGGGAAAATCGACAATGTCCAATAGAATCCGAAGAACACAGCTACTCAGTGGCTTGATAGTAGTATCGCTCGCGGCCAGCGCGTGCAGCTCGATGAGCCAGCGCGACCGCGGGGCCGTCATCGGGGCCGGAACTGGCGCCGTCATCGGCGGAGTCATCGGCAACCAGACCGGATCCACCGCGCGCGGCGCCATCATCGGCGCGGTACTCGGCGGAGCTGCCGGTGCGGTTATCGGCCACCAAATGGATCAGCAGGCCAAGGAGCTCGACGACAACATCGAAGGCGCGACCGTCACGCGCATCGGCGAAGGAATCGCGGTGACGTTCGCATCGGGTATCCTGTACCCGTTCGATTCCGACCAGATCCTCCCCGCCGGACGCACGAATCTCGACGAGCTGGCGCGCAGCCTCCAGCAGTACCCCAACTCGTCAGTGACGATCGTCGGTCACACCGACAGCGACGGAACGGACTCATACAACATGGCGCTGTCGCACCGGCGCGCGCACTCGGCCTCGGTGTACCTGCAGTCGAAGGGAATTGCGGCCAGCCGCATTACGGCGCTGGGGCGCGGCGAGACCGAGCCGATCGCCTCGAACTCGACCGAAGCGGGACGCCAGCTGAACCGGCGCGTGGAAGTAGCCATCTACGCGAGCGAGGAATACCGGCAACGGATCCTGCGGGAGAATCCATAAAGACTGACCCGCTCGATAGAAAAAAGCCCCGCCCAATTTGGGCGGGGCTTTTTTGTTGGACTACTACTAGTAGTAGTGTCGCAAATTGCTAAACCGAAACGATTTACACGGCGGATGCGTCAGACCAGTAGAATGTAGGAATTGGACAAACTGCGGGTCCCGGCCCGAGCGACTGTCAACGTGATAAAGAAGCTCCAACCGCTAGACCGGAAGTTGCCGCTCCTGATGTCGGCGCTCGTGCTGGCCACCGTCGGGATCTTCGCGTGGGCCGGGTATTGGCAGTTCGGCGACAACCTGTACGTCAACGCCGGGCAGCGGCTCGCTAGCGGTGCCGAGTTGGTCTCGAACATGGTCGCGCAAAGCCCGCCCCGCTGGCGCACGCAGTTGGACGGAATCGCGAATGATCCTTCGGTCGCGAGCTTTCTGAGAACGGGCGAAGGGGAAGCGGCGGCGGTGGCTGCGCTGGATAGATCCAATCCTGCGCGGAGCCCGAGTCGCTGGCGCGCTCGGCTGCTCGATGCGCGCGGAGCCACCGTCCTCGACCGTCCCTGGCAGCGCGCGCCAGGATGGCCGGGGTGGGCCGACTCCGCCGCAGCGCGCGGCAACGCCACTGCCGGCGAGTTGGCCGTGAGTCCGATTCTCGACGTGGCCGGCATCCCCGTGTACGAGTTGCTGCTACCCGTCAACGAAACCGGACGGACTGGCGGAGCGCCCATAGGCTACATCGCGGACACGCGCGCGCTGGTCGAATCCCAGTCGACAATTCGTGGACTCGCCGGCGACAGCGTGACGATGCTCATGGGACAGCGGGACGCGGGGATCTGGACCGACCTTGAGCGCGTCATGCCAGCGCCTCCGCGCGGATCCGCCGATGGCCGGCCGACGGAATTCGAGCGATCGGCGTTCGGGCCCGGCATCGGCGCGGGAAAGGCTATTCCGGGCACGCCGTGGGAGATGTGGCTGCAGCAGCCGCGGCGTCTCGTCCTGGCACCGGTTCACGATTTCATGTGGCGGACCGTGCCGGTCGGCGCGCTCGTGGCGATCATCGGAGCGCTGCTCGTCTGGATTATGAGTCACCGCGTGACGCATCGGATCGTCACGCTCACCGACCAGGTCGAGCGCATCGGGCCCGAGGAATCCGCCGACGCGCCGCGTGTGGACGACTCTCGTGATGAACTCGAGCGGCTCGGCGACGCGTTCGACAGGATGGCGGCTCGGGTGGAAGCGCATCTGGAGTTGGAGGGCAAGCTGCGGCAGGCGCAGAAGCTCGAGGCAGTCGGGCGGCTCTCAGGCGGAATCGCCCACGACTTCAACAACATCCTCACGGTGATCCGCAATTACGCGGAATTCGTGCGCGATGAGCTGGAATGGGACAGCCCGGTTGCTACCGACGTCGGCGAGATCCTGACCGCCACGGATCGCGCCGCCGCGCTCACCGGACAACTGCTGGCGTTCAGCCGGAAGCAGATCGTGAGCCCCAAGGTGCTGGACATGAACGAGGTGATCTCGGGAACCGAGAACATGCTTCGGCGTGTGGTACCGAGCAACATCGAGCTCGACATGACGCTGGACGAGGACCTGGGCCTGGTGCTCGCGGACCAGGGCCAGCTCGAGCAGGTGCTGCTGAACCTCACCATCAACGCCGCGGACGCGATGCCGGACGGAGGCACGCTCACGATCCGCACGCAGCGCGCGCGGTTGGACGAGACGTTCTCGCTGAGGGACACGCCGGTCAAGCCGGGCCGATACGCCAGCATCATCGTGACCGATACAGGCGCGGGAATGGATCGCGACACGATGGTCCGCATCTTCGATCCGTTCTTCACCACCAAGGAAGTCGGCAAGGGAACGGGGCTGGGCCTCGCCACGGTACACGGCATCGTCACGCAGTCCGGCGGCCACATCCGCGTGTACAGCGAAGTGGGTCATGGCACCACGTTCAAGATCTATCTGCCCGAGGTCGCGGGCGAGGTCAGCGAAACGTACGACATCGCCGATCTTTCCAACACCTCACCAGTGGAGGAGACGATTCTGCTCGCCGAGGATGATGCGCAGACGCGGGAAGTGACCCGCCGCATTCTGGTGAAGCGCGGCTACACCGTGCTGGAAGCGAACGGCGGACCAGACGCGCTGCATCTGGCGAAGACACATCCGCAGCCGATCCATCTCGTAGTGAGCGATATGATGATGCCCGGGATGGGCGGCGGGGAGCTGGCCGTGCAGCTCAGCAAGATGCGGCCGAAGACTGCTTTCCTGCTGATGTCCGGCTACACCGGGCCGGACATGCTGCGCCGCAACGGCGCGGACCAGAATACGCTCGCGTTTCTGGAGAAGCCCTTCACCAGCACGAGCCTGCTGGCCGCTGTACGCAAGGCCCTGGACGGCGTCCCGCTCTCGCCCGCCGCCTGACACCAGGAAAGAAGAAGGCCCCGTCCGGTTTCCCGGGCGGGGCCTTCCTCGAATTCGTTACGAGAGACGTCTACCAGCGATAGTGCGCGAACGCCTTGTTGGCTTCCGCCATGCGGTGCGTGTCTTCCTTCTTTTTCACCGCGTTGCCTTCTCCCTTGGATGCCGCGACGACTTCCGTGGCGAGCTTCTCCGCCATGGACTTCTCGTTGCGGTCGCGCGAGAATGAAATCAGCCAGCGCATCGCGAGCGCCGTACGGCGGTCGGGGCGAACCTCGACCGGCACCTGGTACGTCGCGCCACCGACGCGGCGGCTCTTCACTTCGACGACCGGCTTGATGTTCGTCAGCGCCTGCTTGAAGATCGTGACGCCCGTCTGGCTCGTGCGCGTCTCCACGAGGTCCATGGCCTTGTAGAAGATGCGCTCGGCCGTGGACTTCTTGCCGTCGTACATCAGCGCGTTGATGAACTTCGAGACCGTCTGACTGTCGTAGCGGGAATCGGGCAGGATGGTGCGCTTCACCGAGCTTTTGCGGCGACTCATTTACTTCTTTCCTCCGGCTGCGCCCTTGGGCTTTTTCGTTCCGTATTTCGAGCGGCTCTTGTTCCGGCCGGTGACGCCCGATGCGTCGAGCGAGCCGCGCACGATGTGATACCGCACGCCCGGGAGATCCTTCACGCGGCCACCGCGGATGAGCACGATTGAGTGCTCCTGCAGGTTGTGCCCTTCACCGGGGATGTACGCGGTCACCTCGAATCCATTCGTGAGCCGGACGCGCGCGACCTTGCGCAGCGCCGAGTTCGGCTTCTTCGGGGTCGTGGTGTACACGCGCGTGCATACGCCACGCTTCTGTGGGTTCGCCTTGAGCGCCGGCGCCTTCTCTTTTTTCTCGACGTCGCGGCGGCTCTGCCGGACGAGCTGATTGATAGTGGGCATTAAGTGCGGCTGTTGGCTATTGGCTGTTGGCTTTTTGCTGAACCGATCAGCCTCTGCCACGGTACAAAAACTCCAGGACACAAAAGGCGCCCCGCCGTTGCCGGCTGGGGCGACAGAGACTGTAAAGTTAGATGGGGCGGGAGGTTATGTCAACGGAACTGGACTGAGGACTGAGGACTCAGGACCCGTGCCGCCTCAGGACTAACTACAATCGACGATCGACGATTAAGTGAGGACTGAGGAGAGAAGCATGTCGCCCTTCGTTCCGCGTCTTTCCGTGGTGTATTGCCCATCCGCAGTCCTCAATTTATCGCCGATCCGCAATAGCCCATGGTCCTGAGGCCGCAAGGGTCCTCAATCCGCACGTCGCTGGCTGCAACAGCCTCTAAAGCAACCGCCGTGCTCCACGAACCACCGATCCGACAATCCCGTAAGTCATTGCCTGTAAAGTCTATAGCTAAACGAAGCCCGGTCGCGTGGCGGGGCTTCGGATCCCTCTGTGTGCACCTTTGCGAGGATTTTGGGCGATGTCCGCAAGCCCGTCCCCCCGCGGTCAATCGACCGTCTTTCGGAACCGCAGCACGCTCAGGGAGAATAGCACGACCGCCATCGTCACGAGCGCCAGGGTCTCGGGCCAGATGGCGGACAGCGAGGCCGACTTGAGCAGAATCCCGCGCAGGATGGTCAGGAAATACGTGAGTGGCAGCGCCAGCCCGATCCACTGCGCTAATTCCGGCATCGCCTCACGCGGAAACATGAATCCCGACAAGAGGATGTTGGGCAGCATCACGAAGTACCCTAGCTGCGTCGCCTGGACCTGCGACTTGACCGCGGTGGAGATAAGCAGGCCGATCCCCAGATTCGCCGTGATGAACGCTCCCGCTATCGCGTACAGCAGCAGCAGACTCCCGCGAACGGGGATGTCGAACACGAGCTTGCCAAGCAGAAGCACGACCGTCATCTGCACGTAGCCGACGGCTACGAAGGGGAGAACTTTCCCGAGCAGCAATCCCGTCTTGCTGAGGGGCGTGACGACCAGCTGCTCGAGCGTGCCGCGCTCGCGCTCGCGCACCACCGCGAGGCTCATGACGATCAAAGCGGTGATGGACAACAGCACGCCGATCACGCCGGGCACGATGTACGCCTCGGAGCGCATCCCCGGGTTGTACCACGGCCGGACGCGAACCTCCAGCGGCGGCTGCTTGCCGGTACGCTCCGCGAGAATCGCGGCGCTGCGGGCTGCGCCCGCGAGTGACGCTCCGGAGATCGCCGCGGACGAAGCCATCGGATCCGCCGCGTCCACGATGATCTGCGCCGTCGCACCTCGTCCGCGCTGGAGGTTCACTGCAAAATCGGGCGGGATTACCACCGCGGCGCTCGCGTCGCCGCGCTCGATCACGCGGCGCAGCTCCGCCCGGTTCGCCACCGAGCCGGTCACGCGGAAGTTGCCGGTGTTGCGCATGACGTCTATGAACGCGCGGCTCTCGCTGCTCCGCGATTCGTCCAGCACCACGGTCGGCAGATTCCGCACCTCGGTCCGGATGGCGTAGCCGAACAGGAGGAGCTGCACCGCCGGCAGCACCACCACCATCGCCAGCGTTAGCCGGTCGCGCCGTAGCTGGATGAACTCCTTGCGCAGCATCGGCCACAGACCGGACGCGCGGGCACGGGTGATGATTCTCACGCCGCCGCGCCCTCGTCGCGCCGCTGCAGCTCGATGAACACGTCCTCGATCGTCCGCTCACCGAACTGCTTCGGGATCTCGTCCGCGGTTCCCTGCGCGATCAGATGTCCGCGCGAGAGGAAGGCGAGCCGCTGGCAGCGCGCGGCCTCGTCCATGTAGTGCGTCGTGACGAGCACGGTCGTCCCATCGCGCGCCAGGTCGTAGATGATCTCCCAGAACCGCCGCCTCGCGGCCGGGTCCACCCCGGCCGTCGGCTCGTCCAGAAAGAGCATCTTCGGATGGTGCGCCGTTGCGCAGGCGAGCCCGAGCTTCTGCTTCCAGCCGCCGCTCAGCGTGCCCGCGAGCTGCTCCGCGCGCGGCGC
>CAYGJL010000031.1:0-14374 GCA_964350145.1 uncultured Gemmatimonadaceae bacterium
CCCGAGGATAGGTAAAAACTGCCACTGAGAACTGATAAGCTGCGAGCGGCCAGCTAGAAGCCTCCAGCTGCGAGCTGCCGACGATGTTGACGGTCGGAATCGTGGGCTGCTCGAAGCTGGCAGCGCTTTTCGCTGGCCGCTCGCAGCTTATCAGTTCTCAGTGGCAGTTTTTACCTATCCTCGGGGATGCGCTTTTTGATGAACCTGCTTGAGCCGCTCGACGCTGGTGTGCGTGTAGATCTGCGTGGTCGAAATGGACGCATGGCCGAGCAGCTCCTGCACAGCGCGCAGATCAGCACCGGCGTCCAGCATGTGCGTCGCGAACGTGTGCCGCAGCGAGTGTGTCGATAGTCCCGCGCCTTCGTTGACGCGGTCCAGCAGCTTCTTCACCGCGTTCTGAATAGTCCGCACGCTCATGCGCTTGCCGCGCGCGCTCAGGAAAAACGCTTCCCTGTCCGGGCCGGTGACGCTCACGGCGCGCGCCAGGTCGTCCCGCTTCGACTCGTAGTTGCGCAGCGCCAGGGCCGCATGATCGCCGAGCGGAATGATGCGCTCCTTTCTGCCCTTGCCGCGCACCTTCACCTGCTGTGAGAGGAGATCCAGGTCCGATCGATTGATGCCGCGCAGCTCCGACAGCCGCATCCCGGTCGAATAGAACAGCTCCAGTATCGCGAAGTCGCGCACGTCGCCGAAGTTTCCCTCCCGGGCGCGCAGCTCGGCCGACGCGAACACGATCTCGGTCTGCGTGCGATCGAGGTACCCAGGCAGATACTTGTCGAGCTTGGGCGAGCTGACGCCGCGTGCCGGGTTGCTCTCGACGCTCTCGTTGCGATGCAGGTACTTGTAGAACGTGCGCACCGCCGACAGCGCGCGCGCGATGGACCGGCGGTTGAGGTTCCGGCGCGTGAGGTGCGACAGGAATCCGCGGATCGCCAGCCGGTCGATGCCGTCCCACGTCCATTTCTGCCCGCCATAATAGTCGCCCAGATACTCCACAAACTCGTTGAGATCGCGGCGATAGGCGACGAGCGTGTTCGGCGAGACGTCGCGCTCCTTCTCCAGATGAGTGAGGAAATCTTCGAGCAGGTTCGTCCGTGCCCGTCCGCGCTTCTTCACGCGCGCACCGCCGGCTCAGGAGCGACGGCGATTCCCCTCTCCGCGATCCACGTGCGAATGGCGGACAAGGCCCGCTCCGAGATCAGCTCCCGCTTCTTTTTTTTGTCGCGGATCTTCGCCGGCAGATCGTCCACCAGACCGAAGTTGGCGTTCATCGGCGCGAAGTGTGCCGGATCCGCCTCGCGCATGTACCGGTATAGCGCGCCGAGCATGGTCGTCGCGGGGGGAACCACCGGGGCGCCGCCGTCGAGCAGGCGAGCCATGTTCAGGCCCGCGAGCAGGCCGGTGGCCGAGCTTTCCGTATAGCCCTCGACGCCGGTGATCTGCCCCGCGAACAGCACGCGGTCGTCGTCGCGCGCGGAGAGGTGTGGCGTGAGCGCAGCCGGCGCGTTGACGTACGAGTTGCGGTGGATCGAGCCATACCTGAGGAAATCGGCGTTCTCGAGGCCGGGGATCGAGCGAAAGACGCGCTGCTGCTCGGGGATGCGCAGCCGGGTCTGGAAGCCGACGATGTTCCACATGCGCCCCGCGCGGTCTTCCTGGCGGAGCTGCACCACTGCGTACGGCCGATCGTTCGTGCGCGGATCGTGGAGCCCGACCGGCTTGAGCGGCCCGAAGCGCAGCGAGTCGCGCCCCCGTTTCGCCATCTCCTCCACCGGCATGCACGCCTCGAAGTACGGCACCTCGTCGAACTCGTGGCCGTGAAACTGGTCGGCGGCGGTGAGCGCGTCAATGAAACCCTCGTACTGCTCGCGCGTCATCGGGCAGTTCAGGTACGCGCCCTCGTCGTCGGCGCCGGATTCCATCGTCTCCCTGCCGTAGCGCGAGGCGCGAAACGCCACGCTCTGGTCAATGGATTCGAAGGAGAGGATCGGCGCGATGGAGTCGTAGAACGCGAGCGAGTCCGCGCCAAGCCGCGCGCGAATGACCGAAGCGAGAGCGTCCGAAGTCAGCGGGCCCGTCGCGACGATGCATGGAGCGGTCAGAACCGAGACTTCTTCGCGTACGACCTCGATGAGCGGATGGCTCGTCACGCGCGCGGTGACCGCGGCCGCGAAAACCTCGCGGTCCACGCCCAGCGCGGAGCCGGCGGGAACGCGGGCGATATCGGCACACTCGAGAATCAGCGAGCCCAGCTCGCGCATCTCGGCCTTGAGAAGTCCGTGGGCCGAAGACAGCTCCGTGCTCTTGAAGGTGTTGGAGCAGACCAGCTCGGCGAGGCGGTCGGTCTTGTGGGCCGCGGTCGGGCGTACCGGGCGCATCTCGTGGAGCAGGACTCGCCGGCCACGGCAGGCCAGCTGCCAGGCGGCTTCGGAGCCCGCCAGGCCCCCGCCGATCACGTCTACAGCGGCTCCAGAACTCACTGGACAAAGCTACCGAACATCATCCGTGCGATTCAGGGGAGCCGGTGTAATATTCGCTGGTAGGGGCAGATGGAAGCCAGGCCTCGACTCCGCTCCGGGAGGCACTTCATGCGACCGTCAGTTTTGCTAGGCGTCATCCCCTTCGCGCTCGGATGCGCACAGCACGCCACGCTCCGCGCTCCGACGCTTCCGACCGATGAGCCGCTGCAGGTGCGACTGCATCAACCCACCGCGGGGGCGCTCAATTACACTCTGAGCGAGCCCGGGTACGTCGCGATCTTCTCGGTGACGAGAGGGCATGGGATCAGCCTGCTGTATCCGTACTACGACAGCCAGGTGGACCGTCGGAGCCACGCGGGCCTGAACCAGGAGACCTTGCACGGCGGCAGCGCCGGCTGGGGCTACACGGCCGGAGGAAGAAACGACCACCGCGCGCTGTTTGGATTCGCCGACGCGTACTACGTGATCGCGTCGAAGTACCCGCTCCCGGTCGACGGCATGCTGCAATCGCCGTATCTGCTGCGGAGTCTCATCGGTGCCGATGTTTTCCGCGCGACGAGCTTCACGGAGACGTGGGACGCGCTCGAATCGATTCTCGTAGCGGGAATGCCGGACGACAGCTGGTCTTCGGACGTCTATCTCAACTGGCGGGATCCGTTCCTGTCGCTCGCCTCGTGGCAGCCGCCGCAATCCATCGGATACTGCAGCGGGTCGCGATTCTTCTACGTCTCGCCAGTGTTGCAGATGGAGTGCAATAGCGGTCGCGTGGCGGTCTCCAACGCTCCCGTGCCGGTGCCGACGCCTCTGCTACGCAAGCCGCCGGAGAAGCCGCGCGACCGGGATCCGAGCATTCCTATCGACCCCACTGTGGCGACGCGAACTTCACGTAGCGCGATCCGAAGCCGCCAGCCCGTCGGTCCGGTCGAGGGCGAAAGGAGCCGGGCACAGGAACGAGCGCCGGCTCCAGCGCGACCGGCAGAGGCGCGACCGGCAGAGGCGCGACCGCAACCGCCTCGGCGCGAGCCCGGGCGATCAGAGACGAAGCGACCGGCGGAGCCGAAGGACAACTAGGGTGCACGGCCAGTACGAAGGGGTCAGAGTCGTCGATCGACTCTGACCCCTTCGCGTTTCAAGCCGGAATCGCCTCCAGCGGCTGCGACTCCACTTCCCACTCGTTCGCGCAGCTGATGCACTTCCGGTATTCGCCGCGTGTCTTGTTGAACTTCTGCTCGGCGCCGAGGTAGCCGCACTCTCCGCACTTCTCCGCGACGGGCTTGTCCCATAGCACGAAGTCGCACTTGGGATAATTCGCGCACCCGTAAAACGCCTTGCCGCGCTTCTTCGAGCGGCGCACGGCGATGTCGCCACCATCCTTCGGGCATTTCACACCGGTAGGCATCGAGCGCGTACCGCGGCACTTGGGGAACTTGCTGCAGCCGAGGAATTCGCCGGTGCGGCCCGTGCGGATGACCATCGGCGCGCCGCACTCGTGGCAGATCTCGTCCGACATCCGCGCGGGCTTCCTGTCGCCGCGGAGCGGCCGCGTGAACTTGCACTCCTTGGGATGATTCTCGCACGCGACGAACGGGCCGAAGAACCCGCCACGCGCCACGAGCTTGCCGCCGCACTGCGGGCAGCGCTCGGTGGCCAGCGCGGAGAGATCGTGCGCTTCCGCGATCAGCGACTCGGTGTCCTCGATCTTGAGCGTCGCGGCGAACGGGCCGTAGAACTCGCCGACCATCTCGTGCCAGTCCACGTCGCCGTCCTCAACCTTGTCGAGATCGCTCTCCATGTGGGACGTGAACGCGACGTTGAAGACGTCGGGAAACTTCTTCACCATCACGCGCTCGACCTGGTTTCCCAGCTCGCTCGGATGAAACCGCCGCTGCTCGAGGGCCACGTAATGGCGGTCCAGCAGCGTCGAGATGATGGACGCGTAGGTAGACGGCCGGCCGATCCCGAGTCGCTCCAGCTCCTTGACGAGGCTCGCCTCGGAGTAACGCGGCGGCGGCTCGGTGAAGTGCTGCGACGGCGTGATCGCCTTCACCGGGATCTTCTCGCCGGCCGCGATCGCGGGGAGCGCCTGCTCGTCCTCGAGCGCGCGTCCCTCGCCCTCTTCGCGAGTCTCCTTGTACAGCGCGAGGAAGCCCTGGAACTTGATGACGCTACCGGTGGACCTGAACAGGTACTGGTCGAGCTGGAAGTCCACGGTCGTGGTGTCGAACACGGCGGGCGCCATCTGCGACGCCATGAACCGCTCCCAGATGAGCTGGTACAGCCGCAGCCGGTCGCGTCCCTTGTCGTCCTTGAAAAAGCGCGCGATGCGGTCGGGCCTGCGCTCGGGATCGGTCGGGCGCACGGCTTCGTGCGCGTCCTGCGCTCTCACTTTTCCTTCCTTCGCCGGCGCCTTCTCTCCGTCCTTCGTCTTGCCGCCGCCGTACAGTTGCGGACCCGCGGCGAGAAACTCCTTGCCGAACAGCGTGCGCAGATATTCGCGTGCGTGCGCCGCCGCCGTCTCCGATATCCGCGTGGAGTCCGTACGCATGTACGTGATGAGTCCGACGGCGCCTTCCTCGCCGAGCTCGATCCCCTCGTACAGGTCCTGCGCCAGACGCATCGTCTTCTTGGACCCGAAGCCTAGCTTCTTGGCCGCTTCCTGCTGCAGCGTGCTCGTCGTGAACGGAGCGGCGGGATTCTTTCTCCGCTCGCGCCGCTTGACGTCGCTGACCGGGAACTCCTTCCACTTCTGCAGGTCGCCCAGAATCCTGCTCGCCGTCGCTTCATCCGGGATGTGCGGCTTGTTGCCATCCACGTGGTGCAGCTTGGCGGTGAAGTCCTGATTACCCTTCCGGAGCTGCGCTTCCACGCTCCAGTACTCGACGGGCGTGAACGCCTTGACGTCGCGCTCGCGCTCGACGATGAGCCTGAGGGCGACGGTCTGCACGCGGCCGGCGGAAATTCCCTTCTTCACCGTCTTCCACAGCACCGGGCTCGCCTTGTAGCCGACGAGCCGGTCCAGCACGCGCCGCGCCTGCTGCGCGTTCACCTTGTTCTCGTCTATGTCGCCCGCGTTGGCGATCGCTTCCTGCACCGCGTCCTTGGTGATCTCGTTGAACAGCACGCGCCGAATGGGCGCGCCGTTCTTTCCCTTGATCTGGCTGGCGACGTGCCACGCGATGGCCTCGCCCTCGCGGTCGGGGTCGGTCGCGAGGAATATCTCGCGCGACGACTTGGCGGCCGCCTTCAGCTCGGCGAGGGTTTTCTCCTTCCCGGGGATCGTGACGTATTCGGGCTTGAAATCGTTCTCGATCTCGATGCCGAGCTTCTTTTCCGGCAAATCGCGGAGGTGACCGATGGTCGCGCGCACGCGGTAGCCGCGGCCGAGGTACTTGCCGATCGTCTTCGCCTTAGCCGGCGATTCGACGATCACCAGCGACGTGGTGCCGCCGTGCTCGCCTGAATCGCCGTCGTCATCGGCGACGACCGGCTTGCGCCGGCGCGCTGCCGTTGCCTTGAGCGACGTCGCCGTCGCCGCGGCCTTTCGCTTGGCGGCCGGCTTGCGCGGCGCTGCCGTGCGCGCGGCCGGCTTAGCGGCGGCGGTCGTCCTCTTTTTCACTTTGGACTTGCTGGTCTTTTTCGCGGCCATCGCTCAGTGCACCGTCGGGTTGTCGCCGGCAGCGCCCACATCGTCGAGCCCGGTGCCCTCGAGCAGATTGCGCAGGTCATCCAGCGCAATCCTTCCCTCGAACTGCACCAGAGCGCGCTCGATGATGTGCTCGAGCTCGGCAGGGTTTATTGCGCCGGACCCACTGAGCGCGAGCAGATGTCCCCACGCATCGGGGGCAAAGCGTCCGCGCTCGTGTGGGCCCAGGACCCTGAAAGGCATAGCGACTGGCAACTGTTCGTCCATAATCCTCTTATTCCCGCCGGTGTTGCAGAAACGCCGAGGCAAGCTCGGCGGTCCGTTGAACAACGTGATCGAATGGGTACTGTTCCGTGTCGACGACGGCATCCGCCGCCTCGTAGAGCTTTCCTCGGACCGCCAGGAGCCGTTCCAGCTCCCGGAGCGGGTCGCCGGCCAGCAGTGGCCGGTCCGCGGCGGCCGCCCCGAGTCGCAGGGCGGCTGTCCGAGGCTCTACTCTAAGGTATATGGCAGGGCCGGCACGAGGCACAAGTACCCTGACCGCCTCGTTTGAGATCCATCCGCCGCCAGGAGCAACTATAGCGGAGGTGCGCGGCAAGCGCTTGGTGGCCTCGAATTCCATGGTTCGGAAGGCCGACTCGCCGTCTTCCGCGAAGATGCGGGTGATCGATTTCTCCGCGGTTGTTTCGATCTCGCGATCCAGATCTACAAAGGGTATGTGGAGCTTCGTCGCGACCGCCGTGCCTATCGATGATTTGCCGGCGCCGGGGAGGCCGACGAGGAAAACTGGCATTAACAGCGGCGGAAAATGCGGGGAGCGTTGTGCGTTGACCGTTTTACAGTAGGACGTTTTCCCGTCACTGCGGTTCCCACCGCTGTTACGTCCTTACGCAAAACGGAATAACGGTCCACGCACGACGCTCTCCGCCGTTCCTTCACCGCGCCTCGTTGATGCGCGCGATGTACGAATCGTAGTTCCGCCGTGTCTCGCCGAGCGAATCCCCCCCGAACTTTTCCAGGAAGGCCTGCGCAAGCACGAACGCCACCATCGCCTCCGCAATCACTCCCATGGCGGGCACGGCGGTCACGTCGCTGCGCTCCGCGACGGCCGACGCCGAGCCGCCCGTCTCGGTATCTATGGTGGCCAGCGGCTTCATGAGCGTGCTGATCGGCTTCATCGCCACGCGGAGCACCAGCGGCTCGCCCGTCGTCATGCCGCCTTCGAGCCCGCCCGCGCGGTTGCTGCGCCGGTGCACGCCGCCAGCGCGCGCGGCGTCGGACTGCGCGTTGATCTCGTCGTGCACGCGGGAGCCCGGGAGTCGCGCCGCCTCGAAGCCGAGGCCGATCTCGACGCCCTTCACCGCCGGGATGGACATGATCGCCGACGCAAGGCGGCCGTCGAGCTTGCGGTCCCAGGCCACGTACGAGCCGAGCCCGACCGGCAGGCCGGTGCACACGACCTCGCAGATGCCGCCGAGCGTGTCGCCCTCGCGCTTGGCTTCGTCGATGCGCGCGATCATGCGCTGCTCGGCGCTCTTGTCGAGCGTGCGCAGCGGAGAGTCGCCGACCGCGGCGTTGATATCGTCGGGCATCGCGTCCGGCGCGGCGGCGTCGATGCCGCCGAGGTGCACGACGTGGCTGCCCAGCCTGACCGAGAACTCGGAGAGAAAGCGACGGCACACGGCCGCCGCCGCGACCCTGGCGGTGGTCTCGCGCGCCGACGCCCGCTCAAGCACGTCGCGCGCGTCCGTACGATCGTACTTGAGCATGCCGGAGAGGTCCGCGTGACCGGGGCGCGGGCGCGTGACCGCGCGCTTCCGCTTGTCGGGATCGGCGCCGCTCCGCGCCGGATCCATGATCTCCGACCAGTTCTTCCAGTCGCGGTTGCGGATCAGCATAGCGATGGGCGACCCGATCGTCTCCCCGGCGCGCACGCCGGATAGAAATTCTACGCCATCGGACTCGATCTGCATGCGGCGGCCGCGGCCGTAGCCGTGCTGCCGCCTCGCCAGCTCGGCGTTGACATCGTCGGCCGAGAGTGGCAGGCCCGCGACCATGCCTTCAAGGATCGCGACGAGGGCCTGGCCGTGGGATTCGCCGGCCGTGGTGAAGCTGAGCATGGCGAAAAGATACTGCTAACTACCACCTAGAACTGCCAAGCCAGGAGCGGCCAGCAAGAAACGCCGCCAGCTGCGAGCAAATCCAGGGCTCGTAGCTGGCGGCTTCTAGCTGGCCGCTCGCAGCTTGGCAGTTCTAGGTGGTAGTTCCTACGGGCAGCCGCTCACGAAGTTGCCAGAAAGCGTAACGATCATGTATCATCGACCCCCGCCGGGAGTGCGCGCAGGCGTCATCTGCTCGCCCTCGTCGACGATGTGCGGAGTGACCAGTATCAACAGGTCGCGTTTCTCTTCGGAGGTGCGGGTCTGCCCGAACAACCGGCCGATCATCGGCAGGTTGACCAGGAACGGGATGCCCGACTTCGACTGCGTTACCTCGGTAACCGTCAGGCCGCCGATGACCGCGGTCTCGCCGTCGTTCACCAACAGCTGGTTGTCGGCGCGCTGGCGGTTGAAGATGAACCCGACATCGGACGACGCGAGCTGCGCGTTGGAGTTCTCGGCATGCACGGTGAGCAGGATTTGCCGGTTGTTGGTGACCTGCGGGGTGACGCCCAGAATGATGCCGACTTCCTTGAGCTGAACCGTGGCTCGCGGAACGCGGCCGCCCTCGGTGCCTGCGCCCCCTTGTGCGGTACCGGCGTCCAGCACGCGGATCGGTATCTCCTGCCCGACCGCGATCTCCGCCTTTCTGTTGTTGAGCGTCACGATGCTCGGCTCGGCCTGGAGATCCGCGAGGCGGACTTCCTGGAGCGCGTCGAGGAACGCAGTCAGCGAGAATTTTCCGAGCGCCGTCGAAAACACCAGCGAAAGCGCTGGATTGGACACGCGGGAGTTGGCGTTGGCGATCGCCGAGAGCACGTTGCCGCCGAGCAGGATGCGGTCGCCCGTCACCGGGCTGCCGCCGCCGAGCGCGTCCGGCACCCCGTCGCCGTCGGTGTCCACCGGGACCAGCGTGGCCGGATCGGTGCGCTGCACGAGCTGCGAGAAGAACTGGTCGCGCGTGCCGATGTCATACGACAGGCCGATGTCCTCGATGTCCGAGCGGTTGACGAAGATGATCTTCGCCTTGATCGCAACCTGCGGAGTCCGGATGTCGAGATTCCTGACGTAGTCCAGGATTCCGCCCATGCGCGACGCGGACTCCGTGATCAGGAGCGAGTTGGTGAACGTGTCGGCGACGACCGCGCCGCGCGCGACGCAGCTCGTCTGCATGTTCTGTCCAGCGCCCTGCGGTACTGCGCTCCCCGGCTGGCAGTCTCGTCCGAGCATCTGCCGCAGCGTTCCCGCGAGCCCGGCGGCGTTGGCGTAGTTGATCGGAACCATCCGGGTAACCAGCGGCTCGACCGACTGCTTGTTCTGGATGTTGCCGTAGCTGTCCACGGTGATGATTCCGGTGACCGCATCTTCCGCCGCCGCGAGCCCCTGGCCCTCGAGGATTGCGCGCAGCGCTACGTCCCACGGCTGGTTGCGTATCTCGGCCGTGACCGTGCCTTCCACGCCCTTGCCGACGACGATGGTGCGGCCGGCGAAGGTGGCGAACGCGGCGATCACGTCGCGGATGTCCGCGTCCTGATACGTCACGGTGATTCGCGGCTGCGTGGACTGCTGCGCCACGGGCGTCATGCGCAGCTCCGGCTCCGGCTCGGCTTCCCGCGCGATCTCGCGGGCCGCCGCCGCACCGGACGAGTGCCACGCCTCGAACGCCGAAGTGCCGCCATTTACTGACACGCGCACTTCGCTGGCGGTCCGCCGCACGTCGTACGGATGCTGCCCGTCGAGCTCGATGACGACGCGAACGACGTCGGACTTGAACTGCGAGTAGCGAATGTTCGTGATTCCACCGCGGGCGACGCGATCGTAGCTGCCGTTCATGTCGAGCACGGCGCCGTTGAGGTTTATCACGATCCGGTGCGGCGAGGACAGAACGAAGTCGCTCACCGATATCTCGGACGTGACCCCGATCACGACGTCCGCGCGCCCCGTGGCGGGAACGACGCTCAGCGACGTGACCCCGACCGGATCCGCGGTATGGCCCGCGGCGGTCCAACCCGCCAGGGCGACGATCAAAGCGGGCGCGAAAATGCGGCGGACCGCGTTCATGGCGTCCTCACTCGTGTGGTGTCGTCCATTGTAAGAATCTCCTGACGGCTCAGCCCGAATTCCTGTATGGTGAACGTCACGGATCTCGGCTGGATGGCCGCGACGCGCATGCGTCCCAGAGTTTGTCCAACTTTCACGCGATACTGCTCCTTGGACGTGAGATCGCGCAGAACCGCAACAGAATTCCTCCCGTTGGGATCGTACGCGATGGCCGCGAGGCGAAGGTCGATCAGCAGCGGACGGAGATCGGACGTCGCCAGCAGCGACACGAACGGGTCACGCCGGCCACCGCCGTTGTACTCGAACACTTCACGATGGATCGTATGCTCGGAGGGCTCGGACGCAGGCGCCGCGGGCGCCGGCTGCGCCGTCTGCGCCGCGGCCGTGGACGACAACAGCAGCACGCAAAGCCAGGTCAATCTCATTGGGCAGCAACCTCTTCATTGCCGGCGCGCGTCGCCAATAGATCGTCCGGGCGCACCTTGGCTACGTAAGTCTGAATCTGAAAATTCGAGTCGAGCATGGACCTTCCGGCCGTGGGACGGCGTGTAGCGCCGCTTCCCGAAGACACGAACTCCTTCATCTCCATCGCCACCGGCGCGACAATTCGCTCGAGCGAACCGACGTTGCTCAGGAACCGACCGAGCTCGTGGTAGCCCCCTATCACGGAGATCTTGTAGCGATGCGTGTCGAAGTCGTCGCCCGGGATGACGGGCATCGGCTCGACCGAAGCGAGGTCGAGGCCCACCCGGCGCGCGGCGGTGGACACGTCCTCGAGCAGGCCCGGCACCTCGTTCCTGGTCGGCACGAGTCGGGTCATGACCTTGAGCGCCGCCCGGTCGCGCGCGACGGCGGCGCGCAGCGAGTCCACGCTACCGCGCGCGAGATCGGTCTGCGCCTGCCGGTTCGCGGCCTCGAGGGTGTCCACCCGGGCCGAGAGAATGGCAAGTGCCTCCGACTTGGGCGAAAGCATGAAGTACCAGAGCGCCCCGAGCAGGGCGAACGCCACGATCGAAATGCCGATGAGCGCCTGCTCGCGCGTGGTGAGGTTGTCGCCGATGGCCATGGCTAGGGAACGCTCACCGAGAGTGGCGCCGTGCGGATCTCCGTCGGCGGAGGACGCTCGGAGAGAGCGTCGAGCTGGAATTCGGTCACTTCCTTTCCGTCGCTGGTCACGAGGTCGGACCGCGCCAGATTGACGTTCTGGATGAATGGAGACGACTCCAGATCGCGCATGAACCGCGTCAGCGCCTGGATGTCCACGGTGTGGCCGACGAGCCGGAACTGCGTGGGCCGGGCCCCGATCGCGACGGCTTTCTCGCGACGCGCCTTCTCCAGCGCCGCCTTGCCGACCGGAGTGGTTGCCTCACGCTGCAAAGCCACGATCTGGGAATCCGGCGCGGCCGCGCTCGGCGGCGCGCTCGTCTGCGCGATTGACACGAGCCACGTGTACTGCGGTATCACGCGGCTGATCTCTTCCAGGATGTGCGACCACATGAAGCGCGTGTCATCGATGGATTGGATCACGGCGAGCTGGCGCAGCACCAGGTCCCGCTCGGTCTCCGCCGCGACGCGCGCGCGCAGAACGGTGGCGAAGCTGGACGAATCCTGCAGGGCCTTGCGCTCGCGCTCCGCGAGCTCGCCGCTCGCCTGCGCCTGGCGCGTGAACAGGAGCGCGCCGAGGGCGAGCGCGATCAGCACTGACACGATAGCGCCTACGAGGTACTTGTCCTTGACGCGGTCTCCGAGAGAGCCGAGTAGCTCCTTCGGATTGAAACCGCCGCTACCGCCCGTCCGGCGCTTGGCGCC
This sequence comes from uncultured Gemmatimonadaceae bacterium, assembly GCA_964350145.1. GTDB lineage: Bacteria > Gemmatimonadota > Gemmatimonadetes > Gemmatimonadales > Gemmatimonadaceae > JACDCY01. The sequence goes on from CAYGJL010000031.1 coordinate 12,153, forward strand.
GGGGAGAAGATTGATGTAAATCATCGGGTCGCCCTCACCGGTTCCGGAGGGCCAGGCCGACCGGAAGCATCAGCAGCGGCGCGACTTCGTCGATCACGAGCGAATCGAGCGCGCCCGAGCGCATCTGCAGGCTGGCGAGCGGGTTGGCCAGCTCGACCGGAACACGCATGCGCTGCCCGAGCACTTCGTTGAGCCCCGGCGTGCGGGCGCCGCCACCGCAGGTGTACACCGAGCGGAGCGCCGTGCCGGCTTTCGCGGTGGACAGCAGAAAGGCGACAGCGCGCTCGACACCGACCGCGAGCTCTTCGACGCGCGCGTCGAGCACCGCGTCCACGTGCGGCGAGCGGTCATAGCCCGTGATGAGCGCGTTCGCGTCTTCGGCGGTGAGCCCGCGCTCGCGCTGCAGGTCCTCGCGCAGCCGCCGTGTCCCGATGGCAAGATCGCGGGTCAGGACGGGTATGCCGGAATCGAGAATGTTGATGTTCGTCACTTCGTGGCCGATGTTGATCAGCGCTACTATGCCGTTCATGGCATTGGGATAATTCAGCTCGAACGCGTTGTGCAAAGCGAACGCATCCACGTCCACGATGGATGGAGTCAGGCCGGCCTCGCTCAGCAGTCGCAGCTTCGCCTCGACCAGGTCCCGCTTGGCCGCGACGAGCAGCACGCTCATCTGACTGTTGCCCTCGTCGTACGGGTCGAGGATCTGGAAGTCGAGCTCGACCGCGTCCATGTCGTCGAACGGGACATGCTGCTGCGCCTCCCAGCGCATCACCTCTCGCGCCTCGCGCTCGCCCACCCGCTCGGCCTGGATCTTCTTGACGATCACGTCGCGCCCGCCCACAGCGGTCACGACTTCCTTCGTCTTGACCTCGGCCATCGTCAGGCATTCGCGGATCGCGTCCGCGACGATGCCGGGGTCCATGACCTCGCCCTCCACGATGGCGTCCGTGGAAAGGGGGGCAATGCCGACCTTGACCAGCTCCGGCTCACCCTTGGAGTGGTCTATGACGACTGCCTTGATCAGTCCGGACCCTATGTCGAGGCCAACGGTCGGCTTACGACGGCCGAGAAACGCCATGCTATCCTGGTGGAGGTACGCTAAAGTTTGGCGCCCTGCCACCTTTGTCAACAAAAACTTTAAGTGGCGCGCCTTAAACGATGTTGTTGCTTCTGGTTGCGCGGAGAGGGCCGGTTGATTTTCGGCCCAGGCTCACGCGTTCCTTACAACCTCTGAAACGATTCGGGCGGTCGGAGGTAACACTTCTCTCGCAAAATGCCCGTTGGACCGTCAAGCGGGGCAGTCGTACCCCATCGCGCGGGCATTCTCGCGCACGCGGCGGTCGCGGGTGACGACTCGAACAAGGTGTGGAGGGATGCCGACGGACTCGATGGTGGCAAGGTGAATCGCGTCCAGCGTGCGAACAGGCTCTACGGGAAATCTCCGTCCTGCGCGCTGGAGAATGTCCGTCGTGATCGCGGAGACGGTACACTGCGCCGTGAAGGTTTCGAGGGCGACAAGTAGCGCGGTCTCCTGATCCGCGTCGATTCGCTTCTGGATTCGTTCTCGCGTAACCGCGCGCCGGGCCTCTACGAGCGTAAGCGCCGACGTAACGCGGCGCGCCGGGATTACAAGTTCCCGATGGGCGTCGGCATCCTCATCGAGAATCGCCGCGAGCAACGAGCTCGTCTCTACATACGTCGTCTTCAGAATACCATCGTTGACCGAACTCATCGCTCATCTCGATCTTCGTCGATCAGACGTTGAGCGGTGCCAGGCGGCAGCCGGATCATCCCTTTCGGTGGCCACTTCGCGAACGGGTCCCCGCCGCGCCCCGGCCGGAGGACGCCCTCGCGAACCAGGCGGTTGTAAGTCGCCATATGAGGATGATCAGTATCGCCTTCGGGCTCCGGCGGCCGGAGCTCCGCCACGGGCCGGCCCCGGTCGGTGACCAACACCCGCTCGCCCGCCTGCACCATTCGCAGATAGCGGCTGAGATTGTTTTTCAGGTCGCGAATCCCCACGGATACCATCCAGGGAATGTAGCTTCATGTAGCTACTTGGAGAAGAACTACCTGGCCACCGCTGCAGGACAGGACTGTGAACGCCGCCGGGCCGCCGATTTTACGCCGCTGATGTGACAACGGCGGGGCTCATGCGGCGGCCGTCAGCGGCCGGGCACGTTTGATCCGCTTGCGTTCGCGGGGCGAGTGCATCGCTT
>CAYGJL010000031.1:14474-17099 GCA_964350145.1 uncultured Gemmatimonadaceae bacterium
GTCAGCGGCCGGGCACGTTTGATCCGCTTGCGTTCGCGGGGCGAGTGCATCGCTTCCCATAGATCGCTGCGGCGCTGCACGTTCAGCCAGAAATCAGGACTGTTGCCAAACACACGGGCGAGGATGAGGGCAGTCGCAGCGGTCACGTTGCGACGCTCGTTGCACAGTTCGTTGACGTGCTTGCGCTGCACACCCATCGCTTCGGCCAGCGCGCCTTGCGTCAGGCCCATCGGTTCCATGAACTCTTCGATCAGAATTTCGCCGACGCTCGCCGGCTTGCGCTTCGTCATCGCCATGGCTCAACTCACCGATAACTATGGTCGTCCAGATAGAGGCCTGTCGCCTCACCTCGGCCGCCATCCCATTGGAAGACGAGCCGCCATTGCCTGTTGACGCGGATAGAATGAAAGCCTGCCAGATTGCCGTGCAGCTTTTCGAAATGGCTGCTGGGCGGCGCCCGTAAGTCCTGATCCGAAGTTGCGTCGTCGATCATCTGGATTTTACGGAATAAGCGGCTTGCGAGATCGGACGGGATCTTCTTCGATCGAATGTCCCCGACGAAGAAATCGCGCAACCAGTCATCCCGAAAACTCACGATCATTCCGCGACTCCATCATGTGTTAATGTACCACTCCTCGGTACAAATTACAAGCCTGGCACCCAGGCCGCCGCAAGAACCGGCAATCAGTGCACTTCGCTCCAGGATCGCCGGACGGGCGTGACGTGCGTCCCTGCCGAGTCGGTTGTCACGTGGAGATTTATAGCTGTTCTGCGCCGAGCTCCGCGTTCGGGATCGCCGGCTACGGCGTCGGCGACCAGCCAATACAACTCGGCGTTCAGTCGCACTGTCGTGATGATGGCGCTATCAGCGCCCGCCTGGACCACCTTCCTCGTAGCGGCACCGGGCTCGAGCGCCGAGTTCGCGGCATCCCAGTTGGCGACGGACGACCAGAGTCCGTACTCACTGGCGGCGAAGGCACGCTGGCGGTTGATCGCCGCAGATCCAACCCTGTGCTCGAGGCTGACCGCGGCGTGCGTGGCGATGATCAAGGCGCCCACGATCACCACGGCCAGTACCGCGAGCACGAGCGCAACGCCTCTCCGCGCCGATGGATCAGTCACGGTTGCGCAGGGCGATCGAGAGCGCCGCGGAATCCAGATACTGAGCAGGTGCCGGGCCGCGCAGCTGAATCGGCGTTGGCGCGCGGACGCGGACCGTGACCTCAACCCGCGCCACGCGTGACGTTTCGCCCAGCGACCACACTGGTTCCGACGCCGCATCGAAGTAGCGCAGAGCGATCCCGCTTGGCCCCGCGGCCGCATGCGCCATGTACGGACCGCTCACCGGTTGGATGGGGCCGCAAGCGGGCGGGCTGAGCGACCCGCAGCGACGCTGGCCGAAGTACCAGCGCGAGTCCGAGGCCCGGTACAGGCTGTAGCGCGTGCGTCTCAGGATTCGCACCGGGGCGCCGCCCGCGACGCCGTCGCTTGCGGCACCGCTCAGCGTGAGGACGTATGCCCGCGCCGACTGATCCGCCGCGGTCGTGAAGCCGCTGGCAGCGGGACATGCCGACGCCGCGGACGCCGACGAGACGGCGGCAATCGCGTGCCTGTCCCAGCGGGGCTCGCCCGCTGTCGCGGCGCTGTCGTCGTTGAACACGAGCAGCACGTCACCGCTGTCGGGCGCGGCGAGCAGCGTGGTCAGCCGGTTGCCGCTCTGCAGCTTCTCCGGCGGCAGCCGGATGACGTATCCCGGGGCCGAGTCGCAGCTGACGGACGCGCCGATCAGGCTGAAGAACTCAACCGCGGAGTCGACCGCCAGAGTGAGCGTATCGATCGGCGACGCCGACGACAGGTCGGCCGCGAGCACTTCGGCGGCGTCGCGCGCGTCTCCTCGGGTGGACACCATCACCGCGATCGAGCGGAAGACCTGCTGCTGGCGGCGGAGGGCGCCGGCGATCGCGCCGCCGACGATGGCGATCAGCAGGATGGAGACGAGCAGCTCCGCCAGCGCGAATCCACGGCGCGCGATCATTCCGAGCAGAAGACCATCGTGCGATACGTGTCCGTTCGTGTCCGGCCGTCGAGCGTGTACGCGACGGTCTGCGACACAGCCCTGACGGAGGCCAGCGACGTCGGCTCGATCGTCCAGGTTGACACCACGCCGCGAACTTCGTCGGTGCCACTCGTGAGCCCGTCGCAGCGAGCTGCGGCGAGGGACTCGAGCCGCGAGCGCGCGACCGAAGCCGCGAAAGCGAGATCGACAGATCGCCGCATGCGCCGGAGCGAGGCGACCGCGGTCGCCTCGAGCGCGAGCGCGCCCACCGCGAAGATGAACGCGGCGATGACGAGCTCGATGAGGGTGAAGCCGGATCGGGGTTCGAGGCGCATGGCTGATCGTCGCGCTGTTTCCCGTCATTCGCGACATCGCTCGATTGCGCGTAAAAGCAACCGAGCGCCTTACCCGACAATCACCCTAGTTATTGCACTTCGCCCTTCATGGTCGCGAAGTACGCCTTCTCCTTCGTGTTCGCGAACTTCGGGATCGCCGTGGCGGCGAGAACTCCGATGATGACGACGACGATCAGTAGCTCGATAAGGGTGAAACCAGCACGTCGTGCTTGC
>CAYGJL010000031.1:17109-34802 GCA_964350145.1 uncultured Gemmatimonadaceae bacterium
AACGGCCCCGCGATGGGTAGGACCCGCCCGGCAGTACGCCGGGACGGGCCGTTCCCATTGTCAGATCAGGACTAGGAGGCGCACTTCGGTTCGCCCGACGCGGTAGCCACGTCGACGCCGGTGGGTGCCGTAGCGCCGTTCTGGTTGTACATCTCGCACTTCTCGGCAGCCGGAAGAGCGGTGTGCGTCGCCTCGGCGACCCAACCCTCGGCACCGGCGTATCCGACCACAACCGTCACACCCGTCGATGGCGTGAAGTTCAGAGCCGTCAGCGAGGTGCTGTACGCGCCCCCGTTGTCGGCCGCGTAACCTTCCTGCGCGGTCGCAAGGTTACGCAGGTCGCCCTTCATGGCCGCCTTGTACGCCTTGCCCTTCGTGTTGGCGAACTTCGGGATCGCGATCGCCGCCAGAATGCCGATGATCACGACGACGATCAGAAGCTCGATGAGCGTGAAGCCTGTCCGTTTCCTGTTCTGCATGAGAGCGCTCCAATGGGAGGGTTCGGCAGCCACTGAGTTCAGGCGTACCAGTCAGCCACTGGTAAAGCAACGCCAGGGCCACACATTCGATACAGATGAAGTCTTTCTACGCCAATGACTTAGCTAGTGAAGCCAAAGCGGAGTGCTGGCGGGGACTATCGCAATCCACCATGACTCTCGCACTTCGCACGATAGTACAAGCGCAATATTCGCTCTTGCGACTATGGTGCTATGACCATAGTCTTATACCATGAAACGCGCATTTCCGAAGGCGAACGATGTCGTCCACCCGCCGGCTCCCGACGAGCTTCAGATCACGATGCCCGCCGGCGAGTTCAAAACAAAATGCCTCGAGCTCATGGACCGAGTCCGCGAGCGAGGTGCCGTGATAACTATCACCAAACGAGGAGTCCCCGTGTGCAAGGTCATCCCGCTCGACGAAAAGTCCGAACCGGTCTTCGGCTCGCTGGCGGGCACGGTCCTTTATTTCAATGACCCCATTGCGCCTACCGGAGAAAAATGGGAAGCGGACGAATGATTCGCTCTCCCCGCTCAAATCCCGGCGAGACGCTCCTCCTGGATACCCACATCTGGATATGGATGGTTTCGAATACCATGGAGCGCGTCTCTGCCGTAGCGCGAGCGGCACTCGAAGAGTCCGCGGCCAAACGTAGCCTTAGAGTGAGCGCAATTTCGGTATGGGAAGTGGGAGTCCTGTCGCGAAAGAAACGCCTCGGCTTGACGATGCATGTCGCGGCGTGGGTCGAGCGCGGACTCGCCACGCCCGGCGTGCAGCAAGTGCCACTCGATTCCACCGTAGCCTTGCTCAGCACCACGCTGCCGGAGGAACCGCCATCCGATCCAGCCGACAGGTTCCTGTTGGCCAAGGCGTACAGCTATGGATGGACACTTGTTACCAGCGATGCCAGGATCATCCAATACGCCGGCAAACAGGGGATCGCGGTGCTGGACGCCAGGAACTGAGCGGTCGAAAAGTGTTCAGTGGATCGGCTACGAGATCTCGAAAACCCCAGGCAGCGGCAGGACGAAAGGCTGAACCGCCGCTGCTGGACTCCAGCGAAGCTCGTCCGTAACAATCTCGGGCCGCTGTTCGCGTTGCAGCCACCGTTCCACAACTCGCGCGTCCAAATCCACGATCCAGTACTCCTCGACGCCGAAGCGCTGATACAACCGCCGCTTGAGTTGCCGATCCAATCTCGCGGTGCTCGGCGAGAGCACTTCGACAGCCAGCAGGAGCCCTTCTGCCTCCTTGACGCTCCGGGGCTTGCGACCATCCACCAACGGAAGAACGAACAAGTCGGGCTGCACCATGCTTTCGCGCTCGAACTCCACGTCGGTCGGCGCGAACAACACCATTCCGACCGGATGCTCGCGCAGATACAGCGACATCGCGAAATGCAGCGAGCCAAGCGCTTCCTGGTGCCGGAACGACGGCGCGGGCGTCACGTACAGCTCGCCGTCGATGACTTCGTAGCGATTGCTGTCGGCCGGCAACGCGCGGACATCGTCCGCGGTCCACCGCCTGGCAGTGGCTGGCATGCCCATACTATGCACCCCTCGATGGTTGTCCGACAAGTGAACATCCCCAACCGTCACGCCGGCAGCAAAGTGGAGCACAACCATCTTCGCCCACGTAGGACCCGAACGCTCTGTGTGCCTGAATCAGCCCGGCGACAGCCTAATGCTGCCCTGGATCGTCGGCGCTTTCTCCGTACCTCGCCAGCTTCCGGTACAGGGTAGAGGGATCAATGCCAAGCGCCTCGGATGCGCGTGTCTTGTTCCCGCCTTCCTGCTGCAGTATCCAGGTGATGTACGCGCGCTCGATCACCTCCAGCGTCGGGTTCGCCGCCTGGCGCTCGGCGGCGAGCGGCTCGGAGCGCCGCTCCACGATCCGATCCGGCAGCGCTTTCACTTCTATCACAGCGCCCTTCGTCAGCAGCGCGGCGCGCTCGAGCGCGTTCTCCAGCTCGCGCACGTTGCCGGGCCAGGCGTACGATTGCAGCACGTCCACGGCGTCCGGATCCAGCGTCTTCTGCTGCTCGCCGTTGGCTTCCGCCGTCCGCCGCAGGAACAGCTCCGCGAGAACGGGGATGTCCTCCCGCCGCTGTCGCAATGGTGGCAGGTGAATGGCGATGACGTTGAGGCGATAGAACAGGTCGGTCCGAAACGTCCCCCGCTTGATCTCTTCTTCCAGGTCGCGGTTCGTCGCCGCGATCAGCCGCGTGTTGAGAGGGACGGCTTCGGTCGCGCCAACCGGGATCACCTCCCGGTGTTGTAGCACACGCAGCAGCTTCACCTGCGTGGCGGGCGTCGTCTCGCCGATCTCGTCGAGGAAGAACGTTCCCGCGCCGGCGGCCGTGAAGAGGCCCTGCTTGTCGCGGACCGCGCCGGTGAACGACCCGCGCACGTGACCGAACAGCTCGCTCTCGAGCAAACTCTCCGGCAAGGCCCCGCAATTGATCGAGAGGAACGGCCCGTGCGCCCTGGCGGACAGCTCGTGCAGATAGCGCGCAACGACTTCCTTGCCGGTGCCCGATTCGCCCTGCAGCAGCACCGTGGATTCCGTCGGTGCCACAGTCTCCGCCACTTTCAGCACTTCGAGCCACGGCGAACTGGTGCCCGCGGGGCGGCCGGTGTGCTCGCGCCGGCGGATCTCCGCCTTGAGCGTCCGGTTCTCCGCGCGCAGGCGGCGGTGCTCCGACGCGCGCCGCACGATCGCCAGTAGCTGCTCGTTCGGGAACGGCTTCTCCAGGAAATAAAAGGCGCCGTCGTTCACGGCCTGCACCGCCGCCGGCACCGTCGCCTGCGCGGTCATCAGGATCACCGGCATCTCCGGGTCCAGGCTGCGCGCGGCCGCGAGCACGTCGAGTCCGCTCATCGTCGGCATGCGCACGTCGCTGATGACGATGTCGGGGCGCAGCGCCGCCATGCGGCTGATGCCCTCGTTGCCGTCGGTGGCGGTGTGAGCCGCGTACCCTTCCTTGCGGAGAAGTATCTCCATCGTCTCGACGATCGCGGGCTCGTCGTCGATTACGAGGACCGAGGTCGGGCGCTCAGACATTGCTGACTCCGTTGGGGCTCCTGGTTGGTCGCGGAAGCAGGACGGTGAAGCGCGAGCCGCGGGCAGTGCTGTCCACCAGCACCAGGCCCTTGTGCGCGGTCACGGCCCGTTGGACGACGGCCAGACCAAGTCCGGTCCCGCCGCGCTTGGTGCTGACGAACGGATCGAACACCCGCTTGCGGATGTCCTCGGGGATTCCTCCGCCTTCGTCGCTGATGCGGATCGCCAGTGCCCCACCCAGAAAAGGCGCGCCGTCTATCGGCGTCTGGCGCGGAGACAGCTCCGCGGCTTCGACGAAGATGGTGCCGCCCGGAGGAGACGCCTGAATCGCGTTCAGCAGCAAGTTGAACAGGGCGCGATGCAGCAGGTCCGAATCCCCTTCGATCATCACCGGCGTGCGCGGAAGGCTCCTGGTGATTCGCACGTCGGCCGGCTTGTCGGGATGACTCTCCGCCAGATCGATCGCGCCGCCGGTTACCTCGATCGCGTCCACCGGCAACCATCGGGCGGCGTCCAATCGCGCGAAATCGATGAAATCCGAGAGCAGGCGGGAGAGACGGTCAGACTCGCGCTGCACCAGCGCGCTGAGAGAGCGCTCGTCATCGCTCGCCCTCGGCGAATCACTCAACTGCTCAACCGCGCTGCGGATGGCCGCCAGCGGGTTCCTTATCTCGTGCGCCAGCGACGCGCTCAGCTCGGCGACGGCTTCCAGCTTCCGCGCGCGCGAGCGGAGCTCCTCGAGGTCGGCCTTCTGGAGCCGAAACTGCGCAAGTTCGGCTGCGAGCGCTTCCTGCTCGCTGCCCTGTTCGCGCAGCTTCGCGCTGACGTAACCGCATCCGGCCGCCACCGCGGCGAAAACTCCGACGCGCAGCCAGAACCTGAGATCGCGCTCACCGCCGGGGGTCATGACAGCGGCGGCCACGTACACTACGATACCGAGTGTCGCGATCAGCGCGACACCGCGCGCGGTGAGGAGCAGCGCGGCTTCGGCGGTGACGAGGATGTACAGCGCCGAGAAGCCGGAGCCGACTCCGCCGGTCACGTGCACGACCGCGGTCACCAGCGCGAGATCGAACAGCGCCTGGAGATAGAGAAAAGTTCTGCCGGCCGGCCGCTTGTAAAGCTCGGTGTAGATGAGCGACGCAGCGGTGAAGACCATCGCCACAACGAGCGCCAGGGAGGCGACGAGCGTGGACGAACCCTCGGTCGTGAGCCAGACGAAGAGAGCCGCGAGGTAGATCGCCGCGGCCAGGGACAGACGCGCCACGTGGACCCGCCGGAGGATGCGCAGGGTGTCCAGGGGTGCTTCGGGGTCACGGGCTAGCGTTCGCACATATCACTTTTAAGTTGGGAATCTTGCAAAATGCAAGACCGGATCGGCCACGTCAAACACCCCCCGCGCCTTAGATTTGGGCGTGGCGGGTGCGTCTTGCACGGTTTTTTGATCAACATCCCCGCTCTTTCCGACGAGGGAGTTCTGGTGGAGTCACTACAAGTCAGCGGCGGCGAGGTAGCGCTGCGGCTGATAGCCGTCGTTCTGCTGGTGTTCGCCAACGCGTTTTTCGTGGCTGCCGAGTTTGCCCTGGTTGCGGCGAGGCGGAGCCGGATCGACCAGATGGCCACCGCGGGCGATTCCGCGGCCAAGGTAGTGCAGAAGGCGCTGACCCACCTGGACCGGTACATCTCCGGGACCCAGCTCGGGATCACGATGGCGTCGCTCGGCCTCGGCTGGATCGGCGAACCGGCGATGGCGCTGCTGTTCGCCTGGGTCCTGGGTCTCTTCGGATACGCGGCTTCGCCGGCCGCGCTGCACGGCACCGCGATGTTCATCACGGCTTTTTTCATCATCACCTTCCTGCACGTCGTGCTCGGCGAGCTGGCACCGAAGTCCATCGCGCTGACGATGCCGGAGAAGGTCGCGAAGGTCGTCACCGCTCCGCTGGTGCTGTTCTCGCGACTGATGATGCCGCTGATCTACGTGTTCAACGGGGCCGGCAATCTGATCCTGAAGTTGTTCGGCGTCACGCCCGTGTCGGAGCTGCGCTCCATTCATTCGCCGGAAGAGCTACGGCTGCTCGTCATTCAGTCGCACGCGCACGGCGCGCTGGACGAGTCCGACCGTGCGATGCTCGCGGGCGTGTTCGATTTTCACAACAAGGCCGCGGTGGACGTGATGCGGCCGCGGACAGAGATCGTAGCGCTCGACATCACGGCGACCACCGAAGAGGTGTGGGAGACCGTGCGTACCGAGAGGTACTCGCGCTACCCCGTGTACCGCGAATCGCTGGACGATGTGGTAGGAGTCTTTCTGGCGAAAGACCTCTGGCTACACCCGCCCGGAACGGAGTTCTCGCTGGAAGCCTCGCTGCGGGAGGCGTTGTACATCCCCGACAGCCGCCCGGCGGAGCGCGTGTTGGAGGACCTCCGCCGAACGCGGGCGCACATGGCCGTGGTGCTGGACGAGTACGGCGGCACGGCCGGAATCGTCACGATGGAGGACCTGATCGAGGAAGTCATCGGCGACATTTCCGACGAGTACGACCTGGCGGCGCGCGACTCGTTCGAGGAGGGTGGCGTCCTCGAGCTGGCGGGCTCGATGTCGCTCATTGACGTGCGCTCCGACCACAGGCTCGACGTCCCCGAGGGCGAGTACTCCACGCTGGGCGGGTACGCATTCGCGAAGCTCGGCCGGCTTCCGCGCGTCGGGGATCGCGTGACCTTCCCCGGAGGAGAGCTGGAGATCGTGGCGATGGACGGTAGGCGCGTGGCGGGCTTGCGCGTGCACCGCGGTGTGACCCAGGCTGGGGCGTGAGCCTGGCCAAGGAATACGTGGCCGAAGGCGACCAGCACTTCCCCGTTGGCGGTGGCCGCAATGACGCCAGGCCCGCCGGATTCAATTACACCTGGGCTCGCCCGACGATGTAGCGGGGTTGGTTCCGCCCGGCACAGCAGGCGGATCACTGTTGCTGATGAACATCCCGCATTTTTCTCGGAATCGCGATGGCAGCGAGAATGCCGATGATTACCACCACGATCAGAAGCTCGATCAGCGTAAAGCCGGTGCGTCGCCTGTGCTGAATGGGTGCCGCCTCTTCAGGAAAAGTTGAGCCCTGCAGAACAGTATTTTAGCCGGCGAAACTCCTATCGCTACCGCAGCGGCGGGGCGACACATCCCGCGATTGCCCGACGCGTTTCGCGGCGCGAGCATTGTCTCACAAACCAACGCCCGCTCTCTCTATAGAGCAAAATTCTTGTTGCGCATCCGGGCTCAACGCCGTTTCTTTGACAGAGAATCGACTCCCGAGCCGCCATGGCGCCACGAGCGCGGATAGGTGAGCGGCTGATCCAGGCCGGCCTCATCAACAAACAACAACTCGAGAAGGGCCTGCAGGTCCACGCTGCCACCGGTGAGCAGCTTGGCAAGACGCTGGTCCAGCTCGGGTATCTCGACGACGACTCGCTCGTTCGCACGCTGTGCGCGGACGCGGGGATTCCGTACGTCACGATGCAGGAGGTGACGCTGGATCCGGGGGCCGTCGCCTCCCTGCCAGCGCACATCGCCGCCAAGTACGCCGCCCTTCCGCTGCGCACGGACAACGGGCGACTGCTCGTCGCGATGGCCGATCCGTTCCAGATCGAGGCGGTGACGGCGGTCGAGCGCGCCGCCCGCAGGCCGATCCGGGTAGTGGCGGCGTCGCGCGACAGCATCACCGCGATGATAGCGCGCGCTTACAATGAAAAATCCACGCCCCTTCCGCCCCGGCCGGCGCCGTCGCCAGTGCAATCGATGGAGGGGCGCGCTGCCCCGGCCGCGGTCGCGCCGGCGCGCGCGATCGCCGCGCCCAGCACCGATGCGGAGCTGAGCGGCGAAACCGTAAACGCGGCCGCTCTCTCCGACGCGATAATAAAACGGGGGGTGCAGCTGGGCGCGACGGACGTGCACATCGAGCCGCTGGAAAACGAGACCCGTGTCCGTTACCGCGTCGACGGCCTACTGCAGGATGCCGGCGCGTATCCCAAGAGCGTGCAGGCGCCGCTGATGAGTCGCATCAAGATCCTCGCGGGCATCGACATCGCGGAGACGCGGCTGCCGCAGGACGGAAGGATTCGCACGACGCTCGATTCCTCGCAGATTGACATTCGCGTGTCGACGTACCCTACGATTTACGGCGAGGACGTCGTGCTCCGCATTCTGGACCGAGGCCGCACGGCTCTCGACCTTGGCTCGCTCGGAATCGCGCAGGACGATCTCAAGCTGCTGCGCCACACCATGCAGCGTCCGCACGGGCTGATTCCGGTCACGGGGCCCACGGGCTCGGGGAAGACGACGACGCTGTACTCCGCGCTTTCCGAGCTGAACACGAAGGAGCGGTGCATCATCACTCTCGAGGACCCGGTCGAGTACGAGCTGGCAACGATCCGACAATCGCAGATCAACATTCGCGCCGGACTCACGTTCGCCTCGGGACTGCGGTCCATCCTGCGGCACGATCCCGACATCATTCTCGTCGGCGAAATCCGCGACAAGGACACGCTGCAGATAGCGCTCAGCGCCGCGCTCACGGGGCACCTGGTGCTCACCACGCTGCACACCACGACCGCCGCCGGCGCGATTCCGCGGCTCATCGACATGGGCGCGGAGCCGTTTGTCCTCGCATCCTCCATGCACCTTGTGATCTCTCAGCGGCTGGTGCGGCTGTTGTGTAAGAAATGCAAGATGGAGGACAATGTGCCGGAGGCCGTGCGACAGCGGTACCTCCTCGGCGACGGGCCGCTGTTGGGTCCGAAGGGCTGCGTCAACTGTCGGCAAACGGGATACCGCGGGCGGCTCGGAATCTTCGAGTTTCTTCCCGTTGACGAGCGGCTGTCGAGCGTCATATACGAGCGGAGACCGGCCGAGGAGATTCATCGCGCGTCCGGCCGGCCTACGATGTTCGACGACGGCCTGGCAAAGGTGCAGGCCGGGCTCACCAGCCTGGACGAGCTGCTCCGCGTAATTGCGGCGTAGAGGAATAGCAACGAGTGCCGAATTTCTGGTACGAAGCTCTGACCGCAGCCGGCCAGGTCGAGCAGGCAACGATGACCGCGACGAGCGAAGATGATCTAGCCGAGCGTCTTCGCGAGAACGGCAGCTATCTCGTTCGCAGCCGCCCGGCGGCAAAGCCCGCCACCGCGAAGAGGACGGACGGCAAGATCGAGAAGAGACATCTTCTCGCGCTACTCGAATACATGGCGGGCTCGGCGCAGGTCGGCATGCCCATCATGACTACGCTCAGCGACGTTGAGCCGCGCCTCGAGTCGAAAAAACTGCGGAAGATCGTCGCCGAGATACGCGACACGATGTCGCTGGAGGGGAAAAGCCTGTCGGAGGCAATGGCCGAACACCCCAAGGCTTTCCCGTCGTTTTTTATCAGCACGGTCGAAGCGGGAGAGGCCAGTGGCCAACTCGACTATGTTCTCGGGCAGCTGGTGAAGCACCTCGACTGGCAGCAGGAGATAGGCTCCCAGATCCAGCAGGCGGTGCTCTATCCGATCATCATCGTAGTCGCCATTTCGGGACTGTTGGTAGTGTTGGTCGGCTTCGTGTTCCCGCGGCTCATTCCCGTGCTCACCTCACAGGGCGGGAAACTGCCGTTACCGACACTCGTGGTTATCGGGGGTTCGGAGCTGATTCGTGAGTACTTGCTCGTAGTATTGGCGTTGATCGCGGGGGCAATAGCGGCGATATACATCGCGCGGCGGATCGAGGAAACGCGCGTGATGATTGACGGCCTGATACTTCGTATCCCCGTGATTGGCGAGATGATCGCGCAGATCAACATGGCCCGGCTTGTCACGTATCTCGCCCTTTTTTACCGTACCGGCGTGGAGATCGTCTACTCGCTGCAGCTATGCGAGAAGCTGGTGGGAAATCGCGCCATCGGACGCGCGATAGCGGGTGTGCGCGAAGGAATCACCGGAGGGGAGTCGCTTGCGAACGCATTCGCGGCCTCCCCGCTCTTCCCGCCGATTGTTCTCCGCAGCATTACGCTTGGGGAGGTCACCGGTCACCTCGATGAGGCACTTAATCGCGCCTCGATCTACTACGAGCGCGAAATCCCGGCAGCGGTGCGGAGAATGGTGACGATTCTTCAGCCTGTACTAATCGCGACCATGGGCGGGGCGATACTCCTGGTCGCGCTCGCCATGATCCTGCCGATTCTCAATATCTACGCCTCGATCAAACCCGGACGGCGATGAAGGCGTCCGCGTCGCGGCGCTTCGGCGCTTTCATCGCTCCCGACCGGGTCTACGTGATCGAATACCGGCGGGACGCCTCGGGGATCGAGATCCTCGACCACATGAGCGTCGCGCGCAGCATGCCCGACGTCGAAGATGCGACCGAAGCGGTTGTGGATCTCATTCGGTTATCTGTGCCGGCGCCGGACGAAGCCCAGCTGACGGCGGCTATCCGCGGATTTGGAATCTCGTACCATCTGCTGACGCTCCCGCCGGCTGGGGCCGTCGTGCTCGCGCCGATTATCGAACGCGAGATGCGAAGGCTGTTCCCGGAGGTCGGGGATCCGGTCGTCGCTTTCGCGGTCGCCGGACGCATCGATCGGAGAACCGGAAAACCGACCGCCTCGCCCAACGGGGTCTCCGAGCGCCGCGAGCCCGCGGAAACGGACGAAATCCTTCCGCTCGAGATTCTCGCAGCGACGGCGCCGCGCCACGTCGTGGATAGCCTCGCGTACAGACTCCGAGATGCGGGAATTCGTCTCCAGCATCTGACGGTAGTTCCGCAGGCGATGGCGCGGCTGTACGGGGAGGTGGACGGGTCGCCTGAACCCGCCGCGATGGCTATCATGCTTCCGGGCGCCCCGATCATCGGCGTGTTTCAAGGCGGTGAGGTTCGCTTCATCTCCGAGCCCCCCGCTTCGAATGAGGCGCTCGCCGCGGTAGATCTCCAGACGGTTATCGACCAGGTCGGGCGCGCGCGAATGCATCTGCGGCAACACTTCCGCGGCGCCGATATCGAGAAGATCTTCGTCGCTTCGGAGCCTGCCGAGGAGGCGCACGTAGCTGCCGTATTGAACGGCTCGCTCAACCTCGAAGTCGTCCCGCTCGCTCCCACGATAGGTCCGCCCGAAGCGATCGCCGCGCTCGGTAGCGTGCTCAATGCCGAGTTGGGAACGGAGATGGTGCTGTACCCCTCGGCCGACCAGCTGCGCCGCAAGGCGGAAAAGCGCCGCACCAGGGGTTGGACACTCGCCGCGGCCGGGGTATGCATGTTCGCGATCGCATTCGCGGTTGTCAGCGCCGTGTCGGCCGGGCGGTCGGCCGCTGCATTAAAAGTCGAGCGGGGCGCTGCTGACGCGCAAATGGCGCGGACAGCCTCGGCAATGGACGTCATCGGCCAGCGGCGCGCGAACATGGAGCGGACGTCGGCGATGCAGGCGCACGCGTCAGGGCGGCAGCATCTCGCGCGGTTGCTGGCAGGGATTCGCCTCGCTCAACCGCCCAATGTCGCGTTGACGACGGCGACGCTGATCCGGACGGCCAGCGGGTGGCGCGTGGAGCTTGCGGGAACGGCGACCGGGCCTACCGGTGCCGCCGTACTCGAGGGAGTGGATTCCTTCTCACGCGAGCTGCCGGCAAGGATTCCGCTGCAGTCGTTCCAGCTCGATTCGCTCGGGTATGCGGACGACGAGAGCCAGGTCACCGCGAACTTCGCGATCAGCTTCACGTCGGCGCCGGCGCAATGAAAGAGCTGAAGCTCGCCGAGGTCGGCGCGTGGCTAAGGAAGCGCCAGCAGATCGCGAAGACCATATCCGTCACGGGCCTGGTCGTGGTCTTGTCGGCATGGACCTCGTGTTCCGCGCGCAAAATCTCGAAGGCGGCGGCCGTGAACATCGAGGAAGCGGTCGCGATCCGCGAGACGGCAACTCGCTTCGCGCAGCAGTTCCTGCCGGCAACGTCGGCGGAGACCGATGAATGGTCGCGGACGACCGAGGAAGCAGCGGAGTTCGGATCGCCGGAAGACGCGCGGTTGTCGCTGGCGCAGTCGGTCTCCCGGATCGCCGAGATCGCGGGCATGTCTGGCGTGAAAGCGAGTTTCGCTCTCCCCGACACTTCCGGTATCGCGGAAGTGCGAAAGCTGGGAGAGCTGACGTTCCAACCGGCGTCATACGGGCTCAGCCTGGAAGGCACCGGCAGCGTGTTGGAAATGGCGCGGGTGGTCATCCGGCTTCCACCCGCGACCGAGATCACGTCGCTGTCCCTCGCGGGAGATGTGGAGAACCTCAAGGCGACTTTTCAGCTTGCGGTGTATCAATCGGCCGGAGGAGCGCAAAATTAAAGGCGACAGTTTTGACCGTTCAGATTACATTTGGCTCGGAATTGCGCTGGGCGCGATCGTCGCGTTCGGCGTAGGCTGGCGAACGAACTCCGTGGCGGCGGCGGTGGTGAATGCGCCGAAGAGCTCTCTCACTTCGGCCGCGTTAGACTCGTTGGGCCGGTATCTGCGTCCGGTCGCGCTCACATCCGCGCGTCGATCGGACGAGCCGGTGGAGCTATTCGTGAGAGAAGACTACTACGCTCAGCCAAGTGGGCCGGGGTCCATGGTCGGAGGCGCGGCGACAGAGGCTCCGGCACCGGCAGCGGGTCCGCGATGGGTGGTCAGCGCGATCCTGGTGACAGATGGGCGGAGCATGGCTGTTGTGAACGATTCGGTTGTGGTCGTGGGCTCAAAGTTACCCGGTGGCGCGCGGATCATCGAGATCCAATCGGATCGTGTGGTGTTGCAGGAGTCTGGTGGCAGTCGGAGAGTGATCTCCTTGAATCGGTGAGGTAGTGATGTTTGGCATTAGTCCGGTCGGCTCTGATCGAGTTTCCACGACGCGGCTTGCTTACGTGGCCGGGATGTTCCTGGCGTACGCGTGCGCGAGCGCGCCACGCGCGGGAGAAGGCTCGCGCAGAGCGGCTGATGTCGCCGGTGTGTCGGGTGCGGCGGGAGCGGACACCGTGCTCCCCGCATTGCCTGTCTCGCAGGTAACCGAAGGCGACGCGACTGCACGGCGAATCCGGCGCTTTGACGCGGTCGACCAGGACCTCCGCACCGCGCTGCGCGGCCTCGCGCAGAGCTTCGGGCTCGGTCTCGAGATCGATCCCGACGTGCATGGCCTGGTCAACACCCGGCTCGAAGGGGTAACGCTCGAGGAAGCACTTGCAAGCCTCCTGATACGTCACTCGTATGCGTATCAGATCGAGGGGGGCATTTTGCGCGTCACCGGATCGCGAATGCAATCGCGGACGTTTTCGCTCGACTACGTGTCGCTCAGCAGAGTGGGTGCGACGCAGACGGTGTCCACTAGCAGGCTAGGTGGTGGAGTCAGCGGGGGGATCGGCGGGATCGGCGGGATCGGCGGACAGCAGGTCGGTGGCGGCGGCGGTGCGTCGATTCAGAGCACGACGGCTGCGAATCTGTGGCAGGACGTGCGCATCGCGCTCGAGGCTCTCGTGTTTTATGACATGTCGGCGGACACGGCCGCCCGGCAGATCGTGAGCTCGGGGACCTCGGCGGGTTCTACTCCCGTCAACGCTGCCAGCGCCGTGCTGGGCTCCGCCGCCAGCGCGCCGGGCGCGACCGCGAAGACGTCGGGCGACGGCCGGCGGCTGATCATCAACCCGATGGCGGGCAGCATCTTCGTCACCGCACCGCCGGCCACGCTCGCGCTCGTTGAATCGTACGTCAGCTCGTTCCAGGCGTCGGTGCAGCGGCAAGTGCTTGTCGAGGCCAAGATCGTGCGGGTGTCGCTCAACCGGGAGTTCCGTTTCGGCATCAATTGGTCGCTGCTGGCCAGCAAGGCAAAGCTCAACATCGGCCCTCCCCCGGTATCGTCGAACACTGCCTCCATTACGTTCGGCGGCGGCAACTCGCAGGTGAGCGTGGCGCTCCACGCGCTCGAAACGCAGGGTGACGTTGCCGTGCTCTCGAGCCCGATGATCACGGCGCTCAACAATCAGATGGCCACCTTCGACGCGACCAACGACGAAATCTTTTTCTCCATCTCCCAGACCCCGATTCTTGGAGCTGGAGGCGCGGTGATATCGCTCAGCACCCAGGCGGTGCCGCAACAGATATCCGTCGGCATTGTCCTTAACGTTTTGGCACAGATCGGCGCCGACAACGTCATCACCATGCTGGTACGCCCGCAACTCAGCGAAGTCGCTCGAGTGGACTCGCTGGTGCTGCCAGATGGCGGAACTATAACCGCACCTGTGATAACGCGACGCGAGACCGATACGATGGCGCGGGTACGGGCGGGTGAGACGATCGTCATTGGTGGATTAACGACCACGCGCCGCGATCGCGCCAGGTCGGGAGTCCCCGGACTCAGCCGGGTGCCTGGCATCGGCGGGCTCTTTGGCGGGCGATCCGACGTCGAGGAAAAGGACGAGCTCGTGATCTTCCTCACCCCCACGATCATCGTGGGAGCCCAGACAACCAGCCCCTAGGGGATGTACGAACAGTTCTATGGGCTCAGTGAGCGTCCCTTCTCCCTTACGCCGAGTCCGCGGTACGTCTTCTATTCCGACCGCTACAGGACGGCGCTCGACGAGCTTACATACGGGATAGACCGGAAGGAGGGGTTCATGCTCCTCACCGGTCTGCCCGGTACTGGAAAGACGACTCTCTCACGCGACCTGCTGGAAAAGCTGGACCACGACAAGCATCGCTCGGCGCTGATCTTCAATCCGTTCCTGAGCGGCCCCGAAATGCTGCAGGCGCTACTCACCGAGTTCGGCGTCGAGTATCCCGAGAACGCGTCACGCAACGAGCTGCTGAGCAGGCTCAACAAGTTCTTTCTGGATCAGCTCGCGGCCGGCCGGACGTGCGTGGCGATCTTCGACGAGGCCCAACACCTTTCTTCGGAATTCCTCGAGCAGATCCGCGTACTCTCGAACCTCGAGACCGCGGACGAGAAGCTGATTCAGATCGTCCTGGTGGGGCAGCCGGAGCTGAGCCAGCGGCTCAGGATGCCGGGGATGGCGCAGCTCAGCCAGCGCGTCTCCGTGAGATCGGCGCTGACGTTCATGAACCTCGACGAGACCAAGCGCTACATCTACCACCGGCTGAACGTCGCCGGCGCGCGCGGCAGCCTCGAGTTTACCGAAGCGGCGGTGACGGCGATCTACAAGGGCGCGCAGGGTATCCCGCGACGTATTAACGCGATCTGCGACCAGGCGCTGCTCGCGGGCTTCGTCAACCAGACGCAGAAGATCGGGACGCCCGAAGTGAAGCAGGCCGTCGCTTCCCTCCGCGGTGACGAGGCCGACCCGACGCCCGGGAGGCGCCAGCGCCGCATGAAACTATTCTTCATCGTCGGACTCTCGCTCTTCCTGCTTGCGCTCGTCGCGCTGTCGCTGCTGGCTCTGCATGCCGCCGGACTCATCGTTGTCCCCGGACTGCCGCCGACATGAGCCTGATCGCCGACGCGCTCAAAGCCGCGCAAAAGGAAAAAGCCCGGCGGACGCCGCCACCGCGGACGACGCAGCGGACTTACTTTCCATTTCAGCTCCCCACGCGAAGTTCGGGTGAGCCGTTCGTCTCTCCGCTCGTGATCGGCCTGGGCGTCGCAACCGCGGCTGTAGCGCTGACCGCGCTGGTGCTGATGTTCAGCCCTGCGCGGAAACCCGAAATCCGTCCGCCCGCGGTCGCGCAATTGCCCGATCCTGTTCCAGCGACGATGGTGCTGGAGACGCCGGGGGATACCGCTGGAGGAACGCTGCCCGGTACCGCCGCCGGCCAATCGGAGCCAGGCGGGTTAGAGGAAGACGTGGCGGAGCCGCCGCCGCGCACGGCCCCGCGCACGGCGGCGCGAAGCACGCCATCGCGGCCCGCGCCGAGCGATGATCTCAGGGTCGCCGGTGATCCCCTGCCTTCCATCGCCGCCTCATCGCCGCCGACAACGGGCGCCCCGCCCGGCGGAAGGCTCCAGATCACGGTGGATCGTCCAATTACGAGTGCTGGAAGCGGCGGATTGTTCGAGCAGGGGCTCGCCGCGCAACGGCGGGGCGACTTCGAGACGGCGAAGAACCGCTACCTCCAGGCCACCTATGAGAACCCGCGCAATCCGGATCTGTGGAACAATCTCGGGACGGCTTATCTAGCGCTGAAGGACGTCTCCGCCGCGGAGGCGGCGTTCAAGGAAGCGACGGAAGTGGATCCCAGGTTCGCAGCGGCATGGAGCAATCTGGGGATCGTGCTCGCGCAGCAGGGCCGGGCCAGCGAGGCCATAATCGCGCTGCAGCAAGCCGTTCGTCTCGATCCGGCGAATGGCGGCGCCAAGGTGAATCTTGCGATTCAATTTCACGCCGCAGGCGCACTGGCGGATGCACGCGCGCTGCTGGAGGAAGCCTTGCGCGCGGACCCCGCCCTGGCGGAAGCGCACTACGAGCTGGGCCGAGTCCTGGAGAAGCAGAACGACCGTCCCGGGGCCGCGCGCGAATACCGCCTGTTCCTTTCGACGGCGGGTGGGCGATTTCCCCAGCTACAGCAGCTCGTGCGTGGCCGCCTCGCGGCTCTGGCGCCATGAAACGGGTCGTGGTCGCGCTGGGGATGCTGTCGGCGGCATGCGCGCCCTCGCTGAGGCCACTTCCGTCCGCGGGCGCCGAGCTGCCGCCTCTCCCAGTCGAGCAGGTCAGCATCACGATTATTCCGCCAGCCACCGGCGATCGGCCTGCCAGCGGTCCGCGGGTGACGCTCACCACTTCCCGCGCGGACGTGCGCATCCTGATCCCGGCCCTGGCACAGATCGCGGGCGTGAGCGTGGTGATGGACACCACCGTCCGTGGGGCAGTCGCAGTACGGTTCGAGAACGTACCGGCGATCGACGCCCTGCACTCGGTGATCGATGCCGCGGGGCTTGCGATCGAAGCCAGGATCGAAAAGCCGTGGCCCGAATCGGTGTTCTATCATGTACCTGTAAACGTGAATACGGCGACCGCGGGCGTGATCAGCGCGCGGTTCGGAGTTAATCAGAAGATGGCGGAATTTATCGTGCGATCGAGACAATTCACGATCACTGATCGGCAGCTACATTGAAAGCCGCGACCCGCGACAGCTGCTGGTCGCCCAGCAAGATAAGGAAAGACCGCTTTTCGCTGCGCGGGGTCGAAGGAAGCATTCGCACTTTCGAAATCGCCAAAGTCAGCGGTTGCGTGTTTCAGGTGAAGATCCAATACACCACCGCGACTGGCGCAACCAAGGTACTCGACTACAACGCCGACTTTTCCCGGGGTAGCTCGCCGATTTTCATCAGGTACAACGCACCCCCCTGAGCGCGGCGAAGCCACGGCATAAAAAAACCGCGAGCGTCTCCGCTCGCGGTTTTTCGTGCTCCGTGCCGCCGCTGTTACTGAATCGGCACAGCGTAGAAGGTCGCGGTTCCGGCAGTCGCAGGTCCGGTGAAGATCAGCTGGCCGGCGGCGGAGTTCGCGGTCTCGTCGATGATCTGATCGATGTTGTTGAACTCGGCCTCCGTCAGCGGACTGACTGAAATCGTCAGGTACTCGATCCCGTTATAGCTGGTTTTCGTAAACGTTCCGGTGATGTTCGCGCCGTACCCGGTCGGCATGTTGCCTCCGGACAGATCCTTGGAGAGATAGGGACCTCTCCACTTGTTGATGAGCACGGATCCGAATGCATTGCCGAGGATGTCGAGCTCGGTCGACCCCGGCTTCGTCTTCAGGTCGGTCAGGTCGAGCGGGAAGCGGCGCACGTCGGACGTGTACGCGCCGACAGCGGTCTGGACCGCTACCAGGTCGCTCGTAAGACGCCCAGCGTCGCCCTTCGACAGCTGATTGTTGAGCGCCGGCAGGAGCACCGCCGCCAACACCGCCACAATCGCGATGGTAACCAATACTTCGGGAAGAGTGAACCCGCGACGCGTGCTTCTGGTCATGACGCTCTCCGTTCTAGATAAGGTGGTTTTCGATGCCGCATGGGTATGGCTGCTGCTTGAATCCATTGACGCGGAAACAATAAAATCAGTGCGTTACGGGAGCGTTATATTCGTCCGCCCCCACGTCACGCCCTCAAACGCACGGGTCAAGGCTTGTTGTAAGGACCCGTGAGATAGAACACGCTA
>CAYGJL010000032.1:0-34145 GCA_964350145.1 uncultured Gemmatimonadaceae bacterium
CCTCCGCCCCGAGCCACCCTGCGCTCGTCGTCTCGCCCTCGGGCGTCCGGTACCGGATCGTCCCCGCCTCGGGATCGATGCAGTCCGCGTCCTCGATGTGGTACGTCGGCACCCTGAGAGCGCAAATCGCCGCGAGCGAGATCGTGTTGCTGGAGTTGTAGCCGCCCACTACCACCATCGCGTCGAGCGGTTCCGTAAGCAGCTCTTCCACCGCATCCTGCCGGTCCTGCGTCGCGCTGCAGATCGTGTCGAACGTCCGGAAATTCTCGGCCAGGTACTCCGGGCCGTGCCGGTGCGCCAGCGCTTCGCCGATCCGCCCCCCGATCGCGAGCGACTCCCGCGCCAGCATCGTGGTCTGGTTGGCCACACCGATCCGCTTGAGGTCGCGCTCGGGGTCGAACTCCGCGTCGAACGCGTTCGGCAGCCGCTCCCGCAGCTCGCCCGCCCGGATCTTCCCCTCGATGAAGTCGCAGACGACCTCGGCCTCTTCCATGTTGCGCACAACTATGGACTTGGCCCCGGGATACTTAAGCGTCT
Source organism: uncultured Gemmatimonadaceae bacterium (assembly GCA_964350145.1). Classification (GTDB taxonomy): domain Bacteria; phylum Gemmatimonadota; class Gemmatimonadetes; order Gemmatimonadales; family Gemmatimonadaceae; genus JACDCY01. Next base: position 538 of record CAYGJL010000032.1, read on the forward strand.
GCGAAGCCGTCGCCCGGGTCTCCTCGTGGTAGTACTTGCCGTGGATCAGCGACGTCAATCCGTCCCGGGCGTAACTCTCCACCCGCTTCCAGACGTTGAGCACCGACCCGCAGGTGGTGTCCACGACGATGCATCCGAGCGAGCGAAGTGACTCGAAATCGCCGATGGTGACGCCGAAAGCCGGCAAAATGACGACGTCTTCCGGCCGAATGACGCTGAAGTCGAAGCCTTTTGGATCCGGCAGGAGAAACGTGACGCCCATGGCCCGAAGCTTGGCGTTCACGTGCGGGTTGTGGATGATCTCCCCGACCAGGTAGATCCGGCGGTCGGGAAACTTTCGCCGCGACTGGTAGGCGTAATCCACGGCGCGCTCCACCCCGTAGCAGAAGCCGAACTCCCGGGCCAGCCGGACGGTCGTGTCCCCGGCGGTAAGGGTGTACTCATTAGTACGTAACAGGTCCACGAGCTGCCCCGTATAGTCCGCGGCCAGCTCTTCTTCGACCTCCGCCTTGAGGCCGAGCCCTTTCCGAAAGTAGGTTACTTGCCCTCCTCCTCCTTCAGCGGTCATACGATCCAATCTAGTCAGCCCCCTGCCGGGTCGCCCTCCGAAGAGTCGCTTTCACCGGACCCGGCGGACGCGGATCTGCCGCCGCTTCAAAAGCCTCCCGCGATCAGGAAGGGCGACACGATCGGCGTCGTGGCCCCGTCGTACGCGCCGCGGCCGGGATGGCTGCTTCGCGGAGTGAAGGCGCTGGAGCACGTCGGCTTCAACGTGATCCTCGACACCGAGATCGAGCAGATGCGCCGGTTCGAGCGCCGCGAGGACGAGCGCCGCGCCGAGAACTTCATGGGGATGTGGATCGACCCGCGGGTGAAGGCCGTGATCGGCGGGACCGGCGGCTACGGCGCGACGCGAATGATTCCGTATCTCGAGCCCGAGGTGTTCCGCCGGAACCCCAAGCCGTTCGTCGGCTACTCCGACATCACCGCGCTGCACATCTGGCTGATGCGGCGCTCGGGGATCCGCGTCTTCCACGGCCCGACGGTGGACGACCTCATTCCGAGCATGCGCGACCCAACGATGATCTCGCTGCTGAGCGCGCTGATGACTCCCCGCCCCTCGACGAAGATCGGCAAGGGGATCGCGCGCACGAGCCGGCCCGGTCGCGCGGTGGGCCGGCTAACCGGCGGGAATCTCTCGCTCGTGCAGCAGACGATCGGCACGCCGTACGAGATAGACACGCGCGGTGCGGTTCTCTTTCTCGAGGAGACGACGGAGCCGATGTCGGTGGCCGACGAGCGGTTGGTGCATCTGCGCGCGGCCGGGCTGCTCAAGCACATTCGCGGGATCGTGTTCGGCCAGCTCTCGCTGGATCGCTCGGAAGAGAACGAGTTCGAAGATTTCCTGCTCGATCTCGTGGCGGACCTCGGCGTGCCGGTCGTGATGGATTTCCCCGCGGGACACGAGGTGCCGAACCTCACGTTGCCATTGGGGACAATGGTGGAGCTGGTGGCGGAGGAGCAGACGGGGTGGATCAGTTATGCGGAGGATGCCCTTACCGAGGTGGCGAGTCCTTGAGCGCAGTGAATTTTTGCTCTGCCCAATCGCCGAATTGCTCGAGCCGCCGGCGCATCTGGCGAATGTCGGCTGCCGTTACCGGCTCTCCCGCGTAGGATACGCGGTCCTTTATCCCGGTCAGGTACCGCAGACCGGCGATTGCCTTCTCATCGTCGGGCGTGTGCAGGCGCACCACTGAACGCAGAAAGTCTGCGGCCAACCGGTGGTCGCCTTTCGCCTTCTGACCGATCGCGCGAATCGTCACGGCATCGCAGAACGCGATGGCGCTGTGGACGGCAATTACTGCTACACTATTTCGATGTTGAGTGCCTGAGGAGGCCATCTGCTCCACGGTCCGGCGAAAGCCCCGTGCCTCGTCGAGGTAAGCGGAAGCGTTTCGGGGATCAACCGCTGATGATGAGCGCTTTCGAGTCACGGCCAGCGAACTTTCTTTTTCAGACGGTGAGGAAGATCAGGCATAGACGAGATCGTGTCGCCGTGCAGCTGAACGCCGCCATCCCGGAGTGTTTGCATGAGGCGCTTGCCTGCCGCGCTAGAGAAATGCGACCGGCTGACAATGCGGGCGCTCAGTGGGATGCCGAACGCTTCTCGAATGAATTGGTCGGCAGCCTCGAGTCTGCGGTTGACATAACTTTTGCGAGCCTTGGCATCGGCCACAACGAGCAGGTCGACGTCGCGCCATGTCCGCTCCCCCGTAACGACGCTGCCGTAAAGAATTACCGCGATGATGCCGGGGCCAAGTTTCTCGGTGTGATTCCGCACGTTCTCTACAAGATGCTCGCGGAGATCCTGCTCGGACCTAAACAAATCGAGCACGCAGTACCGAACCAACGCACGCTTGCTGTTAAGCTCGTATCGGGCGGTTCGACCTACATTGGAACGATTCAGGACACCGAGCCCTACCAGACGCTCGAGAGCCTTGCGCATCGACGACTGATTGATTCCCGTGCGCCGGGCAATCTCGTTGCCGCTGAATCCGCCTTCTACGAGGGAAAAGAAGCGAAGCGCTGTAACGTTCAGCTCATCGCCCAGAACGTCCTCCAACGTGGCAGTACCCTGTAGTCTTAGCATTAGAGTGCTAATACTAGCACTGGAGTGCTAATAAGGCAACTGCTTGTCTGAGAGTGGTCTGAGAGCTAATAGCTAACAGCTCACTGCTCACGGCCTGGATTCCCCGTCATGATTTACGGGGATTGCTGTTGCACTCCGAATGATCGACCACGCTGATTGCAGGAACAGCCCCGCGATCGCCGCCGCGACGATCAAGTCCGGCCAGCGCGTCCCGGTCAGCGCGACAAATCCCGCCGCGCTCAATACGGCCACGTTTCCCAATGCATCGTTCCGCGAGAACAGCCAGATCGCGCGCGCGTTCACATCGCCCGCGCGATGTGGCAGCAGCACCGCGGCCGCAGCGAGGTTCACGACCAGCGCGATGCCGCCGAACACGCCCATCAGCTCCGCGTCGGGCTGATGCAGCACGAGGACGCGGTACGCCGTGGCGGCGAGCACGCCCACACCCATTGCCGCTAGAAACAAACCTTGTGTGAGAGCGGCGCGGGCGCGCCATTCACGCGGCCACGATAGCGCGACGATCCCGAAAAACGTGATCAGCCCGTCGCCGAGAAAGTCGAGCGCGTCCGCCTGGAGAGCCTGTGAATCGGCGACGAACCCGCCGGCCATCTCGACCACGCCGTAGCCCGCGTTGAGCAGCACGACGATCCACAGCGCGCGCCGATAACCGGGCGCGGTCGGGATCCCGCCTGCCCGCTCCACTCAGCTCTCCCGCACGACCTCGTCGACTGTCACGCACCAGAGATGCAGAATCATCAAGTGCATTTCCTGGATGTGCGCGGTGGTCTTGCTCGGCACCGCCAGCACGTGATCAGCCGTTGCGCCGTCGGCCAGCCCCGCGGCTCCGGTGAGAGCGATCGTAATCGCCCCGCCCTTTTTTCCGGCGGCCAGACCGCGTAACACGTTCTCCGATTTACCGCTGGTGGTGAGCCCGATGACGACGTCGCCGGGCTGCGTGAACGCCTCCACCTGCCGCTCGAACAGGGTCTCGTACCCGAAATCGTTGGCGATGCAGGTAACCGCTGCCGGATCGCACGCGAGCGCGATGGCGGGAAGCGGCCGTCGATTGTCCTTGAAGCGCCCGAGCAGCTCGCCCACCAGATGACTCGCCTGCGTCGCGCTGCCGCCGTTGCCGAACACGATCACCTTGCGGCCGACCACGAGCACGTCGGCGATCGCATCGGCTGACGCCGTGATGCCGGGAGCCAGCGCGGAAAGCGAATCGCTTACGACTTTCTGGTGCGCTTCGAAATAGCCGGTTAATGAAGCCTGCGATGTCTTTGTCATTTATTGCGGGTTGGTCGGTGCGGAATTCTAACGCCGGCCGCGGGGGCTGCGACCCCGGCCGCCGCCCCGCGCCTTCGGCGCGCCGCTCTTGTCGCCACGCTTGCTTCCCTGCCGCGGCCCGCCGCGCTTTCCGCCCCCGCGTTGACGATCACCCCCGCCGCCTCCGCCGCGGCGGCTACCCCGGCCACGCGGCCGGCGATCTCCCCCGCGCGCCGGCGCCCGCTCGGTGCGCTCGACTTCTTCCTGTGTCCACGGCTGGTCCAGCGCGTCCTGCAATTCCTCCAGCGTGTTCGCGCGCACCGCGCCGCGCTGCCCGCGCAGCACCATGAATCGCAGCGGCCGGTCGAGCCGCGGCAGCTCCGCCTCGCTCAACGTCCGCGCGACCTTCTCCGGCAGCCGCAACCGCGCGACCCCGCGCCGCTCGCCGTCCTCGTCCTCCACTTCGTACGCGATCTCCATTTCCTTGTTGCGGATCAGCACGTTGTCCGGGAGAGCCGCGTATTTCTCGCGCGCACCGGACTCGATCAACGACTCCAGATCCAGCCGCAGCGGCGCGGCCTTGAAGTCGTTCAGCGACCGCACCTCCGCCAGCGCGATCTCGTACATCGCCGTCAGCTCATGCAAGCCGAGCTTCGGTGTCGCGCCGCCCGAGCGCCGGTAGATTTCGCGGATCTCTTCGACCGCGACGCGGTTGCGGTTCACCGCCGCGTGCCGCGCTTCGCCCTTCGCCAGCGCGTCCGCCAGCGCGTGCCGCGCCTCCCGCTCGAGCTCCGGCGGGAATTCCTGTATCGGCTCGGACTCGCGCTCCAGCTCGAAGCCGAAGTAGGTCAGCGCCCGCCGCAGCGTCAGCGGATCGTGTTTTTGCCGTACGTCGTACACGACTTCCACCGGTCCGCGCCGCGCGTACTTGCGGATCTTCTCCGCCGGGATCTGCGTTCCTTCGATCCCCGCGCGCGGGATTCCGCTGCGATCGGCGAAGTATCTCAGCGTCCCGGCGATCGGTCCCCAACTCCCGCACACGCTCGTCTTCGACACGCGCGCGCTGTCGCCGCTCGCGGTCTCCTCATCTATCACCAGATCGAACGGCATCACCTCGGCCAGCAGTTCCACGAACTTACCGTACGCGTGATCGCGTGCGAGCACCATCTTTGACGGCAACTCGAGGTTGAGCCCGCGATACACGCTCGCCATTCCCAGCGCGGCGTCCTCGATCGCCTTGACGAGCACTCCGCGCTCTTCGGCCCACTGTTCCACGCTGTCGTCGAACAGGTGCCGCGGCAGCCCGTACACCTCGCCGATGTAGCCGCAACGCGTGAACCCCTCGGCGTAGAGGTTGTACGCCGTGAGGTTATCACTCCCTGGAACGATGAGGCCCTCGAGATTGCGGTCGTCGCGCGTCATGCGGTGCAGTGACTCGACCGAGCTCATCACCGCGACGTACGGCACGAGGTCGTCGTTGGCGTGCACCAGCAGCTCGGCCCAGGGCCGGTCCACCGGCATCGCCTCGACGAGCTTGCCGTACTGCGTGAGCCGGCCGTTCTCCACGATGCCGCGATCCTCGAGCAGCGCGAGCGCTTTCCGGTACGACTGCTTGTCTAGCGGCACCGGCAGCTCGAGCTCGTCGGCTCGCACGCCGAGGTCGGCGCAGGTGATGGCGACACGCTCGGAGTCCCCGGCGAGCTGGAAGTCTGGCGCCGTCGGACGGAGGTCGGAGAAGACGATGTTGCGATCGGACAGGATGAACACGCGCCCGTTCTCCACGCGGCCGTGCACGCGTCCCGCCATCTGCAGGATCTCATTGGCGCCGAGGTGCACACGCGTGAGCACGTTGCGCCCCCGCTCGATCACGTTGGCGAAGCGCGTGTCGTCGATCACCACCGTATCGAGCCCGCGCACGTTCAGCGCGCTCTGCCCCGCGGCGGTCATCGCGAGCAGGAAGGGTTGCTGGTTGTCTTCCTCGAGAAATGGGCGGATGACCCGGATCGGCTCGCCGCCGTGATAGAACGCGGTGTTGATGCGCGGAAATCGCTGCTCGACCTGCGCGGCCGCCTCCTCGACCGCCTTGCGCGTCGGCAGAAAGACGCCGACTCCGCGCCGCTCCTTGAGCACGCGCTGGAGAAAGCGGTCGTCGAGGAAGTCGAGCGGTTCCTTGTCTATCACCGTGACCTTCGCGGCTCTCGAAGGATCGAACGCGAAGCTCTGCACGACTCCAGAAGATTCCAGGTAGCGCGAGTAAAACGTCGGATCGACGGTCGCCGACAACCAGATGAACCTGCACCCGACGCGCTTGCCGAGCGCGAGACACAACTCCAGCTCGGCGGACGTCTGATGGATCTCGTCCACGACCAGCGTGTCGCTCGCGAGGATGTCGCCGTCCTGGAACCAGCGACGCGCGATGCCGGTGGTGACGATGACGACGTTCCACGTCGGCGTGTCCGGCGTGGCCTCGCGCTCGCGGTTGACTACTCCGACTTTGAGGGGCGCCTGGAGGATGATCTCTGAGATCGGGCGGACCGCGAGCGTCTTGCCCGTGCCCGTACCGGCGACGATCCCGAATCCCTTTCCCGACGCGGCCAGCTCGCGCACCTGGGCGCCGTGCTCGCGCTCCAGGAACGTGTCGAGGTGCAGTCCGAGCGCGAGCTCGATGGTCTCGCACGCCGCGCGGGTCGGGGCGATGACGATGACGCGCCCCGTGGGCGGCTCCGCCGCGACGAAGGCTTCGCGATCAGGCGGGAGGTACTGGTCTCGAACGCTGCGGAGCATCAAGGGAAGATGTCACCGCGCGGCCGCGAATCAAACCGCGGGCTGGCTAATGCCCGAAGTTGAAGTTGATTGAGGGAAAGTCCGCAGGCCCGTCTTAGCGAGCGCGGTTTGCTCGCGTAGGGCCAGCGGACTTTCCCTCAATCAACTTCGACCGCGCAACAAAGCCTATCCCGCGCGGCCGTTCCCGCGGCGTCCGCGCTCGGCATCACGCCGCGCGCGCTCGATCGCCTTGGCGCGATCCTTCTGCACCTTGCGCGCGGCCTTCTCGCGGTCGCGGCGCGCCTTCTCTATCGCCTTGCGGCGGTCGTGCTCGGCGCGCGAGATCCGACGATCGAAATCGTCGTCATCGTCGTCGTCCCAGTCACGGTCGCGGTTGACGCGCCCGTTGGCAGCGATCCGCGTGAGAGTCCGCCCGTCGCGGCTGCGTGCACGCTCCACGATCGTGCGACCACTGCGGTCGCGCACGCGGCGCTCGTAGATGACGTTGCCGCTCCGGTCGCGGCCCACCGGGTACCACGTGCCAAGCTGGCGCGTGCGGCTCGAGCTCACCCGGCAGTCACGATCGATATCGCGCTGCGAGGTCCTGAACCCAAAGAAAAGATTTCCGAGGTTGGAGCCGCGGCGCTCGAACTGGCACCTCCCGTCCCGGAAGCGGCCATCGTTGGGGGTCACGAGCAGTTGAGCGTTCGCTTCCGACGCCACCAGCGCGCCGGCCGCGATCAGCGTAAGAGCGATCTTTCTCATCGGTCCCTCCTAATGAGCTGACCCATCAATCGAAGGAGCCGAGCCCGAACGGGTTGCCACGACCGCCCTTCTTTCCGGACGCGGGCAGCGGATCTCCGAAGATCACGCGACCGTTCGCCGGCTTGTTGCGTAGCGCCTTGATGCAATCGGTCGGCGCTGGCTGACGGCTGGCGGGGACGTCCTCGAGCCAGATCCGGCACATTCCCGGAGGAGGCAGGTATCGGCTCGGGATCCGAGGCTGCTCATCTCTATCACGCTGCGGGATCGGCCGCGGCACCTTGGGCTTGCCCTGTGCGGCGGCCTCCCCCGGTATCGCGGCGGCGATCACTGCCAACAGAATTGAGAGATAGAGCTTGTTCATGGACGACTCCAACGATGCGCCGGCCTCATGCCGGCACACCAGGTAATGGCACGTCTGGGGCCGAAAGGTAGGATCATCGTAACTCCCTGTCTCCTTGAGACTTACGGCATTGGCGGAAGCTGCCCAACCATCGCAAATCGTCCTCCACAGTGGACATTCAGTCCCCGAACGAGACTCCCGTGGCCCGCGCGGTCAGCACGATGTCGTGGTTCGGATCCACGCGCTTCGGCTCGCGCAATGCTTCCTCTATTGGAATGGTGACGATGTGCGGTGATTGCAGCGCCAGCATCGTTCCCCACCGCTCGTCCTCGATCGCCTTGATCGCGGCTCCGCCGAAGCGTGTCGCCAGCAGCCGGTCGTACCCGGTCGGCTGGCCACCGCGCTGGAGATGGCCGAGCGTAAGCGACCGGCTTTCCTTTCCCGTCTTTCGCTGGATGGTCTGCGCGAGCTCTTCGCACACGCCGCCGAGCCGCTTCGCCTCGCCCGGGAGCGACTCGCCCAGGACCGACTCCCTCCCGCCCCTCGGATAAGCGCCCTCCGCGATCACGACGATGGAAAACTTTTTTCCGACCTGGTCGCGCGCCATGATCTTCTCGCACACCTTCTCGATGTCATACGGAATCTCGGGGATCAAAATCACGTCGGCGGTGCCGGCGAGCCCCGCGTGCAGCGCGATGAATCCGGAGTTGCGCCCCATGACTTCCATCACCAGCACGCGGTCGTGCGACTCCGCGGTGGTGTGCAGTTTGTCTATGGCCTCGAGCGCCGTGTTCACGGCGGTGTCAAAGCCGAACGTGGTGATCGTGCCGCTGATGTCGTTGTCGATCGTCTTCGGAACGCACACGATCCTGAGGCCCTTGTCGCACAGCTTCTTGGCGATGGCCAGCGATCCGTCGCCGCCGATCGAGATGAGCGCGTCGATGCCGAGCGCGCGCGCGTTCTCCAGCAGCTCGTCCGAGCGATCGATCTCCTCGACGATCCCGTCCGCGCGCTGGCGCGGATAAGCGAACGGGTTGCCGCGGTTGGTCGTCCGGAGAATGGTGCCGCCGAGGTGGGCGATGCCGCGCACGGTGTTCTCGTCCATCGGTATCACTTCGTCCTCGCCAAGCAGGCCGGCGAAGCCGCGCTTGATGCCGTACACCTCCCACCCGCGACTCACGCCGGAGAGCACGGCCGCGCGGATCACAGCATTGAGGCCCGGCGCGTCGCCGCCGCCGGTGGAGATGGCGATTTTCATGGCAGAAAGCTATTGGCTGCTGGCTATTGGCTGTTAGCTAAAACGCCCATCTCCCGGCTGTTCCGCCTCGAGCCAATAGCTAATAGCCAAGAGCCAATAGCTCATTGAGTATCTCCCCCTTCTCCGCATGCCGCTTCAGCTGCTTCTTCGAGAAGATCAGCTTCCCGTTCACCGCGACCTCGAACCGCCCGCCTCCCGAAGGAATCAACTCCACCTCCGCCTCGGGATGCGACTGCTTAATCTCGGCGGCCAGACCGGCCGCCCGGGGTTCGTAGCTTCAAACGGTGCAGTACTCGATCGTAATATGCATGGGGGCAAGATAATGGATACGGTCGGCAGCGTTGGCTGCCATTGGATCGCGAAAGCCGTGCTATCGTCGCTACGACAACGTGGTCGACCCGTAGCGAGGCACACAATGGCACTCGGATCGAGGGGAGGCACGACGATACTCGAGCTCGCGCTCTCGCTGTCGGTGATCAGCATCCTTTCCGCCATGGCGTATCCCCGCATCGGCGGGCTGCTCGACGGTATCCACGTGCGCGGCACCGCCACCGAAATCCACTCGCTCTTCACCACCGCCCGGCATCACGCCATCACGCGGGCCGAGCGGATCATCGTCCAGATCGACACCGCGAAGGCGACGATCTCGCTCGTCACCGACACCGATACCCTTCGCGCGCGCGACCTCGGCGACGTTCACGGCGTCAAGCTCGCGGCCAACCGCGCGTCCTTCACCTACTCGCCGATAGGCATCGGCCATGGCGCGGGAAACATGACGATCGTGATCCGCCGCAATGCCCGGGTGGACAGCATCTTCATCTCGCGGCTGGGCCGCGTGCGCAGGAACTAGAGCGCGCGCAGAAAATCCCGGGTCGCGTTCAGCACCACGTCGGGCGTCTCCTCGCAGATCACGTGACCAGCGCCGGGGATCTGGTGGACCTGCGCGTCCCGCATCGCCGCAGCGTCCTTCGCCGTCGCGCCCTCGTCCATCAGCAGGTCCCCCGTCCCGAACATCACCAGCGCGCGGTGCGTGATGCTCGACAGCGGCACCGGCACGCGCTCGCCGAAGTCGAGCTCGTGCAGCAGATCGCGCACGGCCAGCGAAAATTCCGGGAACTGCGTCGGCGCCCAATACTCGTCCACGTCGCGCGCCGTGGGCCTGGCAATTCCGCCGTGCGTGAGCCGCAACACGATCGCCGTGATCCAGCGCCACGTGAGATACGGCAGCAGCGGCCGCACGAATGCCGGAGTACACGCACGGTAGAACCGCAGATGGGGAACTCCGCGGTACCCGACCGGCGAATACAGCAGCAGCGCGCGCACTGCGTCGCGCCGCTCGGCCGCCACCATGAACGACAGCGCGGCGCCGAGCGAGTGGCCGCCGATGACGGGGTTGCTGAGTGCGAGCGCGTCGAAGATCTCCACTCCGTGCCGCACGAGCGAGACGCGCGTGTACTCGCCGGCGCCGAACGGCTTGTCCGACAGGCCGTGTCCCTTGAGGTCCACCGAGATCGCGCGATAGCCCATGTCCGCGAGCGCGGGGAGGATCAGGCGGAAGATGTACACCGAGCACGCCCAGCCCGGGTACAGCAGAATCGGCGGCGCGCGCTCGTCGCCGCACTCGACCACGCGGACGGATGCGCCGGACTTCAGCCTGAGCATCCGCGAGTGAAAGCGCGGATCGCCCGCGGGGAACATCGCTTCCGGTGGAAGCCGTCCCCCCAGCCGCCTGCTAGACGACCTTGATCTCCCGGCCGGCGAGCCGCGCGATGAGACCGACGCGGAAGGTGACGTCCGTCCACCGGGCCTCAGCCGCCAGCGATTCCTCCAGCGGGAACGTCGCCCAGGCGTACGGGCTCCTGGTCTTCGGCGTCTCCGTTCCCTTGTGCGGATGCCACACGCCGTCGCGGCCCATATCCTCGAGGAATCTGTCGAACATCTTCAGCCATCCCTCGTTGCGCCGGAGGAAGCCGAGCCGCGCCATCAGCTCGAGCCACATCAGCGCGAACGGGATGTCCGCCTCCACCGCGTTCCGGTGCGGCAGCTTGTCGCCGAGGACCAGGTGCGGCTGCTGCATCTGGTGCCGCCCCACGAGCTGCACGGGATCCTGCCTCGGCAGCGGCTGGCACAGGTGCTCGTACAGCCGCTCGAGCGCCGAGTGGTGCTCGTACCGGAGCAATGGCATGTGCGCCAGGATCCGCAGCACGAAGATTGACGGCGGCGAGGCCTCCGCCGCGAGCACGTGCGTGTTCCCCACGCGCGTCCACGGCTTCTCGCCGAGCGGGGAGGCGAGAAACGCTTCCATGCGCTCGACGATTCTACGGACGGCGCCGCGCAGCCGCGGATCGTTCTCGTACCCTGCGCGCGCCAGCGTTGCCGCGGCCGCTTCGCGCAGGATCATTCGTCCGCGGCGGATCTGGTCTTCCGTCTGAGTCCTGGTCGCCAGCTCGCACAGAAAAGCCGGGTCGTCGTCTTCGGCCAGCAGGCGGAACAAGATGCGGCGCGAGAACGCGATGGGTGGCGAGTCGGGCGACCAGCCGTATTCGAGCAGCCGCTGCAGCGCGGGGATCGTACCGACTCCGTCGAATTCATCGCCCCGACTTCCCGGAACCGCCATCATCCGCTCGTTCCAGACGCCGTCGATCCCCTGCGTCACGGCCAGGCGAATTGCCGATCTGGAAGCGTAGGGCATCCAGTCCAGCTGTCCGTCCGGGACCGGCAAACGTGCGACTTCCACCGCCGACCTGTATTGTAGAGACGGCGAGCCGTGCTCCATCATCCACGAGAGCGGGAAGGTCACGGCCTCCTGCTCGTCTACAGGAGCCGCAGGCGGAGAAGTGACGGCCAGACCTTCGGGCGCGGTCGAAAGCCCTGCAGGACTTGGACTTAGAGAAGCAACGCGCGCGTCGAAAGGAGTATTAACGGTCAAATTGTCCGTTTGAACGAGGCATGCCAGCCATGGATGTTCACGCCGGCGCAGCGGTCGGGCGAGGTCGGCGCGTAAGGATAGCACGTTTCCCGGTAGACGCTAGCCACTTGGCGAGGTGAAATGCGCGGTGAGTTCGTGGATGTCGGGGGCGCTCGCTTGTACTACTACGCCGCGGGGACGCGCGGAGGAGGCGACCCGATCGTGCTCGTGCACGGCTTCGGCACGTCGAGCCTCCTCTGGCGCGGGCTCATCCCGCTGCTCCCGACCGGGCGGCGGGTAGTAGCCGCGGACCTCCTCGGCTACGGCCGCAGCGACCGGCCGTACAATTCCGCGCTGACCGCGGCCGCGCACGCGGACCGCCTCCGCGGCCTGCTGGCGGAGCTACGGATCGATCGCGCCTGCTTCATTGGGCACGACCTGGGCGCGACCGTGGCGCACCGGTTCTCCCAGGGGTGGCCAGCGCTGGTGTCGCGGCTCTGTCTCGTGGATCCGCCGGCGGGGCGGCACTGGGCGGCGTCCGCGTCCGTCTCACCCGGAGCGGCCGCGATGCTCGGCGGGCCGCTCTCCGCCTTCGCACGCGGACGGATTCGCGCGCGGATGATTTCCGGCTACATGAACCGCGAAGCCGGAACACGCTCGTGCGTGCGTTACCTCAAGCCGTTCTCCGACGCGGCCGGCGGCGTGGTGCTCGCGCGGCATGCGCGCGCGCTGCGCGCCGAGACCTTCGACCTCGATGGCCAGTCCGGATCAGCCGCGCCGGGGTCGGGCGTTATCCCGACGGCGATAGTGTGCGGCTCGCTCAATTCGCTCGCGCCGCCTCGGCGCGCGAAAACGCTCGCCGCATCGCTGGCGGGCGCGACGTATCACGAGATCGAAGGCATGGGGCACTTCTCGCCGGAGGAGGCGCCGGCCCGTCTCAGCAACCTGGTCGGGGCGCTACTGGCCGGGTGACGTCCCCGCCGAGTCCGCCCTTCGCGCCGAGTCCGCACGGCGGGTGGAGTCGGCTCGTCTCGCGGTGGCGGCCCGCCGGATCGAATCGGCGGTCATCGCTCTGAGCCCTTCTTCCAGCGCCGACTTGGGACGGAGCGCCGCGACCGTGTAGCGCGACCCCGGATTCCACAGCACCCAGTCGTAGTAGCCGTTGTCGTAGCCCGCCTCCATCTGCGCGCGCACCTCTTCAACACCGTACCGCGGCGGACCCAGCGTGAAATCCTGGTACCACGGGATGATTCGGCCGGCGCCCTTTATTGCAGCCGTGCGCCGGCGCACGTCCTGCATGGCGTTGTCAATGGTGGCGTACGGCCGCGCGTTCGGGTTCGGGATCTTGTACGTGCCCGGCGCGAAGTGCGACGGATAGTTCATCGGCAGCACCGCGTCGGCCATGTCCACGAACATCTCCCACTTCTGCCCGATCCCCATGTCGGTGCTGTCCGTGGCGGTGAGCCCGAACACGTCTATCGTCATCGGAATCCCGTTCGCCCGCAGCAGCCCGCGCGTGAAGCCGAGCTGGTCGCGAATGACCTGCGCGCGAGTGCGCCCCTGTGCGAGCGGGAAAGTGGACTCACGAATCAACCGCTGCTCGTCGGGAAAGCGGACGTAGTCGAGCTGCACCTCGCTGAAGCCGAGGTCCCACGCTTCGCTGCCGAGGTCGGCCGCGTACTGCCACACCGCGCGCTGGTGCGGATCGAGCCACGGCTTCCCGTTCTTGTCGAGCCAGGGCTGCATGTCGGACCGGCGCTTGATCGCGAGATTGCGCTTCTTGTGGGCGAGGAGCGGGTCCTTCACCACGACGATTCTCGCGATCGCATAGATGTTGTGGGCGCGCATCGAGTCGAGCATCGCCCGCACGCGCGTCGCGCTCATCGGCGAGTTGGTGTCGGCGCCGATCTCGCGGGCGAGCGGCACGCGCGACCGGTACAGCACGAAGCCCCGATCGTCTTTCACGTCTATCACCAGCGCGTTGATCTCGGTCGTCTTCGCGAGGTCTATCATCTGCTTCATCTTGGCGCCGATCGCGGCCCAGCGATTGACGTACAGCCCGCGGACGATACGCGGCATGGGCATGTGCGTTAAGCGGGGAACCGTGTCCGCCGAAATGGTGTCATTCGCGGCCGAGCCGACGCGCTCGGGGACGGGCGGGCCGGCTACGCGCGGGTCGGCGGCGGCGCGCTGGTCACAGGCGGACGAGGCCAGCGCCAAGGCGAGGATCCAAGTGAAGTCACGGAGCATCATTGAATTTACCCGGGAGGCAAGGCTCGTTCCGTGGGGGCTGGCTCCAGGGATTCGGAGAGGGGATCCAAGTATGGAGTGTGGCAGTTCGGAGATCGCAGTTCGGAGTCACTCCTAACTGTCCCACTCCAAACTGCCACACTCCGAACTTGGATTCCCCGTCAACCCGATCGGAGCACTTCTACCTTATCGACTTGACCTCATCCGCCGCTTCCAAGGCACGCCGAATATCCGACGACAACGCGCGTGCCTGCTGTGTCGCACCGGCCACGTCCTCGCTCGCCGACTGCACCCCCGACGATCTCAACTTGAGCACGTCGAGCCGCAGGTTCTCCAGCAACAGCGTCGCGCGCTCGAACCGCGTCTTCAGGTCCGCCTGCCGCTGCTGCAGCTCCTTGATGGACGTCCGCTGCCGATCGAGCAGCTCGTGCTTCCGCTCCCACTCGCCCGTGCGGTTCGTCTCGCGCTCCAGCGCCGCGAGCCGCAGGGAAACCTCGTCCATGGAGGTGGACCCGACGTTCTCTTCCAACCGCCGCAGCGCGTCGCCCAGCACCAGCACCTGTTCCAGCAGCGCGTCGATGGTCGGGCGCACGTCGGGTATCAGCTCGCGGTCCATGGTCGAGAGCTGCCGCATCGTCTGCACGATCCCCTCGTGCTGCTCCCGCGCGCGCGCCATCGCCCGCTCGGTGGGGCCGGCATGAGCTGACACCGACACGGCCTCGATCGCGCGCTGCCGGCCGTCCTCGCGCGGCGACCGGTACGAGCGCTCGGGGAGCGCGCGCGCCGGATCGTTCCTGATCGCCCGCGAGTCGTAGGCCAAGGGACCACGCGAGAACATCTCCTTCAGGCTCACGCCGTCTGCCCACAGCCCGGCGCCCTGCCGGATCAGGCCGATCATGAACACTATCGCCGCAATCAGCACCCACGGCACGCTCGGAGTGAACACCACGTTCACGCCGATTAGAAATGCGAGCGTGCCGGCCGCCTGCCAGAAGGAGCGCTTGAATTCCCGCAGCCTCCGCTCCAGGGACGGCTCTTCCACGACCCGCTTGTCCGGCATGGTCAGCGCGTGGCGCTTACGCGCGCGGTCTCGTCCGCCGCGTACGCCAGCACGTCCACGTCGCGCGCGAGCCGCATCGCCTGCTCGGCCAGCAGCGTCACGTTGTAGTGCGTCTGACCCCCGGTGCGAAGACGCAGCACGTCGAGCCGCATGTTCTCCAGCGCGATCCCGCAGCTCTCGATCTTGGCCGTCGCCTCGTCGCGCCGCTTCTTCACGTCGATCAGCGCGCGCCGCCGGCGCTTGAGTCCCGCCAGCCGGCGCACCCGCTGCTCGCTCGCGGGCTCGAGCGGATTCGCCTGCGCCTCGAGCGTCTCTATCTCCCGCTCGACGTCGGCGGCCGCGGCGTCCACGCCGTGGCTATCCACTGCCGCGAGCGTGTTCGACAGCGCCCTGATCTTGTCGAACAGCTGATCCGCCGACGGCACCACATCGGGGATCAGCTGGCTGTCCTCTTCCGGCAGCGACCGCACCAGCCGCCTGATCTCGTCGCGGTCGGAACGAGCCTGCGCCACCACCGGCAGCTCGCGCCCGCGCGGAGCGTCCGAGATCCCGCGCGCGCTCTCATCGCGCTCGCGCCCCTCCCGTGCCTTCCGCTCACGCCGCCCTTCCCGCGGCGCGCCCGCGGTGTCCGTCCGGCCGCGCGGGAGATTCCGCTGCGGCGTGCGCCGAGCCCGCATCTTCGCGCGCACTTCCTCGCGCTTGTTCGGGTCGAAGATGGCGCGCGCGTCGTCGAGCGTCTCGCCGGCGACGTCCACGAACAGCCGGTCGCGGGGCTGGCGGAAGACGTCGCGCCAGTCGTAGCCCGCCGACCACAGCTTGGAATACTGAATTGCCATCGCGATGGACCAGAACACGGTGACCACGAACAGGTCCACGCCCGAGATGATAGACCCGACGAAGATCACCGCGTTGACGGCGATGAACGGCGCCAGCTTCTTGCGGAACCTCCGCACGGGCGGCGCTTCCCATCGCTCCATGTCCTCGTCGATCTCCGGGGCCGGGTACGGTGCCGGCACCGGATACCGCGCGGTCGTGACCGGCCGCGGAATCACGGGCGCCCACACCGTGCCCCGCGGTACCGGCACGTTCCCGCTCTCGAGCGCCACCGCGAGCGCGCCCGCGCTCGGAAAGCGCGCGTCCGGGCTCTTCTCCAGCATCAGCATCACCGCGCGTGCAAGGTCTTCCGGCACGCCGCGGCAGCGGTCGGAGATCGGCGCCGGCATCTCCGACAGGTGCTTCACCAACATAGCGGGGGTGTTCGGCGCGTCGAACGGCAGCTCGCCGGACAACATCTGATACGCGACCACGCCCAGCGAGTAGATGTCGGTGCGCCCGTCAATGTTGCTGTCGCCGGCGGCCTGCTCGGGCGACATGTACGCTGGCGTGCCGAGCGCCATGCCGGTCGCCGTGAGCTTCGATCCCGACCCCTCGATGACCGCGCGGGCGATGCCGAAATCGGTGACCATCGCGCGACCCGTGTCCGAGTCCAGCAGGATGTTGTCTGGCTTGATGTCGCGGTGCACCACTTTGCGGCTGTGCGCGTACTGCAGCGCCTCGGCCACCTCGCGCAGGATCCGGCGCACCTCGCCATGGTCCAGCGGGCCGCGGTCGTGGATCAGCTTGGCGAGGTTGTCCCCGCCGATGTAGGCCATGATGAAGAAGACGAGGTTCCCTTCCTCGCCTACCGTGTAGATCGGGACGATGTTCGGATGGCTCAGCTGGGCCGACGTCTCGGCTTCGCGCAGGAAGCGCGTGCGGATGTCGGAACGAAACGACAGTTCCGGGGGAAGTAGCTTCACCGCAACGGCGCGCTTCAATCGTTTATCGCGCGCGCGATATACGATCCCCATTCCGCCTCGGCCGATTTCTTCCTCTAGCTCGTAGTTTGCAGAAAGAGCCCGGTCTACCTGGGCCCTGAGCTCGAAATCGGACGTAGTTAGATCGCGATCAGCCACTATGTCTCGCCGCGAGCGTTAAGGTGGGACTAACAGGCCTAACGTAGCACGGAGGACACTGACTGAACAGGACGGAGCCGTTCCGGCAGCCATGGCGCCATTCCGGCCTTTGTGTGCTTGCCCAGGCCGCCTGATTGGCGTATGTCATCTAGTGCGATTCATGCAAAAGGAAGTACGGATGACCGAAGTTTTTGGTTCAAACTCTTTTTTTGTAGTGACTAGTCCCTAGCCACGAATCACTAATCACCGACCTTGTGACTGAAAGACAAACCATGCCCGTCCTGCCGCTGAGGGGGACGGTAATCTTCCCCGGACTCACTGCCCCCATCGCGGCGGGCAGGCCGGGGACTTTGCGCGCCATCGAGTCCGCCCTCAAGAAGGACCGCCTCGTCTTCGCCGTCGCCCAGCGAGACAACAGTGACGAGCCCACCGCCGACATCCTGTACTCGATGGGCGTCATCGCCAAGATCGGGCAGATCCAGCGCGGGCTCGGCGGCGTGCAGCTGCTGCTCCAGGGCGAGCAGCGCGCCACCGCGCTCCAGTACACCACGACCGAGGGCTTCCTCGCCGCCGTGGTGATACCCGCCGAAGAGATGGTGCCGATCGACGAGAATGACCCGGCGTTCGTCGCGCTCGAGAAGGAGACGCGCGAGCGCGCCGCCGACCTGGGTGAGCGCCGCGGACTGCCGGAAGAAGTCGTGCATCAGGTGCTCGAGTCCGTCACCGATCCCGGGCGCTTCGCGGATCTCGTCGCCGGCTACATAGACCTGCCCGTCCCCGAGAAGCAGGGGCTGCTCGAGACGCTGAGCGTGGAGGAGCGGCTTCGCCGCGTGCTGGTGCACATCCAGCGGCACGTCGGCCTGCTCGAAGCTCAGGAAGAGATCAAGTCGCAGGTCCAGGAAGAGCTGGGTGAGCGGCAGCGCGAGATGTACCTGCGCGAGCAGCTCAAGACCATTCAAAAGGAGCTGGGCGACGACGATCAGGCGAAAGAGATCGTCGAGCTCCGCGACAAGCTGACCAAGCTTGAGCTTCCCAAGGAAGCGCGCGCCGAAGTCGAGCGCGAGCTGGGGCGGCTGGAGCGCGCGGGCCGCGAATCAATGGAGGCGCAGGTGATTCGCACCTATCTGGAGTGGATCGCAGAGCTGCCATGGAGCGAGCGGTCCGACGACCACCTCGATCTCAAGAACGCGGGCGAAGTGCTCGAGGAAGATCACTACGGCTTGAAGGACGTAAAGGATCGCGTGCTCGAATTCCTCGCGGTGCGGCAGCTCCGCGCGGAGCAGCTCGCGCACGAAGTAGAGGAAGTCGGCGAGCTGCCGGCCTCGAAGCTGCTGCCGGAGCGGGATGAGGCAACGCCCGCGCTCAAGATCGGCGAGCTCGAAGACCGGACCATCACCGACTCGAAGGAAGTGAAGTCGCGCGCGATGGCGAAGGGGCCGATCCTGCTGTTCGTCGGACCGCCGGGCGTGGGCAAGACTTCCATCGCGAAGTCCGTGGCCCGCGCGCTCGGCCGCGAGTACGTCCGGGTCTCGCTCGGCGGCGCGCGCGACGAAGCCGACATCCGCGGGCACCGGCGCACGTACGTCGGCGCAATGCCCGGCCGGATCATCCAGGGAATGAAGCAGGCAGGCACCAAGAATCCCGTCTTCCTGCTCGATGAAGTGGACAAGCTCGGCGTGTCGTTCCAGGGCGATCCCGCGAGCGCGCTGCTCGAGGTGCTCGACCCCGCGCAGAACGACACCTTCACCGATCACTATCTCGGCGTGCCGTTCGATCTCAGCG
This sequence comes from uncultured Gemmatimonadaceae bacterium, assembly GCA_964350145.1. Lineage (GTDB taxonomy): Bacteria > Gemmatimonadota > Gemmatimonadetes > Gemmatimonadales > Gemmatimonadaceae > JACDCY01. The sequence goes on from CAYGJL010000032.1 coordinate 19,535, forward strand.
AGGTGATCTTCATCGCGACCGCGAATCTGCTGCAGACAATCCCCGGTCCCCTGCTGGACCGCATGGAAGTCGTGGAGTTCGCCGGCTACACCGAGCGCGAAAAGCTGGAGATCGCCAAGAAGTACCTGCTCCCGCGCCAGCTGGAAGAGTCGGGTCTCGCGGACAAGAATGTCGCGATAAGCGACCAAGCGATCACGTCAATCATTTCGGGACACACCCGCGAGAGCGGCGTACGCCAGCTCGAGCGCCAGATCGGCGCGGTCGCGCGGAAAGTCGCGCGGAAGATCGCCGGCGGCGAGACGGTGCCCGAGAAGATCGAGACTGACGAGGTGCGCGAGTTGCTCGGGAGGCCGAAGGTCCACCCGGAGCACGCCAAGGAAGAGAACGAGATCGGCATCGCCACGGGGATGTACTACACGCCGATGGGCGGCGACATCATGTTCGTCGAGGCGTCGATTCGCAGATTTTACGGCAACCGCCAGAACGACAGCGAGCAGTCCGGTCCCGGCGGCACGGTGTCGCTGATTCTCACCGGTCAGCTCGGCGATGTCATGAAAGAATCCGCGCGCGCCGCGTTCACCTACGCCACGAACAACGCGTCGGATCTGGGCATTCCGCGCGACCGGCTGGGCGCGATCGAGGCGCACATCCACGTGCCCGCGGGCGCGATTCCGAAGGACGGCCCCTCGGCGGGCATCGCGATCGCTACGGCGCTCGTGTCGGAGATGTCGGCGCGCCCCGTGCGGCGCGACGTCGCCATGACCGGCGAGATCACGCTCCGTGGTCGCGTGCTGCCGATCGGCGGGCTCAAGGAGAAGGTGCTCGGCGCGCACCGCGCGGGGATCACGACCGTGATCATCCCGAAGGCGAACGAGGCGGACGTCGAGGACGTGCCCGAGGAAGTGCGCGAGCTGCTGACGTTCCACCCGGTGGAGACGCTGAGCCAGGTGCTGGACATCGCGCTGGTGCAGCCGGAGGAGCCGGCGCAGCCGTTGGAAGCGGTGGCCTAGCGGGGAGCAGGCCGGGTGTCCTCGCAGCGCGCGTCTTAGCGAGCGCGGTTCGCGAGCGTAGCGCGCGAAGAGGATATCCGGCCTGCTCCCCGGACGGTCTGGACGCAAAACGGGCCCCGCAACTTCGCGGGGCCCGTTGAGCTTTTCAGCCAACTGAATTACGGCGTGATCGCGGCCCGAAGAACGACGTTCGAGTATCCATCGTACGCGTCGATCCAGATGTACCAGCTGCCCTCAGCTGGATTGGCGTGCGTACAAGTCTCGTTGCTGCCGCCAAGCCACGGCCGGCAAGCGAACGTCGAGAAGGTCGGCGGGGTGCCGAAGCGGGTGTAAAGATCGGCATCGCCGCTCGAGCCACGGATCGTGACCTGAAGCTGCGTTTTGCCTTCGGGCACGAAGACGCGATACAGCGTCTGGGTTCCCGTCACGCCGCTGATCGTGCGATCGGTGTTCGCCGGAATCTGCGTTCCGAACACCGCATTTACCTGCACCGTCGCGGAGGACTTGAAGCCGTCGGACTTCGCGACCGCGGTGACCGCCGTCGTACCGACTGCAACGCCGGTGACTACGCCGTTTCCGTCGACGGTGGCAACCGCGGGGTTCAGTGACTCCCACGTGACGTCGGCATTGGAGACGCCCGTGAGCTTGACCTGCTTCGTCCCGCCCAAGTCGAGCGCGAATGAGCGCGGCGCCACGTCAAACGGGAGGATGTCCACGCCTGTCGGCTCGTCGTCGCTACAACCGGCGATGACGAAGGCCGCAAGCAACAAGCTGGCACAACGAGTGACGATACGATTCGACATACTGTTTGACTCCTGGGGGGGTTGCCTCAAAGCCCGCGCTCGACCCATACGAGCGCGCGCGCTAAAACGGTTTGTCAATGTAGAACCGGATTTCGCATGCGGCAAGCAGTTATTGCAGGGGCCCCCGGCTCAGAAGCCGCCAGGGGTCCAGGCGGAGGGCTTCCGGCTCCGTCCCCTCCACGAAATATTCGGTGTACCGGCGATCCGGAGGGGTCAGATCGCTGGCGAGCAGCCCCGTGCCCCGCTCCGCGATGGCCGAAATGACGCCCGGTGGGGCCGTCCAGTCCTGTCCGGGGCCCCTGGACCGGTACATGGTGGCCACAATTCGCCCCCAGGCAGGGGCGGCCAGGGTTCCGCCCGCCGCAGCCCCGCTGATGGGGGTCGGCCTGTCAAACCCGAACCAGACACCTGCCACTATGTCAGGTGTCAGACCGATGAACCAGGTGTCCGTGTTGTCGTTGGTTGTCCCCGTCTTGCCGGCCACGGGAACCGTGGCCGGGACAAACCGGCGGACGCTGGTGGCCGTTCCCCTGTCCACCACGTCCCGCATCATCTCCCTGACCACGAAGGCGACCCGCGCGTCCATGGCCGGCGGGAGGGCTACGACCGGGGCGGAGTGGACCGTCCGGCCCCGGCCGTCCTCGATCCTATGGATGAAGCGCGGCTCGACCGGCGTGCCCAGGTTCGCGAAAGCCGTGAAGGCCGCGACGATGTCCAGCGGCTGGACCACCGAAGCCCCAATGGCGCTGGCCGGCCCGGGCGCGATCGGGGAGCTGATCCCCATCCTCCGCGCCATCGCGATGACGGAGTCCATCCCCATCGCGACCGCGAGCTGCACGGCCACGACGTTGCGTGACCGCGCCAGCGCGTCGCGCAGGGTCATCGCGCCCAGGAACCGGCGGTCGGAGTTCTGCGGCCGATAATAAGTGCCGTTCGTGAGGCGGAAGGAAACGGCGGTGTCCTGCACGATCGTGAGCGGCGTCAGGGCGTGGCTGATGGCCGCGGCATAGACGATCGGCTTGAACGCCGACCCGGGTTGCCGCTCCCCGTCCACGGCGCGATCGAACTGCGAGTCTTCGTAATCGCGCCCTCCCACGAGCGCGCGCACGTCTCCGTTGGACGGATCCATCGCGACGGCGACGCCCTGCAGGTAGCTCGGAGTGCCGCTCGTGTGGCTCGCCCGCGTCGGGTGCCGGTAGCCGGGCCGCGCCTCGAACGCCGACGCCTCCGCCTCGATCGCTGCCACCGCGGCGTTCTGGAGATCCGGATCGAGCGCCGTGTAAATGCGGTACCCGCCGTTCAGCACGGGGATTCCCGCGCGCGTCGCCTGCACGCGCACGACGTTCACGAAGTTCTGCGCGGGGGCCGACATCCCCCGGTTCGGCGCGAGCGCGAGCGTCGTACTCTGCGCGGCGCGCGCCGCCGCGGCCGGGATGTACCGCTGCTCGGCCATCAGCCGGAGCACCACGTTGCGCCGGGTTCGCACGCGCTCCGGATTTCTCAGCGGATCGAATACCGCCGGCCCCTTCGGCACCGCCGCCAGCGTTGCCGCCTCCGCGAGCGTGAGCTCAGCGGCGGGCTTGCCGAAGTAGTGGCGGGACGCGACCTCGATGCCCGACCAGCCGTGCCCGAAGTCTATCTGGTTCAGGTACGCCTCGAGGATCTGCTGCTTGGTGTAGTGCCGCTCCATCTCCCGCGCCGCCTGTTGCTCGCGCATCTTGCGGCCGAGCCCCGGATCGGACCGGTCAATGATGTCGGGGTGCATGTTACCCACGAGCTGCTGGGTGATCGTGCTCGCCCCGCGGCGCTCGCCGAGCAGGTTGTCCTTGAGCGCGCCCGCGATGCCGACGACGTCCACGCCGTCGTGCTGGTAGAAGCGATGGTCTTCCACGGCGACGAACGCCTGCCCCACGTACGGCGGGAGCGAGGACAGAGCTATGGAAATGCGCCGCTCGCGGCCGATCTCCCCGATCATGGAGCCGTCCCGCGCCAGCACGAGCGAGGCCTGCGGCGGCGTGATGATCTGCCAGGGCTCGCGCTGCTGCGCGCCCGCGGCGTGCGGGAGCGCAAGGACTCCGGCGGCGATTGCCGCCGCGAGACAGGCGGTGCGACGATGTGTCCGCACAGGTGCGAAGGGTGGAGGTGTCATGTAATGTTCGGCCAATGCATTCACTAGTACACCTGGCGGCGGTTCAGTTCAAACCGCGCAAGGGTGATTACGCCGGCAGCCTCGAGCGGCTTGGGCCCGTCTTTGCCCAGATCGACGAGCTGGAGCCCCGGCCCGAGCTCGTCCACTTCGCGGAGTCCGCGCTCACCGGCTACTTCGTGGAAGGCGGCGTCCGCGAGGTCGCCGTCACCGCGGGCACGCTCGCGGCCGACCTCCACAAAGTGTACACCGGCGCCACGGGCGGCGCGCGCACGCTCGACGTCGCGCTGGGCTTCTACGAGCTGTTCCGGAACTCGCTGTACAACAGCGCGCTGTACGCCACGCTCGGCGGCGACGCGCCGGTCGTCCGGCACGTGCACCGGAAGCTCTTCCTCCCGACATACGGGCTGTTCGACGAGGAGCGCTTCGTGGACCGCGGGCTGGAGCTGCGCGCGTTCGACACGCCCGTCGGCCGCGTCGCGATGGTCGTGTGCGAGGACGCGTGGCACAGCTTCATGGGGACGGTGGCGGCGCTCGACGGAGCTCGCCTCCTATTGATTCACTCGGCGTCCCCCGGGCGCGGCCCCTGGCAGCGCGACGCGGAGGAAGCGCCCGCGCCTGGACCAGCCACGCTCGACCGCTGGGACCGGCTCGCGCGCGACATCGCGGAGGAGCACGGCATGTACGTGTCCGTCGCCCAGCTCGTCGGCAGCGAGGGCGGCAAGCTGTTGACCGGCGGCTCGGTGGTCGTCGGCCCGAAGGGCGACATCCGCGCGCGCGGCCCGGTCTGGGACGAAGGAATCGTCAGCGTGACTGTGGACATGGCCGACGTGACGAGGGCGCGCTCCGACATGCCACTCCTGAGCGACTTCGAGACTCTGCTGCCGCACATGCTGGAGAACGTGCAACGCATCAAGCGCGGTGATCCGGTCGAGGTCGAGTACGACAAGGCGAACAGGAAATCCGCGGCGAAGAAAGCGGCGAAGCCGGCGAAGGCCGACAAGTCCGGAGGGGTCGCCGGAAACGGGAAGAAGCAGGGCGGTCTCACGGTCACCCGCGTGATCGAGCGCCCACTCGCCCCGCCTCCGATTGACATTGACCCGAAGCTGACGACGGAGTGGCTCGTCGCCTTCATCCGGGACGAGATGGAGCGACGACGTTTCGGCAAGATCGTGGTCGCGCTGTCCGGCGGCGTTGATTCTGCCTGCTCCACCTACCTCGCCGCCCGCGCGCTCGGCCCGGAGAACGTCGTCGCCGTGCGCCTTCCTTATAGAACTTCGAGCCCGGAGAGCCTGGCGCACGCCCAGCTCGTGATCGACGACCTGAAGATCGCGTCCGAGACCATCGAGATCACCGGTGCCGTGGACGGCTACTTCGCGCACGAGCTCGGGGCGGATCCGACGCGCCGCGGCAACGTCATGGCGCGCATGCGCATGATCGCGCTGTTCGACATGTCGGTGAAGCACTCAGCTCTGCCCATCGGCACGGGCAACAAGACCGAGCGGCTGCTCGGCTACTTTACCTGGCACGCGGACGACACCCCGCCGATCAATCCGCTCGGCGACCTGCTCAAGACACAGGTGCTGACGCTCGCGCGCTACCTCGGAGTGCCCAAGGAAATTGTTTCGAAACCTCCTACGGCCGATCTGGTACAAGGACAGACCGACGAGGGCGACATGGGGATTACCTACGCCAAGGCGGACGAGATCCTCAACTGGCTGGTCAGTGGCTACCGGCCGGAAGAGGTGGTGTCGCGCGGATACGACGCGGCCGAGGTGGAGGTGGTTAACCGGCGGCTCTCGTCCACGCACTGGAAGCGCAGGCTTCCGACAGTGGCGATGCTCAGCACCGCCGCGATCGGCGAGTCGTATCTGCGACCCGTCGATTACTGATTGAGTTCGAATTTCCCCCAGGAGTTATCTGAAGTGATGGCGATCCGCTACCGGCTCGGCTTTCTGCTTGCGCTCGTTGTTCTCGTCGGGTCCTGTGACGACCCCGTGGACCCGCTCCCCTCGGGCGTGCTGTCCGTTTCCGTTGACAGCTCTGCCGGCCCGATCATCCGTGTCGCGACGATCACGCTGGAGCGGCCCGCGCCCGTCGAAGTCACGTACGGCGCGCCCGGCACTCCCGTGCTGCGGATCGCCGCCGACTCACAATCGAGCGTGTACCGCATCGTGCTCCCGCGGCTGCGCGCGGACAGCAAGTACCGGCTGCAGGTGGGCGTCCCGGATGAGGGCGGCGTGCACGAATCAACATTCGGCACGGCGTCACTGCCGCCGGAGCTCGACAGGATCAACCTGGAGACCACCGGCGAACCGTCGCTGCCGGTGGCGCTCATTGAGATTGCGGGCGCCCCGCAGGGCGAGTTTACCGGACTCCTGATCGTCGAGCGGGGCGCGATCGTCGGGTACATCAATGTGCCGCTGTCTCTCTTCGGGATGACGCGCCGGGCCAACGGGCATATCGCGGTGCTGCAATCCGAGTCGGGGCTGTCGTCGTACCGGCTCGACGGATCGGTCGCGCACCAATTGCCGCAAACAGCTCCCGGCGTCGCGTACGGCCGCATCCATCACGATCTCACCGCCACCCCGTCGAACACGATTCTGTTCATCACGAACGACACCGCCCGCGTTGACGGCTTGCTCGTAACGGGAGAAGCGCTGTGGGAATGGAGTCCGGAAACTGGCATCGTGGTGAAGCGCTGGTCCGCGTTCGACCATCTCGACTGGCGCACCGAGCGCGGCCGTGAGAGCACCCGGTCGAACGCCGGCAACTGGCTGCATGGAAACGGTATCCAGTACGGCCCGCGCGGGAACGTGGTGATGTCGCTCCGCAACATCAACCAGGTGATCTCGATCGCTCCCGACTTCCAGTCGGTCGAGTGGAGATTCGGCGGCGACAATCCCACGCTGGCCGTCGCGGATGGCGATCGATTCTTCGGCCAGCACTACGTGTCCGAGCCGGCGCTCAATCGCCTGCTCGTGTACGACAACGGATTCGAGCGGCAGGGGTGCACGAATCCGCCGAGCCCTCAGTGCTACACCCGCGCGGTCGAATACTCGATTGATCCCGTCGCGCGGACCGCGACCAAGGTGTGGGAATACCGCCATTCTCCGGACATTTACGCCGCGCTGGTAGGCTCGGCCCGGCGTCTTCCGAACGGGAACACGCTGGTTCTCTTTGGGATGAGCGTGCAAAATCAGTCGAGCGGGCCCATCACTGCCGTCGAGGTGAACCAGGCGGGGACGGTGCTGTGGAGGCTCACCGTGCCAAATACCGCGGCTGCCACACCGAGTCCCGGCCCGCCAAGCCGCCTCTACCGCATCACGCCAATCGGATCGTTACTGGGCGAGAGCGAGGGTGCGTTTCGCTGATTTCGTCATGAGGTTATCGCCCCCGCGCTCATTCACTATTTTCTAAGCAATGGTCACCCGAGCAATCCCGGAGCGAAAGTCCGCGCCCAAATCCGGCGCGCAGCCCGCGTTGAGCCGCGACCAGCTCGTCGCCGCGTACCGCAACATGCTCCTGTCGCGCAAGCTCGACGACAAGGAAATCCAGCTGAAGCGGCAGAACAAGATCTTCTTCCAGATCTCCGGAGCCGGGCACGAGGCCGTCCTCACGGCCGCCGGCATGCTGCTCAAGCCCGCGTACGACTGGTTCTACACGTACTACCGCGATCGCGCGCTCTGCCTGCACCTGGGAGTCACCCCCGCCGAGATGCTGTACGAGGCCGTCGGCGCGGCGATCGATCCCGCGTCCGGCGGCCGCCAGATGCCGAGCCACTGGGGCCATAAGGACTACAACATCGTGTCCTCGTCGTCCCCGACCGGCACGCAGTTCCTGCAAAGTGTAGGCTGCGCCGAAGCGACGCTGCGCGCGCGGCTCATCGGCATCACCGAGGGCTTCCAGAAAGACGAAGTCGTGTACGTCTCGACGGGCGAAGGCACGACGAGCGAAGGCGAGTTCTGGGAATCGCTCAACACGGCGTGCAACCTGAAGCTGCCCGTACTCTATCTCGTAGAGGACAACGGCTACGCGATCTCGGTCCCGGTCGAGGTGCAGACCGCCGGCGGCAGCGTCTCCCAGTTGGTGCGCTCCTTCCCCGGGTTGCTCGTGGAGGAGTGCGACGGCTGCGATTTCCTCGCGAGCTACGACACGCTGTCGAAGGCCATCGAGCACGTCCGCAAGCGGAAGGGGCCGGCGCTGGTGCACGCCAAGGTCATTCGCCCGTACTCCCATTCGCTGTCCGACGACGAGACGATGTACCGGCCGGCCGACGAGCGCGAGTCCGAAGCCGCGCGGGATCCCGTTACGCATTTCCCGAAGTGGCTGATGGAGCAGGGCCATGCGACGGACGAGGACATCGCGAAGATTCAGAAAGAAGTTGACGCGCTCATCCTCGCGGCCACCGACGACGCGCTGGCGCAGCCGCAGCCCACCGAAGACACCGTGCACTTCGCGGTGTACTCGCCGTCGGTGGATCCCACGGGCGAGCAGTTCGACACCGAGGACGATCCACAGTTCAGCGGCGACCCGACCACGATGGTGGACCTGCTCAACGCGTGCATGAAGGACGAGATGCGGCGCGACGAGAAGATCCTGCTGTTCGGCCAGGACGTCGCCGACGTGTCGCGCGAGGAGTACGCCGGCAAGGTCAAGGGCAAGGGCGGCGTGTTCAAAGTGACGTGGGGGCTACAGAAGGAGTTCGGCGGCCACCGCGTGTACAACTCACCGCTCGCCGAGGCGAACATCGTCGGCCGCGCGATCGGCCTGGCGACCCGTGGCTTCAAGCCCGTCGTCGAGATCCAGTTCTTCGACTACATCTGGCCGGCGTACATGCAACTCCGCAACGAGTTGGCCACGATGCGCTGGCGCTCCAACAACAACTTCTCGGCGCCCGTAGTCGTGCGCGTGACGTACGGCGGCTATATCCGCGGCGCCATCTACCACTCGCAGACCGGCGCGTCGCTGTTCACGCACTGTCCCGGGCTGCGGGTGATGTGTCCGTCCACCGCGCTCGACGCCAACGGGCTGCTGCGCACCGCGATCCGCTGCGACGATCCCGTGATCTTCCTCGAGCACAAGCACCTGTACCGGCAGACGTACAACAAGAGCGCGTATCCGGGGCCGAACTTCATGATTCCGTTCGGCAAGGCGCGAATCGTTCGCGAGGGAACGGACGTGACCGTCGTGACCTACGGCGCGACCGTGCAGCGCGCGCTCACCGCCGCGAACGCCGTCGCCGACCAGGGGATCTCCGTCGAGCTGATAGACCTCCGCTCGCTCAGCCCGTGGGACCGCGAGACCGTGTTCGCGTCGGCGAAGAAGACCTCGCGCGTGATCGTCGCGTACGAGGATTCGATATCCTGGGGGTACGGCGCGGAGATCGCCGCCGCGATCGCCGACGAGTGCTTCGCCTGGCTGGACGCGCCGGTGAAGCGCGTCGCGTCCACCGACACGTTCGTCGGCTACGCGCCGCAGCTCGAGGACGCGATCCTCCCGCAAGTCGCCGACTTCAAGCGCGCGTACGAGGAAATCGCCGGCTACTAGCCGCCGCACACGCCACTACACACACGTTTCCTCTTGACCTGAGCTTCGGTCAGGGCGATATGTGTGGCTCCAAGCACCCAACCTCTGGAGGGACTCGGTGGGCAAAATCAACTACAGCAGGGTTCTGATCGGCGGCATAGCAGCCGGCATTTTGTTGCTCGCGTTCGACATGATAGGCATGCCGGTGCTCGGGTTCGACATGGAAGCGTGGGCCACCGCTCACAATCTCACTCAGCCGTCGATGGCGGTATGGGTGATAAGCAGCCTGCTGTTCGGTGTTCTGATCGCATGGCTGTACGCGGCCATTCGCACCCGGTTTGGCGCTGGCTGGAGGACCGCGGCAATCGCCGCCGCGTTCGTCTGGGCGTTCTTCACGGTAGTGTACGGCACCCTCACGGCGTGGGGGCTCTACACGCAAGCCGAGATGCTGAGATTCGCCGCCTGGGGTGTGATACAGCTCTTCGTCGCGACATACGCGGCTGCCTGGCTCTACAAGGAGGCCTGACCCAGGGTCGGATCCATTGATCTGGAAAACGCCGCGGAGCCGGATGCTCCGCGGCGTTTTTTTTGTGGCTGCGCGGGTGCTACCGGCCGCGCTCGAACACCACGCGCCCGCCGACCACCGTCAGCATCACCCTCGCGTCCCGAATGCTCTCGGGAGCGATGCGCGTGATGTCACGATCAATCATTACGATGTCGGCTAGCCGGCCCGGGGAGAGCGCGCCCTTCTTATCCTCCGCGAACTCCGCGTAGGCCGAGCCGGTCGTGTAGGCGCGCAGCGCGTCTTCCACCGTGATCTTCTGCTCCGGCACCCAGCCGCCGGGATTCCGGTTGTCCAGTGTCCTGCGCGTCACGGCCGCGTATATCCCTTCGAGCGGCGTCGGCGGAGCCACAAACCAGTCGCTGCCGAACGCCAGAGTAGCGCCGGCATCGAGCACCGACCTGAAGGCGTAGGTCGTGCGCGAGCGCTCGGCGCCGATCACCTTGTCCGCCCAGCGCCCGTCGTCGATCGCATGGTACGGCTGCATGCTCGGTATCACGCCGAGCCGCGCGAAGCGCGGGAAGTCCTGCGGCGCGATGTGCTGCGCGTGCTCGATGCGGAAGCGGCGGTCACGCGGGCCGTTCTCACGGGCCACCCGCTCGAAGACGTCGAGTTGCAGCCGGATCGCCCGGTCGCCGATCGCGTGCACCAGCACGTGCAGCCCCGCGCTGTCGGCGTTCCCCGTCCAGGCATAGAGATTCTCCGGCGTGTTCACCAGCAGCCCGCGATCGCTCGGCGCGTCGGTGAACGGCTCGAAGAACGCCGCCGTGTGCGAGCCGAGCGATCCGTCCACGAATCCCTTGAGAGCGCCGATGCGGAGCCAGTCGTCGCCGCGACCGGCAGCGGCAACCGTGTCGCGCAATCGCGCCCAGGAAGACAACGGCACCGCCGCGTAGATCCTGGTGCGCAACCCGCCGCGCGCGTGCGCCCGCCTGAACACGGCGAGATCACCCCAGCCGCCCACGTGGTGCACCGACGTCACGCCCTGCTCGGCGACGTACGTCATCGCCGCTTCGAGTGCGCGGTCGTTCATGACGCCGGACGGCGCCGGCTCCGCGCGACTGACCAGTGAAGTCGCATTATCCTTGAGCAGGCCGGTCAGCTCGCCGGCGGAATCCCGCACGATCGTCCCGCCCGCGACGTCGCGTGGGTCGCGCGTGACGTTAGCCGCGCGCAGCGCCGCGGTGTTGGCCAGCGACATGTGGCCGTCGAGCCGGTTGATCCAGACCGGATTGTTCGGCGTCACCGAGTCTATCCAGTCGCGGCGCGGCAGCTCGCCGCCCCACTGCTCGTGATCCCAGTTCCCTTCCGTGATCCACGTGCCGGCCGGCAGCGTCGCGGCGAACGCCTTGATGCGCGCGATGAACACGGCGGGCGTCGCGGCGTCGCGCAGCTGCACCGACGCGAGCCCGCGGCCGCCGTCGAGGAAGTGGATGTGCGAATCGATGAAACCCGGCACCACCATCTGGCCGCGCGCGTCGATCACCCGCGTGGTTGCGTCGATGAGCGCAGCGATCTGCGCGTCCGAGCCCACGGCGACGATGCGGTCGCCCCTGACGGCGAGAGCGGTCGCCCACGGGCGCGCCGCGTCCGCGGTCCAGACCCGCGCGTTGGTGATCGCGATCGTAACCGGCTCGGTTTGACTCATGCGCCCACCACAGGCCGCGAGGGCGAGCAACAGGATGCAGCGGACCACCGGAAACGCGTTCACTTCTGCCCGATACTCGTCCTAGTTCACTTCGGGCGCGCCCATCATCGGCATCTCCATCTCCGTGTACCCTTCCGGCATATCGAACACCGATGGAGAAAAGGTCGCGCGCCTGATGTTCGAGAGCGTGGTCGTCGTGGTCGGCGTAGGCATGTCTCCCTCCGTCACGCCGGTCACGCGGTCCACCTGCCGCAGCGCGAGGCCGCGCGGCGCGGCCCGCAGCAGTTTCTCCAATTCGGCGTTTGCTGTCGAGTCCATGAACGGCATTCCAGCGGTCATCGCCTTGAATCCGCGCGTGTCCCGCAGCGGGTCGGCGAAGTCAGCCAGCTCCTCGGCGAAGTCACCCTCGGACTCTACATGCATGGACTGATCCATGCTCTCGCCCATCATTTCCATCGTCATACGGATGTCGGCGCTCAGCTTGTAGCGCTTGGTCGCGAATCCGGAGATCGTCTCGCCGGCGCCGAGGGTATCGACCACGACGTTGCTGACGGCGAAGGTCATCTTTGCGTTCCCGGCCAGAGACGCCATCATCTCCTTGACCTGCTCCATCATCCTGCTCGGGTACATGAACTTCTTCTCGTCGTGCATGACCAGCGCGATCACGGCAGTGCCAGTGGAATCGTCGTCGATGATTATCGAAATGTTCTGACCTCCCATGCCCGCCATCGCCTGGTTGGGCAGCCCGCCCGCGAGATCGAGCCGCGTGCGCTTGCCCGCTATCCATCCCTTGCCAGTCTGATGCGTTCCGGCCGCGGAATCCCCTGTCGTCACCCGCACGTCGAAGGTGAGTCCCACTGCGTCCTGGGCCTCGGACGGCCGGGCCACCAGCGCGCCCACAAGGAAAGCCACCGCGGCCCATTGCCGCCATTCAGGAAATCTTCGCACGGCTGCCTCTTTTGTGAGTGATCGAATCGCCGACAGTGCGCCAAACGAATATCGGCGTCTGACAAATAACCGCCAGTGTCATTTGAGTGTCACGCGCCCACTGTCGAGCGACCGGACGGCGCCGAAGGATTTACTCGTCCTTGCGGGACTCGGCTGGCTCGTCGTGACGGTGTTGGCCGAGCGTCGCCAGCGGCGGGATGGAGGGCAGGTCGTGCCGCGGCCAGAGCAGCGACGCGACCACCGAGGTGACCAGCACCAGGGCGACGACCCCGAGCGACACGCCGATCGGAATGTGCACGAACTGCTCGCCCAGCATTTTCAGGCCGATGAAGACGAGCACTGCCGACAAGCCCATCTTGAGATAGTGGAACTTGTCCACGATCCCCGCGAGCAGGAAATACAGCGCCCGCAGGCCGAGCACCGCGCAGACGTTGGACGTGTACACGATGAACGGATCGCGGGTGACCGCGAAGATCGCCGGAATCGAGTCCGTCGCGAATATCACGTCCGTGGTCTCGACCAGCACGAGCACGATGAACAGCGGGGTCGCCATGAGCCGCAGCGCGCCCGTCTCGTCCGGCGCGCGCACGAAGAACTTCTGGCCATGGTACTCCGCGGTCACCGGAATCACCTTCCGCACGAGCCGGAGGATCGGGTTCTCTTCCGGGTCGTACTGATCTTCGGCCTTCTGCAGCGCCATGCGCGCGCCAGTGAACACAAGGAACGCGCCGAAGATGTACAGTATCCACTCGAACCGGGACACCAGCACGGCGCCTGCCCCGATCATCGCCCCGCGCAGGATCAGCGCGCCCATGATCCCCCACAGCAGAACCCGGTGCTGATACTGCATCGGAATCCTGAAGTACCCGAAGATCAGCACGAACACGAAGATGTTGTCGACCGAGAGCGCGTACTCGATCAGGTATCCGGCCAGGAACTCCAGTGCGGACGTGGTTCCCATAAAGCGGAACACGAACACCGAGAAAGTGAGCGACAGCCCGACCCAGAGCGCGCTCCACACGGCGGCCTCCTTGAGCGAGACGTGCCGTGGCCGGCGGTGGAAGACGAGCAGGTCCACAGCGATGAGCGTCAGCACGACGGCGTTGAAGCCGACCCAGCCCCACACGCCGGTCAACCGCGGACTCCCCGTCCGGGATAAATCAGGCTAGCGTCTCGTTTCGAGCGCGTCGCGCACATCGAGCAGCACCTCGAAGTACAACTGCTCGCGGCGGTAGGCGAAATCCAGCGTGGCCATCTGCGAGTCGTCTCCGGACGCGCGCGCCCGCTCGAACGCCTCGCGATACATCTCTTCCAGATTCGTCAGGATCCTGTCTCGGCTTCGCGGCATACGGGTCTTCTCTATCGCGTTGGGTGTAAGGCGTGGAACTTCGTCGCCATGCGGGCCCGAGACCGCGTCTTCGAGGAAGCGTTCCGGGTCCTTGTTGTCGAAGATGTATTTACGGGCCGCGCTGAGTACGAGGCGGCGTGGGTTGGGCGGCTGCGGCAATGTGGGCTCCGGTCAGGAGTCGAAAGCTAGCCGATGGAAGACCGCTTCCTCCACAACGCGCCCGTCCCTGAGGTGGTCCACGACGATCCGCTCCAGGAGCTCGTCGGTCACGCCCGCGTACCATACGCCGTCCGGATACACCACCACGATCGGACCGCCGGCGCACACGCCGAGACAGGGCGTCTCGCCGCGCTTCACCCGCGTAGGGCCGAATAGCAGTCCTTCGCGCTGCAGGAGCAGCGACAGCCTGGCATACAGCCCCCGCCCCCGCCGATCGGGAGAGCAGAATTCGCCCGTGCAGATTAGCACGTGCCGGGAATAAGGCTCCATGGCGGGCGTCGGCGGCATCGGAAAAAGATAGCTGGCGCCGGAAGCATCGTTTGCGATTGCGGACTGAGGACCTTTGCGGCCTCAGGACTAACTACAATCGCGGATCGGCGATTAATCGAGGACGGAGG
>CAYGJL010000033.1:0-31319 GCA_964350145.1 uncultured Gemmatimonadaceae bacterium
GGGGCTGTAGCTCAGCTGGTTAGAGTGCCGGTCTGTCACACCGGAGGTCGCGGGTTCGATCCCCGTCAGCCCCGTAGTTCGCAGTTCCTAGTCACTAGTCACTAGTCACTAGTAACCGCAGTTCAGTGCCCTGGTGGTGAAATTGGTAGACACGCCATCTTGAGGGGGTGGTGCCGCAAGGCGTCGCGGTTCGAGTCCGCGCCAGGGCATACGAACAACGCTATTGGCTGTTAGCTGTTGGCTATTGGCCAAGCGGAAGGACAGGAACGGTGGCGGCGGTGGGTTGTGCAGTTAGCCAAGAGCCAACAGCCAACAGCCAACAGCCAACAGCTCAGTTCCTCGCCACAGTAGCTCAGTGGTAGAGCACTCGATTCGTAATCGAGCGGTCGTCGGTTCAATCCCGACCTGTGGCTCTCTGCAGTACAATCGTTGCGCAATCAAAGTCCCACCTGCCCACGGAGCCCCCTGATGAAGGCAGTTCGCGGCTTGTTCCTCGCGCTCGCCACGTTCGCATGTGCCCCCCTCGCGCAAACCGGCGATGTCATCACAGGATCCGGCGGCGGCACGTCAGCCGCGATCACGCCCGCCGATCTCACCGTGCGCATGTACGCTTTCGCGCACGACTCCATGATGGGGCGCGAAGCCGCCACCGAGGGCGGACTCAAGGCGGCGCGCTATCTCGCCGCGGAAGCGGCCCGCATGGGCCTCGAGCCCGCCGGCGACGGCGGAACGTACTACCAGCTCGTCCCCCTCACGCAGCGCGGCTACGACGAATCGCGCCAGATAACCGTGGACGGCCAGCCGCTCACGATCTGGGCCGAGTATCTTCCGCGGGATGCGGGCACCGCCTTGCGGCCGCTCAACGGCGCCACGGCGATCTACGGTGGCAACTGGGGCGACACGGCGTCGCTGATCTCGCGCGAGCAGGCGGCGGGCAAGGTCGTGGTCATCATGCCGGCGCCCGGCGGCCAGGGTGTCGCCGGACTGCCCAACCGCGGCGCCGTCAGCGCGCGGTTCTCCAACGCCGCTGCGATCGCGGTCGGCGGGCTCGAGGCGCTTCCGCCCAACACGATCGCTGCGCTGCGCGAGGGACAGACGGGGCTGGCCGAGCCGGAAGGTTCGACAACGCAGGCTCCGCTGTACATGTATGTGACCGCTGAAGCCGCGCGGAAGCTGCTCGGCCACAATCCCGCTGACATCCAGCCCGGACATGTCGGCCGGGCCGTCTCCGGCCAGCCCGCGTTCGGCCAGATGCCGCTGCCGATTCCCACGTACAACGTCGTCGCGAAGATCCGCGGGAGCGATCCCGCGCTGGCGGGGCAGTACGTCGCCTTCGGCGCCCACAGTGATCACGTCGGCACTGGCCGCGCGGTGGATCACGACTCGTTGCGCGCGTACAACATGGTGTTCCGCCGCGGCGGAGCGGGCCCGGCCACTGCGCGCGTCTCTCCCGAAGGGATGCAGCGCATGCGCGTGATCCTCGACAGTCTGCGGGCGATCCGGCCGATGCGGCTCGATTCGATTTACAACGGCGCCGACGACGATGCGTCCGGCTCCGTCGGATTGCTCGAGATCGCCGAAGCGTTCGCGGCGCAGCCGGTCAAGCCGAAGCGCTCGCTCATCTTCGTCTGGCACATGGCCGAAGAGATGGGACTGGTCGGCGCCGACTGGTTCACGAAGAACTCCACCGTGCCGCGCGATTCGATCATCACCGCGATCGTGGTGGACATGATCGGGCGCGGGGACGCGGCCGACGCAGAGAACGGCGGGCCGAACTACCTACAGGTACTCGGCTCCGGCCGCCGGTCGTCGGAGCTCGATGCGACCGTGAACACCTTCGCCTCGCGTCCCGAGTTCAACTGGCAGCTCGACCGGTCGTTCGACGCGCCGGGGCATCCCGAGCAGTTCTACTGCCGCAGCGATCACTACATGTACGCGCGCTTCGGAATTCCAATCGCGTTCTTCCACACCGGCTCGCACGTGGATTACCACATGGTGACGGACGAAGCCCAGTACATAGACTACGACAAGCTGGCCAAGGTGTCGAATTTCATGAAGGTGCTCGGCGAGAACATCGCGAATCGGGATCGGCCGTTCGTGCTGGATAAGCCGGCGCCCGATCCCAACGCGGCGTGCCGGCAATAGTAACTGCCACTTAGAACTGCCAAGCTGCGCGCGGCCAGCAATAAGCCGCCAGCTACGAGCAAATGCATTCGCTCGTAGCTGGCGGCTTCCAGCTGACAGCTCGCAGCTTGGCCGTTCTAGGTGGTAGTTCGGCTGCTATTTTGTCGACGTGCCACCGACCGACTCTTCGACTCCTCGTACCGCCGGCGCGCGCCGCGCGAAGCCCGTGCTCGTCAGGGACTTCACCAGTGGCGCGGTCCTTGGCGCGCTCGTCTGGCTCGCCGTCACGGCGCTCGGGCTCAACTGGACTCTGCACCTGTCCACCGCGAGCGGCCTGGCGCCCGCGGCGCTGCTCGGCGGATTGCTCGGCGTTAGCCGCTACCGCATGATTCTATGGCTGGCCGGCGGAGCGTTGGCGGCGCTGTTCGCGGTGGTGGCCTTCACGCCGATCATCGTGCAGCCCGCGCAGGCGCTCGTCCGATCGGACCCGATGCCGTCCCCGCCACTCACACTCGACGCGGTCGTGGTGTTGTCGGGCGACCTGACCACCGACGGCCTGATCGGATACAGCGGGGTCGAGCGACTGCTGTCGGGCATTCGTCTCGCCAGATCAACTGGTACTCAATCGCTGGTGACGACTCGCGTGCGCCACCCGGCGAATCTCGAGGTCAGCTCCGACGCGGATCAGAAGCGGCTCGTGCAGCTCATGGGTCCGGGGATGCGGCTGTTCATCGTCCCCGACGTGTTCAGCACGCGGGACGAAGCGCTCGGCGTGCGCGAGTTGGCGGCCCAGAGGGGCTGGGCCCGGGTGGCGGTCGTCACGTCGCCCTCGCATTCGCGCCGGGCCTGCGGCACGTTCGAGAAGGCCGGGCTGCGCGTGACGTGCGTGCCGGCGGAATCGCGCGAGCTGTCGTTCAGGACGCTGGCGACGCCCGGCGAGCGAATCGAGGCGTTCCAGCTCTGGATCTATGAGATCGCGGGAACGGTCAACTACCGGCTCAAGGGCTGGCTTCCGTGATGCTGTTCGCCAACAGCCAATAGCCAACAGCCAACAGCGCTCTTAGCTTTCAAATCACGCGGGCGTAATTCAGTTGGTAGAATGCCAGCTTCCCAAGCTGGACGTCGCCGGTTCGAGTCCGGTCGCCCGCTCTCGGCATTATCGCGGTTCGATGAACAGAGCGTAGACGCGCGGATTCAGCGCGCGCATCGCCGGCAGCGATGACGAGAATGTTTTATCCCCCGCGACTTCGCGACTGTGCGACGACTCGTAGCCCGCGGAATCCGGGCTCAGTCGCAGCCACACCAGACCTTTGTTCTCCGGTCCGCCGCGCCAGAGCGAGTCGAGGCGTCCTCCCTCCCACGCGCTTACAGTTCCGGCGTAATCCCAGGAGAAGCCGAACAGCTTGAACGGCCGGCCGTTGAGGCGCTCGAGCTCCGCCAGAGAGGTCCCGATGGATACGCCCGGGATCACGAACCAGCGCGTCTGCCGGCTGCCGATGGTCACGCGCGTCGGCCGCGTGCGAGCGACAGTGTCCTCCCAGATCACCGTCAAGCGGCGCGACGAATCTCTCGGAAAGAGAAGGGTGCCAGGAACCGTTTCGCCCTCGCCCAGGTGGATCCGCTCGGACGCGACGTTGTCCGCTCCGTAGCGGGCGCGAAGCGTCGCTTCCGTGTCGGTAGCGTGCACCGCGTCGCCGGCGGGATCCGACGCGAACAGCCACAGCGTGTCCGCGGCCGCGCGCGCGGCGGAATCGGAGCCGGCCGCTTGCCGCGTCTTCGCCGTGGTGTCGAAAGCCGTATCGCTCCGCGGCGATTCGCAGGCAATCGCAAGCAGAAGCGCGATGATCGGGCCGAGTGAACTACGCAGCGTCATGGTGCATTATCCGGCGCGGGTTAGGCCACCCACCCAGGCGGAGCTCATCCTGGGCGCGCGAGAACGAGCGCGAAACCTTGGTTGTCGTCCGTCATCCACCGCTCCAGCGCAAAACCGCTCTCCCGCAATATGTCCTCGAGCGATTCGCGGTCGTACTTGCAGCTCATCTCCGTGCGGATGCTTTCCCCCTCCTCCAGCTCGATCTTGCCGACGAGCGGGATCGTGACGCGCTGCTTCGAGCGCGACACGAGATGCATCTCGATGCGGCGGTGTAGTGGCTCGTAGAACGCGCGGTGCTCGAACGCCGCCAAATCGAAGTCGGCGCCGAGCTCGCGGTTCAACACCGTCAGCACGTTCAGATTGAATTGCGCCGTGAGGCCCTCGGCGTCGTTGTACGCGCGCTCGATCGTCGCTGCGTCCTTCACGAGGTCGGCTCCCAGAAGCAGCCACCCGTCCCTGCCGATCTCTCCCCGCAGGCGGGACAGCAACAACTGCGACTCGGCAGCCGAAAAGTTTCCGAGCGTGCTGCCGAGAAATGCGCACAGCAGCGGACGCGGTGCGGCAGGTGGGATTCGGAAGTCACGGCGCATGTCCGCCACAACCGAAACCACGTCCAGCTCCGGGAACTCCTCGCGCAGGATCGCCGCCGTGTGAGCCAGTGTCGCCCGGTCTACGTCAACCGGTACATACGCCTCGCACAATCCTCTCGCACGCAACGCACGGATCAGGATTCGCGATTTCTCGGCATTGCCGGCGCCAAGCTCCGCGAGCGAGCACGGACGGACGGCGAGCGCGATCGAGTCGGCCTCGCGCTCGAGCAGCGTGTGCTCCGCCCGCGTGAGATAGTACTCCGGCGTCCGCGTGATTCGCTCGAACAGCTCGGAACCTGTAGCATCATAGAAGTAGGTCGGCGCCAGCTCCTTCTGCCCGGAGGCCAGGCCGACACGGACGTCCTCGAGCATTCGCTCATCTGCTAACGGGACGGTGCTCTGCAGCGAATCAGGCGACATCGGCCCCGCCGTCAGTGGCCGGAGGTGCGTGGTGTGGTATTCTCAACCGGGCTCCTCAGATTCAACCGCTCCAGGATTTCGCGGACAATGCTGCCCGGCGCCTGATCAACGTCCACGGAAACTCCGCCTCGCGGGTCCTCGAACGCATGGAGCTGGCTTGGAAGTAAATCGGGAGAGAAGTAGTGTCCGCGACGCTGTGCGAGCCATTCGCGAAGGATATCATGCCCTCCCTTCAGATAGACGAACTCCACCCCTGCTTCCCGAAGATAGTCCCGATGCGCTCGGGTGAGGGCGGAGCACGCCACAACGGCGTTGCTTCCCTCCGTTAGCGTTTTCAGAATCAGCTCCCTTATCATGGCGAGCCATGGCCGGCGATCCTCGTCCGACAGGGCGATGCCGGCGCGCATCTTCCGTACGTTGGAAGGCGGGTGGTAATCGTCAGCGTCATGGAAGGCCTAGGCCAACTCGCCTGCGAGGAGCCTGCCGATCGTCGTCTTTCCCGATCCGGCTACGCCAAAAAGGACGATTACCACGTCGCCTCACTTGCGCGCGCGACCGCGGTCGGGATGGCGGCGGCCTCAACCGCTGGCGGTGGAGTCCGTAGCGATCGGAAAATAGTTTTCCTCGAAGATGTCCGAGAACGTCCAGAAGGAATATCCATCCACCAGGCCGTTCGCCTCCATGAGCGTCTTGGTAACGAAAGCGGCGGCGTACGGCTCATCGTGCAACGGATCGCGCGGATTCGACGAGGCGTTCCATTCAGTGTAGTACAGAGGGAGCGCTCCGGCGCGTCTGCGCGCATCCTGCACCTGTTCCCGCAGCACGCTGCGGCGGCTCCTGGACAGCTGGGTCTCGGTGTCGTCGCCTTCGCTGCCGAATGCGTCGGTCGGATAGTGATGCGTGCTGACGAAATCCGCCGGCAGGTCGTGCGTGTCGCAGAAGTCTAGAAACTCGCTGACCCATTCGTTCTTTGCGGTCGCTGGCCCGCCTACGCGCAGGCCGGCGTCAACGCTCTTGATCGCCTCCGCTGTCACCCGGTACAGCTCGAAATATTCGTCCTGCGCGCCGGTCCAGAAATTCTTGAGGTTGGGCTCGTTCCAAACCTCGAAAAACCACTCTCGTACCTCCGCTGCGCCGTACCGGTCTATCCAATGGCGAACGAGCATGCGAACGAGCTCTGCCCACTGCCGGACGTCGCGGGGAGGCGTGACGTTCGCCTGATAGTTGAAGACTGTGGTGCCTCCCGAAGCCAGCGCGCGCGGCATGAAGCTGAGCTCGACGAACGGTCGCATTCCGATCGACAGGAGGAAGTCGAAATGAAGAATGAATACAGGAATTCATTCTGGTGCACGATCATGGTTCCCATGTCGTCCGACAACAGCCCGTGGAACCGAACATAGCGGAAGCCAAGCTCGGTATGGCATAGCCGCATCTGCTCCTGCCAGTCGGCGCGCAACGCGAGTGGTGCGTGACCGCTGCCTACGGTGTGTTCCCAGAACCGCGACAACGTGCCGGACGGCTCGGACACATTGCAGCTGAATTCGACGACGCTCATGAGCGGAACCGTACGGGGAGTGTCACTGCGAAGGTAACCGTCAATACGCAGGAGTGGTTCCAGCGGAACGAATCAGTTGCATCCGGAAAGCGTGAGCTGAGTCGTGTCGCTGCGGGCCTGTCGCAACCATTATTTACTCGGAAAGTATACCGAAGCTCCGTTGGTGGCCGCGAATTTGCCGACTGTTGCGGCGTTCCGCCGCGTTCACCGTCCACCGCGTCGCAGCAATTTGGTTGGGCCGCGCGGGAGGTTTGATTAACCGGCACTCACGCGTTTGACCAGAGCAGCAGTCCATCCTGGGAGAATCAATCGTGGCATGGATCAAAATCATCCCGCCTGAGGAGGCGGAAGGCGACGTCGGAAATGCCTACGCCGCGGCCGGAGCCAGCCGCGGCCGCGTCGCGAACATCCTCGCCGTCCACGGCGTACATCCGGCAGTCCTGACAGCCCATCTGGATCTGTACCGCGAGGTCATGTTCGGCGCATCGGAGCTCTCGCGGACGGAGCGCGAGACGGTCGCGGTCGCGGTCTCGAGCGCCAACGAGTGCTTCTATTGACTCGTGCACCATGGAGCTGCGCTCCGGCGGCTTGCGGGCGACGACAGTCTCGTCGACGCGCTGTCCGCCAATCCTCACACGGCTCCGTTGGGCGCGCGGTCGCGCGCCTTCGTCGATTACGCGCTGAAGCTCACTCTCGCGCCCAGCGCGATGAATTCCGATGACATCGCGCCGCTGCGCGATGCGGGATTGTCGGATGCCGGCGTTCACGATCTCAACGCCGTCGTCGCTTACTACAACTTCGTCAACCGGGTCGCGCAGGGGCTCGGCGTGGAACTCGAGGACAGGTAGGGACATGCCGGCGGGGATTCCGCCCGCGGGACGTAGCGCCGCGTCGAACCTGCCGAGCCGGTGATGCCGGATCCGCCCAAGCGCTTCGATCTGATCGTGATTGGGACCGGCGGCGGCGGCTCCGCGCCCGCGCGGAAATGCGCCGCCGCCGGGTGGTCGGTTGCGGTGATCGACGACCAACCCTTCGGCGGGACGTGCGCTCTTCGCGGGTGCGATCCGAAGAAGGTGCTGGTCGGTGCGGCCGATCTCAGCGACTGGCACCGCCGCATGGGCGGCGCGGGAATCGTCGGCGAGGCCGCGATCGACTGGCCCGCGTTGATGCGCTTCAAGCAGACGTTCGTCGCCGACGTCCCGCGGAAACGAGAGGCCTCCCTCGCGGAGGCGGGCATCGCCACCTATCACGGGCGCGCCAGCTTCGTCTCGGAGGACTCCCTCATCGTAGGCGACCACCGATTGGAGGCAAACCGGTTCGTGATCGCCGCCGGCGCGGAGCCGAAGCGACTCGGGATACCGGGCGAAGAGCTGCTGTGTAACAGCACACAGTTTCTCGAGCTTGAGTCGCTGCCGCGGCGACTGGCATTCGTGGGGGCCGGCTACATCGGATTCGAGTTTGCGCACATTGCGCGGCGGGCTGGAGCCGCGGTGACGCTGCTGGGGCGCGGGCAGCCGTTGTCGCGATTCGAGCCGGACCACGTGCGGGCACTCGTCGAGCATACGCGCGCCATCGGCGTAGATGTAAGGATCGGCGCCGAGGTGGATATGATCGAGCGGAGCCGCGACGGCGTTCGCGTGCACTGCACCTCGCCCGCGGGCGCCCATGCGATCGACGTTGACGCAGTGGTGCATTCGGGCGGGCGCGTTCCTGCGACCGCCGCGCTGAACCTGCCCGCCGCAAACGTCGCGGTGGACGGGCAGGGAGCAGTGCGCGTGAATGAGTTCCTTCAGAGCACGTCGAATTCGCGGGTGTACGCGGCAGGCGACGCCGCATTGCCTCCCGGGTCGCTGCCCCTCACCCCCGTCGCGGGGCTCGAAGGGAGCGTCGTGGCCGCAAATCTGCTCGACGGCAACTCCGTCACCCCAGACTACACCGCGGCGGCGAGCGTGGTGTTCACCGTGCCTCCACTGGCGAGCGTCGGGCTCACGGAGGCCGACGCCCGGTCCCGCCAACTGGACATCGTCGTCAAGGCGGGCGACACCCACGACTGGTATTCCAGCCGTCGCGTCCGCGCGGACATCGGCGCATTCAAGACGATAGTGGACGCGGGCAGCGGCCTGCTGCTGGGGGCGCATCTTCTGGGCTACCATGCCGAAGAGACGATCAATCTCTTCGCCCTGGCGATCCGGGGCGGTATCACCGCGGACCAGTTACGGCGCACGATATTCGGATATCCGACGAGTGCCTCCGACGTCGGGTACATGGTCTAACCGGACGGATTTCCGTCGCCTCGGTGTCTAATGGACATGGGGAATCATCGAATGATCGTGGTGGGGACGGTCGCGCTGCTCGCCGTGCCGGCGGCGCATCCGCTCCTCATCCCGGCCATCGGCGTGCCGAGCCATCTGCTGTGGTGGGTGCACGTATTGCCCGTGGCCGTGCTCGCCTACTGCTGGGGCCGCAGAGTCGCCGTCGCCGCTACCCTCGGGTCGATCGCCCTGCTCGTCGCGGGCGAACGCGCGTTCGGCGCCGGCTACGGCACTGCGGCCTCATGGGACACCGTGGCCGCGCTCGCAACCGCACTCGGCGGGACTCACCTGCTCGTCGCGAGCTTCGCCCTGTTCGCCCGGGCGACCGCTGCGCGGCTGCGGAACCTGTTCGAGGCGGCTCCGATCGGGCTGCTGACCGTCGCGCCGGACGGGTCGATCGACGACGTCAATGCAGCGGCCGTTCGCACGCTCGGAGTCGAGGCGGCGAAGCTGCGACGAATGTCCCTCACGGCGATCCTCGGCGTAGACGCGTTGCCGCCCGACAGCACCGAAGACTCGGCAGTTCACGACTCGACAGTCCACTGTCTGCGTCCGGACGGCAGCGCCGTCGAGCTCGAGATTGCCAGGGTGCATTCACCGGGCACGCAGTCGATGCAGCTGGCGATTCGGGACGTGACGGCCCGGAACGCCATGGAAAAACGTTTGCGTCAAAAACAAAAAATGGAAGCGCTGGGTGGATTGGCCGGCGGCGTGGCACACGACTTCAACAACATTCTCTCGGTAATCGGCTCCACGACCGACCTGCTGCTCGCGGAGCCGGAGATCGGGTCGCCCGAAAAACGGACAGACCTGTTGACGATTCGCTCGGCGGTGGATCGGGCGGCCGGACTGGTGCGGCAGCTGCTGACGTTCGGCCGTCGGGACGCCGCCGCTCCCGGTCTGGCAAGTCTCGCGGAGGTCGTAGCCGGAATGGAGCCGATGATTCTCCGCCTGGCGGGCACGCGCGTTCGGGTAGTGATTCCTCCCGATCAGGCTCACACGCTCGTAAAGGCCGACAGGGTGCACCTGGAGCAGATCGTGCTGAACCTCGTCACCAATGCGTGCGACGCGATGCCCGAGGGAGGCGATCTGACGATTGACGTGAGAAAGGCGGACAGGAAGGGCGGGCCGGTCGCGGCGCTGCGCGTTTCCGATACCGGTACCGGTATCGCCGACAGCATTCGCGGTCGCTTATTCGATCCGTACTTCACGACCAGGGCAGCCGAGCGGGGCACAGGGCTCGGACTCGCGACCGTTCATTCGATCGTACGCCGCTGTGGAGGCGACATCGACGTGCAAAGTGTCCCTGGACGCGGCGCCACTTTCGTGGTATCGCTGCCGGAGGCCGAGCCGGAAGTGTGGCCCGCGCGAGGGCGCGTAGGTCCGGTCGGCACGTCCGACGTTGGGCCGATCGAGCTGCAGCAGGGTGACCTGGTCTCGGCCCGTCCATGATCACCGGATTTCGGGTGGAAAGGGGCGGCGCGCCGGAGCAGCAGGCGTTCGAAGAGCTGCTGGCCGCCAACCTGGATTCTTTATATCACACGGCAGTGCGACTCTGCTGCGGCCGAACCGAGGAAGCGGAGGATCTCGTCCAGGACTCGGTGTTGCGCGCCTTTGGCAAGCGCACCGATCTGCGCGACTCCAGCGCCGGCAGGTCGTGGCTCTTCACCATTCTCATGCGCACGCATCTCAACAGGGTGAGATCCGAGCGGCGCCGGCACGAAACGCTGGAGTCGGACTGCAGCGGCGAGTCTTTCGAGGCGGCGCTGGCCGGGTGGAATCCACCGGAAATGCCGGAAGACCGGCTCGACCGCGAGTCCGTCCGGGCGGCGGTTCGCGCGGCGATCGACGGCCTCGATCCACAGCTTCGCGAGGTGCTGCTGCTCACGGACATGGAAGACTTCTCCCACCGGGAAGCGGCGGCCATGCTGGCAATACCGGAAGGCACGGTCGCATCGCGCCTGTTCAGGGCGCGTAGTGCGCTCCGGCTGTCGCTCTCGAGCCAAACGATACAGCGGCGAACAAGGAGATCCATATGAGTGGGGAATGCGGAGCTGCCAGGCGTCTGATCCTGGACCGGTCTGCAGTCCGGCGGTTCGATGAGAGTCGGCTTGCGGCCGAACGGCACGCAGCAGGGTGCGCGGCCTGCCGGAGCTTCATGGCGGAGTCCGAAGCCACCACCCGACTGATCAAGCAGTCGGTGGCGAGTCCCGCTCCGGTACACTTGCGGGAGCGGGTATTCGACGCAATCGCGGCCGCGCGGTCCCCAGGATTCGCGCCGCGGCGCATCCAGCACATCGTGGCGGCTACGATCTGCGTCTCCGTAGCCGGCCTTGTTCTCGGATACGGCTTTTGGAATCGCCCGGATATGGACGTCACGATCGCGACCATCGCCGCCGATCACGCCATCACAGCCGTGGACGACCACATAGTGTCGGGTAGCACGATCGAGATCGAGGCGTGGCTGACAGATCGTGTGTCGCATGCGGTAATGGTGCCCACGCTGTCCGGCGCCGTCGTAGTCGGCGCCCGTACGAGTGTGACGCCGCAGGGGAAAAGCGCGGTCGTCGAATACGAGATCGACGGACGCCGGGTTTCCTACTTCGTTTTGCTGGCTCCATCGGGGGCCGCGGCCAATGAGCGAGTCCGGGTGTCCGCCTCAAGGGGCTACTCGATTGCGCACTGGCGGGACCGCGGCCTCGTCCACGCGTTTGTGGGCGCGCTGCCGCCGAACCGCGTAAAATCATTGGCGGAAGAGTGTATCCACCAGGCACAATCGCGCGGCAGCGCGCTGTTCCGCCCGCGCGAAACGCCGCCGATGGCGATCCGGTCGTGACGGTAGCCGAGCGCCTGCGGGGGCACGTCGCCAGCGGGTTGCATCTTCAGACGCTGCACGAGGGTGACCGGCTGCCGAGCATTCGTGAGCTCGCCCGCGATTGGCGCGTCGATCCGCGCGCGATACGAGCCGGATACCGGTCCCTCGAACGTGACGGCCTCGTGACCATGAGGCCGCGGTCAGGTGTGTACGTCGCGGCGCCCGACGCCGGGGCTGGATGCGCGGTGCCGTGGCAGGAGGAATGGGTTGTGGACCTGCTGCGCCGCTCCCGCGAGCGCGGAGTCGCACCTGTCGATCTCTGGGAGCACGTCCGCAAGCGCGTAAACACGGTGCAGTTGCGCACGGCGTGCCTGGAGTGCAATGAAGACCAGATTGCGTGGCTGGTGCACGAGACCGCGCGGGACTACGGACTCGATTCCTTCGGAGTGGACGTAGCCGACACGTCGGGAGGCCGAGTACAAGCCGATCTGCGAAACGCCGACCTGCTCGTGGGAACGACCTTGCATGCGACACAGCTCCGCCGACTGGCGGCCACCGTCGGCAAGCCGCTGGTTCTGATACGACTGGAGCCGAGTTTCATGAACTCGGTAGTTGCCTGCCTGGCGCGCGGTCCGCTGTATTTCGTGGTCTCCGATCAGCGCTTCGCGGAGAAGCTTCCCGGGATTTACGCGCGGGCGCCCGGTGTCGGAATGCTGAGACCGCTCGTAGCCGAACGGAATGCGCGGCCGGATGTGCCGGAGGGCGCGGCGGTGCTGGTGACTCGCGCCGCCCGCGCGAAGCTGGGAGCCGCTGCCATTCCGTCTACGATCAAGCGCCCCGGGCGGATGTTCTGCGGCGCGAGCGTCGCGGCACTGGCCCGGGCGATCGTCAGCGCGAACCTGGCTGTGCTGGACAAGCGGCCGGCCGTGGCCCGGCGTCTGGCGTGAGGTGGCGGGGTACGGGCGAGTCCACGCCGGGCGGAACTTTCCGCGAGTCCGGAGAGTTTCCGGGGCAGCCGCTGGCGCCGTAGCGCCGCGTGCGGAGTACGTCGACGTATGGTGACCACCTTTTGAAGGAGAGATCGATGAAGCAGCTCGCACGCACCATTACGCTGTTGGGGATCGTCGCATTCGCAGTCGCGGCGTGTACGTCGGACCAGAAAGAGCCCGAAGGCGAAGCCGTCGCCGCGGCCACTCCTGCTCCACCCGCCACGACCGAGCGCGTGGTCACTGTGACCGGCGGCGGCCCCGTGATCCAGGTGCTGCCTGGTCCCGCGCAGTTCGCCGACAGCGCTCGGCCTATTATCGATCGCATGCCCGGGCCGATGAAGGAAATGATGCTGATGCTGGCGAAGAACGGCCCGTTCTCCGACAAGGTGGCGGTAGTCAGCGGCACGCTCAGCGCGACGTACTGGGATCGGGGTGCGCAGGGTGATTCGGTTGCGGGAACGGCGGAGTTCCGGACGCAGGACGGAGCAAACTGGCGGGTAGTGCTCAAGGGCGTGGCGCCGGAGGACCCCAATCCTATGGAGCCGCATTTCGGCGGGGTCGCGACCAACATCGGCTACCACGGAAGCACGGGAATGCATGTGCCGCTTGTTCCTACAGTGCAGAGCGCGGCCTCGCTGTGGGGGATGGCGGACGTGTACCGCAACGGCACGCTCGTGGCGCAGGACGCACCGGTACATACGATGCTGACTTCCGACACCCGCGGCGACGATTTCGCGTACAAGTGCTGGGATTGCACGCGCGAGCCGATCGAGCAATTCCATCTCATGCTCATGCCGCCGATGGGAGGCAAGCCGTATCAGGTCCCCGGCGGTGTGCTGCACGTGATGTGGGAGAAGTCGACGTTCACCGCGTCGTGACAGTTGCAAAGATGCAGCGGGGCGTAGTTTCCTGACTGCGTCCGCACGTCGTCCGGGAACTTCCGGCGTCAGTCTGGTATTGCCCCCGGACGATGTGCGGCTCCGCGATGTCTGAGCCGACGAAACAGGATCGGGACGCGCGATTCCAGGAGGAAGCGCTGCGCTGGCTTCCCCAGGTGACACGCTTCGCGCTATCCCTCACCCGCGACGAATCGGACGCGGAGGACCTCGTGCAGGAGACCTATCTGAAAGCGTATCGGGCTTGGGACAGCTACACCCCCGGAACAGAATGCCGAGGATGGCTGTTCACGATTTGCCGCAACACTTTCATCCGGACGCGCCAGCGCGAGGAGCGGCAGGTGGCGTGCGACGACCCGGAGCTGGAGGCGCTCGCAGCGTCGGCGGTGCACGCATCGGCCCAGCAGGCCGGCTATGCGGATATTTTCGCGCGATTCGATCTTTCCGACGCGATACAGAGGGCGATGCGGGTGCTGCCCGACGCTTTTCGCGAAGTGGTCGTGCTCATAGACATCCTCGACCAGTCCTATGAGAGCGCGGCGGAGACGCTGAGTGTTCCCATCGGAACGGTGCGATCGCGGCTGTTTCGTGCAAGGCGGCTGCTCCAGGAGATGCTCATCAGCCATGCGCGCGACGCCGGGCTGGTGGCATCCGCCGCATCAGCGGAGGCACGCTCGTGATCCGCCGCCTGGCGGCTCTGCTGTCGCGCATTCTGGGTCGTGTCGGGCGCGATCGCAGACCGGAGCAGAACATGGCTCCGATGCTGGATTGCGAGTCCGTGATGCGGCAGCTCTGGGACTATCTCGACGGCGAGCTCACGGTCGATCGCAGGACCGCAATCCGATCGCACATCGAGCTCTGCAAGCGCTGCTATCCCCAGTACGAGTTCGAGCAGGCTTTCCTCGCCGCGATCGCGGCCAGCGCGCCGTCGCACGCCCATCCCGACCGGCTGCGACGCAATCTGTTGGCGGCGCTCGAAAAAGAGGGCTTCAGCGCGGCCTGACGACAGAGCGCCATCAATTCGGAAAGCAACATGGCGTGGCGGGAACTTTGTTACGGCGCCGCGAGTTGCCAGCGGAAGGCATCACCGACCACAAAAGGAGCTGCAATGAGCCTGAGAGCGCGCTACTGCGCCGCCCGGCCTTTCGATCGATTTCTCGCCGAGGCAGAAGTCAACCGAGACCTGTGGCAGGCGGTATCCAAACGGGCAGTCGTGTCCGATTTCGCGGTCGAGCGTGTGCAGGCGCTCGGTGGACACTGGCATCTGCTCGTGTTGGCAGACGACTGGTGCGGCGACGCAGTGAATACGCTCCCCGTGCTCGCCCGGCTCGCCGATCTCGCGGACAATCTCGACCTCCGCGTCTTGCCCCGGGACGAAAATCCCGACTTGATGGACTCACACCTCTCACCGCGCGGCGCGCGTGCGATTCCCGTGGTGATGATATTAGACGAGAGTTTTCGCGAGCGGGGCTGGTGGGGCGCCCGTCCCGCAGAGCTCCAGCGCTGGGTGGACGAGACGGGATCCACTATCTCCAAGACGGATCGCTACCGGGAGATCCGTCGCTGGTACGCCCGCGACAAAGGCGCGACCGCGGTGGACGAGATCATCCGGATCGCTGAGCGCGCGGCGGAGGCACGGCATGTTGCGTGACGATCCCGCTGCGGCGGCGCCGGCGGCGAGCCAGGACGGGTATGGCTCACGCTGGACGATGCCGGTATCGCCGTAAGGTTGTGGGGCAGTTGACCGACCAGCGGTGGTCGTTCCCGCCACGCCGCCTTACGCGCAGCACGACAGCTTCGCCACGTCCTTCGTGAATGTCTGCGCCGCGAGCTTCATCGCCTCGCCCCACGTGAGGTACGGGTGCAAGGTCGAGGCGATGTCCCGCGACGTGAGGCCGAAGCGAATCGCCAGCACCGCCTCGCTGATCATGTCGCCCGCGTTCGGCGCAACGATGTGCGCGCCGAGCAGGCGGTCGGTCCCCGGCTCGGCTACCAGCTTTATGGTGCCGCTCAGGCGATGCGATACGATGGCGCGCGGCAGGTATTCCACCGGCAGGGACGTGACCTCTGGCGTGATTCCGGCCTGGCGGGCCTCGTCTTCCGTGAGGCCGACCGCGGCTACCTGAGGATCCGTGAACGTCACGCGCGGAACGGTCGCGAGATCCGCCGCGGCCGGCTCCTCGTCGCTGAATTCCGCGAGGGCGGCCCGTGCCGCGACGTCGCCTTGCAGCGCCGCCACGTACACGAAGCCGGGCCCACCCGTCACGTCGCCCGCCGCGAAGATCCGCGGGTTCGACGTGCGCATGAAGCCGTCGGTTTCCACGAAGCCTAGACGATCCGTTCGTACTCCTGCCGCGTCGAGTCCGATTCGCTCCGTGTTGGGACTACGGCCAGTGGCCACCAGCAGCTGCTCGGCTTCCAGCGTACCCGCGAGACTTCCTTTGCTGGTCGTGAGCCGGACCCCTGCCGCGGCGCGCTCCACCCGCTCCACGCGGGTTCCCACGTGGATCTCCATTCCTTCGGCGACGAGCGCGGCTGCGAGTTCCTTCGAGACGTCGGAATCCTCCCCGGGAAGGATGCGGTCCAGCGCTTCGACGACGATCACGCGTACGCCGAATCGCTGGAACGCCTGGCCCAGCTCGAGTCCGATCGCGCCGCCGCCGATGACGATCATCGACGCCGGCAATCGTTCCAGGTCCATCACCGTGGTGCTGTCGAGCGCCGTCACGTCGGAAACCCCCGGAATCGGCGGCATTGCGGGGCGCGCGCCGGTGGCGATTAGAACCTTGTGCGCCCGCACGTCGCCACCACCGACGCGCACGCTCACCGGCCCGTCATCGCCGGCGGAAGCGAGCTCGGCACGGCCGCGCAACAGCGTGATTCCCTCGTACGAGCTCAGCACGTCGGCGTACTTCTGCTGCCGCAGATTGTCCACGATGTACCGCTTCTGCCGGAGCACTTCCACCCAGGCAAGCTCCGGCTCGCATGCGGCGATCCCGGGAAAGCCCCGACGCGCGTTGTGATAATGCTGCGCGGCCTCGATGAGATTCTTCGACGGAATGCAGCCGATGTTCACGCAAGTGCCGCCGATTACCTCGGCGCCTTCCACGATCGCCGCGCGGGCGCCGAGCTCGGAGGCGCGAATCGCGGCCGCCATGCCGGCGCCACCCGTACCGATGATCAGCAGGTCGAACCCGGGCGAATCTTTCGGGGCGCTGCCTGCTGCACGAGCCTCGCGGGGCGGGCGCATCACCGTACGACCGTAGCGGTGTACTTGAGCGTCGCGACGGCCGCGATCATCTGGCTGGTTGTCACCTTCGCGGGATCGTATATCACGATCGCGGTCTTGTTTTCATAGCTCACGTCGGCTTTCACCACGCCCTCGAGCCGCTGGAGAACCGTGCGGGTGGCGATCGTGCAGCCGGCGCACGTCATGCCGTCGATCCGCAGAGTCACCGTATCCGTTGCCGGAACCGCCTCGATCGCGCGGAAGCTTGGTGTCGACCGCGCGGCCAGGTCGGTCATCGCCGACGACAATGGCGGCCCGCATAGGTCGCACGGTGTCGTGCCTCCGGCGACGCCGGCCGCGATGAGAATAAACGAGAGCTTCATGGTGGTGATCCGGTGAAAGTGTGTGACCGCGTTCCGTCAGGTTCTGTCCGGGTGTCGGTGATCGAACGGGGCGCTACAGGAGCAGCTTCGACCACGAAGGAAACGTCCACAGTACGAATGCGACCACGGCGGCGACCCACAAGATCACGAGGTCGCGGTCTCTCCGCCGGGGCAGCTCGCACGCTCCCGCGGACCCGGCGCCGGCGCCGTCGTGCTGGATCGTGGCGGAAGGCTCGACCGTGGCACGTCGCCGCGCGTAGGCGCGGTGAAAGCCGAAAGCGAAGAACCCGAGCATCGCGGCGCCGAAAACAGGACGCAGCGGCTCGAACGTGCTCGCGAGGCCGGCTCCCACTCCGAGCGTGACGAACAGGAGCGGACCCGTGCAGCAGAGCGAGCCGACGAGCGCGGCAGTCACGCCGCCGAGGCTCGTGAGGAGCGATCTACGCAAGTCGCCTCCCTGGCGCAGGCGCCGGTTGCCGCGTTGCGGGCTTGCCGAACACTTCGAGAATCGGGCACGCGGCGGGTGCGTGCGGCTCCTCGCACTTCCGCACGAGGCGCGACAGCATGCGCTCGAGCCGCCGGAGCTCCCGCAGGTGCTCCCGCACCGCCTGAACTTTCGCCTGCGCCAGGGCCTCGACCCTGCGGCACGCGGCCGGATCATCGGTGCGCACCTCCAGCATCGTCTGGATCTCGTCGAGCGAGAATCCGAGCTCCTGCGCATGCTTGATGAATTGGAGCCGGCGGGGCGCGTCGCCGCCGTATTTTCGATAGCCCGAGGCCGTGCGCGGCGCCCGCGGGATCAGGCCGCGTCGCTCGTAAAACCGCACGGTAGCGGTAGGCACTCCAGCCGCCGTCGCGATGTCGCCGATTTTCATTGGTCCTCTCCGGTGAAACGGTAGCAATGGACGCAAGCTAACATTGAAGTGGACTTTAAGGTCAAGGGCTACGGCTGCGGGATGCCCTCTTTCCGCGGCGGAGGGATAGGCCCTATAGTTAAAGTATGACGGTGCTTCGGCGACTTTGCGCTATCACGCTTCAATGCACTCTCCTCGCCATGACAGTGGCCGGGAGCGGAAATCCTTGTGGCGCGCAGCAGGACCATGCTTCGCACATGACGATGGCGGACATGGAAATGCCCGGCGTCCCGATGGACATGCAAACGGATCCCGACGGTGCGCCGGCGGACTCGCGTTCCGGCTGCCCGTTCCCGGTGTCATTGGCCGGATGCCAGGCCATGACGTCGTGCGCGCCAAGCGCCGTCGTCGTCGACAGCGAGGCGCCGGTCGTAATGGCGTCGCGCACGCACGCCGAGCTTGCGTCGCGGGTCGAGCAGCCGCGATCAGTCACCAGGGCGCCCGAGCTCCCGCCTCCCCGAGCGTAGCTCCCCGACGCTGACACAGCGCTGAGGGTCCGCGCCGGACCAGATCGGTCCCGCGCCAGGTGTACGTGCTTCCGCTGTGCGGGCACGTCCCCACTCAACTGCTCCGGGTCCACACATGCATCCAAAAACCACGCGCGCGCTCGTGCGCGTCGCGCTCATCGTTCCACTGCTCGCAGGCCCGTCGCTTGCGCGCGCTCAAGCTGCCGAGCGCGCCGACTCGCTGATCGCGCACGCACTCAGCGTAAACCCGCGACTGCGCATGGCGAACGCTCGCGCGTCCGCCGCGCGCTCCCGCATCGGTCCAGCGGGAGCATGGTCCGACCCGATGCTCATGGTTGGCATGCAGAACATCCCGTTGTCTGATGAAGCGGACGCCGGACACGGGGCTCCGGCAGGTCCTGATCCCATGTCCATGAGGATGGTCGGGGTGACTCAGATGATCCCGTATCCCGGAAAGACATCGCTGCGACGCAACGTCGCGCGCGGAGAAGCGGAGATGGAAGAAGCGCGCGCCGAGCTGATCCGCCGCGAGATCAGGCTCGAGGTTCACCACGCCTACTTCGACCTACTGGCCGCCCGGATGCTGCTCGGTATCGTCGAGCGGCAGCAGGCCGTCGCGGGCGGAGTCGTGCCCGCCGCCGAAGCGCGCTACGTCTCCGGAACCGCGCCGCAGGCGGACGTGCTGAAAGCGCGGACCGATGCCGCGCTGTTGGTCGAGGAACGCAACGCTCTCATAGAGGAAGAGCGAGCCGCGCTCGCGCGGCTCCGTGCGGTCACGGATGAGCCAGGCAGCGCGACCTTGTTAACCGATTCATTCCCGGCGCACGTGCTCACCGCACATCCGCTGCCCGCGCTCGATTCGCTGCGGACAGTCGCGATTCAGACCAACCCCCGCGTCCGCGAGCGACGCGCGTTCATCTCCGCGCTGCTCGCGCAGGCTGAGCTGGCGAAGCGGGATTACCTGCCGGACTTCGACGTCAGCGTCCAGTACGGCCAGCGCGCGGGGCGACCGGACATGCTCACGGCCACGGTCGGCGTGCCGCTGCCGGTGCAGCGCGGGCGGAAGCAGTCCGCCATGGCTCGCGCCGCGCAGTTCGACGTGGCGGCAGCCGAGGCTGAGCTGCGCGCGGAAGAGAACGAGATCCGATCCGAGGTCGCACGGGCATACGCGGCAGTCGAGCGGCATCGGGCGAATCTCGACCTGCTCGATGGCGCGATCGTGCCACAGGCGCGCGCGACTTTCACGTCGGCATCGGGGAGCTACCAAAGTGGACGGGCCGAGCTGTTAAGCGTGCTCGACGCCATGCGCGCCCTGTTCGCCACAGAGACGATGCGCGTGCGCACGCTCGCGGAGCTCGCCAAGTCGGTCGCCGAGCTGCAGGCGCTCGCGGGCGAGGAGGTGGTACGATGAGGCCGCTCACTCGTGGGCAATGGACGACGCTCGCCGCCGGCCTGGGAGCGATCGTTCTGATCGCCGGGATCATATGGTATCGCAATCGTGACCAGGCTGCAGAGCCCCAGGCGCCGGCGGCGTCCTCCGGCGGAATGGCGGGGATGCCCGGCATGGACATTCCGCCGGCCGGTGCCGGCGGCGGGACGATTCAGCTTACGTCCGCGCAGCTGCGGCAATTCGGCGTGACGTTCGGCTCCGTCGAGCAGCGCATGCTCGTCACCGCCCTCCGGGTGCCCGGCACGGTCGTCGTCGACGAGACGAGGATCGCGCAGGTGGCGCTCAAGTTCGGCGGGTTCGTCGAGCGGCTGCACGCCAAGGTCACGGGACAGTATGTGGGCAGGGGACGCCCGCTCATGGAGGTGTACTCGCCCGAGGTATTCGCGGCGATGCAGGAGCTGCTCGTAGCGGCGGGGCTCGACCGGAGCAGCGCAAGCATCTCCGTGCCAGGCGGCGCGACCGACCTGATGCCGACTGCTCGACGCCGGCTGGCGCTCCTCGGCGTAGCGGAGCGTGACGTGGAAGCGACGCTCCGCCGGGGAACGGCGCCCCGTACCGTCACGGTGTACTCGCCCGCCGGTGGAATCATCACTGAGCGGATGGTCACGCAGGGTCAGGCGGTGCAGGCGGGACAGACGCTGTACACCATCGCGGATCTCTCCGGCGTCTGGGTCCACGCAGAAGTGCGCGAGACCGACGCCGCGATTCTGCGCGCGGGCATCGGCGCCGACGTGGAGCTGGCGAGCATGCCGGGCCGGCCGTTCAAGGGCGTCGTCACGTACGTCTACCCGACGTTGGACCCGCAAACCCGCACGGTGACTGCCCGCGTGACCATCGCCAATACGGGTGGTCAGCTCAGACCGGGGATGTTCGCGACGGTACAGTTGCAGTCTCCGGGCCGGCTCGCGCTCACGGTTCCCGCCACCGCGATCGTGCGAACCGGCGAGCGGACGCTGGTCTTCGTGGACATGGGCGCTGGGCGCATCGAGCCGCAGGTCGTCGAAACCGGGCAGATCACGAGCGAGCTCGCCGAGGTGCTCACGGGCCTGGAGCCGGGCCAGCGAGTAGTGACGTCCGCGCAGTTCATCCTCGATTCCGAGTCGAACCTCGCCGAAGTAATGCGCAGCATGATCGGTCAGGGTGCGGCGGGAATGGGTGATATGGAAGGAATGACCGACATGCCGGGCATGGACATGGGCGGCCGCCCGACGGACAAAGGCGCGCCGGTGAAGCCATGACCAACCATGCGTCTGATCGCGCCGGCCTGCTCGGCCGGGTGATCGAATGGTCGGTCGCGCGGCGGGGGATCGTCGTCGCCAGCGCGGTCGTGCTGTCGCTTGCCGGGATCTGGGCGATGGTACGTACCCCGGTCGATGCGATTCCCGACCTGTCCGACATCCAGGTGATCGTGATGACGGAGTGGCCGGGCCAGGCCCCGCAGCTCGTGGAAGACCAGGTCACCTACCCGCTGGAGACCGAGCTGCTCAAGGTGCCGGGCGCGAAGTTCGTGCGCGGCATGAGCCAGTTCGGGCTGTCGGCGGTGTTTGTGGTGTTCGAGGACGGTACCGACCTGTATTGGGCGCGCTCGCGCGTGCTCGAGTATCTGAACAGCGTGCGCGAGCGGCTGCCCGGCGGCGCCATGACGTCGCTCGGACCCGACGCGACCGGCGTCGGCTGGGTGATGCAGTACATCCTCGCCGACACCACCGGCACGCTCGACCTGTCGCAGCTGCGCGCGCTGCAGGACTGGACGGTGAGGCCGGCGCTCACCTCGGTGCGCGGCGTCGCGGAGATCGCGTCGCTCGGCGGCTTCGAGAAGCAGTACCAGGTGGAAGTCGATCCGACGAAGCTGCTCGCCTACGGCATCCCGCTGGCGAAAGTAGTGGACGCCGTGCGCGCGTCGAATGAAGACGTCGGCGGCCGCGTGCTCGAGATGGGCGGCACCGAGCTAGTCGTGCGTGGACGCGGGCGCTTCGCCACGCTGGACGACATTCGCGCCGTCACGATCGGCACGGGCGCCGGCGGAACGCCGATTACGGTGAGCGACGTCGCCGTCGTCCAGGTCGGTCCCGAGATCCGGCGCGGCATTGCCGAGCTTGGCGGGCGCGGGGAGATCGTGACCGGGTGGGTCGTCATGCGGTACGGCGAAAACCCGCGCGCCGTCATCGACTTCGTCAAGGCGAAGATGGCGGACATCCAGGCGTCGTTGCCCGCCGGTGTCGTGTTCGTGAACGGCTACGACCGGTCGGGCCTCATCGACGCGGCCATCAAGACGCTGCGTGAGAAGCTGATCGAGGAATCGGTGATCGTGGGATTGGTCACGCTCCTGTTCCTGTTCCACGCGTCCAGCGCTCTCGTAGCGATCATCACGCTGCCGGTCGGAATTCTGATGTCCTTTCTGGCGATGCGCGCGCTCGGTCTCTCCGCCAACATCATGAGCCTCGGCGGGTTCGCAATCGCCATCGGCGCGATGATCGACGCCGCGATCGTCATGGTGGAGAACCTGCACAAGCACCTGGAACGCGAGGGACCGCGGGCGGCCCTGCTCACGCGGCGCGAGCGCTGGGACATCGTCCTGGTTTCCGCGCGCGAGGTGGGGCCGTCGCTGTTCGTCTCGCTGCTGATCATCACGCTCTCGTTCATTCCCGTGTTCGCGCTCGAGGCGCAGGAAGGCCGGCTGTTTCATCCGCTGGCATGGACGAAGACGCTGGCGATGGCCGCGGCGGCGCTCCTCTCCGTTACGCTCGTGCCGGTAATGATGGGCCTGTTCATCCGCGGCGGCGTGAAGCCGGAGGCCGCGAATCCCGTGAACCGCCTCCTGATCCGGGCCTACCGTCCGCTGCTTCGCTGGGTGCTGCGGCACAGGTTTCCCACGCTCGGCCTGGCGGCGGCGGTACTCGTCGCGACGATCGTGCCGTGGACGCGGCTGGGGAGCGAGTTCATGCCGCCGCTGAACGAGGGCTCGATCATGGACATGCCGTCGCTGTTTCCCGGCGTGGGGACATCGCAGGCAAAGGCGATCCTCGTGCAGCGCGACGCGGCGCTGGCGGCCATTCCCGAGGTGGAGATGGTCCTGGGCAAAATCGGCCGCGCGGAGACCGCCACGGACATGGCCCCGATGTCGATGATCGAGACGATCGCCACGCTGAAGCCCAAGCGGGAATGGCGGCGGGGCGTCACGTACGATTCGATCGTGAGCGAGGTGAACAACACGGTGCGCACGCCCGGCGTCGCGAACATGTGGTCGATGCCGATCAAGAACCGGCTGGACATGCTGGCTACCGGGATCAAGACGCCGGTCGGCATCAAGATCTTCGGCCCGAGCCTCGACACGCTGGACCGCATCGGCCGGGACATCGAAGCGCTGCTGCCCGCGGTGCGCGGCACCAACACCGTGTTCGCGGAGCGTGCAGTGGGCGGGAGATACCTCGACGTCACCGTCGACCGCGGCGCCGCGGCGCGCTTCGGCTTGACGACCGCGGACGTGCAGGCAGCGCTGAGCGCGGCTGTGGGCGGGGCGGAAGCGGGGCAGATAATCGACGGGCGCAGCCGCTTCAGCGTGCTGGTGCGGTATCAGCGCGAGCTGCGTGACGATCCGCAGAAGCTCGGCCAGGTGCTGATCGCGACGCACGACGGACAGCAGATCGCCCTGTCGCAGGTCGCGAGCATCGCGGTCGTGCGGGGAGCAGCGCTGATCAAGTCCGAGGACGCGGCGCTGAACAACATCGTGTACGTGGACGTGCGCGACCGGGACGTCGGCAGCTACGTCGGCGAGGCACGCGCATTGGTCGACAGGCGCTTGAGCCTGCCGCCGGGATACCGGCTCGAGTGGTCGGGGCAGTTCGAGGCGATGCAACGCGCCGCCAAGCGGCTGCGCGTCGTAGTGCCGATTACGCTGGCGATCATCCTGCTGCTGCTGTACGCGAACTTCCGCAGCATCACAGAGAGTCTGATCATCATGCTCAGCGTGCCGTTCGCGCTGGTGGGGAGTGTCTGGTTCATGTGGGCGCTCGACTACAACCTCTCTGTGGCGGTAGCGGTAGGGCTGATCGCGCTCGCGGGTGTCGCGGCGGAGACCGGCGTGGTGATGCTGCTGTACCTGGATCACGCGTACGCGGCGCGGAAGGCGGACGGCGCGCTCGCGTCACGTGCGGACGTCGACGCCGCCGTGGAATACGGCGCGGTGGAGCGCGTGCGGCCGAAGATGATGACCGTGACCGCGATCATGGCTGGTCTCATTCCGATCCTGTGGAGTCAGGGAGCCGGCGCGGACGTGATGAAGCGCATCGCGGCACCGATGGTGGGCGGGATGGTGACGAGCACGGTGCTCGTGCTGCTGGTGATTCCCGCTATTTATTCACTTTGGAAGGAGCGTCTTTTGCAACGCGAGGAGAAATTCAAATGAGACGAGCTCTGGGAGTAGGCATCGTGATCATTCTCGCCGCGTGCGGGCGAGCCGGGGATCAAGGCGACGCGCCGGCGATGGCGGCTGACACGGGTGCGATGGCCGGCATGCCCGGCATGGGCGGCATGGGCGGCATGGGCGGCATGGGCGCCACGACCGGGATGATGAGCGGCGGCATGATGGAAACGATGCAGGCGCAAATTCGCACGATGGATACGGCGAGCGCGGAGCAGATGCAGGCGATGCTGCCGGCGCACCGCCAGATGGCCGGAAACATGCTCGCGCAGATGAACCGCGAGATGCGGGACATGAACATGACGGGTGATGCAGGTTGGACCGCGCTGATGGATTCAGTGCGGCAGGACGTCCTCCGCATGCCCGAGATGACGGGTGCGCAAATGCGCGGCTTCATGCCTGGCCATGGGGGACGCGTAACGCGGCTGATGCAGCTGCATCGGGAGATGATGGCGGGGAATTAGCGCCGGCCCCGGCTACGGGTCCTTCGCGAGGCGTACGCCCGCGAACTGCCAACGCGCGTCGGAGGGAAAGAAGTTCCTGTACGTGCGGCGGGCGTGCGATCGCGGCGTTGCGCAGGACGCGCCCCGCAGCACCCACTGGTCGCTCATCCACTTGCCGTTGTACTCGCCGATCGCGCCCGCGGCGGGCGTGTAGCCCGGATAGCCGACATACGGGCTCTGCGTCCACTGCCATGCGTCGCCATACAGTTGTTGGGGTCCGCTCGTCGAAGCACCCGCGGGCCCGGGGTGGAATAGCCGCCCTTCCACGAATCGTCCTTCGACCGGCGCCGAGGCGGCGACGATCTCCCACTCCATCTCGGTGGGGAGTCGGTGTCCC
The DNA here is from genome assembly GCA_964350145.1 of uncultured Gemmatimonadaceae bacterium. Classification (GTDB taxonomy): domain Bacteria; phylum Gemmatimonadota; class Gemmatimonadetes; order Gemmatimonadales; family Gemmatimonadaceae; genus JACDCY01. The sequence continues at coordinate 25,278 of CAYGJL010000033.1, forward strand.
GCCCACCGCGCGAAAGCGTCCGCCTCGTAATAACTGATCGCGCACACGGGCTCCGCCGGATCCAGCGGCCGCGTGCCGGCGAGCGTGAACTCCGTCCAGCCGTCGGCGGTGTGCTCCCAATAGATGGGCGCCGTCCACCCGCGCTGCTGCACCGTTGCCCACCCGTTCGACAGCCAGAGCGGCGCGGTCGTGTAGCCGCCGTCCTCGACGAACTCCAGATACTCCGCGTTCGTCACAAGCCGGGACGCGAGCGCGAACGCCTCGGCGAAGACGCGATGTGCCGGCCCCTCGTTGTCGAACGCAAAACCGGCATCCAGCTCGTGTCCGATGCGGTAAACACCCTCGGCGACATCTATCCAGGCCATGGGCGGCGCGTCGCCGGACGGCTTCAGCACGCGCGGGAGATACGCGGGACGCAAGGGATTCGTCCAGAAGACGTGCTTGATGTCGGTGAGCAGCAGCTCCTGGTGCTGCTGCTCGTGGTTCAGCCCGAGCTCGATGAGCGGTGCAGCGGGGTGCGCGGGATCGCCGTCCATCGCGGCGAGCAGCGCGCGCATGCCTTCGTCCACGTGCGCGCGGTAGGCGTACACCTCCGCGACAGTTGGACGCGTGACCAGGCCGCGCTGCGCGCGGCAGTGGCGCTCGCCGGCCTGGACGTAGTACGAGTTGAACAGAAACGCGTATCTCTCGTCGCGCGGCCCGTACGACTGCGAGTGCTCGCGAAGGACGAACGTCTCGAAGAACCAGCTCGTATGCGCGAGATGCCACTTGGTCGGGCTCACGTCCACCATCGAGCTCACGACGTAATCCTCGGTCTCCAGCGGCTCACACAGCGCTTCTGTCTGCTCGCGTACCGCGGCGTATCTCTCGGACAGGGTCATGCTGCAAGGTCTCCGAAGGGCCGCTCCGGTTCAAGGGAGGAGCTTTCGCGTATCGGAGGAGCGGTGCAACTTTCGCGCACTTTGCGACGCACACATTGACGGACACCACGGCGTCCGCCGGCGAACACACGCCGGCGGCGACTCCCATCCCGCCCGCGGCGGCCGTCGGGCGGTACGACCGCTCGATCATCGCGGGCCCGCTCAACGCCGCGGTGTGGAAGATCGCGTGGCCCACGATGCTCACCAACATCATCGGCGGCGCGCAGGGGATCGTGGATCACATCATGGTCGGCCACTACGTCGGCTTCGCGGCCAACGCCGGGATCGGCGTCGCCGGACAGATCATGATCATCGTGATCATCTTCATCACCTCGCTGTTCACGGGCATGAGCGTGCTGGTCGCGCGCTTCGCCGGCGCCGGCGACGAGGACAAGGTGGATCGCACGGTGTACCAGGCGTTCATCACCGCGATCGCGATGTCGGCGGCGATGGCCGTGATCGGCTATTTCGCGGCGCCGTGGCTGCTCGACTTCGTGAACGCGGAGCCCGCGGTGAAGGCGGAGGCGCTGCCGTACCTGCGGATCATGTTCCTGTTCAGCAGCGGGATGCTGCTCTTCTTCATGCTGAGTGGCGCCCTGAGGTCCGCAGGGGATGCCAGGACTCCAATGGTTCTGGGCATCGCGCTCACTGTGCTCAACATCGCGCTCAACGTCGTGCTGATTCGAGGGCTCGGGCCGATCCCCTCCTACGGCACGGCCGGCGCGGCGATGGGCACCGTCCTCGCTTCGGGGATCGTGGTCGGCTACGCGCTCGTGCAGCTCAAGCGGGGAGGGTGGGTCGTGTCCTTTCCGAAGCGCGGCTCGTACGGCCCGGATTGGGGAATCATCAAGGCGCTATTCCGCTTCGGCCTACCAACTGGGATCCAGGGGATCGCGATGAACGTCGGCGGACTGTTCATGCTGGCGTTCATCGGGTCGCTGGCACAGAGCGCAGCGGCGCAGGCGGCCTTCGCCGTGTCGTACTCGCAGCTCTTCTCGCTCATCACGTGGACGTCGGTGGGGCTCATGGGCGCGGCCGCGGCGGTGGCCGGCCAGAACCTCGGCGCCGGCCAGCCCGACAGGGCGGACGAGGCGGTGCACGTCGCCGCCAAGATCGGAGCCACTGGCGCCGCACTGATCGGAGTGTTCTTTCTCTTCTTCCCGCGGCAGCTGCTGGCGGTGTTCGGAATGAACGAGCCGACGGTCGTCGAACTGGGCGTTCAGCTGCTGCGGGTGCTCAGCGTGTCGGGGATATTCATAGCGATCGCGCTGACGTACACCGGCGGGCTGCAGGGGACGGGTGACACGAAGAGCCCGCTGTACATCTCGGTCGTGTCACAGGTAATCGTTCCGCTCGGTATCTGTTACGTGATCGATCGGGTTGGAACGCTGCAGCCGCTGCACATCTGGATCGCGATCCTTATCGGGCACGCCACGCGCTGCGCCCTGAGCGTGATCCGGTTCAATCAGGGGAAATGGCGCCACATCAAGGTGGACATCGGCGACGGCAGAGCTCGCTGACGGAGCGCCGGTCGAACGGGCCGCAACTCGGAGGACCATGATGACCAGGATCGCCGGCTGCACGGCGTTGATCACGGGTGGCGCGTCAGGTATCGGGTACCTGACGGGGAGACTGCTCCTGGAGGAAGGGGCCGCGCACCTGGTCATCTGGGACGTGCAGGACGACGCCTTGCAACGCGTCGTAGGAGAGCTGACGGCCCAAGGCCGGCGCGTGACCGGCTTCCGCGTGGACGTCACCGACCTAGCGCACGTACAGGCCACCCTGCGCCAGATGCACGCTATCGGCATAGACGTGGACCTGCTGATCAACAACGCGGGCATCGTCGTCGGAAAACAGTTCGCCGAGCACTCGCACGAGGAGATCGGGTCTAGCATGGCCGTCAATGCGCTGGCGCCGATGCATCTCGCCCGTGAGCTGCTGACCCGCATGCTGGAGCGAGGTAGCGGGCACATCGTGAACGTCTCGTCCGCCGCCGGCATGGTCTCCAATCCCGGCATGTCGGTGTACTGCGCCAGCAAATGGGCGCTCGTCGGCTGGTCCGACTCGCTCCGGCTCGAGCTCGAGCGGTCGCGCAGCGGCGTGCGCGTGACCACGGTGCTGCCGTATTACACGGACACGGGGTTATTCGCCGGAGTGCATTCGCCGCTCATCCCGTTGCTGAAGCCGGAGAGCGTGGCTCGCGCGATAGTCGCGGCGATCCGCCGCGATCGGATCTTCGTGTACCGGCCGCGATGGATGCGGGTGACTCCGCTGCTCCGCGGGCTGCTACCGGCCCGCTGGTTCGATACGATCGGGGGCGACTGGATCGGAGTGTACCGCTCGATGAAGACGTTCACGGGGCGGCCGCGGTGACCGACGCTCACAGCACCGCGGATGCGCTGCGCGCGCTGCTCGACGCGCAGCGAGTGGCGTTCGCCCGCGGGGCGCCGCCGTACCGGCGACGCATGGATGCACTAGCCGCGCTCCGCGACGGATTGCGCGCGCGGCAGGCGGAGCTCATCCGCGCGGTGCACGAAGACTTTGGCGGCCGGTCGAGCGATGAGACGCTGCTGCTCGAGCTGTTCCCGCTGTACGATCAGATCCGGCACGCCCGCCGGCATCTGCGCGGGTGGATGCGCCGCCGCCGCGTCCGCGGCTCGTGGTTTCTGCTCCCGGCACGCGCGCATTATCAGTACGAGCCGCTCGGCGTCGTCGGCGTGATCGGCGCGTGGAACTACCAGCTCCTGCTCACGCTCGGTCCCGTCGTGGACGCGATCGCCGCGGGAAATCACGTGCTGCTCAAGCCGTCGGAGATCACGGCGCGCTCGGCAGACGTCATCGCGTCAATCATCGCCGACACGTTCTCGCCCGAGTACGTCGCGTGCGTGACCGGGGGTCCGGAAGTCGGAGCCGCTTTCGCGTCGCTGCCGCTCGATCACCTGCTCTTCACGGGGTCGACGAGCGTGGGTGGGTTGGTTCTACGGGCCGCGGCGGAGAATCTCACCCCGGTAACGCTCGAGCTCGGTGGCAAGTCGCCGGCGATCGTGCACGAGAGCTATCCCTTCGCGTTGGCCGTCGAGCGAATCATCGCGGGCAAGCTCTATAGCGCAGGGCAGACGTGCGTGGCGCCGGACTACGTGCTGATTCCCGAAGGGCGCGAAGCGGAGTTCGAGGAGGAAGTGGCGCGCGTCGTCGGAAGAGTGTATCCGCGGCTGCCGGACAATGCCGACTATACGCGCATCGCGACCCCGCGGCATTACGACCGCCTGCGCGCGCTGGTGGCGGACGCGACCGCCAAGGGCGCGCGCGTCGTGGAGATCGGCGCGGCGGGAAAGCGGACATCAGCGGCCGACAGATTCTTTCCGCCGACGCTGATCTTTCGACCGACCGACGAGATGACCGCGATGCGGGAGGAGATCTTCGGACCGATCCTGCCCGTGATCACGTACAGGACGCTGGATGACGCGCTCGCCTACGTGAACGCGCGCCCGCGGCCGCTGGCGCTGTACTATTTCGACGTGGACTCGCGGCGGGTAGACGATGTGTTGTCCCGGACGATCTCCGGCGGGGTGACGATTAACGACTGCGTGTACCATCTAGGCCAGCACAACCTGCCGTTCGGCGGGGTGGGCGCGAGCGGGATGGGCCAGTATCACGGATTCGACGGCTTTCAAACGTTCTCGAAGAAGCGGGGAGTGATGGTGCAGCCGCGGCTGGCGGCGACGGCGCTGTTCCGGGCGCCGTACGGGCCGGGGAAGCGGAGGCTTATTGATGCATTGCTTCGGCTGGCGCTGCGGTCCCGATGACCTGGCTTCTGGGATGCGTATGGGGGATCCAAGCTGTTGGCACTGAGTTACTCGGTGCTCAGCAGGAAGTACGGGCGGGACTGACTACTGTTCGCCTAGCACTTTTCGGCGCAGGACCACGAGCATCTTGCGAACCTCCACGGTTGCAGTAGAGAGTCGTGTGTGAAGTTCCTGCGATAGAACACGGTAATCTCTCGCAAGCTCGAGCTGGTACTCCACCTCGCCCGTGGATTTAATGCTGATGTCGAGGAAGCGCGCGAATTCCTTCGGGGTGGCCGCATAACATCCTTCCACGATGTTCTCCGGCACCGATTCGGCGGCACGCACGAGCTGAGTACGGAGTGCCACGCAACCCGACCGCCGGAAGCACCGACTCGCCCGGAACACTTCGAGCGTCAGCGCGTGGGCCTTCTCCCAAACCAGCAGCCGATGGTAATCCTGCATGGGCCCAGATTAGGGAGCTCACGTCGACGGCCCATCATCAAAACTCACTCATATACTCGTAACTATCTGTGTATCTCCGCCCGTACTTCCCGCTGAGTACTGGGTAACCCAGTGCCAACAGCTCGGATTCCCCGTCAAACTCCCTGTGGGTTGCCCAACGGCTTGTGTCCCGCCCCCAATACAGCTATTATTCTGTTTAGGCGACACGTCTACCACAGAAAAGGGTAGCCGGACATTATCGAGACTAGGGCCTGCCGGGTTTCTCGCGCAGTCCCTTTTTTCATTCCGCTAGTCGTTCGAAGCCGGTGTTTGCCGGTGGAGTCGGCGGAAGCCCACCGTGAGGGTCAGGATCACGACACGTTGTAGTCGGCACGTACGGCAAACCGGACTCCGACAGCAACAAAAACAATACAGGAGTATCGAATGCGTACGACCGGCACAGTGAAGTGGTTCAACGACGACAAGGGCTTTGGTTTCATCACGCCCGAAGACGGTTCCAAGGACTGCTTCGTTCATCACTCGGCCATTCAGGGCAACGGCTTCAAGTCGTTGGCCGAAGGCGAGCGCGTTGAGTTCGACGTCGTGCAGGGCCAGAAGGGTCCCGCCGCGGAGAACGTCGCGAAGCTCGGCCGCTAAAGCCAAGCTGACTCGCTGACCCGGCTTAACCGCCGGTTCTGCCGAGGGTTGAAGGGAAGGCCGGCTCGAGAAATCGAGCCGGCCTTTTTTGTTGTACGCGGGTACGGCATGGGTCACGGAGCGATGAACGCATTCACCTGCGATTGCGGATTGAGGACCCTTGCGGCCTCAGGACTCACTACAATCGCGGATCTACGATTAATCGAGGACTGAGGGTTGCGGAGAAAAACAATCCG
>CAYGJL010000034.1:0-11894 GCA_964350145.1 uncultured Gemmatimonadaceae bacterium
CGAGCGGCAGCGCGATCGATTCGATGATCGCGAAGTTGCGGATCCGTATCTCACTTAGCATCGCCGCAATCGTCTTCCTTGAGGCCGCCCCAACCGAGCTTCTGCCGGATGCGGCTGAAGAACGTGTCGGGCGGAAAACGAACCAGCATCACGGGCGACTTCGAGCGCCGGATTATCAGCCGCTCTCCGCGGGTCACTTGCGTTCCGCCCTGCCCGTCCACGGTCAGCAACAGCTCGTCGGGCCCGTCTTCGCTCTGCAGCACGATCTCCGCCTCGGCGTGAACCACCAGCGGTCGTATTCCGAGAGTATGCGCTGAGATCGGCGTGATCACGATGGACTCGAGTCGCGGCGCGACGATCGGGCCCCCCGCTGACAGACTGTAGGCGGTCGATCCCGTCGGAGTCGCGACGACGATTCCGTCGGCGGCGTACGTGCCCATCCGCTCACCGTCGATCGAGATGGACAGCCGGACGACGCGGGCGAAGCCGCCTTTGTGCAGCACGAAGTCGTTCAGCGCGAGCCAGCGCTCCGATCCGGCGGAAGTATCCGGGCCGCTGTCCGTGGTCGCGGCGAGCGTCATGCGCGATTCCGCCGTGTAATCGCCCGCCTTGAAGCGGCGCAGCGCGCTCTCGACTTCCGATGAGCTGCAGCTCGTGAGAAAGCCGAGCCGGCCGAGATTGACTCCGATGATGGGAACTTGCCGACCGCCGAGCAGCTTGGCGCCGCGCAGCAGAGTGCCGTCGCCGCCGAGCGTGATGAGCGCGTCTATCTCGCTGGCGAAATCGAGTTCCTCGTGCAGCTGCGTCCGCAGGATGGGCTCGTACGCCAGCTCGAAGCCGAGTTCCGGCGCGAGGATCTCCAGCAGCCCCAACATCGCCGGGAGCCTCTCGTACCTTTCGTGCCCGACGACGCCGATCCGCATCACCCGGCCATCGCCTCGGTCTCCCGCAGGGCGCGCACTCTGCTCGCGATCCCGGCGGCATCGAGGCCGACGGCGGCGAGCTGCCGCGCGCGCGAGGCCTGCTCGATGAACCGGTCCGGCACGCCGTGCGTCACTACGCGAACGGCCGGCTCCAGCTTCCCGATCACGCCCGCCATGTACGCGCCGAAGCCGTTCACAACGGTCCCTTCCTCCACGACCAGCAGGTGCCGGTGCTCGGAGAGGATAGCCGCGAGCGTAACCTCGTCGTGCGGCTTGAGGTAGCGGCAGTTGACGACGGTGACATCGAGCCCTTCCGAAGCGAGCGACTCCGCTGCCTCCAGGGCGGGAAGCACCATCGTGCCGACGGCGAGGATGGCGAATGCGTCGCCACCGCGCTCCGCGCTCTGGCGCACCACCTCCCACGTGGCGTACGGAACGGGCGCGATCTCGATCGCGGCCCCGGGCTGATCGGGCGCCGCGTCGCGCGGATACCGCAGCGAGAACGGCCCTTCGCCGTGCTCGATGCCCGCGCGGAGCAGGCCGAGCATTTCCTCAGCGTTCTTGGGGGCCGTCACCGTGGCGCCGGGGATCGCCAGCATGTACGCAATGTCGTACAACCCCATGTGCGTCGGGCCATCTTCGCCTACCAGCCCGGCGCGATCCATTGCAAACACGACCGGCAGGTGCTGAATGGCCACGTCGTGCACGATGCTGTCGTATGCGCGCTGGAGGAACGTCGAGTAGATGGCGCAGACCGGGCGGATCCCCCGCGTTGCGAGCCCCGCCGCGAACGTGACGGCGTGGCCCTCCGCGATCCCGACGTCGAAGAACCTGTCAGGATGCTCTTTCGCGAACGCCATCGTGCCGGTGCCGCTGGGCATCGCGGCCGTGACCGCGACGACGCGACGATCGGCAGACGCCAGCTCGGCAAGCCCGCGCCCGAAGATCGCGGTGTATCCTGGATTGGCGCTGGACACCGCGCGCTGCTTGCCGGTTGCGGGATCGTGTCCCGGCGGAAGCGCGTGCCATTTCTCGATGTGCTCGCCGGCGGGAAATCCCTTCCCCTTCTGGGTGATCACGTGCACCAGCCGCGGGCCCGTCATCTCCCGCACCGCGGCGAACGTGTCCATGAGCGTGTCTATGTTATGCCCGTCAACGGGACCGAAGTAACGGAAGCCGAGTTCCTCGAACAGGACGCCGGGCGTGAGCAGCGACTTCATGCTCTCTTCCCACTTCCGCACGACCGTTCCGACCGAGTGCAGCGGGCCGGGAGCGTGATCTATCGCGGTGCCGATGGCCGTGCGCACGCGATTGTACAGCGGATTCCGCTGAACCGACGTGAGATAGCGCGACATCGCGCCGACGTTCGGGGCGATTGACATCTCGTTGTCGTTCAGCACGACGATGAAGTCGCGGCCCGCGCCGCCCGCGTTGTTGAGTCCCTCGTACGACAAGCCGGACGTGAGCGCGCCGTCGCCGAGGATGGACACGACCTTGAACGATTCCCCGTTGAGGTCGCGCGCTACGGCCATGCCGAGCCCGGCGGAGATGGCGGTGGCAGCGTGGCCGGCGCCGAAGGCGTCGTACTCGCTCTCGCTCCGCTTGAGGAAGCCGGAGATGCCGTCCTTCTGGCGGAGGGACTCCATCGCCGCGTTCCGGCCGGTGAGCAGCTTGTGCGGGTAGCCCTGGTGCCCGACGTCCCACAGGATCTGATCGCGCGGCGCGTCGAACACGGCATGAATCGCGATGGTGAGTTCGACTACCCCGAGGCCCGCGCCGATGTGGCCGCCCGTGCGCGAGCACAGCTCGATCAACCGCTCGCGCATGTCGGACGCGAGCGCGCGCAATTCGTCGCGCGACAGCGCCTTGAGCTCGGCGGGCGATTGAATTCGATCGAGGATGGGCATGCTGGGTGTCACGACGCTCTCAGTATGACGAATTTCGCGAGCCGCTGTAGCCGCTCGCTCTCGAGTCCCGATGCCGCGACCCCCTCGCACGCGGCGGCTATCAGCGCCGACGCGCGCCGCAGAGCGCCGTCCACCCCGAGCAGGGCCGGATACGTCTGCTTGCCAAGCGCCGCGTCCCGGCCCGCTGTCTTGCCCAGCTGGTCGCTGGTCGAAGTCACGTCCAGCACGTCGTCGGCGATCTGGAAAGCGAGGCCGATGGCGTGCCCGAACCGGGCCAGCGCCGCCAGCTGCGGCTCACCCGCGCCTGCCCCGATCCCGCCGATCTTCACTGATGCCGCGATCAGCTCGCCGGTCTTGCCCCGATGGATGCGCTCCAGCTCGGCCAGGCCAAAGTCCGCCCCGTGCGACTCGAGGTCGAGCAGCTGCCCGCCGATCATCCCCCCGCCGCCGGCGGCGCGCATGAGCTCCGTCACGACCGCCGACGTCGCCGCCGGATCGAGCCCGAGTCGTTCCGCGCCGGCCAGCGCCGCGCGCACGGCCAGCGGCACCATCGCGACTCCGGCAACCGTCGCCGTACGCACGTCCCACTTGCGGTGCACCGTCGGCCGGCCGCGCCGCAGGTCGTCGTCGTCCATACACGGCAGGTCGTCGTGCACCAGCGAGTACGCATGTACGATCTCTACCGCGGCCGCGAGCGGCGCCGGGTCGCCGCGCCCGCCGGCCGCGCGGTAAGCCTCGGTCAACAGCACCCCCCGAATGCGCTTGCCCGAGCCGAGCATCGCGTACCGCGCCGCGTCTCCGAGCCGACCCCAGTCGGACGGAACGAGCGTCGCCGCGCAATGCTCCAGCGCTACCGTGACCTCGCGCCGCTCCCCGGCGAATTCCTCCTCGAAGCTCGCCAGCGTCGAGTCCAACGATTCCGGCGGAGCCGGCTGGGAAGCGATCACGCGATGGTCCGTTCCGCGGCGCGCAGCGTGTTCTTGAGCAGCATCGCGATGGTCATGGGGCCGACGCCGCCCGGGACCGGCGTGATGAGCGACGCGACCTCGCGCACCTCGTCGAATGCGACGTCGCCCGCGAGTCTGTAGCCCGATGCGCTCGAGGGATCGTCGACGCGGCTGATGCCGACGTCTATGACGACTGCGCCCGGCTTCACCATGTCGCGCTTGATCAGGTGCGTCTTGCCCGCGGCCGCGATCAGGATGTCAGCGCGGCGGGTGTGCGCGGCCATGTCCGTGGTCGCGCTGTGGCAGACCGTCACGGTGCAGTTCGCCTGTGGCGTGTTCTGCAGCATCAGCGCGACCATCGGCTTGCCGACGATGTTACTGCGGCCGACGATGACGCACTCCTTCCCCGCGGTCTTCACGCCCGCGCGCTGGAGCATCACCTGGATTCCCGCGGGCGTGCACGGCACGAACCCGTCGGTGTCGCCGATCAGCATCTTGCCGACGTTCACCGGATGAAATCCGTCCACGTCCTTCTCCGGCTTGATGCGCCGGATGACCGAGTCCGCCGCGATCTGCTTCGGCAACGGCATCTGCACCAGGATTCCGTGAATCGCGGGGTCGGCATTGAGCGCGTCCACCTGCGCGTCGAGCTCCTGCTGCGAGGTGTCCGCGGGGAGCCGGATGGTGACCGAGTGCATCCCGGCTTCCTCGCACGCCTTTCCCTTCGACTTCACGTACACGGCGCTCGCGGGATCGTCGCCCACGAGTACGACCGCGAGGCCCGGTCGCACTCCCCGCGCGACGAGCTTCGCGGTCCCGGCCGCTACTTCGTCGCGCAGCTCGCGCGCGATCGCTTTTCCGTCCAGCAGCTCAGCGGGCAAAATCCACGGCTCTCGTCTCGCGGATCAGCACGACCTTGATCTGTCCAGGGTATTGCAGCTCGGCCTCGATGCGGCGCGCGATCTCCTCGGACAGCGACACCATGCGCACGTCGTCCACGTGGTCGGGGGTGACGACCACGCGAATCTCGCGGCCGGCCTGGATGGCGAACACCTTCTCCACGCCCTTGTAGCTCGCCGCGATCTTCTCCAGCCCTTCCAGCCGCTTCACGTACGTCTCGAACGCCTCGCGCCGCGCGCCAGGGCGCGAGCCGGAGATAGCGTCGGCCGCCTGCACCAGCACCGAGATCTCGCTCTCGTGCGGCACGTCGTCGTGGTGCGCGGCGATGCAGTTCACCACCAGCGGGTGCTCCTCGTACCGCGTCGCGACTTCGACGCCGAGCTGCACGTGCGTGCCCTCGTGCTCGTGCGTGAGGACTTTGCCGATGTCGTGCAGCAGCGCGCCGCGCTTGGCCATCGCAACGTCGAGCCCCAGCTCAGCGGCCATAATCCCCGCCAGCCACGCAACTTCCTTGGAATGATTGAGAATGTTCTGGCCGTAGCTCGTGCGCCACCGCATGCGCCCGATCAGCTTGATGAGCTCCGGGTGCAGCCCGTGTACGCCGCTGTCGTACGCGGCGCGCTCGCCGGTCTCCACGATGCCGACGTTCACCTCCTCCCGCGCCTTGGCCACGACCTCTTCGATCCGACCCGGATGGATCCGCCCGTCGGCGACGAGCTTCTCGAGCGAAAGCCGCGCGACTTCGCGCCGCACGGGATCGAAGCAGGACACGACGACCGTGTCGGGAGTGTCGTCAATGATCACGTCCACGCCCGTCGCGAGCTCGAAGGCGCGGATGTTCCGCCCCTCGCGGCCGATGATCCGGCCCTTCATCTCGTCGTTCGGGAGGGCCACGGCCGAGGCGGTGGTCTCCGACGTATGCTCAGCGGCAATGCGCTGGATGGCGAGCGCCACGATCTTCTTGGCCTCGCGGTCGGCGCCCTTGCGGGCGGTCTCGCGAATCTCGCGGACCTTGTTTGCCGCGTCGGCCTGCGCCTCCTCCTCGATCCGGCGGATCAGCTCGTTCTTGGCCTCTTCCGCGGACATGCCGGCCAGCTGCTCCAGCCTGCGACGCTCCTCGGCCACGATCTGCTCGACTTCCTGCCGGCGCGATTCGATGGTCTGCTCGCGCTCGACTATGCTCTCGTTGCGGCGCGTGACCTCGCGCTCGCGCTGCTCGATCAGCTCGAACTTGCGCTCGAGGACGGTGCCGCGCTCCTGGACGCGCTTTTCTTCGCGCTCCACCTCTTCGCGGCGCTTCTTGGCCTCGGCCTCCCACTCCTCGCGGAGGGCGATGGCCTCTTCCTTCCCCGCGACGACCGCGCTCTTCCTGAGCGTCTCGGCCTCGCGGCCGGCCTCGGCTATGATCCGCTGCGCGGCCTCGTCGGCCGTGTCCTTCGCGGCGCGCTGCCGAGCTAATTCGCTAGCCGCGCCCTTGCGTCGTCCAACAAAGAAAAACGCCGCGGCGGAGACAGCTACCAGAACCAGCCCGCCCGCGGCGATCAACGCCGTATTGTATTCCATGCTGATCTATACCTCCATCGCGCCGGATAGTCGTCGCGCTTTGCGGCAAAGTTAATCCCTCCTCTTGGAGGGAGGGAGCCACGGACGAATCTCGTCGCTGAGCTTCTGCATGGCGCCTACGACCGTGTAGGACGCCTCGCGCGCCTGGAACAGCTCGTCCGTGATCTGAAGGGCGGCCAGAATGGCCGCCTTGTGCTGCTCCACCACGTTCGTGGATTGCTGCACGCTCTTGATGGTCTTGTCCACGTGCTCGGCGACGGCCCGGGTGTGCTCCGGGGTCGCGTCGCTGCGAATCGCGTACTCGTCCCCCTGGATCTCCACCTTTACGACGTTCTTCTTAGCGGTCACTGCGCCGCCTCGCTCTGCTCGCGGAGGAACCGCACGCGCTCGAGCATGCCATGGACCCGCTCGGTAGCCGCCTTGAGACGCCGGCTCAGGTCCTTATTCTCGCGCTCGAGCGCGGCCAGCCGCTCGGGGGTCGGCTTGCTCGACGACACCGCAGTGTCGATCTCCTTCAACCGCGCCTCGGCCTGCAGCGCGCGCCGGCGGAAGCCGCTGAGCTCCTCCCCGAGATGGCGGACGAGCGACTCGAGCTCCTTGAACGCGGCTTTTTCAGGACGTGCGCTGTCTGACACCTAGCTCTCCCTCAAGCGCCTTAAGGAGCTTGGTCCGGCGTGCGTCGATCTCCTTGTCGCGTAGTGTGCGCTCCGGGTGCCGGAACGTCAATCGCCACGCGAGGCTGCGCTGCCCCCGCTCGACACCCTGGCCGCGGAATTCGTCGAACAGCTCGAGATCCTCCAACAGGTCGCCCGCGTGCGCGCGAATGGACTCGGCCAGCCGGGCTGCGGGGAGGTCGTCGGGAACCACCAGCGCGAGATCCACCTGCACGGCCGGAGTGGCCGGAAGAGCGCGCGTCGGCTCGCGGCCGGCGACAGGCAGCGTCGAGTTGGTGAGGTCGAGCTCGACACCGAAAGCCGGCGCCGCCCAGGCGGGCGAATCGAGCGCGATTTCCGTGACGAACCCGATCTCCGCGCCGTTGGCGGTGACCACCAGGCGGCCGGAATCCGTGCTCATATTGAACTTTAAGTCACCAACCCCAAATGCCATAAGGGCAATGACTTCCGCAACCCACTTCGCATCCCACAGGTCGCACGCCGGAGGCTTGCTTTCGGTGAAATGCCGCGGCCGCCGGTCGCCCATTATCAGCGCGCCGACGTGCCTGCTCTCGGCCGGCAGGTCGCCTTCTCCGCGCGCGAAGACGGTGCCGATCTCGAACAGCCGGACGTCGCCCTGCATATGCCCCAGGTTGTGCTCCGCGCGGCGCGCAAGCGTCTCCAGGATCGAGCTCCGTAGGTAGGCGTCGTTCTCCGCCAGCGGGTTCCGCACGCGGATGTCGGTTCCGCGGCCCTCGGCCACGAACGGCATTGGTCGCGCCTCCAGCAGCCCTTCGGCGACCAGCGCCTCGCGGACTCTCCGCTCCAGGAGCCAGAGGGGCGCATCGGGCGACTCGCCCAGCCGGAACGGTCTGAGGTCGGCTGATATCCGCTCGTACCCGTGCAGCCTGGCGATCTCTTCGATGAGATCCACCTCGGCGGTGACGTCCGAGCGCCAGCTGGGGACCGTCGCGCAGATGAGATCGGCCGAGTTCTCGGACAGGGTGAATCCGACCGATGTCAGGTAATAGCCCATCATGCCGTGCGGGATCGGATCGCCGATCAACGCGACTGCGCGCGCCGGACGAACCGAGACGCGCTCACGCTCGCGCGGCGACGGGTGAATATCCACTCCGGGATCTTCCACGCGACCGCCGGTGAGCGTCGCGATCAGCGCCGCGGCCCTGGCCGCCAGGATCGGCACCGACTCGGGATCTACGTGCCGCTCGAACCGGTAGCTCGCGTCCGTCGAGATGCCGAGGGCGCGGCGGGCCGAGCGCACCCGCTTCGGATCGAAGATGGCGACTTCCAGGAGCACGTCCGTCGTCGCGTCGCTCACCTCGCTTCCCTTCCCGCCGATCACGCCGGCGATCGCCTCGGCCCTGTCGGCGCCCGCGATGACCGTGGTGCTTTCGCGCAGCGTTCGCTCGACGCCGTCCAGGGTCACCAGCTTCTCGCCCGCTTTCGCGCGCCGCACGGAGACGCGCCCGCCGAGCTTCGCGAGGTCGAAGGCGTGCATCGGCTGGCCGTAGCCGTGCAGCATGTAGTTCGTCGCGTCCACGACGTTGTTGATCGGGCGCGCGCCAATCGCGGTGAGCCGGCGCGAGAGCCACTCGGGGCTCGGCCCGATACGCACGCGGCGAATGACGACGGCCGCGTACCGAGTGCAGCCCTCGGTGTCCTCGATGGCTACCGCGACGCCGCCGGTCTTGCCGCTACCGGATTCCGCTCGCGGCAACACGTCCCCGCCCTCGACGCCTGTCCACGGCTCGCCGGCGAACTCCTGCAAGGTTGTGCCGCTCGCCGCGGCGAGCTCGCGCGCGATGCCGCGGTGTGAGAGCAGGTCGGGCCGATTGGGCAGGGCGTCTACCACGAACAGCGTGTCACCCACGCCGACCGTCTCGAGGAACGACGCGCCGGCTTCGGCGTCGGTGTCGAGCGCGAGGATGCCCTCAACGAGCAGCTCTTGGCTATTGGCTTTTGGCTGTTGGCTGAGCAGCAACTCCCGCGCGGAGCAAAGCATTCCGTTCGACACCACGCCGCGAATCTTGCGCTTCTCGATTTTTAGACCGCCGGGCAGAGTGGCGCCTACAGGGGCGAACGGATACGCGGTGCCCGCCGTGACGTTCGGCGCGCCGCAGACGACGTCCAGCAGCTCGCCCTGCCCCGCGTCCACCTTCGTGATCCAGAGGTGGTCGGACTCCGGGTGGCGCGCGGCTTCGACCACGCGGCCGATGACGATGTCGCCGAGGTCCTGGCGGACGGGGCGCATCTCCTCGACGGTCGCGCAGCGGGCGGTGAGCGCGTCGCGGACTTCGCGCGGCGACAGCCCGGTCGGGACGAAGTCGCGCAGCCACTCGAACGACGCGTTCATCGCGCGAACTGCTGGAGGAAGCGCACGTCGGAGTCGTACAGCGCGCGGATGTCGGGGATGCCGTAGCGTGCGAGCGCCATGCGCGCCGGCCCCATCCCGAACGCCCAGCCGGTGTACTTCTCGGGGTCCACGCCCGACGCCGAAAGGACCTCGGGGTGCACCATGCCGGAGCCGAGGATCTCCATCCACCCGCTGCCCTTGCACGTGGCGCAGCCGGACCCGCGGCAGATCGTGCACTGCACGTCCATCTCCGCGGACGGCTCGGTGAACGGGAAGTAGCTAGGGCGGAAGCGCGTCTTGGTCTCGCCGAAGAGCTGCTGCGCGAAGTGCGTGAGCGTCGCCTTGAGGTCCACGAAGCTGACGCCCTCGTCCACCGCGAGCCCCTCGATCTGCGCGAACATGGGCGCGTGCGACGCGTCGAAGAAGTCGCGGCGGTAGACGTTGCCGGGCACCAGGATCCGCACCGGCGCGCCGTACGTCTGGAGCGTGCGGATCTGCACGGGCGAGGTGTGCGTGCGGAGCAGCACGTCGTCGCCCAGGTAGAGCGTGTCGTGCATGTCCATCGCCGGGTGGTCCGGCGGGAAGTTGAGCGCGGTGAAGTTGTACCACTCGGTCTCGGCTTCGGGGCCGAGCGCGACGGTGAACCCCAGCTCGCGGAAGATCTGTTCGACTTCCTCGATGATGATGGTGACGGGGTGCTTGGCGCCCTTCCAGCGCGCGCGCGACGGCATGGTGACGTCCACCGGTGCCGACTGTAGCCGAGCCGCGGCGGCCAGCTCCGCGTCGCGCTCGCCGAGCCGTCCTTCGAGGAGGAGCTTGGTCTTGTTCAGCGCCGCGCCCGCCGCTCGCTTTTCGTCCGGGGCGAGCGTAGGCAGTTCGCCCAGCAGCGCGGTTAACCGCCCGCTCTTCCGTCCGAGCAGCGCGGTGCGCGCGGCCTCGAGCTCATCGCGCGTAGTCGCCGCGGCGATTCTCTCGAGTCCTTCGAGTTCGAGCTGCTCTGCTGCGGTGACGAGGGTCAAAGAGCTCTTGGCTATTGGCTATTGGCTATTGGCTACTGCACAAAACAAAACGGCTCCGCAAATCTATCGCGGAGCCGCTGAACCTCACTACCGGCGCCGCGGCGCCGACCAGTTACGCCGCCTTGATGGCGGAGCGCACCTTGTCGGCGATGGCGGCGAACGCTTCCGGCTCGCGCACCGCGAGATCGGCGAGCACCTTCCGGTCGATCTCGATCCCCGCCTTCTTGAGGCCGTTGATGAACACGCTGTAGCTCATCTCGTGCTCGTGGGCGGCGGCGTTGATGCGGGTGATCCAGAGGCGACGGAAATCGCGCTTCTTGTTCTTGCGATCGCGGTAAGCGTACCGCCAGCCGCGCTCGACATTCTCCTTAGCGGCCTTCCACAGCTTGCTGCGGCCGCCGAATCCACCCTTGGCGGCCTTCATTACCTGCTTTTTGCGCTTCAGTCGCGCGACGTTTGATCTGACTCTGGGCATTGCTGACTCCGGGTTAACTAAGAGCGCTGTTGGCTATTGGCTGTTGGCTGTTGGCTAAGACCAACAGAACGCCTAGGCCTGCAGCAACCGCTTGAGGTTCTTGGCTTCGCCCAGCGTGCCCACCGCGGTGGACTGCCGCAGGCGGCGTTTCCGCTTGGACGTCTTCTTCGTGAGGATGTGGCTCTTGAACGCCTTGTTGCGCTTCACCTTGCCGGTTCCGGTCAGGCTGAAGCGTTTCCGCGCTCCTCGGTGCGATTTCATTTTGGGCATGTAAAGCTCTTGGCTATTGGCTATTGGCTGTTGGTGGTTTCAGTGCCGTCAGCCAAAAGCCAACAGCCAACAGCCAATAGCTCAGTTGTTATTTCGGCGCTAGAATCATGATCATCAACTTCGCTTCGAACTTCGGGTCGCTCTCAACCTTCGCCACGTCCGCCAGGCTCTGCGCCACCCGGTCGAGCACCTGCCGCCCGAGTTCCGGATGCGCGATCTGCCGGCCGCGAAACATCAACGTCACCTTCACCTTGTTGCCTTCACCCAGAAACTTCCGCGCGTGCCGCGCCTTCGTCTCGAAATCGTGCTCGCTGATGCCGGGGCGGAACTTCACCTCTTTCAGCTGAATCACGTGCTGCTTCTTCTTGGCCTGACGCGCCATCTTTGCCTGCTCGAACTTGAACTTTCCATAGTCCATGATTCGGGCGACGGGCGGGCGGGCCGTCGGAGCAACTTCGACCAGATCCAGCCCCTGTTCTTCTGCCTGGGCCAGCGCGGCATCGACTTCCATGATCCCCAGCTGCGCGCCGTCGGCGGCGATCACGCGAATGGGGCTGATGCGGATCTGTTTGTTGACGCGAACTCGTTTTGTCGTGTCCTGGATTGTCATTTACCTCACGGCGTTAAACAAAAAACGCGGACCCAATTAGGAGTCCGCGGAGGCAGACGCTCCGTTTGAAACGGGGCGCCGCCATGGCCGGAACTCCTGCAGCACACCTCGCATCCACGCGAGGGCCGAAGGGTGGGACGAGCTGCCAGGCTCGGCCACTTATCACGTTATATGCATGGAAGTTAGCCGCCTGCGCTCTGCCGGTCAACATCGTCCGGGAATAAGATAGTAGGTCAATTCCGGTGACGTTCGC
>CAYGJL010000034.1:11994-30259 GCA_964350145.1 uncultured Gemmatimonadaceae bacterium
GTTCGCAGTGGCAACCAACAACGCTAAACTGACCCCTCCTCGAGATTAAAGGGGCGGGCCGGCCGTTCTCCCACGTTATCTTCGTAATCAGAGTACCAACCGCGGAGTAACTCCCATGAGCATCACCGTCGTATCAGCCGCCTTCGCGCCGAATGCGGAGATTCCGACCAGGTTCACCTGCGAGGGCGAGGACATCTCGCTGCCGCTCGCCTGGAGCGGTGCACCGGCGAAGACCGAGAGTTTCGCGCTCATTTCCGACGATCCGGACGCGCCCGATCCCAAAGCTCCGAAGATGACGTACGTGCACTGGGTGCTGTACGACATCCCGGTCTCCGTCACCAGTCTCGCTGAAGGTGCGTCCACGCACCTGCCAGCCGGCGTGCGCGACGGTCTCAACGACTGGAAGCGCACGGGTTGGGGCGGGCCGTGCCCGCCGATCGGACGGCATCGCTACTTCTTCAAGCTCTATGCGCTCGACACCGCGCTCGGCGACCTTGGCTCACCGACCAAGGCGGCGCTGGAGAAGGCAATGGAGGGACACATCCTCGCGCAGGGAGAGCTCGTCGGGACGTATCAGAAGAGGAAGTAGCTGCCGGGTTCCCGCCGAGTCGCGCGCGACCGCCAGCGGCCAGCGGCCAGCGGCTAGCGGCTAGCGGCTAGCTGGGCACGGGTTCGAACTTCGCCGTGAAGTGCCTGAGCACCCGCGCCTGCTCCACGATCCGCACTCCGCGAATGTCCTGCGCGATGGTGTTCACGTGCAGCAGGACCTCGGCCACGTAGTCCATGTGGCTCTGCGCATACACTCGGCGCGGAAAGGCGAGCCGCACCAGCTCCATGTCGGCGGGGCGCTCGCTGCCGTCCGGCTGCTGCCCGAACATCACGGAGCCGATCTCGCATCCGCGGATGCCTCCTTCGACGTACAGCGCGATGCAGAGAGCCACCCCCGGGTACTGGCTCTGCGGGATGTGCGGGAGCCAGCCCCTGGCATCGAGGTAGAGCGCATGGCCGCCCGCTGGACGCACGACGGGAATCCCGGCTGCGACCATTTTTTCGGCGAGGTACTCGACCGAGCGGATTCGGTAGCGCAGGTAGTCGGGATCGAGCGCCTCGCCCAGCCCGACCGCGATGGCCTCGAGGTCGTAGCCGGCGAGCCCGCCGTAGGTGGGGAATCCCTCGGTGAGGATGAGCGAGTTGCGACAGGTGACGGCGAGGGCGTCGTCGTTCATCGCGAGGAATCCGCCGATGTTCGCCATCCCGTCCTTCTTCGCGCTCATCGTGCAGCCGTCGGCGAGCGAGAACATCTCCTGGGCGATCGCCAGCGGAGTCCTGTCGGCATAGCCCGGCTCGCGGGTCTTGATGAACCACGCGTTTTCGGCAAAGCGACAGGCATCGATGAAGAAGGGCACGCCATGCGCGCGGCAGAGCGCCGACGTACGGCGGATGTTCTCCATGCTTACCGGCTGGCCGCCCTGGGAGTTATTGGTCACCGTCGTCATCACCAGCGGCACGTTGCCCACGTTCTCCGCCAGGACCCGCTCGAGCGCGGCGACGTCCATGTTCCCCTTGAACGGCTGCACGGTCTGCGGCTCGCGTGCTTCCGCCACCGGTAGATTGAGGGCCACAGCGCCCCTGTGCTCGACGTTCGCCCGCGTAGTGTCGAAGTGCGTGTTGTTGGGGACGATCGACCCGGGCTTGAGCAGCGCACCCGAGAGTATGTGCTCGGCGGCGCGTCCCTGGTGCGTGGGGATCACGTGCTGGAATGCGGTGATCTCCTGCACCGCCTTGACGAAGGCGTGAAAGGAGCGCCCGCCGGCGTACGACTCGTCGCCCCGCATCATGCCGGCCCATTGGTACACCGACATCGCACCCGTTCCCGAGTCGGTGAGGAGGTCGATGAGCACGTCCTCGGCGTCGAGCTGAAAGACGTTGTAGTGCGCCGCGCGGATCGCCGCAGCGCGCTCAGCGTCGGTGGTCTGGCGGGTCGGCTCGACCACCTTGATGCGGAACGGCTCGACGATGGTCTTGAACTTCACCGGCGCGCCCGGGGGAGGAGGAGCGAAAGCGGCTGGGACGTGGGACGACTCAGCGAACGTACATCCACAAGCCGTACAAGCCAACCAGCGCTCCTCCGACTGCGATCGCCGTCCCCGCGCCTCCGCCGATGAGGAGCCCGGCGAGCAGCGCCGCGCCGCCGACGATCATCAGCGCCGCGCTCTCCCGCGACGGCGTCTCCAGCTGCTGGTCGTGGTTCGCGACCGATGCCGCTGCCGAGGACGCCGTGATGCCGGCGCGGGCCGCCTGTATCGTTGGTCCCTCCGGCGCTCGTTCCGTGAGCGACTGCGCGGACAACCCGGGTGCCGCGACCGAGACGAGCAATACCGAACCGAATAGCGCCAGCAAGCGATTCATCAACCGTTCTCCACGAGACTGTAAGTCTTACCGTCGTGCGCGATGCGTCCCCATGACTTCACCGCGTCGTGCTCGAATATCAACAACCACTCCTCCGCCAGCGCCTGCGCGAACAGCCACCGCTTGGTTTCCAGCGAGACGAGCGGCTCCACGTCGTACCCCATAATCCACGGAAGTGGCAGGTGCGCCGCGGTCGGGGCGATATCGCCCAGAAAACACGCGCGGTCCGCTCCGGACGTCACGACAACGCTCTGATGGAACGGCGTGTGGCCCGGCGTGACGATCACGCGCACCCCCGCCATCACTTCGGTCTCGCCCTCCAACAGCTGCAACTTTCCGGCCCGGTCTATCGGAGCGTAGTTGCGATCGAAGTAGCTCGCCGCGGTCCGCTCGTTCGTGTGCGTCGCGTAGTCGTACTCGCCCCGCTGCACGAAGTACTCGGCGTTCGGGAAAGTGATCGCGAGCTCGCCCGCCGGGCCGACGAACGTGTTCCCGCCGGCGTGGTCGAAGTGCAAGTGCGTGTTGATGACCACGCTCACCGCTTCCGGCGTGTGTCCGGCCGCCCTGATGCCGTCCTCCAGAGCGGTCCTCGACTGCGCGCCTTCGTTCTCGATTCCGTAGATGTCGAGGAACTTCGGCGTTTCCTTGTTCCCCGCCCCGGTGTCTATCAGCAGCAGCCCGTCGGGATGCTCCACCAACAGGCAGCGCATGCCGAGCTGGATCCGGTTGCGCTCGTCCGCCGGGATCCGTTTTTCCCAGAGCGGCTTCGGCACGACGCCGAACATCGCGCCGCCGTCGAGCCGCTGACCGCCGGCTTGAATAGCGTGACACTTCAGGTCGCCGATCCGGAGCGGCTGGACGAGCGGCTCGGGCCTGCTCACGCTGTCAGGTCGTTGATTGCCGGCGCCGGCAACGCTGACTTGCGCCGCGACTTCCGCGGAGCGCGCGCACCGGTGAATCGCTGCAGGTCCGCCCACGTGTGCAGCCCTTCGTCGTTCGCGTGATGCAGCATCCTCACCAGGCATTCCGCCGTCGCCAGAGCGTCACCGCCCGCGCGGTGGCGCGCATGAATGGTCACGCCGTAGTACCGCGCCAGGTGGTCCAGCGAGCGCCGCGGGAGCTGCGGTAGAAGTTTCTTCGCGAGCTTCACGGTGCACAGCTGCCGCCCCTGAATCCTGTTCCCCGTCGCGCGCAGGATCTCCGTGGACACGAACCGCCAGTCGAACTTCGCGTTGTGCGCCGTGAACACGTGGCCCGCGAGCGCGGACATGAGCCGCGGCGCCACCTGCTCGAACGTCGGCGCGTCCTTCACCATGTCCCAGGTGATGTGCGTGAGCGCGGTGACGAAGTGCGGGATCGGCCGCTGCGGATTCACCAGCGTCTCGAACACGTCCGCGATGGCGCCGTCGCGCACGACGACGGTCGCCACCTCGGTGATCCGGTCGCCGAACATCGCGCTCGTGCCGGTTGTCTCCACGTCCACCACCACGTAGGACAGCGAGTCGATTCTATCGAGCGCGGGCTTGCTGAACCTTCCGCTAGACCGCGACGCGGCAGCTATCGGAGCGGCCGCGATTCGCCATTTTCCGTCGAGCCCCTGCTCAAAATCGGTCCGGCCCGCGAACATCGCCGCGGCCAGATGCTCGGCAACCGTACGCGGTGGGCCCGGCAGGTTGCACACGTGCGCAATCAGGTCCACTGCGTCGGCCGGTCCCGCCGAGAGGTACTCCAGCGCGCGCGTCGTCAGCAGCGTGTCCGCCGGCGCGGAATGGATCCCGCCGCTCAGTCCCAGGGGTCGTCCCTCGTCACGGGACAGGTCATGCAGCGCGGGCCGCCACCCCCGCGCACCAGCTCGCCGCCGGCAAAAGTGATGACCGCCCGCTCGCCGTCGCCGATCTCCACCGCGTCGTCCAGAAAATCCTTCGCCGACACGATCCTGAAGCCGACTTTCTCCATCTCGTGCAGCGTCGCCTCGTTTCTGGCGTACGACGTCACGACTCCCGGCCGCAACGCGCCGAAGTTGCACCCCGACGCCCACTGCTCTCTCTCCTGGATCCTCCGGCGGCTCCCGCCGCACAGCACCGGCTCCAGCCGCAGCCCGCAGGTCTCGAGCGCCGCGAATATCGTGGGCATCTCCGTCATCTGCGACTTGCCCTTCTTCCAATGCAAAATCGGCAGCCGCTCCGGCCCGATGAAGTGCGGCGGGTATACGACGCATAGCTCGCGGTCCACCTGCGTGAAGATCATGTCGAGGTGGATCGCGATGTCCTCCCGCGGCATCACCACGACGATCACGTCGGTGATGCCGGTCTGGGCGAATAACACCTCGGCGAGATTCTCGATCGCCGCCGGGCTGGAGCGCTCGCTGAATCCGATGAGCACGAGATCGCGTCGGAGCGGATGCACGTCGCCGCCCTCCAGCGTGTAGTTGATCCGGCGCTCGGTAGAGCCGTCGTACAGGATCCCCTTGTTGGCGAGCTTCGGGTGCGCGAAGAAGATCGCCTTCATGATCAGCTCTTCGCTCCATCGCACGCCGTGGCGCATCGAGCCGATCATCACGTGCTCGCCGAGCCCCATGGCGACGTCGCGCGTGAAGAACAGATTCGGCAGCGGCGGCATGAGATAGCCGGACTCGTTGAGTCTGCGCGCCAGCGGGCCGGGTGGCTCTTCCCTCCCTTCGATGAGCGTCCGCACGAGCTGCTCGGGCGGCAGCTCGTAGATCTCGCGCGTCAGCGGCTCGGACGGAATGATGTCCATGGATTCCCGCCACAGTTTCTCGCGGACCACGCCGTCGGCAACGACGTCGGCCAGCAGGTCCGTGACCTGGTGCACCTCGGCGAACCGCTCGAGGATCGCGACGAACCGGCGGTGCTCCTCCCCCGCGGTCCGCACGTCGATCATGTCGTCGTACAGGTAGGTCGCGCGGGTCGTGGGAGTCACGGCCAGAAGCTCGGGCCCGGGCGTGTGGACCAGGACCGAGCGGAGCGCTCCGATTTCAGACGTCACGTGTACCGGCATCAACCCGAAGATAAGCCATAAACCCGTTTCTGGCCTACACCTACTGGTACGGGGACGGCCCGGGAAATAAGTTTGTGAATGATTTCACAAGCTCCATGAAACGAATCGCAGAATCGACTGTCCGGCGTCTTTCGCTATATCTAGGCTTCCTCGAAGACATTCATCGCCGGGGAAGCACGACCGTATCCAGTGAACAGCTGGCGAAGCTGGGCGGCACCACGTCGGCGCAGGTGCGGAAGGACCTTTCCCTCTTCGGCTCTTTCGGGAAGCGCGGACTCGGTTACTCCGTCACGGAGCTGCTCGGTCGCCTGCGGCAGATCATGGGACTGGAGCGGCGCTGGCGCGTGTGCATCATCGGCGCGGGGAAGATCGGCGCGGCGCTGGCGCAGTTCGAGGGGTTCGCGCAGCGGGGATTCGACGTAGTGGCGGTGTACGATTCAAACCCGGCGCGAATCGGTGAGCTGCTCGGCGAGCTGCGCATTCGCGACGTCGCCTTCCTCGAGCGGGACGCTGAGAGCGAGAAGTTCGACATCGCGGTGCTCGCGATTCCGCCGCGCGGCGCGCAGAAGATGGCGGACCGCGTCGCGCGAGCCAGCGTCGGCGCGATTCTCAACTTCGTCGCGGGCCAGCTGACCACGCCGACGAAGGTGGTCATGCGCACGGTGGATATGGCCATGGAGCTTGAGGCCCTTTCGTTCGCGCTTACGAATCGAGATTAGGCGGTGCGTGGGACGCGACGGTGCATGCCGCGCTCCGGCCGCTACGCGAGCAAACTACGCTCGCTAAGACGCGGCCTGCGGCGGCATGCACCGTCGCGTCCGGGCGGCATTCACTTTCATCCGCAGGCGAACGAAAGGGCGTCAGCTCGGGCCACGAAGAGTCGCGTACAGGCGCGCGAACTCAGCCGGTGACAGAGTTTCAGGGCGAGCCTGAGGATCCCAGCCGCCCGCGGTGAGAATCGCGCGCGCGCGGTCGGAGTCCACGCCTTCCAGCGCGCGAACGATGGTGCCGAGTTGCTTGCGGCGCATCCCGAAGAACGACTGAACGAAGGCCTGGAATCCGGGCGCGGTATCGGGTGGGACGAGCGGCGTCGCTCTGGGTCGCAGGCGCACTACGGCTGAGTGCACTTTGGGCGCGGGAGTGAACGCGCTCGGCGGAACGTGCAGCAGCAGCTCGGGCTCGGTAAGCGCCTGGATGGTCACCGACAGCGCACCGTACTCCTCGTCGTCGGCGATCGCGGCCATGCGCTCGGCGACTTCCTTTTGGATCAGGAAGACCGCGCGCGACGGCTGCGGCGGTTTCAACGCATGGAAGATGATCGGCGTCGTGATGTAGTACGGGACGTTCCCGACCAGCGCGTACGGTCCCCCCGCCAGCTCGGCGATGTCTGCTTCAAGCACGTCGGCCTCGACGATCTCGATTGTGGGATCGCCGGCGAATTCTTCGCGCAGGTTCGCGGCGAGCGCGCGATCGAGCTCGACCAGCACGAGCTTGCGCGCGCGGCCCACCAGATGTCGCGTGAGCGCGCCCCGCCCCGGGCCGATCTCCACGACCGTCTCGTCGCCGGTCAGCTCGAGCGCATCGGCAATCTGTGCCAGAACCCGCTGATCATTGAGAAAGTGCTGGCCAAGTCGCTTGAGGACCGGAGGGTTCGGACCTCTGCCGCGCGGCGCCGGCGTACGCACGAGCTACGCGCGAAGGATGACGAGCGTCTGGTCGTCGCGGAGCGGCGTGCTACCGGTGAAGCGGCGCAGCGACTCGAACACCTTCTCGAGAATCGTGTCCACCGGCTCCTTCCGGTTCTTCTTGACCGCGTCGAGCACGCGCTGCTCGCCGAGCTTGTCGCCCTTCGCGTTGCGCGCGTCGCTTATGCCGTCGGTGAACAGCAGCAGCAAGCTCTCCTTGGGATGCCACGTGAGCGTCTTCGCGTGCGGCGGTGTGTCCACCATGCCGAGCGGCGGGTCGAGCGCGGGAAGCCTGTCGTACTTTCCGTCGGGCCCGAACAGGAACGCGTGCGGGTGTCCCGTGTTGGCGTAGCTCAACACGCCCTTCTTCCGGTTGACCACGCCGTAGAAGAGGGACACGAACATCTCGGTCGTCGTCAGCTCGTCCTTCACCGACCCCAGCAGCGCGCCGAGCATCGCCCCGGGATCCACATGGATCTGCGCCTGAATGGACGCGGCGCTCATGGTCAGCGCCATGATCAGCGCCGCGCGATAGCCGTGGCTGGAGACGTCACCGATCATCACGCCGGTCGACGCGTTGCCCAGGCGGAAGAGGTGGTAGAAGTCTCCGCCGACGGATTCCGCGGGCACGACCCGCGCGGCAATCTCGGCGTCGGCCGAAAGGCTCGCCGGCTGCGGCAGCAGCTTCATCTGCAGGTCGTGCGCGAGCAGCATCTCCTGCTGCAGCCGCTGCTGGTCCATGGAAGCCCGCACGAGCCGCGAGTTCTGGATGGCGATTCCGATCTGGGTCGCGATCGCTGCGACCAGCTTCTGATCGCCGGCGCTGAACGGCTGGCCGGTCTCGCGCTCCGACAGGATCACTACGCCGAGCGGGAGACTGCCGGTCGAGCTGGTCCAGATGATCGGCGCCGCGAGCATCGTGTCGCGCGAGTAGATCGCCTCGTGCTCCGAAGTGCTCTCGCTTGCGTCGGCGATCGCGAGGTGGCGCGTACGGAAAACCCGCGCCGCCACGCTCCCCATGTCGTTGATTGGGATGGACGTGAGCTGCGTTTGCTCGATTCCGATCGCCGCGACCGCGTACAGCATGGTGGTCGGCCGGTCGTACAGGAGGATCGCGCCGCGGCGCGCGCCCACCGTCTGGGACAGCTCCGTCAGGATCGTCTTCGCGGCTTCCTCGAGCGCCACCGTGCGGCCGAGGATCTCGCTGATCGTGTAGAGGAGGCTGATCTCCTCGTAGCGGCCGGCCAGCTCCGCGGCTGTGTGCTCCAGCTCCAGGCCGGTGCGCATCATCTGATTCACGACCGGGAGGAGCAGCATCGCGTTTCGCTCGAGCGGGCGGTGGTCGCCTTCGCACGGGCCCATCGTCATCCACGCGCGCTTCAGCCCGGCAAGACGGGCGGTGATCACCTCACCGCCGTTGGTGGGTACCGGACCCTGCTCAGTCTCCGGAAGCGAGTCCGGTGCGAGCACGGTGCCCGCGGAAATCGCAGTGGCGAGCGTGGCCGGATCCTTCTCGTCGCCAATCCACACGGCAACCGGGCACTGCGTCGCGTCGTGGAATGCGGTGAGCACCGACTGTAGGTCTTTCATCCACTCTGCACCGTCAGCCGTACGGTGTTCCCGCCGTCCATGAACTGCTCGACTCGATCCACCAGACACTGCATCAGGTAGAGACCACGGCCGTCTTCCAGCACGAGATTCTCGGGCGTAGTGCAGTTGCGGGTGCTCGCGGGGAGATCGAAGCCTGACCCTTCGTCTATCACGTCCACCACGAGCTTGTGGCCCGACTGGCTGACCGAGGCGCGGATGCGGACGCACTTCGAGCTGTCCTCAAGATTCCCGCGGAGGATGGCGTTGGACAGGGCTTCGGTGAGGGCAACGGGCACGTTGAGCGAGCACTTCTCGGGCTCGATCTTCAGCTGCCGACATTCCCACTGGACCAGCTCGACAACCCGTTCGATCTCGTGCACGTCGCTGGGGATCTCGATCTCCAGCGCAACGCGCATTTTGGACATTAGAAGCTCTCTAGCGCGCGCTCCCTGCTGTCCGATATCTGGAAGAGCGTGTCGAGCTTGGTGAGCTCGAACAGCGTCTTGAGATCGTCGTTCAGATTAGCGAGTCGCAACTCGCCGCCCTGCTCGCGGATCTTCTTGGACAGCGACACGAGCACGCCGAGCCCGGAGCTATCTATGTAGCCCGTCTGGCTGAAGTCTATGAGGAAGCGCTTCTCCCCCTTCTCGAGCTCGTCGAGCACCTTCTGCTTCAGCTCCTGGCGATTGCCCACGATGAGCTGGCCCTCGACATCTACCACGACGATCTCGCCCTGCTTGCGAATGGTGAAACTCATGTTAGTGACTGGTGGCTGGTGACTAGTGACTAGTGACTGCTTTAAGTAATAACTGGTCGCTCCCGCCCCTGAACAGTGCAGCGACTGCGGAATGGCAACCTCGCAAGCCCGCGAAGCGCCGTTTGCGGTTACTAGTCACTAGTCACTAGTCACTAGTCACCACCTGCCTGCAACGCCGCAACCGCGGCAACATTAATAATGTCCTGGGGCTGCGCCCCCCGCGAGAGATCCGCAACGGGCTTCGCCAACCCCTGCAGGATCGGCCCGATCGCCACCGCTCCCGCGAGCCGCTCCACCAGTTTGTAAGCTATGTTGCCGGCGTCGAGCGACGGGAACACCAGCACGTTAGCCGTCCCGCCGAAAATGTTTCCCGGCGCCTTCCGGGCGGCGACGTCCGGCACCAGCGCGGCATCAGCCTGCAATTCTCCGTCCACCAGGAGCGCCGGCTCGAGCTGGCGAATGATACGCACCGCCTCGATCACGGTCCGGACAGAGTCGGACACGGCGCTGCCGTGGGTGCTGAAGGAGAGCAGCGCGACGCGCGGCTCGTCGCCGACGATGAGCGCTCGGTCGCGGGCGGCGCAGATGGCGATCTCGGCGAGCTGCGCGGCGGTGGGCTGCGGCACGACGGCGCAGTCCGTGAATGTCAGCACGTCGCTCCCCGTCCCCCACGCCGGCCCGCGCACCATATAGAAGGCGCTGGAGATCGTGGTGATCCCGGGTGCTTTCCCGACGAGCGCCAGCGCCGCCCGGAGCACGTCGGCGGTGGCATGCACGGCCCCAGCGACGCACGCGTCGGCCAGCCCGTCGCGAACCATGCTGACGGCGTACTGCAACGCAGGAGTCTCTCCCGGCCGGACAACCTCGACGCCGAGGCGTTCGAGCGCGGCGTGCGTCTCGGGGTGGGACGGGTCGAGCACAACCACGGGGTGCACGATTTTCTGCTCGCGCAGGACGCGCACCGCCTCGACTACCCGAACGTCAGCGGACTCGGGGAAAACAACCCTTTTGAAGCTGGCCGCCGCTCGGCGGCGGATGGCGTCGGTGAACGTCACGGGCTCTGGGGATTGCTCAGGGGAATGCTAAACCGCGCCTTGAGAGCCTGGGCGACGACCGGATGCACGAGACCATCCACGTTCCCCCCGAGACGAGCCACCTCTCTGACGATGCTGGAGCTGATGTATGTCGCGTCGAGCGACGGCACCATGAATACCGTCTCGAGACCGGGCGACAGGTGCCGATTCATCAGCGCCATCTGGAACTCGTACTCGAAATCGCTGACGGCGCGCAGGCCGCGGATGATCAGCGAGGCTTCGACCTCACGGGCGAAGTCCACCAGCAGGCCGGTAAAGTCGCGCACATCTATGCGCGAGTCGTCGCCGACGGCGGCCCGGATCAGCCGCTTCCGCTCCCGCAGATCGAACAGCGGTTCCTTGGCCGAGTTGTTCGCGACCGCGACCACCAACCGGTCCACGAACTCCAGGCTGCGCACGACCAGATCCTCGTGCCCGCGCGTTATGGGATCGAACGAGCCCGCGTAGATCGCAATTTTCGCCATTGTCCGCTCCGTGGGATCGGGCGCGAGTCGGTGTATGCCCGGCTGCGCCTACGCTCGCAAACTACGCTCGCTAACACGGCGCTGCCGGGCACACACCACCTCTTGCCCGATCCCGTTACAGGTCGCCCTGCCGATAAAAAGAAATCGCGGTCGTTCCGTACCGTCGCGCGTCCGGATTGCCGGGCAGCGCGACGCGGGAATCGTGCTCGATCCCGAGCAATTTCGCAAACGGTCGTTCGAGCCAGAGCGAAGCTAGCTTCATCGCGTCGTCGCCGCCGTACGGTGGGTCGGCGAAGGCGATGTCGAATTCACCATGACCCGGTCCGCGCAGAAACGTAAACACGTCCTGCCGGTGCAGCACGGCCGAACTGCCGGCGCCGAGCGTTGCGACATTTTGCTGGAGCGCGGCAAACGTCCTGGCGTGCCGCTCCACGAAGTGGGCGACTGCCGCGCCGCGGGACAGCGCTTCGAGTCCCAGGGCGCCGGAGCCGGCGAACAGGTCCACGACTTCCGCCCCGACCAGGTACGGCTGCACGATGCTCATCCACGCCTCGCGCACGCGGTCGAGCGTCGGGCGGACGTCCTTGCCGGGCGGCGCCGCGATTCGTCGTCCGCGCCACTGCCCGGCGATGATCCGCATCTAGCGCGAAGGCGCGAAGTCGAGCAGCCGCGCCTGGAGCCGGCTGGTTCCCTGGTACTCGTCGCGCTCGATGCGGTACACGACGTCTATCTCGCCGCCGGTCTTTATTTCGCCCGCGCGGTCGGCGAAGCCCCAGCCGATCGCTTCCAGCACGGTCCCGCCCGCGTCCAGGTACAGCTTCAGCCCCTCGTGCTTGAGCGTTCGCGCCGGCGACTTGAGCCGCACTCCGCGCGAGAGAAAGACCGGCGACGGGTTCCCTATTCCGAAAGGCTCGAAATGGCTAATCAGCGACTGCAGCGCGTCGGTCGCCTCAGCGAGCGGCATCTCGAGATCCACGCGGATCTGCCCGAGCAGGTCGTCCGGCTCCAACGCGGCGCGCGCGACTTCGTTGAAGCGCTCGGTGAACGCTTCAAGTTGGGAGCGGTCGAGCGTCACACCCGCGGCCGCCTTGTGCCCGCCGAACCTCTCCAGCAGGTCGGCGCACTCGATCAGCCCGGCGTGGAGGTTGAACGCGGGGATCGAGCGGCCCGATCCTTTGCACGTGGTCGCGCTGGATGAGATCATGATCGTCGGACGACCGAATTCCTCGACGATTCGCGACGCGACGATTCCAATGACTCCGGGATGCCAGCCGTCGCGCGCGAGCACGATCCCGAACGTCTCCCCAAGGTCGCGGCGAACGACATCCTCACGCGCTTCCTCGAGAGTCGCGCGGTCAATCTCCTGCCGCTTGCGGTTCAGCTCCTCGAGATCTCGCGCGATCACGTTCGCTTCGTGCTCGGTCTCCGTCATCAGCAGCTCGACGCCGCGAATCGCGGCGCCCAACCGGCCGACGGCGTTGAGTCGCGGCGCGAGAATGAAGCCGACGCGCCCGGCGGTGATCTGTTTCCCGCTCAAGCCGGCGGCATTCACCAGCGCGCGTAATCCCACGTTGCGGGTCTCCTGCAACAGCTTGAGGCCGAGCCGCACGAATACGCGGTTCTCGCCGCGCAGCGGAGCGATATCGGCCACCGTCGCGAGCGCGACGAGATCGAGCATCTGCCACACCTGGTTCTCGCCCTTCCCCATCTCCCGGGCGAGCGCCAGCGCGAGCTTGAACACGACGCCGACTGCGGCCAGGTCCTTGTCGGGGTAGCCGCAGCCCGGCCGCTTCGGGTTCAGCACCGCCAGACAATCCGGCAGCGCCGAGCCGGGCAGGTGATGGTCGGTAACGATGACGTCTATTCCGGCCGCGCACAGGTCCTTGATCGGCTCGACGGCGGTGGTCCCGCAGTCGCAGGTGACGACGACCTTCGCCCCAGCTTCGATCGCGGCCTGGACCCCCGCCGCGCTCAGGTCATAACCGTGCTCGAGCCGCCTGGGGATGAACGGCTGCGCCCGTCCGCCGAGGTTGAGAATCGTGCGGGTGAGCAGCGTGGTGGACGAGATACCGTCCACGTCGTAGTCGCCGTGAACGAATACCAGCTCCTGCTCCCGGATCGCTCGCGCGAGCCGCGCGACCGCCTTGTCCAGATCGAGCATCGCCAGGGGATCGTGGAGCTGGTCCAGCCGCGGGCGGAGAAAGGTCCGCGCCGCGCCCGATTCGCTGTAGCCCCTGGCGCACAGCAACCGGCACACGAGCGGGGGAAGACCGAGATCCGCCGCCAGCGCGGCGACATCCGCCGGGTTCGGCTCCACGGCGATGAGCCAGCGCAGCTTGCGGCGAGGCTGGGCAACGGCAGGGACGACGGCTGAGCTCATCCCTAAAGATAGATGACCCTGCGCGATGGAGAGTCCGATTTCATTGCACTGGAATCCAAGTTCGGAGTGTGGCAGCGAGGAGTTGGGAGTCAGGAGTGTACTCCTCACTGTCTCACTCCCGACTGCCACACTCCGAACTTGGATTCCGCCAGTCCCCTAGCCTGGGTAGAGCAGCACGCCACAACCTTCACACACCTCGATGGCTCCACTGGCCAGCATCACATTCCGCCGCTGCATCGGAACCGCCGTATCGCAATTCCCGCACGTCATTCCGCGCAGCGGATACAGTGCGTTCTCGCGCCTACTACGGATCCGGTCGTACTTGTGCAGCAGCGCGCGGTCCACGTTGGCTGCCTTCGCATCGCGCTCGGCCCGCGCATCCTTGAGCTCGGACTCGAGCGCGGCCTGCTCGGCGCCGATCTCATCGCGGGCGCTCGCCTGCTCCTCCTCCGCGGCAGTCAGCGCCGCGCGCGCGCGCTCGACGTCCGCGCGCATCGTCTCCATGCGGCGGCCCATCGCGGCGAGCTCGCTTTCGTCTTCGGCCACGAGCCGGCGCGTCGTTTCGACCTGCGACATGGCCGCAGTGGCCTCCTTCATCTTCTTGATCGAGTCGAGCTGGGCGAGGTTCCGCTCCTGCTGCTTCTTGTGCAGCTCGACCCGCGTCTGGATGTCGCGCTGTCGCTGTTGTTCGCTCTCGATGGCCGTCTGGGCTCGCTGCACGGCGTCGGCCGCCTGTTGTCGTACGCGGTCGAGCTCGCGCAGCCGCGGCGCCAGCGCCGCCATCTTTTGCTCGATCCCGGATATTCGGTTGTCGTCCGACTGCAGCGCGAGCAGCTCTTCGATGTTCTCGTGCATCATTCTCTCTCAGGCGCGGTTTTACGGCGAACGCGGAAGGCCTTGTACCGCGTCCGTCTCAAGCTGTTGAGCTCGTCGCGCAGCTCCTGCTTGAGCTTCATCAATTCGTCTTTCTGATCCGCCCTCGCGAGCGGCAGCGTAGCGTCAATCTCCAGCAGCTTCTCGTCCAGCTCCCGCACGCGGATGGCGGTCAGGCTGTCGTCCACGGTGCGCTGCGGGTCTATCTGCGCGCCGCGCTCGGACAACAGCTCCTCGATCACCGCGACGTCCGTCACCGGCAGTCCTTCCACCAGCTGCTGCACCGGCGTGTCCTCTTCGGATTCGAGCAGCCGGGAGAATATCCGCCGGTACCGCCGGTCCCTGAAGCTCTCGAGTCCGACCTTCTCCGCGATCTCCGCGACGCGGGTGCGCTGCTGCAGCATCGCGCGGACGAGCTCCCGCTCCGCCGAGCTGCCGATCGCGGAATAGGAATCAACGCGATCACCGCGGTCGCTGCGCGTGGGTACCGCCTGACCGATGTCAGGCTCGCCCTGCGGAGCTGGCTGCGCGGCGGGACGCTCGCCCCGGCGCGCGGGAGACTCGACTTCGCGCTGTAGGATGGCGCGGTCCACGCCGGATGCCTCGCTGGCGCGCGCGAGGTACAGGTCACGCATGATTGGGTCGGACGCGGCACGAATCGTCGGCAGGAGCCGATCGAGCGCTCGTCGCTTCTTGTGCAACTCGCTGAACGCTCCGACTCGCTGCAGAATCTGGACCTTGCGCTCGAACACGTCTATCGCGGCGGTTATCTCGCGCTCCAGTCCGGCCGCACCCTCGCGCCGGACGAACGTGTCGGGATCGTCGCCCTCCGGCAGCGTGACCACTCGCACCCCGAATCCCTGGCGTAACAGCTCGTCGCCCGACCTGAACGTGGCGGCCAGACCGCCGCGGTCGTTGTCGTACAACAGTACCGCGTTCTTCGTGTACTTGCGGATGAGTGTGACCTGGGCGTCGGTGAGGGCGGTTCCCATGGGAGCTACGCCGGTGCGCACACCGGCGGCTATCAGCCGCACGACGTCAAAGTAACCCTCCACGACGAGCACGCGGTCCTCCTTCCTGATTTCGTTCTTCGCCCAGTTGAGCGCGTACAGCAACTTCCCCTTGGAGAACACCGGCGAATCCGGCGAGTTCAGGTACTTCGGCTCGGAGTTGCCGAGCACGCGTCCGCCGAAGCCGACGTGCCGGCCCATGGCGTCCAGGATGGGAAACATGAGCCGGTCGCGGAAGCGCGGCCGCGGCTCCGTCCCTTCCTCGCGCTGCACGAGCAGTCCGGTCTCGAGCATGCGCGCGTCGTCGAACCCGAGCGTGGCGAGGTACGTGCGCATGAGCCCGATCTCGGACGGCGCGTACCCGATGCCGATCTCCTGCGCGAGCTCGCGCGATATCTCACGGCTCTCCAGATACTCCCTGGCACCCTTCGCCCGCGGGTCGTCCCACAGCATCGCGCGGAAGTACTCGGCCGCGGCGGCGTTGATCTCCCAGAAAGGCTCGCGCGCATCCGGGCCCTCGCGCCGCGTGTCCACTTCCTTCACTTCGACGCCGGCCTTCTGGCCGACTATCCGCACGGCTTCCGGCCACGCGACGCCGAGCCGCTTCTGCACGAAGCGAAAGACGTCGCCGCCCTCGTGGCAGACGAAGCAGTAGAAGATTCCCTTCCGCGGAGAGACGGAGAAGTTCCGGTGCGTTCCCTGGTGAAACGGGCACGGCCCGCGGTAGTCGGAGCCCGTCTTCTTGAGCTTCACGTACTCGCCGATTATCTGCACCACGTCCGCCGCCTCGCGGACCTGCTCGACGACTTCGTCCGGGATCACGCGAGCTCCGCGATGGTGACGCCCGCGCCGCCTTCGTTCCATGCGCCGAGCCGGAAGCCAGCGACACGCGGCTCCTTCTTGAGCATCTCGTTCACGCGCTCGCGCAAAGCGCCCGTCCCCTTGCCGTGAATGATCCGCAGCACCTTCAAGTCGGCGAGGACGGCGCTGTCCACCGCCTGCATTACGACTTCCTCGACCTCGTTCGCGCGCAATCCTCGCAGGTCCACCTCGGTCGATGCATGAACTTCCGGAATGTCACCGCGCATCGGGACCTTCTCGCTCGCGACGAGCTGGATCGCGGCGCGGCGGATGCTCTCGCGCGGGACGTTCAGCTTGATGGAGCCGAGGGCGACCACCGCCTCGTCCTCCCGCAGCTCGAGCAGCTTCGCGGTGCGTCCGGCGAAAGTGTCGAGCTCGACGAGATCGCCGGGCTCGGGCGTGCCCGCTGGCCTGCCGGGTTGCGCTCCCCCGCCGGCGTCTTCGCTCGCCAGCCGCTCGAGCGCCGCGGCCTCCTCCCCGGCAAGCTGCTCGATATTCCGGCGCGCGAGCCGGGCGGCGTCTTCCACGGCCGCGGCCGAAGTTGCGCGCAACTCGCGGATCGTCTCTTCGACGGCGGCGCGCGCGTCCAGGAGGTGCTTGCGCGCGGTGCTCCGGCTCTCCTTCTCGATCTCACGCTCGCGCTCGCGAACGCGCTGCTCCCTGGCCGTCACGTTCGCCAGTCGTTCCCGCGCTTCTGCCGCAATGTCCTGCGTCTCGCGATCGCGCACCGCGAGCTTCGCGTCCCGCTCCTGCAGCTCGGCCAGCAGAGCGTTGGTGTCGCGCTCTCCCTTCGGCAGGCGCTCTTCGGCCGCGTCGAGAACGTTGGCGGGAAGGTTCAGCCTCCGGGCGATGCTCAGGCCGTACGACCGGCCCGGAATCCCCTTCACGAGACGGTACGTCGGCGCCAGCCGCGCGGCGTCGAACTCGAGCGAGGCGTTCACCACTCCGGGCACCGACGTCGCCAGCTCCTTGAGCGCACCCAGGTGCGTGGTGGTGAGCGTGAACGTGCCGCGCCGGGTCAGCTCCTCGAGGATCGCGCCGCCGAGCGCAGCGCCTTCCATGGGATCGGTTCCCGAGCCCAGCTCATCTATGAGCACCAGTGACCGGGGCGTCGCGCCGCGCAGGATCTCGGCGAGGTTCTTCACGTGCGCGCTGAACGTCGAGAGGCTCGCGGCGATGGACTGCTCGTCGCCGATGTCAGCGAAGAGATCGTCGAACAGCGCCACGCGGCTGCCGTCGGCGACCGGCGCCGGAATCCCCGACTGAACCATCGCGGAAAAAAGCCCCATCGCCTTCAGCAGGACAGTCTTCCCACCGGTGTTGGGGCCGGACAGGAGCAGCGTGCGTTCGTCGGGCTCAATCGTGAGACTGAACGGAACGACGTCTATGCGCTGCGCCAGCAGCAGCGGGTGCCGGCCGGCAACGATCGAAAACCCTTCGCTCTCCGCCGCGATCTCCGCGACGGCGCACTCGAATTCCGCCGCGAAGCGCGCGCGGGCATACAGCGAGTCGAGCTCCACCAGCGCGTCGAGCGCGGACGCGATCTGGGCGGCGAGCGGACGCACGCGCTCGGTCAGCTCCCGGAGGATCTTGTCGATCTCGCGCAACTCCTCGCCCTGCAACTCGCGGATGCGGTTCCCCGCCTCGATGGCTGCGGGCGGCTCAACGAACAGCGTCGCGCCCGTGGCCGACGTGTCGTGCACCAGGCCGCGGATCACGTTGCGCGCGTCACGCCGCACCGGGATCACGTAGCGACCGTTGCGGATTGTTACCGACATGTCGGCCACCTGCTGGTGCGGCGCCAGCGATCGCATCGCGCTCTCCAGCACGCCGAGCAGGCCTTCCTCGGCGGCCCGCAGCTCGCGCCTGATGCGGCGCAGCGTGGGAGACGCGTCGTCGCGGATTTCGCCGTCCTCGGACACGGCTTTCTCGATCGCGCTCTCGACCGGCTGCGCGCTGACGAGTCGCGCGACAAACCCGCCGAGCACGGCGCGCGCTATCGCCGGCCGCTTGTCGTCGCGCAGAGCGGCCATGGCGCGACGCGAGCTGCGCAGAAGAATCGCGACGGAGAGCAGCGACGCGGCGTCGAGCGACGTTCCCTCCACGCGCAGGCGGCCGGCCGCC
>CAYGJL010000035.1:0-29326 GCA_964350145.1 uncultured Gemmatimonadaceae bacterium
GCCGGCAGCGACACGCCGCTGGCGCAGGTGTCGGCGTACGTCGTGATGCCGGCGAGCAGTCCTTCCGCGATCCCGTACCGCGCGGAATCGAGCAGCATCGCATCGCTGAAAATCTCGTTGCGGCTCGCTCTGAGCTTGTCGATCCAGTCAGGAAACTCCAGCTCCTCCAACGATCCGCGCATCGCGGTGAGCTCGAGGTGCGTGTGCGTGTTGACGAGTCCGGGCAGCAGCAACGCTTCGCCGAAGTCGACCTCCTCGCCGGCAGGCGCGTCTGCGGCGGAGCCGACGTAATCGATGCTGCTTCCGGTCACGCCGAGCACGCCGTCTTCGATCGGCGGACCGCTGACCGGGAGCAGCCAGCGCGCGCGATACCGGATCACGGGCGCGTCGGTGGCAGTTCGGGAATGGCCGGACGCCTGCTGGCTGGAACCGTATCGCGCGACGGGCGACGGAACGTGATCGTGTCGCGCGGCTGACCGGCGCGCGGCAGCGGCGCGGAACCGGGCTGCACCCGCGTTCCGGGATCGGCCGGCCGCACGGGCTGTGGCAGTCGCGGGGCCGGATCGATCGGTACTCCACCGGTCGTGTCGTAGTACGGCGAGTAGATGGCCGGCATGCACTCGCGGGTCGGCTCCGTGCCCGAGATGAAGAATTCCGTGACGATCGGTCCGCCGCCACAGTACGGCGACGCCAATAGCCCCGAGCGCAGATCCACCTCGCGCACGACTATTCCCGGCGGCCGCGGCCAGTCTGGCGGCGCGGGCTTGCGGCGATACACCTCCTGCATGAACGCCGCCCACGCAGGGGCCGCGAGAATCCCACCCTGCGCGTTCGCCTTGATCTTGCGCGGGCGGTCGTACCCCATCCACACGCCCGCCACGAGATCGGCGGTGTAGCCCACGAACCAGACGTCCGTGCCATCGTTGGTCGTCCCGGTCTTCCCGCCTGCCGGGCGGCGGAAGCCCGAAGCCCAGACGCCCGAAGCCGTTCCACGCCGCACGACGTCCTTCATCATGTCCACCATCAGCCACGCTTCTTCGGCCGTCATCACCTGCGAGTGCGTCGGCGTGGGCTGCCAGAGTATCTCACCGCGCGCGTTCTCCACCCGCACAATCGCGTTCGGGGTAGCGCGGATCCCCAGGTTCGCGAACGCAGAGTACGCGGAGATCAACTCCAGCGGAAAAACTTCGGCGGAGCCGATGTGAATGGAGGGAAACGGCGGGATCGGGCTGGTGATGCCGAAGTTGCGCGCCTCACCAATGACGCGCTCCTCCCCCAGCTCCATTCCGAGGTTGATCGCAGCGAGGTTGCGCGACATGTACAACCCGCGCCGCATGGGAATCGGCCCCTCGAAGCGCCCGTCGAAGTTGCGCGGAGACCAATCGGCCCCGCCCATGTTGGCCAGATTGATGGACGTGTCCATGACCATGAACGACGGCGGGCGCCCGTTCTTGATCGCGGTCGCGTACACGAACGGCTTGAACGTCGAGCCGGGCTGCCGCATCGCCTGCACCGCGCGGTTGAACTTGGAGTCGTCGAAGTCCCGTCCTCCGACCATTGCGCGCACCGCGCCGCTCTGCGCATCCAGCGCGACGAACGCGCCCTGCAGGTACGGCGAGTTGCCCGGCGTGGTCTCATCGCCGGCGATCTTCCGCGCGATGTACCGTTCGAAGCTCTCCTTGCCGAACGCCCCGAACCGGCCGCTCTCGATCGCCCCCAGCTGCTGCTCCATCGCCCGCTCCGCCGCCGACTGCATGTCCAGATCGAGCGTCGTGTACACCTTCAGCCCCTGCTCGTACAGCTGGCGGCCGAACTGGTCGTCGAGCTGCTGCCGGACCCACTCCACGTAGTACGGCGCGATGTCGCCGGACTCGGTGCGCTCCGCCAGCCGGAGCGGGTACGCCTTGGCGAGACTCGCGTCCGCGTCACTCACTACTTCCTCTCGGCGCATCAGCTCGATGACCGTGTTCCTGCGCTGGATGGCGCGCTCCGGGTACCGGCGCGGATTGTACCGGGAGGGAGCTTTCGGCAGCGCGGCCAGCGTCGCCGCCTCGGCGAGATTCAGATCGCGCACGGACTTACCGAAGTAGCGCTGTGACGCGGTCTCGACGCCGTACGATCCGCTCCCGAGGTCGATCTGATTGAGGTACAGCTCGAGGATCTTCTCCTTGCTGTACCTGGCCTCGATTGCGCGGGAAACTTTCCCCTCCTTGATCTTGCGCACCAGCGTCTTCTCGCGCGAGATGGTTTCCGGGAAGATGTTGCGCGCGAGCTGCATCGTGATGGTGGAGAATCCCTGCCTCCAGCCGCCGCTGATGAGGTTGTAGAACGCGGCTCCGAACACCCGGTACCAGTCGATCCCGGCGTGCGAGTAGAAGCGCTTGTCCTCGGTCACGACGAACGCATCCTTCACTACCTGCGGGATCTCGTCGAGTCGCACGAGCGTCCGGCGCTCGAGCCCGATCTCCGCGATGAAGCGGCCGTCCACGGCGTACAGCTTGGACGTCTGATTCGGCGTGTACTCGTCCAGCTCTTCGATCGCGGGGCACTGGCCGCCGCGGCACACCAGCGCCCACGACGCGTACAGCAGGCCGACCATGAAGGAAAAGACGAGCGTGGCTCCGAGGGCGGTCGCGCGGACCAGGACGGGGTGGTTCTTCCTGAACGACGCAAACCGTCCGCGGGGCCTTCCCCGCGGCTGGCCGCGGGGAGCAGGAGGTGACATGATCGAAATGTACCAACTGCCGCGGGCAACGTACCTTTGTCGCATGACCACTGGCACCGAACTGACCGAAGAGCTGGCGTGGCGCGGGTTGCTGTATCAGCAGACGGACGGCGCCGAGAGGGCGCTGGCCGCGGGCAGCGTCTCGGGTTACGCCGGCTTCGACCCGACGGCGTCGAGCCTGCACGTCGGCAGTCTCGTGCCGATCATGGGACTGGTGCACCTCCAGCGAACCGGTCACAAGCCGGTCGCGCTCGTCGGCGGCGGCACGGCGCTGATCGGCGATCCCAGCGGTAAGGCCAGCGAGCGGCAACTGCTCGACGAGGAGACCGTGCGCGCGAACGGCGCGGCGATCCTGACGCAGCTCGAGCACTTCCTCGATTTCTCCGGTCCATACGCCGCAGTCTCCGCGGACAACTCGGAGTGGCTGCGCGGGCTCGACCTGCTCGACTTCCTGCGGGAGACGGGCAAGCACTTCACGGTCAACTACATGCTGGCCAAGGAATCGGTGAAGGCGCGGATCGAGACCGGCATCTCGTTCACCGAGTTCGCGTACATGCTGCTCCAGGCCTACGATTTTCTCGAGCTGTACCGCCGGCGCGGAGTCACGCTCCAGCTCGGCGGGAGCGATCAGTGGGGGAACATCACGGCCGGGATCGAGTTGATCAGGCGCGCCGAGGGCGCGGAAGCGCACGGAATCACCCTCCCTCTCGTCGCGACCGCCTCAGGCACCAAGTTCGGCAAGACCGAAGCGGGAACTGTGTGGCTCGACGCGTCGCGCACGAGCCCGTACCAGTTCTACCAGTTCTGGATCAACACCGAGGACCGCGACTCGGCCTCGTACCTGCGGATGTTCACGCTCCTGTCGCGCGCGGAGATCGAGGAGCTGGAATCACAGATGCAGGCTCACCCCGAGAAGCGCGAAGCGCAGCGCGCGCTGGCCACTGAGGTCACGACGCGCGTGCACGGCGTGGAAGCCGCCAGGATCGCCGAAGAAGTCTCCTCGGTGCTGTTCGGCAAGCGGGACGCTACCGAGCTGTCGCTGCCTGTAATCGAGGCCCTGTCGCGGGAGATCCCCTTCTCGGAGATCGCGCCGAGCGACGCAGGGTCGCTCGCTGACGTCGTCGCGCGAACGGGATTGGCACCTTCGAAAGGCGCGGCCCGACGGCTGCTCGATCAGGGCGGCGTGTACGTCAACGGAGCGCGAGCAACGGCGGATCTCGATCTCTCCTCGGTGACTCCTCTGCCCGGCAACCACGTGCTGCTGCGAAAGGGAGGCAGGCAGTACGCTCTGCTCAGGCTCCGCTCGTAGTCCCCGTCGCCATTCGTTGCAAGCCGGCGCCGGTTAGCCGGTACGTCAGCCACCCACTCAGCGGCTCTGCCCCGATCGCGTCGTAAACTCGGATCGCGGACTCGTTCCAGCGGAGCACCGACCACTCCATCCTGCCGTATCCGCGCTCGACCGCGATCGAAGCCAGCCTCGAGAGTAACAACTTTCCGATTCCGCGGCCGCGCAGATGCTCCCGCACGTACAAGTCCTCGAGATACATCCCGCGCCGGCTCAGGTGCGTCGAGTAGTTCTCGAAGTACAACGCGAACCCGGCGGGCTCGTCGCCGATGAAAGCGAGCACCACTTCAGCGGCCGGATTCGCGCCGAACAGGTTCTCGCCGACCGACGCGTCGTCCGCCACGCACGTGTGCGCAAGCTTCTCGTACTCGGCCAGCTCGTGAATGAGCTGCGTGATCAGAGGAACGTCTTCTCGTCGGGCGGGACGCAGGTGCGTGGCGGCCGTCATGGCGCCGCGATGAGCTTGCCGACCGTTCCGCTGTGCGAGATCACGTACAGCTCCCGATACCGATCCTCGCCGAACGAAGTGATCGTGCCTCCGACTCCGGCCGCCCATTCACGCACGTCGGTCGCGGCTCCGTTTACAAGACGGAAGCTTCTCAGGCCTCCCTTGCAATAATCGGAAAAGAAGTACAGTCCCACGACCTGCGGGATCGCGCTTCCCCGGTACGCGAAGCCGCCCGTGACCGCGCATGTGCCGCCGCCCGTATCATACTCATGCACCGGCAGCGTCAGGCCGGACTTGTCGCACAGCAGCATGGGACTGAAGCAATCCGATCCTTCGGTGATTCTCCAACCGTAATTCACGCCTGCCTGAGCGCTCGCTACCGCGTTGATCTCCTCCTTTCGATTCTGCCCCACATCCCCGATGTACAGGACGTTGTCGACGCGATCGAATGAAAACCGCCAGGGGTTTCGCAGGCCGTACGCCCAGATCTCCGGCCGGACGTTGGCGGTGTTCACGAACGGATTGGACGAAGGGACCGTATACGGCGCGGAGCTCGCGGGATTCACGTCAATTCGCAGCATC
This sequence comes from uncultured Gemmatimonadaceae bacterium, assembly GCA_964350145.1. GTDB lineage: Bacteria > Gemmatimonadota > Gemmatimonadetes > Gemmatimonadales > Gemmatimonadaceae > JACDCY01. The sequence continues at coordinate 5,101 of CAYGJL010000035.1, forward strand.
TTCCCGAGGAGCACGCTGCGATTCTGCGCGTTGTTCGGTGGATCGCCCCCCGAGCCTCCGTCACCGGTGCCGATGTACAGAAATCCGTCAGGCCCGAAGGCGAGCTGGCCACCGTTGTGATTGGAGTTGGTCGGATGCGGAATGTTGAGAATCGGTCGCGCCGATGCTGGGTCGGCAACGTTCGGTGATGATTGCAGCGTGGTGTATCGTTCGATCTGGATGTCGCCGCTGTTGTCCGTGTAATACACGAAGAAGTGCCGGTTGGTCGAGTAGGAAGGATGGAAGGCGACGCTCAGCAAACCCTGTTCTCCGCCGCCCAACACTTTCGCGTCGATGTCGAGAAACGGCGTCTGCACGAGCGCGCCGTTCTGGACGATGCGGATGCGTCCAGGCTGCTCCACGATGAACAACCGGTCGTCGTTCGGCGGAGATGCCAGATGCACCGGCGAGCTCAGGTTGCTCGCGATCGGCTGGAGCGCGAGATCCACCTTCGGTGTAATGATCACAGGCTCGCCCGGCCCGCCGTTTCCATCACAGCTCAGCGCCAGCAACAGCGCGGCAATCTTCATCGCGGCATTCCTCATGGCATGGTCCCCGGCTGAGGTGCGGCGGACGCCGCCAGCTCTGCCTCGTGGGGCATCTCCGTGTCCCCTGGCATCTCCGTGGCCTTCGGCATCTTGCTCTCCACGTAGCGCGGGTCGAGCGCGTCGCGCAAGGCATCTCCCAGCAAGTTGAATCCCAGCACCGAGGCGCCGATCGCCACGCCGGGAAACACCGATGTCCACGGCGCGCGGCGCAGCTGATCCAGATCGCGGCCGTCGGCGATCATGGATCCCCAACTGGGCGTCGGCGGCTGCACGCCGAGCCCGAGAAACGACAGCGCCGCCTCCGCCATGATCGCGCCCGCCACGCCGAGCGTCGCCGCTATCACCACCGGAGCGATGACGTTCGGCAGCACGTGTTTGACGATGATCGTGCTGTCCTTCGCGCCGAGAGCGCGGATGGCCTGGACGTACTCGAGCTGCCTGACGACGAGCACCTGGCCGCGCACGAGCCGGGCCATTCCGGCCCAGCCCACCACACCGATCGTCGCGAACACCACGACCATGGACGGCTGCAGCGCCGCGACCATCGCGATCAGGAGGAGTAGCGTCGGAAAGGCGAGCGTCACGTCGGCGAGCCGCATGACCAGCTCGTCGATCCAGCCACCGTAATAGCCCGCGATGAGGCCCAGCTGCACACCGAGGAAGAGCGCGATGCCCTGCGAGATCACGCCCACCGCTATGGATACGCGCGCGCCGTACACCAGCCGCGCCCAGATGTCGCGCCCCTGAATGTCCGTGCCCATCCAGTGCTCGGCCGACGGACTCTCGAGCATGCGCGCGAGATCGATTCCGACGGGATCGTGCAGCGCGAGCAGCGGGGCGAAGATCGCCGCGCCGATTATCAGCGTGACGATCACCAGACCGATCTGCGCGCGCCGGTCGCGCAGCAGTCGCTTCCGCTGTTTGGGATCTAGCAAGGCGTCATCCCGGCTCCGCCGCCGGATCGCGCAGCTCCGGCGGAGTGTCGGGCGGCTGCCTGCGCCACCTGCGATGCTGCCAGAAGTACTGGTCCGGCGCGCGCCGCACCCACTTCTCCAGGACCCGGGTGAAGCGCAGCACCACCCCGTCCACGTCCCGCTCGCGATCCCCGGAGTCCACCACCGGGATCTCCTCGAAGCCGACGAGGTAGCTACCGTCGGGTTTGCGCAGCGCCGCGACGAAGATGACCGGCGCGGCGAACCGCAGCGCGAATACGGCCGCGCCACGCGGCGTCTTCGCGGGTCGGCCGAAGAACGGCACGAACGTGGACGCGAGGCCGCGCACGCCCTGGTCCGCGACGAAGCCAACGGCCCGCCCCTCTCTCAGCGCCCGCGGCGTGTGCCGTACCGCCTGCGCGTCATACACGACATTCACTCCCAGCTGCTCCCGCGTTTGATTCAGATATCTGTCGAAGAATGGATTCCCCATCTTGCGGACGATCACGTCGAACGGCACGCCTCGGGCCGCGATGTACGCCGCGGCCAGCTCCCAGTTTCCCAGGTGGCCGGCGACGATGACGATGCCCCGGCCCGCGGCGTGCGCCCGCTCGACCAGGTCCCAGTTCTCGACCTCGCTGACCAGTCGCAATACACCTGCCTGGCCGAGGCCCGGGAGCAGCGCGGTCTCGATCGCGGACCGGCCGAGGTGCTTGTATGAGCGTCTGGCCAGCTCCGTCACCTGTTCGGGCCGCAATTCAGGGAACGCGGCGGCGATCTGCCGCTCGACCACGCGCCTGCGCACGCCGAGTGGCCGGTACCCCATGGCGCCTACGCCGGCGCCGATCCGGCCGGCCCGGTCCCAGGGGACCGCGCCGAGCACCCGCACGAGCCCGCGCAGCGCGCCATACTCCGCGCGATGTTGCAGTTTTTTCATCGGCCGGTAACGTCGCGCGCGAACTGCCGCGTGTCACTGGCCACCCGATCCCAGTTGTAATGCGTCTCGACGGCCGCGCGGCCGGCAGCTCCCATCTCCGTGCGCATGGTTTCGTCGCGCAGCAACAGGTCCAACGCCCCGGCGATCGCGCTCACATCCGACGGTGGTACGAGAAGGCCGGTCTGCCCGTCCCGGACGGCGGAGCGGATTCCACCGGAGTCCCCCGCGACCGAGGGCAGCCCGCACGCCGCGGCCTCGATGAACGAGATGCCGAACCCTTCCACGTCTATCTCCCGCTCCACGCGCGAGGCGCCCAGGTAAACAGCGGCGGCGGAGTACGCATCCGGCAGCTCTGAGTCCCGGAGGACGCCGGCGAACACGATGCGATCCGCTACGCCCAGCGACGCGGCCAGCTCGCGCAGCCGGATCTCTTCCGGCCCCTCGCCGACCAGCACGTACCGAACGTCGGGGAACGCCGGCCGAAGCTTGGCCAGCGCGCGGATCCCCATGTCCTGACCTTTGTGCGTCACCAGCCGCGCGACCGTGATGATCAGCGGAGCGTCGCCCACGTTCCACCGCGCGCGAAGCTCGGCGCTGTCGGGGCGCGGATAAAACCACGCGGGATCCGTTCCCAGATCGAACGCCCGGATCTGCGGTGGATGGCGGACTCCCACGACGTCCATTACCTCCGCCGACAGCTGCGCGACCCAGCGCGACGTCGCGACGATCCCGGCGGCCGACGAGAAGATTCGCCGCGCGCCGAGGCGGCGCGTCAGGCTGCCCGCCTTTCGTTTCTCGCGCAGTAGATCACCGCCGTTCACGTACACCAGATACGGGATGCGCGCGCGGCGAGCCGCCCACCACGCGGCGTAGCCGGACGCGCGGATGTTCCCCGCGTGAATGACGTCGAAGTCGCGCGCCATCGCGGCGACATCGCGCGCCCACCGAATACGGTTGCCCATTCGATTCGCCCGCGGGAAGCCGAACGGCTGGCGCCGGATCGGGTACGGCTCGCCTCCGTCGAATGCTCCGCCATCCGTCGCGGCGACCGTAGAGACCGTGACTGAATCAGGCGCCAGACGCCGACAGATCTCGACGTGCCGCCGGGCCATTCCGCCCAGGTCGGGCCCGTAGTCCTGGGTGACGAACAGGTGCCTCACGGAGAAGGCGCGCCCTCGCTCACTGCGGCGACGGCCTTCCCCGCTTGCCGTCACGCGCCAGCGACGCCGCGCGATCGAATCCGTCGAGCATGCCGCGCTCGCCGAAGTCGCGCGCGACCCGGGCCCGCGCGGCCTCGCCCATCGCGTCAATCCGCTCCGGGCTCGCGAGCAGTCCCGCGACCATCCCAGCCGCGAGAGCGGCGTCACCCCACGGAACCACGAGTCCCGTGATCCCGTCGGCGACGTACCGCCGCGCGATCGCGTCCTCCGCGGTCACGACGGGCACGCCGAGCGCCATCATGTCGAGCATCGCGAACGCGGCCTCGTCGCCTTCGCACGCGACCCAGCCGAGGTCCGCCGCCGCGATCAGCGAAGCGACGTCGTCGCGTTCGCCTAGCAGGCTGACGCGCGGGAGCAGGTCCACGGCCGCGATGTGCATGCGGACGTCCTCGTAGTCGGAGCCGGGCCCGACCACGAACAGGTGCACGGCCGGATGGCGCGGTGCTAGCATGGCCAGCGTGCGTATCGCCATCGCCGCGCGCCCGCGGGCGTGCAGATCGTAGATGCAGAGGAAGTGCGATCCCTTGTCGCTCTCCGGCGTCGCCGCTTCCGCCTGGGTGAGCTCCTCGCCCTCGAGATCCACGGGATACCGCGCGGGATCCACGCCCAGCTCCGCGACGACCGTCTTCGCATCGCGCGGCAGGACGGCGGCGCGGACGTCCGCCTCGTGCGTGAAGAGGTACACAGTCCATCTCAGCCGCGCGCCGATCCGCGCGCCGGTTCCCATGAACAGCCGCGAGCCGGCGGGAGTTCGGCGCACGATGCCCGCGCGCCGCGCGAGCCAGCAGGCCACGCCCGCGATCAAATGCTCGCGGTCGGAGTGCACGAACACCACGTCGGGATTCTTCTGCCGCAGGATCTTTCTGAGACCCAGCGCCGCGTTCAACCATCCACCGCTGGCGTCGAGCTCGGCGACATCGAACCCCGCCCCCGGGAAGTGCTCACGCACGTTCGCCTGCGGGTCCACCACGAAGGTCACTGGATCGCCGGCCTCGGCGAACGCGCGCGCCGCGGCGGAAAACGCCCGGGCCGAGCCGGACCAGTCCATCCCGGTGTACAGGAATACCGCGCGCATCAGACCACGGCCCCCGCGCCAGCGACGTCCGGCTCACGGAACTGGAGAGAGTACAGCCGGTTGTATACGCCTTTCTTTTCCATCAGCTCCGCATGAGTTCCCCGCTCGACCACCACGCCCCGATCCATGACGAGGATGATATCGGCGTGCACGATCGTTGATAATCGGTGTGCAATCACGAACACCGTCCGGCCCTCGAGCAGCCGCTCGATCGCTTCCTGCACCAGACGCTCCGACTCCGTGTCCAGCGCGGACGTCGCTTCGTCGAGTATGAGGATCGGCGGATCGTGCAGCAGCGCTCGCGCTATCGCTATCCGCTGCCTCTGGCCGCCGGAGAGCCGTGTCCCGCGCTCGCCAAGTAGCGTGTCGTACCCTTCCGGCAGCTCGGTGATGAAATCGTGGGCGTTCGCCGCCTTCGCCGCCTCCTCGATGCGGCCGACCGGGAATTGCTCGGGTGCGCCATACGCGATGTTGTTGCGCACTGTGTCGTTGAACAAAACCGTGTCCTGCCCGACGATTCCCATCAGGCTGCGCAGCGCGTCCAACCGGATCTCCCGCGTGTCCACGCCGTCGATCGTGATCCGCCCCCGGTCGGGCTCATAGAATCGCGGGATGAGATCCACCAACGTGGTTTTGCCCGCCCCGCTCGGCCCCACCAGCGCGACCACCGAGCCTTTCGAAGCGGCGAAGCTCACGTTCTGCAGCACGGGCTCTCCATCGTAGGCGAACGACACTTCGTCGAACGCCACGTCCTGCTCGAACTTCGCGGTCGCGACCCTGCCCTTGTCGAGCTGCGTCTCCGCGGGCGCGTCGAGCACGTCGAACAATCGCTCGGCGGACGCGAGCGACGACTGCGCGAGGGTCGGGACCTGCGACAGCTGCTTGAGCGGGCTCAGCAAGCGTAGCACGAACATGAGAAAGGCGATCAGGTCGGCGCCGGACATCTTCTGGTGCAGGAGAACTTCCTGAGCGCCGATCCATAGCAGGAACAGCGCCATGATCGTTCCGATTACCTCCGTGAGAGGCGGCGCCAGATACGCCAGCCGCGTCAGCTTGATGGTGCTATTGGCGTAACTCCCGCTCGCCTCGAGGAACCGGCGCTCCTCATACCGCTCCGCCCCGAAGGATTTCACCAGTCGAATGCCGCCAACGGTTTCCTGCACGACGCTGGTCATCTCGCCGTGGACGGCGCCCCGGCGGCGCGCTCCCTTCCGGAGTTTCCGAAGCATCGGCTGCATCGCGCCGATCAGGACCGGCACCACGAACAGCGAGATCAACGTCAGCTTCCACGAGATTCCCACGAGGAACGCCAGGTAGCTGATCACCAGCGCGACACTCCGCAGCGAGTGCGTCATCAGGTGAGTCAGCACCACGCGGGTCTCCGCGGTGTCGTTGATTATGCGCGAGAGAATCTGACCGCTCTTCATCCGCGTGAAGTAGCCGAGAGGGAGCTTCACCAGATGCCGGTAAACCGCGTTGCGGAGATCGCGGGTGACGTACTCCTGCAGCGTGGCACCGAGAGAGGAGCTGAGCCAGACGAGCAGGTTCTTGAGCAGCATCGTCGCGACGACGATGAGAATGACACCGCGCAGCGATCCCATCTTGTCGGTGGGATCGAGCAGCGCGCCGACCGTGGCGTTGAGCAGGTCGCTCACCCACCCGGCTTTGAGGGAGATGGCCGGCTGGTCGAACAGGATGTTGAGGAAAGGAATTAGCAGCGCGAGCGTGAAGGCATCGAGCACCGCCGCCCCGATGTTGCACACCATCGTGGCGCCCATCCGCCACGCATGCGGCCGCAGGTATGGCAGCAGGCGGCGATACACCGATCAGCCTCGCGGCGTAAGCAGCGCCAGCGGCAGAATTACTTCCTCCGGCGTCACTCCGCCGTGCAGGAACGAGCCGCGATACCTGCTCTGATACTCCCGCAGCTTCGTGGGGTAAACGAAGAAGCAGTCGCCGGTCGCGAGCAGCGTGTTCGAGCCGTGCCCTTTCTTCGGCAGCTTGATCCCTTCCTCCTTCGGAAAGAGCAGCGCCTGCTCCGGGCGTTCGGCGCGGAGATCCTCGCCGAACTTGTAGCGAAGGTTGAGCGTCGCGTCGCGCTTGGCGAAGACCGTTGCCGGCGTGTTGCAGTGAATCGACCCGTGATCGGTCGTGAGCAGCACCGTGACCTTCCGGCGCGACGCCTCTTTCAAGAGGCTGAACAGCGCGGATCGCTGGAACCACTGCTTCGTGATCTGCCGCAGCGCGATCTCGTCGCGCGCGACCTCATACAGGATCTGCGACTCGCTGCGCCCGTGCGTGAGCAGGTCCACGAAGTTGAAGACGAACGCGCTGATTCCGGTCTGTGCCACGGCGGTTCCCATGTGGCGCTCGAGGTCGTCGGAGTTGGCGGCCGTCGAGATCTTGCTGTAGCGCACGCCGCCCCCGCCGCCGAGATCGGCTAAGTGCCGCTCGAGCAGCTCGCGCTCGTGGGCGTTGAGCGACTCGTCCTCGCGTTCGGGCGTCCCCCACCAATCGGGATACCGGCTCGCGATCTCGCCGGGGAAGAGCCCGCTGAAGAGCGAGTTACGCGAGTAGGGCGTCGCCGTCGGCAGAACCGCGTAGTAATGGGTCGTCTCGACGTCGAAGAACGGCGCGAGCAGCGGCTCCAGCACACGCCACTGGTCCAGGCGGAGGCAGTCCACGACGATGAAGACCGCGGCCTTCTCCCGCTGAAGAATCGGAATGAGAAATTCCGAGACGATGTCCACCGACAGTGGCGGCCTGTTGCCCTCGAGGTCGGCCAGCCACGCGGGATACGCCTCTTTCATGTAGGCGGCGAACTCCCGGTGCATGTTGGGATAGAGACCGCGGAGCGAGTCGTGCAGCCCCATCTCGCCGGAGGCGGCGAGGTCCACGTCCCAGCGCATGAACTCGTCGTACCGCTCGATCCAACCGCGCCAGTCGAGATCGCGCTCGCGCTGGGCCTCGAGATCGCGAAACCGCTCGACGAAGGAGCGGCTTACCGCCTGCTGCCTGATCTTCGGCCCGTCCAGGATCCGCGTGATGACCGAGAGGACCTGCCGCGGGTTGATCGGCTTGATCAGGTAGTCGAGGATGTTGACGCCGATCGCTTCGCGGAGCGTGGAGTCCTCCTCGCTCTTGGTGACCATGACGACCGGAAGGTTGGGCGCCAGTTCGCGGACCTCGCGGTACGCCTCCAGCCCGCGCTTGCCCGGCATCTGCTCGTCCAGGAGCAGGATGTCGAATGGCCGGCGGCGGAGGAGCTCGACGGCGTCGTCGGCATTGCTGGCCCACTCGACGTCGTAGCCTTTCGAGCGCAGGAAGATACGGTGCGATTCGAGCAGCTCGCTCTCGTCGTCGACCCAGAGCACCGATTTGGCGGGATGCGACATTGCCAGTCAATGTAAGGCCGGTTGGCGGGCTCCGGTGGGCTAGCGGCAGCTCCTGGCGGGGCCCAGCGGGATCCAAGTATGGAGTGTGGCAGTTTGGAGGGGTCAGTGGGGAGTCGAACCCATCGGCAGTTCTCTCCTAACTGACACCTCCGAACTGCCACACTCCCTACTTGGATTCCCCGTCCACCGACGAGTAGCATCCAGCCGCCGCGAACCTAGATTGGAACCAATGGCCATCAACGCCCCGCCGTATGCCCTCGCGCACAACGCCTTCCCGTTTCCGGGACTGGCCGCGTATGCCGGCAAGGCCGCGCTCGGCGGAGACCGGGAGGTGGCGCTGGCCTGCTTTGTGGTCGCCCGCCTCGCGGGATCGCTCCTCCCGCCGTACGCGTTACCCACCGAGCTCCGGGAGAAGCGCGCGGCAGCGTGTCGTTCGTGGCTGGCCGCCCAGGCCATTCCGGCGCCGGTCAGGGGCGACCTCCTGGCCGCCGCCGAGTCCACTGCTTCCGCGGAGCGCTCGGCGATCTCGGCCGCCATCCGCTCGCTACGCAGTCACGCGGCAAAACATCTCGACGCTGCGTCGGAGAAGGAGCTCGATTCTCTGGCCGCGAAACTAGGCGGCTGATCGCCGTCTCATTCGTATATTGAGGGCGCTCACCAATACGGCAGGACGACGGGGCTTTTAGCTAACAGCCAACAGCCAATAGCCAACAGCGCGCTTCGAGGTTCTATGGCTGGTCACAGCAAGTGGAAACAGATCAAGCGGTACAAGGCGGTCACCGACAACCGCCGCGCCGCGCATTTCACCAAGCTGATCCGCGAGATCACTGTGGCCGCAAAGATGGGCGGGGGTGACCCGACCGGAAATCCGCGCCTTCGCACTGCGATCGACACGGCGAAAGCCGCGTCCATGCCCAAGGAGAACATCGAGCGCGCGATCAAGAAAGGCACGGGCGAGCTCGAGGGCGTCGACTACTCCGAGGTCACGTACGAAGGGTACGCACCCGGCGGCGTGGCGCTCGTGATATCGGCGCTTACCGACAATCCCACGCGCACGGTCGCCGACGTGCGGCTCAAGCTTTCGCGCGGCGGCGGGAATCTTGGAGCGACGAACTCGGTGGCGTGGATGTTCGACCGGAAGGGGCAGATCTACCTGCCGGCGGAAAGTCTGGACGAAGACAAGACGCTCGAAGCCGCGCTGGAGGCGGGCGCGTCGGATTTCGTACGCGAGGGCGACCAGTTCGTCGTCACCACCGAGCCCGCCGATCTGCACGCGGTAAGATCGGCGCTGGAATCGAGCAATCTTCCGATCGCCGAAGCCGAGATCGCGTGGATCCCGAAGAACACTGTGAGAGTCGAGGGCGAGGTCGCCGAGAGCGTGCTGAAGCTCGTGGAGGAGCTCGAGGACCTCGACGACGTGCAGAAGGTGGACTCGAACTTCGACATCGACGTCGAGGAGATGGCCAAATCCTGAAGCGCTCCGCGTGATAGTTCTCGGGGTGGATCCCGGAACAGCGGTAACCGGGTATGGCGTCGTGCGCCGGGACCAGGGTTCATCGTCGCTCATGGAGTGTGGGATCATCAGGACGCGACCGAAGGATTCCCTACCCGACCGGCTGTGCGCGATTCACGACGGCATCGCCGAGCTGATCGCGCGGCACAAGCCGGATTCACTGGTAGTCGAGGACGTTTTTTACGCGCGCAACGTGCGGACCACGATCGTGCTCGGCCACGCCCGCGGCGTCGTACTGCTGTGTGGCGCGAAGGCCGGGCTCGAGATTTCCGAGTACACGCCGGCCCAGATCAAGAAAGCCGTGTGCGGCACGGGCGGCGCCACCAAGGAGCAGGTGCAATTCATGGTGGGCAGCCTGCTGCGCCTGAAGTCTCCGCCGCGCCCGGCCGACGCTGCTGACGGCGTGGCTGCCGCGCTCGCGCACGCGCTCAGCGCCGTGACGGGACGCAAGCTCGCCGCCGCGGCGATCATCCAGCGCGAGACGGACACGCTGGGCGCGCTGGCCGCGGCTCTCGGCAGATGATCTCGCGCATCGCCGGCAAGGTCGCGTCCCGCTCGATCGACCGCGTGGAGATCATGACCAGTGGAGGCGTCGCGTACGAGGCGCAGATCCCGCTGAGTGTGGTGGAGATGCTCCCGAAAGTCGGCGAGGAGATCTCACTGCCGACCCACGTCGTGGTGAAGGACGACGGCTGGCAATTGTTTGCGTTCAGCTCCGAGATGGAGCGACGGCTGTTCCGGAAGCTGCTCACGGCGAACGGAGTCGGCCCCGCTCTCGCGCTGGGAATGTTATCAGCTCTGTCCGCCCGCAGGTTGATCCGCGCGCTGCAGGAGAAGGACATCGCCACCTTGCAGGGCGTACCCCGCGTCGGCCGCAAGACCGCCGAACGGATGGTGCTCGACCTGGGCGACAAGCTGGACGACGTGCTCGAGGGCGAGGAGCTGTCCGGCGAGCCCGTGAGAGGTGCCGGCAGCGAAGACGCGATGCGCGCGCTCATCTCCCTCGGATACTCGCAGGGTGACGCCGAGCGCGCGGTGCGTGCCGCGCTCGACGGCGGCGGCAAGAGCGTGCCCGAAGTGATCCGCGGCGCTCTCGCCGAGCTGGGAAAAAGGTAAAATTGAGCATGATGCACACAGCCGCCCGGACCGCGACGTTCGCCGAATCCATGATCCGCGAGATGACGCGAGTCGCCAACCGCACCGGCGCGGTGAATCTCGCGCAGGGGTTTCCTGATTTTCCCATGCCCGAGCCGATGAAGGACGCGGCCTGCGCGGCGATCCACGGCGACATCAATCAGTACGCCATCACCTGGGGCTCACCCGCGCTGCGGCTCGCGATCGCGGAGAAGTACCGGCGCTGGTACGGGATGGAGGTGGATCCCGAGACCGACGTCACCGTCTGCTGCGGCGGGACCGAAGCCATGGCGGCGACATTTCTCGCGCTGGTGGATCCCGGCGACGAGGTGGTCGTGATCGAGCCGTACTACGAGAACTACGGGCCCGACGCGATTCTCTCGGCCGCCAAGCCGGTGTACGTCCCGCTCGAGCCGCCCAACTGGACGCTCGACGGCGACCGGCTGCGCAAGGCGTTCTCGAACAAAACCCGCGCGATCGTCGTCAACACGCCGCACAATCCGAGCGGCCGCGTGTTCACCCGCGAGGAGATGTCGCTGATCGCCGAGCTGTGCATCCAGTACGACGCCATCGCGATCACGGACGAGATCTACGAGCACATTCTGTACGCGGGCAATCACCACGTGCTCGCGACCTTCCCCGGCATGAAGGATCGCACCGTCACGATCTCCGGCCTTTCCAAGACGTTCAGCTGCACCGGCTGGCGACTCGGCTACGCCATCGCGCCGCAGCTCGCGTCCACCGCGATCAGAAAGGTTCACGATTTCCTGACCGTGGGCGCGCCCGCGCCGCTCCAGGCCGCGGGCGCCGTGGGGATGGCGTTCGACAGGGATTACTACAACCGCATGGCGTTCGAGTACCGCGCTCGGCGCGATCTCATCATGCCAGCGCTGCACGAGGCGGGCTTCAAGTGCACCGCGCCCGAAGGCGCGTACTACGTGCTGGCGGATTTCTCGGACCTGAGCGACCTCGCCGACATTCCGTTCGCGATGTGGCTCGCGGAAGAGATCGGCGTCGCGACGGTTCCAGGCTCGACGTTCTACCATGACGCCGGCACGGCGAAGAACTACACCCGCTTCGCCTTCTGCAAGAAGCTGGAGACACTGGAGCGTGCCGCGGAGCGGTTATCCAAGCTGGCGGCACGAGTCTGATGAGCCGGACCGAGATCACCACGCCGGAAGCGCTCACCGAGGAATCTGTAGTCGAGCTGTCGCTCCGGCCGCAGGCGCTGAACGAGTTCATCGGGCAGGACCGCGTGAAGGAGAGCCTCCGCATCTACATAGAAGCGGCGCTCGCCCGGCGGGAAGCGCTGGACCACACACTCTTCTTCGGCCCCCCGGGACTCGGCAAGACGACGCTCGCCGAGCTGATCGGGCGCGAGCTGGGGGTGAACGTGCGGCAGACTTCCGGCCCCGCGTTGGAGAAGCCGGGCGATCTCGTCGGCACGCTGACCAACCTGCGCGAGCGCGACATCCTGTTCATCGACGAGATCCACCGCCTGCGGCCGATCATCGAGGAGTTCCTCTATCCGGCGATGGAGGACTACCGGATCGACATCCGCCTCTCCGAAGGACCGAAGGCGCAGACGATCACGATGCCGGTGGAGAAGTTCACCCTCATCGGCGCGACGACGCGGCTCGGACTGTTGACGCCGCCGCTGCGCGCGCGGTTCGGGATCGAGCAGCGGCTAAACTACTACCCGACCGCGGACCTGGAGCAGATCGTTCGGCGCACCGCCGTCGTGCTTGGGGTGTTCGTGGATGATGAAGGCGCGCTCGAGATCGCGAGCCGAGCGCGCGGGACCCCGCGCGTCGCCAACAGGCTGCTACGCCGCATCCGTGACTTCGCGCAGGTGCGAGCGGACGGCCGGATCACTCGCGTGGTAGCGCACGAGGCATTGCAACTGCTCGAAGTGGACCAGTTCGGCCTCGACGAGATGGACACTCGTCTGCTGAAGGCCGTGATCGAGAAGTTCGACGGCGGCCCGGTCGGAATCGGCTCGATCGCCGCCGCGGTGGGCGAGGACGCCGACACGATCGAAGAGGTGTACGAGCCATTCCTCGTGCAAAACGGCTTCCTGCACCGCACTCCGCGCGGTCGTGTCGCGACCGCGCAGGCGTACCGTCACTTCGGATTCACGCCGCCCGCGGGCACTGGCGGCGCGAGCCAGCCCAGTCTCTTCCAGCGCTGAGCGCGGGATGCCGGCCGGCAGCCGGACGTCCGATTACGACTTCGATTTACCGCCGGAGCTCATAGCGCAGACTCCAGCCGAACGGCGGGACCAGAGCCGGCTGATGGTGCTGGATCGAAAGGCCGGCACGATCACTCACCACAGGTTCGCCGACTTCCCCGGATTTCTTTCCGCCGGCGACGCGCTGGTGCTCAACAGCAGCAAAGTCATCCGCGCGCGGCTGCTCGGAACACGCGAGAGCGGTGCGCCCGCCGAAGTGATGCTGATCAAGTCCCTCGGCGCGGGACGATACGAGGCAATGGTGCATCCGGGCGGGAAGTTGAAGCCCGGCAGAAGAGTTTCCGTCTCGCCGCAGCTCGAGGTCGAGATCCAGGAGATCACCGAGCGGCGTACGCGGATCGTGCAGCTCCACACCGGCCTTCCGTTCGACGAAGCGATCGAGCGGTTCGGCCACATTCCACTTCCACCATATATCCGCCGCGCGGACGGGACGGAGGACGCGACCAGATATCAAACCGTGTACGCGCGGGAGCCCGGTTCCATCGCCGCTCCGACGGCGGGCCTCCATTTCACGGAGCAGGTGCTCGACGAGATCCGGAGGCGCGACGTCAGCATCGCGGAGGTCGTTCTGCACGTGGGCGCCGGGACGTTCAAGCCGGTGGAGGTCGCGGATCCGGCGGACCATGTGATGCACGAGGAATGGTTCACCATCCCGGCGACCACGGCAGACCTGTTGAACGCGACCCGCGCTCGCGGCGGGAGCATCACGGCGGTCGGAACGACGGCCGTACGCACCCTCGAGTCGGCCGTTTCCAGAGACCGGAGCTTTGCTCCGGCGTCCGGTGAGACCGCGATTTTCATCAGGCCTGGATTCGAGTTCAGGGCGGCCGATCACCTGCTGACCAACTTCCATCTGCCGCGGTCCACGCTGCTGATGCTCGTCGCGGCGTTCGCGGGCTATGAGTTGGTGATGAAAGCGTACGACAGCGCCATCGCCGAGCGGTACAGGTTTTATTCGTACGGGGACGCAATGCTGATTTTGTAGCGCTCGCTTTCTGCAGCACCGTCGCGGCTGGGCTAGCGTACTGTGTTTCCCGTTAACCGTTCCGCGTACGGCATAACGGGGAACGCACGACGCTAGCCAGAACAGAACGATGTTGAGGGGCCGAGCCCAATAGATTCCCATGATGTTCCGCTTCGAAACCCAGGCAACCGCCGGCCCGGCCAGGACCGGCGTTTTCCGTACGCCCCACGGAACGGTCGAGACCCCGGCCTTCATGCCCGTCGGCACCCAGGCCACCGTTAAAGCGCTCGACCCCGACGAGCTGAAAACGGCTGGCGTGACGATGCTCCTGGCCAACGCATATCACCTCCACCTCCGCCCCGGCGACGAAATCGTGCGCGACGCGGGCGGGCTGCACGACTTCATGCGCTGGGACGGACCGATCCTCACCGACTCCGGCGGCTTCCAGGTTTTCTCGCTCGCGAAGCTGTGTACAGTGACCGAAGAAGGCGTCGAGTTTCGCAGCCACATAGACGGCTCCACTCGCCGCTTCACCCCCGAGTCGGTCATGCAGATCGAGCGTAACCTCGGCGCCGACGTGATCATGCAGTTCGACCACGTGATCCCGGGTCAGTCGAACTCCGCCACCTCGCGCGACGCGAGCGAGCGCAGCCTCCGCTGGCTCGCGCGCTGCAGGCAGGAGCATGCGCGGCTCGCGCAGGACGGCCCCGCGGAGAAACAGGCGCTCTTCCCGATCGTCCAGGGCGGAATCCATCCGGACCTCCGGCGCGACGCGGCTCGCGCCGTCACCGACATGGGCGATTGGCACGGCTTCGGGATCGGCGGCCTGTCCGTCGGCGAGGAAAAGCCGGCGATGTACGAGATGATCGAAGTCGTGGATGAGGCCCTGCCGCGCGATCGCCCGCGGTACCTGATGGGCGTGGGCTTCCCCGCCGACCTGATCGAAGCCGTGCGCCGGGGAGTGGACCTGTTCGACTGCGTCGCCCCCACCCGCATGGGGCGGAACGGCACGGCTTTCGTCGCCGATGGGCGGATCAACGTCCGCAACGCCGAGTTGAAAGCAGACAACCGCCCGCTGGACGAGAGCTGCACCTGCCCCACCTGCACCCGCTTCAGCCGCGCGTACCTGCGCCACCTTTTTGCGGCCGACGAGATGCTCGGGCCCCGGCTTCTCTCGCTGCACAATGTACATTTTCTGGTGCGGCTCATGCGCACCGCGCGCGAGACCATACGCGACGGTACGTTCGACGCATGGAGCAACGACTGGCTCCAGCGACACAACGCCGCTCCTTCCAACTCCCGAACCGGGATCAACGCTCAATGACCACGATGACCTTCGCCGCACTCGCCATCTTCGCGCCGGCCGGTGGCAATCCGCTGCTCGGCCCGCTGTTCATGTACGGCGCGATCTTCATCATCTTCTACTTCGTTCTCATCCGCCCCGGCCAGAAGCAGCGAAAGGCCCACGAGGCGCTGATCAAGGCGCTCAAGAAGGGCGACGAAGTCGTGACGGGCGGCGGACTCGTCGGCGAAGTGCTGCATATCAAGGAAACGACGAAGGAAGGCACGCCCGCGCCCACCATGGAAGACCGCGTCACGATCCGCTCCGGCGAGTCCAAGGTCGTCATCGAGCGCGGGCGCATCACGAAGGTTATGCGGCCCACGACACCCGGGACCTGACCGGCGTGAAGACGCTCGACATCCGCGTGCTCGGCGATCCGATCCTGCGCCAGGATACGGTGCCGGTCGCGGAAGTCACCGACGAGCTCCGGCAGCTCATCCAAGACATGTTCACCACCATGTACGCGGCCGAGGGAATCGGACTCGCCGCCCCGCAGGTCGGCCGTACAGAGCGGCTCGCGGTCGTGGACGTCGAAGGCGCGAGGTACGCGCTCATCAATCCCGAGATCCTTACGCGCGAAGGGTCGGCGCGCGCCGAGGAGGGATGCCTGTCCATTCCGGACGTGTTCGGTGAAGTCGAGCGCCCGCAGCGCGTAACCCTGCGCGCGCTCGACGTCGAAGGCAGCCAGTTCGAGCTCGCCGCGGACGAACTGCTCGCCCGCGCCATCCAGCATGAAGTGGATCACCTGCACGGCAAGCTTTTCCTCGACTACCTCGGCGTGTTCAAGCGCCGCTCGGCGCTGGCGCAGTGGGAGAAGCTCAAGAAGGACTACCCTGGATTGATTCGAAAAGTGATTCCCGGCGAAGCGCAAAGCCGGCGCAGTGCGGAGCACACGCCCACCGCCGCCGGCGAGGTCTGATGCGCGTCCTCTTCTGGGGAACGCCGGACTTTGCGGTGCCGGCGCTCGCGGCCCTGCTCGGCGAAGGGCTCGATGTCATCGGAGTCGTCACCCAGCCCGACAAGCCGCAAGGAAGGTCGCGCTCGAGCGTCGTCGCATCCCCCGTGAAGGCCGTGGCACTGCGCGAAGAGATTCCCGTGCTCCAGCCGGTGAAGGCGCGCGATCCGCAGTTCATCGAAGAGATCAGGAAGCTCGAGCCGGACATCTCCGTCGTGGTCGCGTATGGCCAGATCCTGTCGAAAGAAGTGATCGACCTGCCGAAGCAGGGCACACTGAACATCCATGCGTCGCTCCTGCCCGCACTGCGCGGCGCAGCTCCGATTCAGGGCGCGATTCTCGCCGGACTCGCCGAGACCGGGATCTCGATCATGCAGATGGTGACGGAGCTCGACGCGGGGCCCGTGCTGCATCAGGTCAGGACTCCCATCGGACCAGATGAGACCTACGGCGAGCTCGCGTTGCGCCTCTCCGAGCTCGGCGCCCTCGCGATCGTCGAAGCGCTCGCGCTCATGTCGGCGGGGGCGACCGCCCGGAAAGTGCAGGACACTGCTCTCGTCACTTACGCGCCGAAAGTCACGCGCGACGCCGCGCGGATAGACTGGACGCGGGATGCGACGCAGGTCGCACGTGGAATCCGCGCATACGATCCGCGGCCGGCGGCGTTCACCGTCGCGAACGCATCCGAGGTGAAGCTGTTTCATCCGTCTCTCGCCGACGGCCTCTCGGGAAATCCCGGCCAGATACTCGAAGCGGGGAACGAGCTTGTGGTCGCGTGCGGCGAAGGCGCCGTACGAATCTCCGAGGTTCAGCCCGCGGGCCGGCGTCGCATGGCGGCCGGCGACTGGACGCGCGGACGGGCGGTCGCGGTCGGTGACATCCTCGGCTGACACGCTGGTCTGGCAGGTACCCGTCGTCCACGCCATCACGAACGACGACAAGCTGCTCGACCCGGATTTCCTGGACCACGCGAGCGCGATCATCAGCGTGCTCGGCGATCGCGGCGCGATCCACGTGCGAGCCCGCTGGCTCCCTGATCGCCGGCTACTCGAGATCACGCAGTCGCTCGTGGAAAGAGCGAGTGAGAACGGTTGCCTGGTTGTCGTGAACGATCGAGTGGACGTCGCGCTCGCCGGCGGCGCGCGCGCCGTGCAGCTGACGTCGCGCTCGGTCGGCGTAAAGGATGCGCGCGCGATGGGGCCCGCGCTGCGGTTCGGCTGCAGCGTGCATTCCCCGCCCGAAGCGAGAGACGCCGGGCTCTTCGGCGCCGACTGGTGCGTCGCCGGCCACGTGTTCTCCAGCGGATCTCATTCCGACGAGCCGGGCCGCGGTACAGGATTCCTGCGCGACTGCGTTGACGGAAGCGAAATACCCGTCATCGCGATCGGCGGCGTCACCGCGGGGCGCGTCCGGGAGGCGGTCGAGGCAGGCGCCCACGGCGTCGCGAGCATCAGCGGGATCTGGGACGCCCCGAATCCCGGTGAGGCAGCCGGTCGCTATCTTTCGGAGTATGTCGCAGCAGAGCGTCGCCAGTGAAAAAACGGTCGCCCTGACCGTCAACGGCGAAAAGAAAGAGCTTCCCGCCGGATCGAGCGTCGCGGATCTGCTCGAGTCGCACAAGCTCGACCCGCGCATGGTCGTCGTCGAGCACAACCGCGTGATCCTGCGCGATCGGAGCGCCTACGCGCGCATCGAACTGAGCCGTGGCGACGCGATCGAGATCGTGCACTTCGTGGGCGGCGGATGACTACCGCCGCGCTTCTCGTGCACGACGTCCCCTTCGAGATCGCCGGCCGCGAGTTCCGCTCGCGCCTGATGGTCGGCACCGGCAAGTACCGGTCGAACGAGGAGATGTCCGCGGCGCTGGAAGCGTCGGGCGCGGAAGTGGTGACGGTCGCCGTGAGGCGGGTGGACCTGGACCGCGCGAACGAAGAAGGGATGCTGCGCCATCTCGATCCCGATCACTACTTCCTCCTCGCGAACACGGCCGGCTGTTATTCCGCCGAGGAAGCCGTTCGCTACGCCCGGCTCGCGCGCGCGGCTGGGTTCAACGAGTGGATCAAGCTGGAGGTGATCGGTGACCAGGAGACGCTGCTGCCCGACGTCATCGGGCTGCTCGAAGCGACGAAGGTCCTGACCGACGAAGGCTTCAAGGTGATGGCGTACACGAACGAGGATCTGATCACGGCGCTTCGCCTCGAGGAAGCAGGCGCGGTAGCCGTGATGCCGCTGGCATCCCCGATCGGGTCCGGCCTCGGCCTGCTCAACCCGCACGCGATCCGAACGATCAAGCGCCGTCTCTCCGTGCCCGTGATCGTGGATGCCGGCGTCGGTTGCGCCACTGACACGTGCGCGGCTATGGAACAGGGCGTGGACGGGATCCTCATGAACACCGGGATCGCGGCGGCTTCCGATCCGGTGCGAATGGCGCATGCGATGAAGCTGGCGGTCGAAGCGGGACGCGCATCGTTCCTGGCCGGCCGGATGCCGAAGCGCGAGACGGCGATGCCGTCGTCGCCGCTCGAGGGGATGCTGGAGTGACGCAGCCGCGCGGTGGCGTCCAGTTTGCGGTCCAGGGCGGGGTCACTGACGCGCGCGTGCTCGCCGCCGAGGTGTGCGCCGACCTACGGAACGGGGAGATGCTGGATTCGTCGTTCGAGCGCCGCGCCGCACCGCTCGACTCGCGTGACCGCCGCTGGATGCAGGAACTCGTGTACAGCATGCTCCGCCGGCGCGCGCGGCTGGACGCGATTCTGTCGTCGCGCGTGCGCGGCGGGCTCGCGCGACTCGATCCGGACCTGATCGATCTTCTGCGCCTCGGCGTGGATCAGCTGCTGTACATGGGCAGCGTTCCCGCCTACGCGGCGATCGCGCAGACAGTCGAGCTGGCGAAGCGCCGGCACGGGATCGGGGCGAGCAAGCTGGCCAACGCGGTGCTGCGGCGCGTCGATCGCGAGCGCGAGGACCTCGCGGCAAGTGTGGACGGCGACGAAGTGGATCAGCTGGCGCTGGAGCACTCGCATCCGCGCTGGATCGTGGCGCGCTGGCTGGACCGGTACGGCCGAGGCGAGGCCGTGCGGCTGCTGGAGATCAACAACACCGAGCCGCCGTTGATCGCGCGGCCGTACGGGATCGTCCGCGAGCAGCTCGAGGCCACCCTGGAGGCGGCCGGTGTGCGGGTCGCCGAGGCGCCGCTGGTGGCGGACAGCATCGAGCTGAAGGGCGCCGCCGCGCTCACCGAACTGGGCGCGTACAAGCAGGGACTTTTCTTCATCCAGGATCCCGCGTCCACGCTTGTGTCCCGGTACGCCGCGATCTCCCCGGGCGTGATCGTAGCCGACCTGTGCGCAGCGCCGGGCGGAAAATCACTGGAGATGACGCGCGTGGCGGGAGCCGTAGTAGCGAGCGACCGGTCGCAGACGCGCCTCCAGCGCGTGCTCGCCAACGTCAAGCGGCTCGAAGCGCGCGACCTGCTCGCGTTCGTCGGCGACGCGCGACATCCCGCGATCAGGCCGGTGGACGTCGTGTTGATAGATGTGCCCTGCACCGGCACCGGCACTTTCCGCCGCCACCCGGACGCGCGCTGGAGACTGCGGCCGTCCGATCTCGCAGTCATGACCAACCTGCAGCGCGCCATCTGTCGCGGTGCCGCCCGCGTCGTCAAGCCGGGGGGACTCCTCATCTACAGCACCTGCTCGCTCGAGCCCGAAGAGAACGAGGAGCAGGTCGCCACGTTTCTCAAGGAGCACCCGGACTTCGTGCTCGAGCCGCCGCCGTCCGGTGAGATTCCGCCGGAGGTTCTCGACGCCGGCTTCCTCCGCGTGCTGCCGCAGCGCCATGGCGCCGACGGCGCGTTCGCGGCAAGACTTCGAAAGGTCGTCATGTGAGCTGGCGCCCCGCGCCGCGCCACGCCTTCCCGTACCTGATGACCGCCGCCGGCGGTTTTTTGCTCGCGTACCTGCTGATCTTCCTGTTTGCGTTTCCCGCGGACGTGATACCCGACGACGCCGAAGTGCCGAGCGTGGTGGGGCTCTTGTACTCGGACGCCGCGCAACGGATCGAGAAAGCCGGCTTTCACGCCGTCCAGGGCGAATCGCGCTTTCACCCGCGGGCGCGGGAAGGCACGGTGCTGCAACAGGACCCGCCCGCCGAGAGCAGCCAGAAGCGCGGGATAGACGTGCGGCTGGCCGTGAGCGCGGGCCAGCGGAGCGCGCCGGTCCCGCAGGTCACCGGACTCGGCGAGCAGCAGGCGCGCGTGGCGATCGCGAACGCGGGCTTCGATCTGGGCACGGTTCGCCGGGAAGCAAGCGACCAGCCGCGCGGCTCGATCATCGCGAGCAGCCCGCCCCCGGGTGAAGTGCTGCAGCTCCCCGCGAGCGTGCACATCGTCGTGAGCGACGGCCCCGCGATCATCATCGCTCCTGATCTCGTGGGCAGGACCCTCCCCGACGCCCGCTCGCTGCTGGAGCAGATCGGTCTCCGCGTCGGCGCGGTCGGGCGGGACACCAGTTCGTTCCAGCCGGAGAACACGATCCTCTCGCAGTCGCCGCCAGCCGGACAGTCAGTGTCGGCGGGTGGGCGGATCAACGTGGTGGCGTCGCGCTTCCCTCCCGTATCGCCGCTGCACGTGCCTCCCCGATCCGACTCACAATGACCGTCCGAATCGCTCCCTCCATACTCAGCGCCGATTTCGCGCGCCTCGCCGACGAGATCGCGATGTGCGAAGCCGGCGGCGTCGACTGGATTCACATTGACGTCATGGACGGACACTTTGTGCCCAACCTCACGTTCGGCGCGAAGGTCATCGAGACGGTGCGCAAGCTGACCGCCTTGCCGCTGGACGTGCACCTCATGGTGCTGCAACCGGAGAAATATTTCGACAGCTTCGCGAAAGCCGGCGCCACGACGTTGACGATTCACGTGGAGACGGCGCCGCACCTCCAACGGCAGCTCATGAAGATCAAGGACCTCGGCTGCCGCGCGGGCGCCGTGGTGAACCCGGCGACGCCGGTCGACACTCTGTCGGACGTGGTCCAGGACCTCGACCTGCTGCTGGTCATGTCGGTCAATCCCGGCTTCTCGGCGCAGAGCTTCATCCCCGCGTCGCTCGCGAAGGTCGCGCGCGCGAGAGAGATGCTGGACGCGGCCCGAAGCGCCGCGAACCTGGAGGTGGACGGCGGAATCGGGCGCGAGACGATCCGCGACGTGTGGCGCGCCGGCGCGGACACGTTCGTGGCTGGGAACGCGATCTTCGGCGCGAGCGATCCGCGGGCCGAGATCGCCGCGCTGCGGGCGCTCTGCCGGGAAACGGCCTGACGGTGCCGCTGAGACGCGTCGCGCTGCTCCTGTTCTTCGCCGCGACGATCGTCGGCGGTTTCTTTAGCGTGCGCGCCCTGCGCCAGGATCTCGCCACCGCCGGCGTGGGATCGCGGGCGCCGGGCTTCACCGCCGCCACGCTCGACTCCGTGCCGCGCACAAAATCGCTAGCCGATTACTCCGGCGCCGTCGTGCTGCTGAATCTCTGGGCCACATGGTGCGCACCGTGCCGCGTGGAGATGCCCAGCATCCAGAACCTGCACGACGCCTACGCCACCATGGGACTCAAGGTCGTGGCCGTCAGCGTGGACGCCGGCGGCACCGAGGAGCAGATCCGCGCGTTCGCCGATTCGCTCGGTCTCACCTTCGAGATCCTGCACGATTCGACCGGTGGAATCCAGCGGGCCTATCTCACCACGGGAGTGCCGGAGACTGTAGTGATCGGCCGCGACGGCATCATTCGCAAACGCGTCCGCGGTGCGATCCATTGGGATTCGCCGGCCAACCGCGCGTTGGTGGAGCAGCTGCTCGCAAAGCCGGCGAGCTGAAGTGGCGTTGATTCTCGGGATCGAGACGTCGTGCGACGAGACGTCCGCGGCGGTCATCGAGCGGATGGGATCCGGCAGTCCGACGCTGCGCTCGCTCGTGATTCTGTCGCAGGACGTGCACGCGGTGTTCGGCGGAGTAGTGCCCGAGATCGCGGCCCGCGCTCATCTGACCAGCATCGTTCCAGTGGTGGACAAGGCGCTCGCCGATGCAGGCTCAAAGCTCAGCGACCTGGACGCGATCGCCGTCACGCACGCGCCCGGATTGATCGGGGCGCTTCTCGCGGGCGTGTCGTACGGCAAGTCGCTCGCGTTTTCGCTCGGCATCCCGGTGGTGGCCGTGCACCACATGGAAGGCCATCTCTTCGCCGCGTCGCTCGAGGATCCCGACGCCGAGCCGCCGTTCATGGCGCTGTTGGTCTCCGGCGGCCACACCATGCTGATCGATTGTCCGGAATGGGGCAGCTACGATCTGCTCGGCGCGACGCGCGACGACGCAGCGGGCGAGGCATTCGACAAGGTCGCAAAGCTCCTGGGACTGCCCTATCCCGGTGGGCGGTACGTCGAGGAGTTGGCCGCGCGCGGAACTCCGGGCCGCTTTAGATTCAAACCCCCGATGCTCGATGGGACGTGGAAGGAGAACACGCCCGGGTACCACGACGTCTCCTTCAGCGGGCTCAAGACCGCCGTGCTCAACGCGGTGCGGGGGTCGAAGGACCTCGTGGCCGACCGCGCTGACATCGCGCGCGGTTTTCAGGACGCGCTGATCGCTACGCTGGCGGAGAAGTCGGTGCGCGCGGCAGACGAACGCGGTCGCTCACGCATTGTCCTCGGCGGCGGCGTGGCGTGCAACCGGACGCTGGTCGCGGCCACTCGAAAGCGCGCCGAGCGAATCGGCGCGACGGTCCATTGCGCCTCCCCCCGGCTCTCCACCGACAACGCCGCGATGATCGCGCGCGCGGGGCTCTTTCACTTCGAGCGCGGCGAGCGCGGCGACCTGTCTATGAACGCGTACGCGACCCTTGCGATCCCCGGACTGACGAATGCTGTTGGCTATTAGCTGCTCGCTGCTAGCTGCTAGCTGCCAGCAGACGTTATCATTGCCCCATGCCTGACAGCCCGTACGTCATCCACCAGCCCTTCGTTTACCACCTGGGTCCGCTCGAGGTCGGCGGATTCGGCCTAGCGATGCTGCTGTGCTTCGTCATCGGCCAGATCCTGCTCACGCGCGAGCTCACGCGGCGCGGGCACGATCCGGCGCCGGTGGGGGATCTCGTCTTCGCCGCCGTAGTCGGCGGGCTGCTCGGCGCCAAGATCTACTACGCCATCCTCGTGCAGGACATGGACGCGCTGTTCGATCGGGCGGGGTTCGTGTTCTGGGGCGGATTGATCGGGGGGATAATCGCCACGAGTCTCGTGGTACGCTTCAAGAAGCTGCGCTGGAGCACGATCAGCGACGCGAGCGCGATCAGCCTCGCCGCGGCGTACTCGGTGGGGCGAACGGGGTGCTGGGCCGTGGGCGACGATTACGGCCGCCCCTGGAACTCGCCGCTCGCGGTGCAGTTTCCCGAAGGCGCGCCGCCCTCCACCGCCGCCAACATGTCGCAGCTCTTCGGCGTCAGCTTCCCGGCGGGCACGGACCCGTCGGCGGTAATCGCCGTGCACCCGACCCAGATTTACGAGGTCATCCTCGGCTTCGTCATGTTTCTGATCGTCTGGCGCCTCCGCGACCACAAGCACGCGGCGGGTTGGTTGTTCGGACTGTACGCGGTGCTCGCGGGACTCGAGCGGTTCGCCATCGAGTTCGTGCGCGCCAAGGACGACCGCTTCTTCGGCGGACTTACGCTCGCGCAGATGATCGCGCTCGGGTTCGTGGCCGCCGGCGTGGCGTGGATGTACTCGCGCCGTGACACCGGGCCTGGTAGGCCGGGGATATACGCTTCGTGACGATGGTTCAGGGATTCTGACGGGGAATCCAAGTTTGGAGTGTGGCAGTTTGGGGTGAGGAGTGTCGAGTATATCCAACTGCTCCGCACTGCCACCCGCTCACTGCGATTGCG
>CAYGJL010000036.1:0-29169 GCA_964350145.1 uncultured Gemmatimonadaceae bacterium
CCTCCGGGACGGCAATCATGGAGATCACGATGCCCGTCGCACCCGCCCCACCCGATTCCACGCTGACCGACCGCTGCCTGTAACCCAGCCGCCGCACGATCAGAGTGACGGGGCCTGGAGGCACCCGCTGAAAGCGAAACGCGCCGGCACCATCCGTTATGGTGGCCGAATTCGATCCCTCGATTGAGACACCGGCGCCGGTGATCGCGCCGCCCAGTGAATCGACGACGGTGCCGCTCACCGCCTGTGCGGGCGCCGTCGAGGAAAAGAAGGAGACCGCGCCGATTACCAGGGCGGCGTAGATGGCGCGCGTGCGGTGTGGCGCTGACGTGGGTAGTGTCACGAGACCTCCGGTCCACCAATACACGATATCCCTACCGATGTTGCGCGCGCCTCTCTCAGTCAAGGGAAATCCGCCCCGCACGTCAAAAGCCGAGACTCGCGAGCCAATCGGCCAGGCCGGGATGACCGGGGCTCAGTCGTTGCAGCTGCGCTGCCGTCGCGCGCGCCTGCGCGATGTCGTTCGCCATTCCATATGCGAGTGAAAGCTGGTAGAGCACTTCCGGCTGGTTCGGCGCCAGCGCGAGCGATCGGCGGAAGAACGTGATCGCCTCGCCGAGCTCCCGGCGCTTGACGGCGGCGGCTCCCAGTTGCGCGAGCGCCTCCGGCGTGGGCCGGATGGCGACTGCGCGGCGGAGGGCGGAGTCGGCAGCCGCCTCTCTCCCCGCGAGCGCGAGAGCGCGCGCGAGCAGCCGCAGCGGCTCGTCGAAGAAGGGTGCGTCCCGAGCCAGCCCCGCGTATTCGGCGGCGGCGGAGTCGTATAGCGCGCGAGCCTCGTAGGCCGCAGCCAGCCGGAGCTTCGCGGGCTCCCACGGCGCACCGCGCGAGACGTCGAACGCGAGGCTGTCGAGCAGATCCGCGGGAACGTAGGTCCCGCGATAATCCCCCTGGCGCTCCACCGGCACGAAGGGCCACCGGGAGCCCAGGGTGCGCACCACGTGCTGCGCGATCCGCTCGTCGAACGCGGTCAGCGTCGTCCTCGCAGCATACGCGCTGAGCGGCCGCAGCCGGGAGCTGTCTGCCCTTTCGGCCAGCACGGG
Source organism: uncultured Gemmatimonadaceae bacterium (assembly GCA_964350145.1). GTDB lineage: Bacteria > Gemmatimonadota > Gemmatimonadetes > Gemmatimonadales > Gemmatimonadaceae > JACDCY01. Next base: position 1,101 of record CAYGJL010000036.1, read on the forward strand.
GGCCGCGGCCAGCGCGTCGAAGAACGCGCGGCCGATGAGCGCGTAGCCGGCGCGGTTCGGGTGGACGTGCTCCAACAGCAGCTCCGACCCGGGGACGCCGGCTGGCGAGCTTCGCTCGAACGCATCCGCCACCGGCACGTACGTTGCGCCGGTCGCGCGGGTGGTCCGGCGGATCACTTCGTTGAATTCGCCGGGCGCGCGAAAGCGCACCACGTCGAGATCGCGCGCGCGCGCGAACAACCGCGCGGCGCCCGCGCTGTCGCCGCCGGCCAGCGCGGCCCGCGCGCTGTCGAACACGGCGTCCGCGCCGTTCGGCAGTCCGTTCGTCCGCGAAGCGAACGGCGGCTGATCCCGCAGGTTGCTGACGAGGCTCCCCACGAAGACGGGGATTCCTTCCCGCGTGAACGCGCGCACGAGCGCGCCCAGGTTCGTCTCGAACTGGCGCAGGCCGGCGGCGTACCGCTCGCCCCCGTAGGGGACCTCGCGGTCGCGCGCGAGTATTTCCATCAGGCTGGCGGCTTCGAGGTCCGTTTCCGCCTCGCCGCGGCGATCAGTCAAAGCCGCCAGAGCGCCGCGCGCCGCCAGCACCGTGCGTAATCGCAGCAGCCTGAGATACAGCCTGACGGCGCCGGCTCCGCCGGGGATCTCCACGCGCGATGCCGCGCCGAACGCGCCGTAGTACTCGTTGTGTCCCGCGTACACGAGCACCGCGTCGGGGCGCTGCGCGACAATCTCGCGCGCCATGTCCAGCATCGCGAAGCTGTTGGTTGCGGCGACGCCGAGGTTCACGACCTCGACCGAGTCGCCGGGGAGCGCGTCGGCGAGCATGTCCCGCAGCAGGCGGGAGAACGTGCCGTTGCGCGGGTAGGGAAAGCCGGCCGTGGTGGACTCGCCCAGCACGAACACTCGAAACGCGCGCTCCGGCTTCACGCGTGCGAACGGCTCGGCGGGCGGAGTGGGCGCGTTCCGTACGCCGCCGAACCACCGCTCGCCGACCGACCGGCTCGCGACCAGATAATCGCCGCGGACGAACGCAGCCCTCTCGAACAGGGGCAGGCCGCCATCGGGGCGCGCCACGCGCAGGCCCAGCTCCACGAGGCCGAGCAGAGCGAACGGAAGCAGCAGCGTAATCGCCATGTAGATTGCGTATCTGCGCTTCGAGATGGGCTTTCGAAGCCCGGCCGACGGTTTATTTGACAAGCTTTGGCACCGACCCTAGTCGTATGGGGTAAGCAGCGGGTAACGGACGCTCCGTCATCTCATCCACATCCTCCGCAGGTGAATATGCATCTACGTCGAATCAGCACGGGAATCCTGACGATCGCCGCGATCGCCGGCTGCGCCAGCACGCCCCCCGCCGTCGAGGCGCCGGCGGCGTCCTCCAACGACCGCGCCGCCGCGATGGCGGCCGCGGGCACGCCGACCCGCTGGCAGACCATGCTCCAGGCGACGCAGCAGCGCACCGCCATGGCGGCTCCGACGTCCCAGCAGAAGACCACGGGCTCGGTGTTCCTGTCCGAGGCAGGCGCGAATCGCACGCGGGTACGAATGGTCGTCTCTACCGACGTCCACAACGCCTCGCAGATGCTGTGGGCCATCGTGTCCGGCCGCTGCGGCAGCGGCGCCATGCCCATCGCGGGCCTGCAAACGTTTCCGGTCGTCGAGATCGGCAACAACGGCCGGGGCGAGCTGGACATCGAGATACCGCTCACGCTTCCGTCCACGGGTACCTTCCACGTCAACGTGTACAACGGTGGCGCACAGCTGAACAACGTCGTCAGCTGCGGCAATCTGACCGTGGGCCGCTAGAATCGCAGCTAGATTTCCGGGGTGTCCTTCGTCCATCTCCACTGCCATTCGGAATACTCCCTTCTCGACGGTGCTAACCGGATAGGCGACCTGATATCGCGGGCGCTGGAGTTCGAGCAGCCAGCGCTCGCGATCACGGATCACGGCAACCTGCACGGGGCCTGGGAGTTCCAGGAGCAGGCCAGAAAGGCGAAGCTCAAGCCGATCATCGGCATGGAGGCATACGTCGCTCCCGGCGACCGGCGGCTCAAGGCCCGCACCGACCTCCGCTCGAAGCCTTACTACCACCTGGTTCTGCTGGCCCGCGACGCCGTGGGCTACAAGAACCTGGTCAAGCTCTCGTCCCTCGCCTACACCGAGGGCTTCTACGCCAAGCCGCGCGTGGACCGCGAGCTGCTGGCGAAGTACAGCGAAGGAATCGTGGTGTCGTCCGCCTGCATGGCGGGCGAGGTCGCGACGGCGCTGCTGGAAGAGAATTACGACGCGGCGCGCGAAGCCGCCTCCTGGTACGCGGAAGTGTTTCGCGACCGGTACTACCTCGAGGTGCAGGCGCACGACAGCCCCAACCAGTCGGCGCTCAACGAGCGCGTATTCCAGCTCGCCGGCGAGCTGAGCCTCCCGGTCGTCGCGACCAACGACTCGCACTTCCTCAAGCGCGAGGATCACGACGCGCACGACGTGCTGCTCTGCATCGGACTCGGCCGGGAGCGCGCCGAGCCCGACCGGATGCACTACGACGAGGGGCTCTACTTCAAGAGCGCGGACGAGGTCTCCGCGCGCTTCCCCGACCGGCCGGACGTGTTGGAGAACACGCTGCGGATCGCGGAGGAATCCTCGATCTCGCTGTCCAAGAAATACCAGGTGCCGTCCTTCCCTCTCCCTCCGGGGGTCGAGACCGAGAACGACCTGCTCGTCAGGCTCGCCACCGAGGGCGCGCGCGAGCGGTATGCGCCGGACGAGGCGCCCGGCGCGGCGCTCCCCGCGGAAGTGCGCGAGCGGCTCGATTACGAGCTGGGCGTGATCACGAGCACGGGCTACGCCGGCTACTTCCTGATCGTGTACGACTTCATCAAGGCCGCGCGCGACCGCGGTATCCCGGTCGGCCCGGGCCGCGGAGCCGCGGCCGGCTCGCTGGTGGCGTACTCGCTCAGGATCACCGACGTCTGCCCGCTCAGGTTCGACCTGCTCTTCGAGCGCTTCCTCAATCCCGAGCGCGTCTCGATGCCCGACATCGACGTGGACTTCTGCTTCGAGCGGCGCGGCGAGGTCATCGAGTACGTGCGGCAGAAATACGGCCGCGATTCGGTGGGCCAGATCATCACCTTCGGCACGCTCAAGTCCCGCGCGGCGGTGAAGGACGTGGGCCGCGCGCTTGGCTTCACGCCGAAGGAGACGGACGACCTCGCGAAGCTGATCCCCAACGCGCCGAACTTCTCCCTCACCGTGCGCGAGGCGATGGAGCGCGTTCCCGAGGTCAGGCTGCTGTACGCCGAATCGCGCGACGACACGCGGGAAGCGCGCGAGCGGAAGGCGCGCTACCGCGAGCTGCTCGAGTACGCGGTCAAGCTGGAAGGGCTGTCGCGCCACGCGGGCGTGCACGCCGCGGGAGTCGTGATCGCGCCGGGCCCGCTGGACGATTACGTGCCGGTCTGCACGACCGCGTCGAAGGGCGCCGCCGGGCTCGCGTCGGACGACGACACGATCGTCGTCACGCAGTACGACATGAACGCGCTGGAGAAGGCCGGGATGCTGAAGATGGACTTCCTCGGCCTCACCACGCTGACCGTGATCGACGACACGCTCAAGTCCATTCGCGCGCGCACCGGCTCGGCGCCCGACCTGGCGACGCTCCCACTCGACGACGCCGAGACCTACCGCATGCTGCGGAGCGGACGGACGGCGGGCGTCTTCCAGTTCGAGTCGCCGCTCGCCACTGACATGATTCGCAACATGCGCTGCGACCGGTTCGACGACCTGGTGGCGTCCAACGCGCTGATGCGACCCGGTCCGCTCGACGCGGGAATGCACAAGGTGTACTGCCGGCGGAAGCGGGGCGAGGAGCCGGTGACCTACCGGCTGCCGGAGCTGCGCGACATCCTCGAGCCGACGTACGGCGTGATCACCTATCAGGAGCAGGTGATGCGGATCGCGCAGACGCTCGCGGGGATCTCGCTCGCCGAAGCGGACGTGCTGCGGAAGGCCGTCGGCAAGAAGGACGCGGAGCTGATCCGGGAGGAGCTCGGCAAGTTCGTCGAGAAGGCCGTGGCGCGCGGCTACGACCGCTCGGTCGTGGAGGAGATCTCCGGCCAGCTCGAGACTTTCGGCCGATACGGCTTCAACAAGTCCCACTCGGTCGCGTACTCGATCATCGGCTACCACACCGCCTGGCTGAAGACGCACTTCCCCGCCGAGTTCATGGCGGCGCTGCTGTCGTCGCAGATCGGCGACACGGACAGCGTGGTCAAGTACATCGCGGAAGCGCGCGACATGCGGCTCGACGTGCTCCCGCCCGACGTGAGCGAGTCGGGCTACAAGTTCACCGTGGTCGGCGAGCGGAAGGTCCGCTTCGGCCTGGGCGCGGTGCGCAACGTCGGGCACGCCGCGATCGACTCGATCCTGGCGGCCCGCGGCGAGAAGCCGTTCGAGTCGCTGTACGACCTGTGCGAGCGGGTGGACCTGCGCGTGTGCAACAAGCGCGTGTTCGAGGCGCTCACGCTGGCGGGCGCGCTCGATTCGCTGGGCGCGCACCGGGCGCAGATCTTCGCCGGCCTCGACGCGGCGATCCGCGAGGGCTCGCTGCACCAGGACGACACCCGCACCGGGCAGGTATCGCTCTTCGGCGGGCCGGTGGAGGACGAGAGCACGGACGTGCGCGCGCCGCGGCAGCTGCCCGCAGTCGCGCCCTGGACGGAGAGCGAGCGGCTCACGCGCGAGAAGGAGATCCTCGGCTTTTACATCTCGGGACACCCGCTCGATCCGTTCCGCGCGGAAGCCGAGCTGTTCTCCACGCACACGGTGTCGAATCTCGGGACGTGGGCGCCCGAAACCATGTCGCTCTGCGTCGTCGTGACTTCGGTGAAGAAGCAGCTGAGCAAGCGGACCGGCGCGGAGTTCGCGCGGCTGATGATCGAGGATTTCTCGGGCTCCACGGAAGTGATGGTGTTCCCCGAGAAATGGGCCTCGCTTTCCACGCAGCTCCGGACCGACGTGCCCGTTGTCCTGCGCGGTGCGTACGCGCGGCGCGATCAGACCGCGGACAATCCGCTCTTCGTCGTGGAGTCGGTGAAGCCGATGACCGATCTGCGGGCCGATGGCCAGGTGGCCGTGCAGCTCGACCTGACGCTGGGGCAGCACGCGACGCCCGCGCTGGCCGACGAGCTGCGCGAGGTGATCAGCCATCATCCGGGCTCGGCGCCGGTCGAGATCCGCTGGAGCGACGGCAACGGTGAGCGCGCGGCGTTCAGGTCGCGCACGTTCACTATTTCAGCCGACGGCCCGTCCATCTCCGAGCTGCGGGCGCTCGTCGGCAGCGACCGCGTCAAGGTCGTCCGGGCCAGCGCATGACGGGAGTGAGTCTGGAGTTCGAGAAGCCGATCGCGGAGCTGGAGCGGCGGATCGAAGACCTGCGAAAGGCGGCCGGGGACGGCCAGGTGAACGGAGACGAGGAAATCTCCACGCTGGAATCCAAGCTCGCGGAGATGCGCGCCGAGGTGTACCGCACCCTCACGCCGATTCAGCGCGTGCAGGTGGCGCGGAGCAGCAAGCGCCCGTTCACCGAGGATTACATCCGGCTGATCTTCACCGACTTCATCGAGCTGCACGGCGATCGCGCGTTCCGCGACGACGCCGCTATCATCGGCGGCTGGGCCCGGCTCGACGGCGAGACGGTGATGATCATCGGGCATCAGCGCGGCCGCGACACCAAGGAGAATCTCAAGCGCAACTTCGGAATGCCGCACCCAGAGGGATACCGCAAGGCGCTCCGCCTGATGAAGCTGGCCGAGAAGTTCCACGTCCCGGTGCTGACGTTCGTGGACACTCCCGGAGCCTGGGCCGGACTGGGTGCGGAGGAGCGGGGCCAGTCGGAAGCGATCGCCCGCAACCTGCTCGAGATGAGCCAGCTCATGGTGCCGATCGTGACCACCATCATCGGCGAAGGCGGCTCGGGCGGCGCGCTGGCACTCGCCGTCGCGGACCGCGTGCTGATGCTGGAGAACGCGGTCTACTCGGTGATCACGGTCGAGGGCTGCGCGGCGATCCTGTGGAAGGCGGATGGAAAGAACCAGGAGCTGCGCGACCGCGCGGCTTCCGCCCTGCGGATCACGGCGCCCGACCTCCTCCCGCTCAAGGTGATCGACGAGATCATTCCGGAGCCGGCCGGCGGGGCGCACGCCGACCACGAAGCGACCGCGGCGTCGGTGCAGGAGGCGCTGCTGCGCCACCTCGAGGAGCTGCGCAAGTACCGGCCGGAGAAGCTCGTGCGCCGGCGGCGGCAGAAGTTTCTGCGGATCGGGCAGTGGAGCGAGTAGAAGTGACTAGTGACTAGTGACTAGTGACTAGTAACAACAACTACCCCATGCCGAGCTTTTCCTGTCGTTCCGCTTACACTAGTCACTAGTCACTAGTCACCGCTTGCAAATGACTCATCTCATCGAAGTCGCCTTCCCCGGCAATCGCAAGGAGTTCTTCGAGTGGCCGGAATCCGAGCCGCCCCCGCTCAAGGCGCCGATCATCGTGGACGTCGATCGCGGCGAGGACTTCGGCTACGTGCACGCTACCGGCGAGCTGGCGGAGAAGCGCAACCGCGGCTGCGCGCACGGCTGTGGCCATTCGTCCGGGAGCAACGAGCCCGTTGCGCCGGCGCGGCGCGCGCTGCGACTCGCGAGCGAAGCCGACGTGCGCCAGGCGGGCAGCATGCGCAAGCTCAGCGCCGATGCACGCCGGCAGGCAGCGGACAAGGTGCGGGGCGCCGGGCTCCAGATGAAGATCTCGGACGCGGAGTGGCAGTGGGACAGGCGCAAGCTCACGCTGTACTTCACGGCGGAGAAACGCGTGGACTTCCGCACCCTCGTGCGCGACCTCGCGTCGCTGTTCAAGACTCGCATCGAGCTGAAGCAGATCGGCGTGCGCGACGAAGCCAAGCGGCTGGACGGTATCGGCCGCTGTGGCCGGCAGTACTGCTCGGCGTCGTGGCTGCCCGAGCTGCGCCCGGTCAACCTCGGCGTAGCCAAAGACCAGCGGTTGTCGCTGAACCCGTCACAGATCTCGGGCGCGTGCGGCCGGCTGATGTGCTGCCTGCGATACGAGCACGAGATGTACGTGACGGCGCGCAAGCGCTTCCCGAAGGAGGGGCGCACGTTCAAGACCTCCAAGGGTGAAGAGAAAGTGATCGCGAACGACATCTTCCAGGAGCGCGTCACGCTCCGCGCCGCCGAAGGTGAGCAGCGCGTCCTCCCGCTCGCCGAGTTCTCGCTCGAGACGGGATTCCTGCCGCCATCCGCGGCGACGGCCACGGCGGAAGCGATGGAGACGGCCGAGGTCGCGGACGATCTCGCGCTCGTGGAAGAGCTGGTCGCCGAAGAGAGCGGGCCCGCCGAGCCGGCCGGCGGCGCCGAAGCGCCGGAGGGAGCCGCGCAGCCGGCGGCAGAAGCCGGTGACGATGCCGCGCAAACTGCGCGGCGAAGGCGGCGGGGTCGCCGCGGCGGTCGCAAGAATCGCGGCCCAAAGCAAGGCGGTTGAGTGACGGCATTCTACGTCACCACCGCCATAGACTACGCCAACGGCGATCCGCATCATGGTCACGCCTTCGAGAAGATCGGCGCGGACGTGATCGCGCGGTACCACCGCATGCGCGGCGACGATGTCCACTTCCTCATTGGGATGGACGAGCACGGGCAGAAGGTCGCGCAGGCCGCATCCGATCGCGGCATTCCCCCGCAGGAGTTCGTGGACGATATCGCCGCGAAGTTCCTGGCGATGTGGCGGCGGTTGGACATCTCGCACGATCAGTTCATCCGCACCACCGACGCCGCGCACCGGACCGGCGTGCGCGCGCTCATCAAGCGCATCCACGATAACAACCCGGACGATTTCTACGAGAAGAGCTACGAGGGCTGGTATTGCGTGGGCTGCGAGCTGTTCAAGCGCGACAACGAGATCGTGGACGGGCGCTGCGTCGAGCATCCGACGCGCGAGCTGGAATGGACCGAGGAGCGCAACTGGTTCTTCCGGCTCACGAAGTACGCCGAGTTCCTCACGCGGCTGATCGAAGAGCGGCGCGAGTTCCTTCAGCCCGAGACGCGGCGCAACGAGATCCGCTCGCTGCTCGAGCAGGGGCTGGAAGACATTTCGATCTCGCGCGCGCGGCTTACCTGGGCGATTCCCTTCCCGCTGCAGTCCGCCGATCCCGGCGCGGCCGAGCAGGGCACGTGGGTCTGGTTCGACGCCCTGCCCAATTATCTGACTGCGACGGGCTACCCGGACGCTGCGTATCGCGACCGCTGGCCGGCGCAGCTGCACGTGGTGGGCAAGGACATCACGCGGCTGCATGCAGTCGTATGGCCGGCGATGCTGCAGGCTGCGGAGCTGCCGCTGCCCGAGCGGGTGTGGGCGCACGGCTTCGTGCTGCTGGGCGGTGAGCGGTTCAGCAAATCATCCGGCGTCCGGTTGGACCTGGACGAAGCGATCGATCGCTACGGCGCCGACGCGCTGCGGTACTACCTCCTGCGGGAGATCCCGTTCGATGCGGACGGCTCGTTTTCCTGGGAGCGGTTCGAGGAGCGGTACAACTCGGAGCTGGCGAATGCTCTGGGGAACCTCGCGAGCCGCACCGTCGCGATGGTCGAGAAATACTGCGGTGGGGTCGTTCCGGCCGGCGCGTCCAACGACGTGGACGCCGCGGACGCGCGGGACTACGCCGCGTACCACTCGGCTATGGACGGCTCGCGCGGATACCTGCTGCACGAAGCGCTCAAGAGCGTCTGGGCCACGGTCGCGCGCGGCAACGAGTTCGTCGACCGGCAGGCGCCGTGGAAGCTCGCGAAGGATCCGGCGAAGGGCGACGAGCTCGGCGGCGTGCTCGCGTCGCTCATCCGGCAGCTTGCCCGCCACGCGGTGCACCTGGCGCCGTTCATGCCGGCGAAATCGCAGGAGCTGTGGCGCTCGCTCGGCGCGCCGGGCGACGTGGCCGCGGTGCGGTTCGCGGAGGTCGAGAGGATCGATCCGAGCGGGTGGAGGGTGGCGAAAGGGCCGCCGCTCTTCCCGAAAGAGGCGCCTTCTCCTACCTCCGCGCAGCCGGATCGGTCATAGACACGACGATCGCCCCGTAGGGGTGACCGGCCCCATAACGATTGGTGGCCGCGGCGGGATCCAAGAACTCCATCCAGGCGACGTTTGCTGCGGCGATCTCCCGCAAGGACTCGACTCCGCCCAGCCGTGCCGTTCCCACATACACCCAGATGTCGGCTTCGTAGCTGATGCTCTGCGGGCCGCGCTTGACCAACCAAATCGGACGCAGCACACGCACCGCATCGAGGGCGGTGCCCGTGCCCGAGACCGCGCCGCTGATCTCTTCCTGAGGGATGAAGTTGCGCGACCGGCTCGGACCGGCTGTGTCGACGCCTGACGGTGAAGAAGCGCAGGCTGTGGCGATCAAACAGAGGGCGACAACCGCGAAGTTCCGACGACTCGACATGGCATGCTCCGACTGGTTGGCGGCAACGTCTGCCGGAGTGGATAAGACCTCGGCGTTTTCCGCAACCTATGGCGGGCCCGGCCGTGCGTCCAACGATCCTTCGCGGGATCCCGATAACCCCGCTCTTGACAGTCACTGGGCCGGTCGCGACGATGGAGAAGAAGCACCGGCGGAGGTAGTGATGAGTGCGCGGATTCTCGGCGCGGTAGCGTTGGCGACGGCCATCGCTGCCCCGCCTCTCTCAGGTCAGGCAACACCCGCCGCGCCCGCGGCGGCCTACGAGCTCAAAGGCAGCATTCTCGACGGCTCGGGCCGGCCCCTGGGCCAGGTAGAGGTAGTCTTGATACGCGACGCGGTTGTCGTCCACACGGTTCTGTCCGGCGACGATGGCCGGTTCAGGTTCGGACGCGTGGCGGCTGGACCGATACTGCTGCACTTCCGCCGCCTTGGGTACGCCGCCCAGACCGTGGAGCTGGTGGTCGGACCTGGGGGCCACCCGAGTGTCCGCGAGATCGTGCTGGTCGAGCTACCGTCGCAGCTGGCGGAAGTTGAGATCAACGCCGACTCCTCCGACAGCCGGTATCGCGGCTTCTACGAGCGCCGGCAGCAGCGCGCGTCGTTCGGGCATTTCCTGGAGCACAAGGACATCCTACGGCTGGGCCCTCCCAACCCCAGCGATCTCTTTCGCACCGTGCCCGGCGTTAGGATTCTGGCCGCGTCCCCTGGTAACGCGATCCGCATTCGCGGCTGCCAGCCGATGGTCCGCGTGGACGGACAGCGCGTCCCCGGCGCCGAGCTGGACGAGGTCATACGGCCTGGAGACATAGGAGCGATCGAGTTTTATCCGTCATCCGCCGGGGTGCCGGCGCAGTACATGGAGCGAGGCAACCGGTTGTGTGGGATGATTCTGGTGTGGACCCGCTGAGGGTGCGCGGCTCCTGGGTAAGGCAAGGTAATCCGCCCAACAAAAAAGCCCCTTCATTAAGAAGGGGCTTTCCTGTTTGAAACGTTGCAGTCTTACCGCACGCCGCAGCTAGCTCCGGGATACGTCGGGGCCGCGGTTGGATTCGAATCCCAGTAAAACCGGGTCGTGAACTCGTCCGGTCCCTGCCGCGCAATGGCCGCGTTTACGTTAGCCGTGTTTACGGACTTTTCACGGACCGAGTACTGATACCGTCTGGGCACGGTATTGATAATGGCCGCCGGCCCCGGCTTCACCGTCTGGGGTACGCATGTGCGTCGCCACTCCGACCAGGCCTGTATGCCGTCGGTAAACAGTGCAATCCACTTCTGCAGCGCGATCTGCCTGAGGCCCGCCGTGCCCCCTTGATAGGCGACCGCCGAGTTTGCCAGGAAGGCATTTATTGCAGCCGGATTCGTGACGCCCCACTGCTCCATGGACGCACGAATCCCCTGCTCATAGTAGGATGCCGCGCTGCCGCCGACCCAACCGCGCTGTGCCGCCTCCGCCAGAATGAACGAGACCTCCGCATAAGTCTGTATGAAGCTCGGGAAGCTCGCTCCCGGAAGGGATGGGCAATTGATGCAGAAGTCAGGAGTCGAATAAAATACCTCCCCAGGACGGGAAGCAACCTTCCCAAGGGTGGCTGACTCATCCGAGGTCAACGCATTCTGCAAACCGGCGTACTGCGGCGGGCTGGCCGGACAACCTGGGGCATTCGGTTGCGTAAAACACTGGGTCGGCTGCGCATACACCGGCACGCGAGGGTCGTTGAAAGGCACCATCTGATCCATCAGGCTCTTGGACAGACGGTGATCGTCTCGCGACTTGTTGTTCGCTGACCAGGGGTTGTCGTACACGCCATCTCCCGGCCATTCTATCTGGGCATTACCGGCATTGGACTGCAGCAAGCCGCCGGGTGCATTGATTGCCGCGTTCAACTCCGCCCGTGCAGTAGTCGGATCCACGTTCGCCAGGCGCATGGCGTACCGCGCGCGGAGCGAGTTGCCGAACCGCTGCCACTGGAGACCGCCTCCGCCATAGATCGGATCGGCGCCGCCGAGATTCTGCACGCCGCCCGCAGACATGGCAGTGACCGCCTCGGCCAGATCCTTGAACAGGCCGGCGTAAATGTCCTTCTGCGGGTCGTACGCCGGGCTGGCGATGGGCTCCTCGGCCTGTAACTTGAGCGCCTGGGAATAAGGAACGTCCCCCCACACGTCCGTGACATATCCGAATATCAGGCTGCGCATCACCTGAGCAGGCCCCCAGAGGAGGGGTTCGCCAGCCGCCCTTCCGGCATCGATGACCGCCTGGAAATTGCTCAACTCCGCGGTGTACGCGCCAACGAAGCTGCCGTCGGTAACCGTGCCATCGAGCCGCTGGTAGATATCCTCGTCCGTGTACTGGCTTTCAGCCAGATGCTGCGTTGTCAGCACCGGACCCGTCATGTTCATCGGCGTCCTGCCATAAAATCGCTGCATCGCTATGCGCGTGGAAAAGGTGAACACAGGCTGCGGCGGGGCAGAAGTCGGGTTGTTTGGATCCTCATTGACCCGCACGAGGTCGTCAGCGTTGCAGGCACTCAAGCCGAGCACTGCCGCAACACCAAGACCGGCGAGTCCAAGCCTTCTATATCGCATTGTATTTGGTCTCTCTCGTGAGGGTGTCGTCATGGAACGATGCGGAGATTGATGCCGATACTGCGCGGATTGGGCGACATGTTGACCTCGATGCCCTGGGCGTTGCTGCTGCTGTAGGCGAATTCAGGGTCGATGTTCGGAACCCGCGTCCACATCTTGAGGTTACGGCCGGTGACGGCGATACTGGCTGCGCGCGCACCCAGGATCCTGCTGGCCCAGCTTCCCGGCATGTTGTACGTAAGGCGGAGCTCGCGCAGCTTCACGTAGCTCGCGTCATACACGTAATTCTCCGTGCGACCGAACAGGCCGTGGAAGTACCGCTCGGCTGTGATCCTCGTTGTGTTGGGCTGACCGGTAACGACGTCGATGCCGTCCACCACGATCCCCGGGCTGTCGAAGTCATCCTCCCGCCCTCGCAGCGAGCTCTCCAGAACTCCGGCATACTCGCCGAACATCTGCGTCACACTGTACAGCTTCCCGCCGCGCTTGATGTCGAGCAGCGAGCTCAAAGAGAAATTGCCATAGCTCAACTGGTTCGCCCATCCGCCGGTCCAGTTCGGCTGAATACTGCCGAGCGAAGAGAGAGCGGACTGTCTCATCGGACGGCCGCCCGAGGTTATAAGCTTACCGGAGACTGAATCGCGCCGGAATTTGTAGCCGCGAATCACGCCGTATGGCTCTCCTACGCGCGCCTCGACTCTGACCTCGCCGAAGCCACCGCTCTGCAGGAGTATCGCGTCCACGTCCTCTGCGAGCTCCACAACCATGCTTCGGTTGCGAGCGTAAGTGAAGGTCGTGTTCCAGCTCAGTCCGGTGGGACTCCGCAACAGGGTAACGCCAAGCAGCGCCTCAAGACCCTTGTTGGTGATTTCACCGGCATTGATCCATTTCCTGTTGAAACCGCTCGCCGGGGAAACCTCGACGTCGAAAATCTGGTTGCGCGTGGATTTCGAGTAGTAGCTGGCGTCCAGCGTCACGCGATTATCGAAGAGTCCCATCTCGGCCCCAATCTCGTCCGACCGCGTGATTTCGGGCTTCAGATTCGCATTGGCGAGCGTCGGATCCAGACTGAACTGCGGCTGCGAGCCGAACTTATTCGAAGAGCCCAGAAAGACAGGCGAGAGCGAATACACGGGCGCATCGCTGCCTACGCGCGCTGCCGCAGCGCGCAGCTTAAGGGAGCTGAGAAACCGCGACTGAAGGCTGGGAACAGCGTCGGTAAGGACGACAGAAGTGTTTACCGACGGATAGAAATACGAATTCTCGCCCTCCGGCAGCGTGGACGACCAGTCGTTGCGCGCCGTTGCTTCCACCGACCACCAGCGATTCACGGTGAAGGCCGCGGAGCCGTAGATGCCCCGCACCTGCCGGCGCTGAATGGTCTGGCCGACAGATGGTGCGATGGCAGCGTTGGATGGGTTGTAAACCCCGGGTACTACAATACCCGGAGTCTGCTGGAAATTGCTGCTGAAGTACTCCCGGCGCAGGTTGCCGCCAGCGACGGCGTTCACTTCCAGCCAATTGGTGAGCAATCGCGTGCCGGTAAGCGTCAGGTCGGTGTTGTTGTCGTTTCTGTAGTCATTGAGGAAGCGGAATCCGCCGGCGTAGGTCCAATCCACGAAGCTCTGGGCGCGCTCACCGTAGAGCTGCTGGACTCCAAACCGGTAGATATCGGAACCAGTGCGCAGTTGCGCATTCACCCCTTCGGCAAGCCGGTAATTCAGGGCGACCGAACCGATCACCCGGTCGCGATCGTCCACCGTCGGGCTCTCCGCCATCTGCCAGAACGGATTGTTGTGATAGCTGTAATTCCAGTTGAACTCCGCGTTGGCAGGACCGCCGTTAGCGGCGCCGCCTTTCGAGTAGTCCCTGAGCGCGGCCATATCCACCTGCCGGCCGAACCAGTTGAACATCGACTGGAGCGGATTCACACCTGAATAGCCCACGCCAGGACGGTTACGACCGGAATTGCGGATGTACTGAACGGAACCATCCATGGAGGCCCGCCCGCTCGCCAAGAAAGTGCCGCTGAGCGTGGCGGTGCGGCGCTGGAAGAGATTCTCCGGGAAAATACCGCGGATGTTATCCGCGCCTAACGAGAGCCGTCCGTAGGCGCGATCGGTGCCTCCGCTCACGCCGACGGTCGTCGAAGCGGTAACTCCGGTCTGGAAGAAGGATTTGACGTTGTCCGGGTGGGCAACCCAGGGAGTCGGTTGGCAATTGTCCGTGCCGGCACCGGGACTCGTGAACTGGCAGATCAGGCGTCCGTCCAGTCTCGGACCCCAACTTTCGTCAACGCCATCATTGTTGCCGCCGTAATTCCCGTCGTACCACTCGAACTGCCCTCCGGAACCCTGGCCATACAGGTTCTGGAACTTCGGGAACACCGCGAAGTCCTCAAACGTGAGATTGGTGTTGATCTCCGTGAGAACCCGGCCGCCAGTGTTGCGGCCTCTTCTCGTCTGGATCAGCACGACACCGTTCGCGGCCCGGGAGCCGTAGATAGCGGCCGCATTCGGCCCCTTGAGCACGGTCAGCGACTCGATGTCATCGGAATTGAGGTCGCTCATCGCGTTGCCGTAGTCGTAACTGGTACCGGCGCCAACGAACGGAGCACCTCCGCGGTTGGCATTGGAAACCGCTACGCCGTCAACGATGAACAGCGGCTGGTTATTGCCGGTGATCGAGTTCTGGCCGCGGATGATGATGTTGGTCGAACCACCCTGCGTACCGCCTGCGGTGATCTGCACACCGGACACCTTTCCCTGGATCTGCTGCATGACGTTCTGCGCGCGCGTCTCGTTGAGCTGGGTGGCCGTGACCTGCTGCTGCGCGGTGCCCAGCCTACTTTTCTCTACTCGCGCCCCGAGTGCCGTCACAACGACCTCTGAGAGCTGGGTCGCGGTGGACGTCAGCGTGAAGTCCTGGCGGATCGTACCGGCTGCAAGCGTGATGGTCGCCGACCCCTGCCGGTATCCAATGCGACGGGCGATCAGCCTGGCCGACTGCCCATTCACCGACGTTGCCGGCACGCTGATCGAGTACGTGCCGTCGTCCCGGGTCTGCGCCCCGATGTTCGTTCCTTCCAGCAAGACCGACACGCTGGGAAGGGGTGCGCCGGCCTCGGTTCGAACGACACCGGTGATCGTGGCCCCCTGCTGCGCGGCCGCCAGGCCGGGCAAGACAAGGAAGACCGCCAGTAGTACAAAGTACGAGCGTATGCCTTTCATACCGCCCTCCTTTTTGCCGCCACCTGGTTCTCTCGGTGCGGCGACCGAAGTCATTCCGGGTCAGTTCCCGGAATGCGGAGACTGAACGGCGACCGAGAGGCTGAAACCTGACCCAGGCTCGGGTCAATCCACTCCTAAGCCGTCCTCCCCTTCCTATTTATATTGTGCCCTGCCTCAGATTGCACAAGAGGGAGGCACCTGATGCATATGTTCGCGAGCGGGCCGCTCGGCCGGAAATCAGCCCTACGGGGACGAAGGTCGCGAGAAGTCCACTAGCGGCGGCGTTGCCACTTCGGTAGGCGCGTTGAAGTACTCGCGCGGCTTCGCGCCCGTGACCATCGCGGTGAGCTTCTGCGGCAGCGTCCGGATGTACGCGTTGTACTGGTTCACGGCCGCGTTGTAGTCCGTCCGCGCCACGGCAATCCGGTTTTCGGTGCCGGCGAGCTCGTCCTGCAGACGCAGAAAGTTCTGGTCGGACTTGAGCTGCGGATAGTTCTCCACCGTCACGAGCAACCGTCCGAGCGCGCCGGTAAGCTCCGCGTTCGCCGCAGCCGCCTCCGCCGCGCCGCCCGACCGGATCGCGTTGAGCAGTCCCGAGCGGGCGCGCGCGACCTCGATGAAGATCGTCTCTTCCTGCTGCGCGTACCCGCGCACCGTCGCGACCAGGTTCGGCACGAGATCGGCGCGGCGCTGGAGCTGGACGTCGATCTGCTGCCTGGCCTGCGCGGCCTGCTCGTCGTGGCGTTGGATCGTGTTGTAGCCGCAGCCGGTGAGGGCCAGCGGGATCACAGCCGCCAGGTACAGTTTCGAGATGTTCATCCCAGGTTCCGGTTATGAGTTATGAGCAGAACTACGCTGCGTGCTACGTCCTGCGGCCTGCGCCCTGGACAGAACGTGCCGCATTCAGGGTTTGTGTCGTACCACTGACAACTGCAAACTGCGTCGCCGTGCGCGGCACGCCGATGGCATTCGCTCACCCGAATCCCTGCGAGGGCGCAGGCCGCAGCACGCAGGACGTACGGCTGTTCAGCTCCCACGATCGAACCTGTCCAAATGATGCGCCAGATGCTCGACCGCGAGCAGATAATCCCCCAGCGCTTTCGCCGCCTCGCCCGCGCGAATCCTGGCTTGCCCCCGCACGTGCCGCACCACCCGCACGAGCGCTTCCGCGTCGAACCCCGACCGGTCCGCGACCATCCGGCTGAGCGCCTCGTAATCGGTCGGCGGCGTGTCGCCGTGCAGCCGGACGACGGCCCGCAGCAGGATCATGAGCTTGCTCAGGCTCCGCTCCAGGATCTCGATCTGCGCGCGGGTGTTCGCGCTCGCGCCGAAGACCGACTGCCGAAGATGCAACAGCGCGCCCATCGCCTCCTGCTCGACCTGCAGGCGCAGGTGCTCCGGCGAAACGCTGATCCCGGCGAAGACGTCGTCGCCGAACAGCACCCGGTTCCGCTCGAGGATGTCGGCGTATTCCATCGGAAAAACGTCCGCCGACGAGCGCCACTCGCGCTCGGTGAAAATCATCGGTGGCGGATTCCCGTCCGCTACCCACGCCTTCGTCACCGCCGCTGCCGCCCGCAGCGTCTCGAGCGGAAGCTCGCTCACGACCAGCAGCACGTTGGAGTCCGACCGGCGTGGGATACGCTCGCCCGCGACCGTGGAGCCGTACAGCACGACCGCGCGGAGTGCGGGGCCGTAGGCGGCGCGTAATTGAGAGACTAGTTCGTCAAGAGACATGAAAGGTGACTAGTGACTAGTGACTGGTGACAAGTAACGACTGGTTGGTTGCTGGCATGACATGATGATTGAAATGTCCCGTTTATCGCGGACTGAGTGATGTTGTTTTTCACTAGTCACTAGTCACCAGTCACGAGTCACCAGCTAGACCCCCCGCCGCCGCCGCCGAACCCACCGCCGCCACCGAACCCACCGAAGCCGCCACCACCACCAAAGCCGCCGCCAAAACCGCCGCGACCGCCCCAGCCGCCGCGGCCGGTGGGGAGAAAGATCGGCACCGGCAACCAGGTACTTCTCCTTCTACCGCGACCACCGCGACCGCCGCGACCGCCGCGGCTCATCCGGCTGATCACCATGATCAGCACCAGCATGAATATGATCTGTCCGATGGGAAACGGCTCGTCGCGCGGCGCGCGCCTGGCCGCGACCGCGGGAGACGCGAGCGAAGTGTCCACGCGAAACCCGAACTCGGCGGCGAACCGCTCCGCCACGGCGAACGTCACCAGCTCGATCCCGCTGCCATAGTCCCGCGCGGCAAACAGCGGCGTCGCGCTCCGGCATATCTCGCCGGCCGTCGCGTCCGTGATGAATCCCTCCGCTCCGGTACCCGTCTCGATTCGGCAGCGCCCGCGCCTGTCCGCGCTGGTCTCCTTGGGCACGATGAGCACGACGACACCGGCGTTCCTGGTCGGGTCACCCGGATCCCCGATCTTGCCCACGCGCCACTCGCGACCGATCCGCAGCGCGATCTCGGTGACGTCGCGGTCGCCGATGCTCGCCAGCGTGACGACCGCGATCTCGCCGCGCGACTTGGCGCGGACGTCTTCCGCGATCCGCGCGATCCGCTGTTCCTGCGCGGCGGGAATGACGTTGGCGAAATCGTTCACCAGACCGGTGGGGGCCGGGATCTGGAAGGCCTGCAGGACAGCGAAGGCGAGAAGCGGGAAGGTCAAGTTATTTGGCTGTTGACTGAGGACTGAGGACTGAGGACTGAGGACCATTGAAAAAGATATCACGCGCGCTTGCTGCCTCTCTTGCCATGGCTAGCGTAATGCGTTGCCCGTAGTCGCGTTTTGCGTAAGGCCGTAATCAGGATTGTAAACGGGAAAACAAAACGACGGAAAAACGGGTAACGCACTACGCTAGCCATGACGCTACGATGCCGACCGGGCGAGCCTGATTGCCGTTCGCACAACGGATCACTCTGCCCCCCGGAGGCGCCCACTTGCCCCGCGCCCCGTCTCGCCCGACCTTACGTGATGCATCCCGCCCGCGTTTCCCTGACACTCATCGCGCTTGCGGCGACCGCCTGCACTCGCCCTCCCGAGCCGCAGCGCGGTGCGCCCGCAGCCGCGGCTGAGCTCGTCTCGCGCGACGACACCCTGCGGATGCTCGCGGATCGCAGCAGAATCGAGGGCGATTCCGCCGCGCCGGTGTGGGTGATCGACATCAGCGATTTTCAGTGCCCGTACTGCGCCGAGTGGCAGCGCAACACTCACGAGGCGCTCCGCGCCGAGTACGTGCGTACCGGCAAGGTGAAGCTCGCGTTCGTCAATTTTCCGCTGGAGCAGCACCGTCACGCGATGGCGGCGTCCCGCGCCGCCATGTGCGCCGGAGCGCAGGGGCGGTTCTGGCCGGTGCACGACGCGATCTTCGAGACGCAGGAGCGCTGGGCGGCGGCCCCGGACGCAGCTCCCCTCTTCGAATCCATCGCGCGCACCGCGGGAGTGCGGATCGAGGAGTGGCGCGGCTGCTTCTCGTCGGACGTGATGGATTCGCTCATCGAAGCCGACCGCGACCGCGCGCTCGCCGCGGGCGTGAATTCGACTCCGACTTTCATCATCAGCCAGCAGCTCATGCGCGGTGCAGCACCCATCGAAGAGTTCCGGCGCCTCATCGACTCGGTCCTGGCCCCTCAGCCGTAACGCAATGAACCGCGCGGCGCGGCTGCTCTATGGTGCCGCGGGACAGCTCAGCCGCGCCGTGCCACTGCTCGCTCCGCCGGGAAAGTCGCGCGCGCTCGCCGCCCTGCGCGCGCGCCGCGGCCTGACAAAGCGATACGCCGAATGGGCGAACACGTCGCGTGACTGCTCGCGACCGCTGGTTTGGATCCACGCCGCTTCGGTAGGCGAGGGTCTCCAGGCCAGGCCCGTTATCGCGCTGTTGCGCGCGCGGCGGCCCGATGCCCAGATCGTCTACACCTTCTTCTCGCCGAGCGGAAAACAGCTCGCCGGGAGTCTCGACGCGGACTTCGCGGATTACCTGCCCTTCGACAACGCCGCGGACATGGACGCCGCGCTCGACGCGGTGCGGCCAACGTTGCTGGTGTTCAGCAAGCTCGACGTCTGGCCAGTCCTGGTGGAGCGCGCCAGACTGAGAAGAGTCACGCTGGCGCTCATCAGTGGAACGCTTTCTCCCGGCTCGCGGCGCCTTTCGGGCATCGGCGGAGCGCTCGCGCGTGACGCCTATCTCGCGCTCGACGCGATCGGAGCGGCCTCGGCCGACGACGCCGAGCGGTTCGCGGCCGCGGGGATTCCGCGCGGGCGCATAGACGTCACCGGAGACACGAGCTACGACCAGGTGATCGCGCGCGCCGCGGCGCGCCGATCGCGCGTCGTCGAAGGGCTGGCGTCCACCCGGTTCACGCTAGTGGCGGGTTCAACCTGGCCGGCGGACAACCGCGTGCTCTTCCCCGCCTGGGAGCGGATCAGGCAGCGCGACTCGAAGGCGCGACTCATCATCGCGCCGCACGACCTGTCCGACCGGCAGCTCGGCGCGATCGAGGCGTGGGCCCGGCCGTCGTACAAGCTCGCGCGGCTCAGCGAGGCGGGTGCCACCAGCGCCGAGGTGATCATCGTGGACCGGTACGGAGTCCTGGGCGACATCTACGCAGTCGCCGACGTCGCCTACGTCGGAGGGGGACTGCACCGCGCGGGCCTGCACTCGGTGATCGAACCCGCGGCGTTCGGCGTTCCCGTGATTTACGGGGCGACGCACGCGCGCCGGCGCGACGCGGAGCTGCTGCTCGCGGCGGGCGGCGCCGCGGCCATCGACAATGCCGCTTCTCTGGAGCGCGCGGTTACCGCGTGGCTGCCCGAGGCGAAAAGAAAAACCGCGGGCGCCAATGCGCTCGCGGTCGTCAATGAGGAAGCCGGCGCTTCGGAGCGGACCTACGCGCTCCTGACCGCCCTCGTGTCCGCGCCGCCCTTGCCGGGTTGAGTCGCAGCAGCACCCGGCGGAATGCCCGGCACGGGTTGATGCTCCGGCGTGTGGCTCGGAGCGCCCGCGGGGTGCAGAAAGAATCCCTGCACCAGATGCACGCCAAGTGATTTCAGGATCGCCAGCTCCGCCGCCGTCTCCACGCCCTCCGCTATGACCTGCGCGCCCTGATCGTTCGCGAACCTGATCATCGTCTCGACCAGGTTTTGCTTGATGAAGTTCTCGTCAATGCCGTTGATCAGCGAGATGTCGAGCTTGATGAAGTCGGGCTCGAGGTTGGCGATGGACCCCAGTCCGGCGTAGCCGCTGCCGGCGTCGTCTACCGCGAAGCGGAAGCCCGCGTCGCGGAAGGCTTGCAGCCGGTTCCGGAACTTTGGGTAATCCTTGATCGCGGTGCGCTCGGTGATCTCGATCACAACGCGCTTCGGATCCGGCGCGTTGAGTTGCTCGGGGGTGAACGTCGGATCGGCGAAGTCTCCGGGGTCCACGTTGAGGAAGAGCAGCTCGCCCTGGTCGAAGCGGTGCTTCATCCCCTCGATGGCGCGCGCGCGGCAGATGCGGCTCAGCTCCCAGAGCAGATCGCCCCGCGCCGCGACCTCGAACATCACTTCGGGGCTGCGCATGCTGCGCATCATCCCACGGGCGAGCGCCTCGTAGCCGAATATCTCGCCGGTCTCGGCCACCACGATGGGATGATAGTCCGCGTACACGCCGCGCGTCCGGATGCTCTCGCGGAGATCCTCCAGCTTCTTGACCGTCTCCCGCGCTTCGACGCTCTGCGAGGAGAGCACCGCCTGGCGCACGCCGCGGTATATCTGCCGCTCCAGGCGGAACTTGGGATTGACCATGACGTGCGCGCGGCCCGCGTATATGTCGAAGAGCGACGCGATGTCCTCGCCGTGCACCGCTTCCATTCTCTCCGAGACGTGCTTCTGCAGCCCGCTGATGATCTCAGTGATC
The DNA here is from genome assembly GCA_964350145.1 of uncultured Gemmatimonadaceae bacterium. GTDB lineage: Bacteria > Gemmatimonadota > Gemmatimonadetes > Gemmatimonadales > Gemmatimonadaceae > JACDCY01. Next base: position 22,353 of record CAYGJL010000036.1, read on the forward strand.
TGCTCGTCGCTCGCCGCCTCGAATCCCGGCTCCGGGATGTGGAAGAACACGAAGTCGTCGTCGTTGGTGAACCTGACCATGACGCGGGAAGAGCGGAGCGGGCTGTCGTGCAGGTACGCCCGCATCGCGGCCGCGGTGGTCGCGAGCACGGCGTCGAGCTTCTCCCAGCCGTAGATCTCCTCGATCTTGGAGTAGCGGCTGAAGTTGAAGTACAGGATCAGTAGCTCGCCGCGCTCGACGATCGCGCGCCGCATGCTCTCGACGGCTGCCTGGAGAGTGGGGAGTCCGGTTACGCCGTCGTAGAGTAGGTGCTCGGTCTCCATCTACCGGCCCGGCGACAGCATCCGCGCATTGCGCTCCACCGTGTCCGCGAGCTTGGAGAGCTCGAAGGGTTTTTCGACGAAATCGTCGGCGCCCGTCTGGATGGCCTGCCGCTTGTTGGTCCAGTCATGTAGCGCCGTGACCATGATCACGCGCACCGGGTGCGCGGCGTCGCTGTTCTGCTTCATCTCCCGGCAGACCTCCCACCCATCGCGCCCGGGCATCATCACGTCGAGCAGGACGATGGACGGGTGCTCGCGCTCGAATATTTCGAGCGCTTCTTCCCCGCCATAGGCGACGGTTATGGGGTAACCGCATGCCTTGAGGTAATCGCGAATGATGTTCGCGTTGTCGTGATTATCGTCCACGACTAGAACGTGAGGAAGCGGAGAGTTGGTCATTAAGTAGGTGCACCCCTGCCCAGGGGGTCGGGGCAAGATACAAGCCAATAAAAGCAGCTGTTAGCTATTGGCTGTTGGCAGCTAGCAGCTAGCAGCTAGCAGCTAGCAGCTGGCTGACGGCTGAAAGCCAATAGCCCACAGCCAACAGCCAACAGCTACCCTCTTGCCGGGACCAAGTCCGGGCTGCAACGTAGTAAAGTCATATACATCTGTATTTCGTCTTCTTTGGGAGTCTTACCAAATGCACCGGTTCTCCCCGTCGTTCCGGCGGGTGATCCTCGGATCGCTCGCGCTCTCCCTCGTCGCCGTCTTCCCCCTGGAATCTCTCGCGCAGGCGCAGCCGGCGAAGGCGACACTCGTCACCACCGTCGAAGGGATCTCCGAATATTCCCTCCCCAACGGGCTCCGGATCCTGCTCGTTCCCGACCAGTCCAAGCCGACCGTGACGGTGAACATCACCTACCTCGTCGGCTCGCGACACGAAGGCTACGGCGAGTCCGGCATGGCGCACCTGCTCGAGCACCTCGTGTTCAAGGGGACGCCGCGGCACCCGAACATTCCGCAGGAGCTGACCGAGCACGGCTCGCGCCCCAACGGGACGACGTGGTACGACCGCACCAACTATTTCGAGACGGTGCCCGCGACCGATGTGAATCTGGATTGGGCGCTGGATCTCGAAGCAGACCGCATGGTCAACAGCTTCATCGCCAAGAAGGACCTGGAGAGCGAGTTCACCGTCGTGCGGAACGAGTTCGAGGGCGGCGAGAACAGCCCCTTCAGCGCCACGCTCGAGCGCACGATGTCCACTGCTTTCCTCTGGCATGGCTATGGCCGCTCGACGATCGGAAACCGAGCCGACATCGAGAACGTGCCGATCGAGCGGCTGCAGGCGTTCTACCGGAAGTACTACCAGCCCGACAACGCGATTCTCGTCGTGGCCGGAAAGTTCGAGCCGGAGAAGACACTGCGGCTGATCGAGCAGAAGTTCGGCGTGATCCCGAAGCCGGTCCGCTCGCTCGAGAACGCGAATCTGCTGTACCCCACATACACGGCTGAGCCCGTGCAGGACGGCGAGCGCGAGGCCGTCGTGCGCAGAGTCGGAGATCTCCAGCTGCTGCTCGCGGCGTACCACGTGCCAGCCGGATCGCACCCGGATTTCGCGGCCGTCGAAGTGCTGAGCTCCGTGCTGGGCGACAACCCGTCGGGCCGGCTGTACAAGGCGCTGGTGGACACGAAACTGGCCGCGAGCGCGGGCGCGTTCGCGTTTCAGCTGAAGGAGCCGGGGCTGCTGTTCAACTACGCCCAGCTCCGCGTGGACCAGGGCATGGACACCGCGCGGAAGGTTCTCACCTCGACGCTCGACAACCTCGGCTCGGCCGAGTTCACGGCCGCGGAAGTCGACCGCGCCAAGACGGATCTGCTCCGGAACGTCGAGCTGCTGTTGAACAACTCCGAGCGCGTCGGCTACGAGCTGACCGAGTGGGCCGCGATGGGCGACTGGAAGCTGTTCTTCCTGCACAGGGATCGGGTCGAGAAGGTGACGCCCGCGGACGTGCAGCGTGTAGCCGCGGCCTATCTCAAGCCCGCGAACAGAACGATCGGAATGTTTCAGCCTACGCCTGCTCCGGACCGCGCGGAGATCCCGGCGGTGACCGACTTGGCGGCGATGGTAGCCGATTACAAGGGCAGGACTGCCGTGGCGGAGGGTGAGGAGTTCGACCCGTCGCCCAGCAACATCGACGCCCGGGTCACGCATTTTCGCCTGGCCAACGGCGCGGAAGTCACGCTGCTCCCGAAAGACACGCGCGGCGATCGCGTAGTTGCGTCGCTGTACCTGCGCCAGGGAACCGAGCAGTCGCTGATGAACAAGTCCACGGCCTCGTCACTCATGGTGGCGATGCTCTCCCGCGGCACCACCAGCCTCACGCGCGAGCAGGTGCAGGACTCGCTCAGCAAGCTGAAGGCGAACGTCAGCATCATCGGCGGCGGGAACAACGTCATCACGCGCGTCGAGACCACGCGGCCGAATCTCCTGCCGACGCTCGATCTCGTGGCGCAGCAGCTTCGCTCGCCGCGGTTCGACGCGGACGAGTTCGCCAAGCTCAAGCAGGAGCGGCTGGCGAGCGTCGAGGCCGGAAAGTCCGAGCCGCAGGTGCTCGCGTCGATCGCGCTCCAGCGTGCTCTCTACCCGGTGGCTCCGGGCCACCTGCTGTACGCGGCCTCACCGGATGAAAACGTGGCGCTCATCAACGCGGTCACGCTCGACGACCTGCGCCGCTTCCATGCGGAGTATCTGGGCGCGAGCCACGCGGATGTGGCGGTCGTCGGTGATTTCGACGCCGACGAGACGCGTGCCGCTCTGACCCGCCTGTTCGGGAACTGGAACAGCCCGCAGCCGTTCAGCCGACTCGTGCGCGTGTACGCGCCGACGGACTCGGCGATGACGAGCATTCTCACGCCCGACAAGGCGCAGGCGATCTACCTGTCGGCGCAGACGATCAAGCTCAGCGACGCGCACGCGGATTATCCGGCGATGCTGCTGGCGAACTACATGCTCGGCGGCGGGTTCCTGAACTCGCGGCTCGCCACGCGCCTGCGGCAGCGGGACGGGCTCAGCTACGGCGTCGGGTCGGGCTTCTCCGCGCAGTCGCTGGACGAGTACGCGATCTTCCAGGGCTTCGCCATCTACGCGCCGCAGAACGCGGACCGCGTGGTGGCGGCGGTCCGGGAGGAGCTGGACCGCGCGGTGCGGGAAGGCTTCACCCAGGAGGAAGTGGACGCGGCCAAGACCGGCTACGTGCAGTCGCGATCGCAGGCCCGGGCCAACGACTCCGAGCTGATGGGGATGCTCGTGGACCGCAGGTTTACGGGAAGGACGATGGCCTACGACGCCAAGCTCGATGCCGATCTCACGGCGCTGACCCCGGAGCAGGTCAACACGGCGCTCCGGAAATATCTGAACCCGAGCAACATGATCGTGGTTCGCGCCGGAGACTGGAACAAGGCAGCCGCTCCGTAGGCTGCCGTAGTCCCGTCGAGAAAAATGAAACAGGGTGGTTTGCTGGGGCTACGCTTCGCTAAGACGCCCCTGCAAACCACCCTGTTTCATTTTTCTCGTCAGCTTCTGTGCGCTTTCCACGCGGCTGCGTTGTTCCATCGCCACGCTCGCTTCGCGCTGACTACAGGGCGCTGGCCTTTTCCGTGACGACGCGGACGTTGTTGTCCTCGACCTGTAGAAACCCACCGTCAACCGTAAAGCGCTTCCCGCCGGCGCTCGCGCCTTCGAGGCGCAACTCGCCGCTGCCGAGCAGCGTGACCATCGGCGCGTGGCCGGTAAGAATTCCCAGCGAGCCGTCGAAGGCGGGCGCGACGACGGACTGCGCATCGCCCTCGAACAACAGGGCTTCGGGTGAGATGACGGAGACTTTTAACATTGCTATTGGCTATTAGCTATTGGCTGTTGGCTTACAGCGGGAAACAACGGGAAGGACGGGAGCTTTTAGCTAAAAGCAAATAGCCAACAGCCAATAGCTCCGTCCTCACGCTTTCGCCATCTGGTTCGCCTTCTCGATCACGTCCTCGATCCCGCCGGCCATGAAGAAAGCCTGCTCCGGGTACTGATCGAATTCGCCGGCGACGAGCCGCTCGAACGACGAGATCGTCTCTTCCAGCTTCACGTAGCGGCCGGTGATGCCGGTGAACTGCTCAGCGACCGCGAACGGCTGCGACATGAAGCGCTGCAAACGGCGCGCGCGGCCGACAATCTTCTTGTCGTCCTCCGACAGCTCGTCCATGCCGAGAATCGCGATGATGTCCTGCAGCTCCTTGTAGCGCTGCAGGATGCGCTGCACTTCAGTCGCGACCTTGTAGTGCCGGTCGCCGATGTACTGGGCGTCGAGAATTCGCGAGGAAGACGCGAGCGGATCTACGGCGGGGTAGATGCCGAGCTCGGTGATCGCGCGCGACAGAACGACCGTTGCGTCGAGGTGGGCGAACGCGGTCGCCGGCGCCGGATCGGTGATGTCGTCGGCCGGAACGTAAATGGCCTGCACCGACGTGATCGAGCCGGACTTGGTTGACGTGATGCGCTCCTGCAGGTCGCCCATCTCGCTGGCGAGTGTCGGCTGGTAACCCACGGCGCTCGGCATGCGGCCGAGCAGCGCGGAGACTTCCGAACCCGCCTGCGTGAAGCGGAAGATGTTGTCAATGAACACGAGCACGTCAGCGTTCTCGACGTCGCGAAAGTACTCGGCGACGGTGAGACCGGACAGCCCGACGCGCAGCCGCGCGCCCGGCGGCTCGTTCATCTGCCCGTAGATCAGCGCGGTCGAGGCGAGCACGCCCGACTCCTGCATCTCCAGGTACAGATCGTTGCCTTCGCGCGTACGCTCGCCCACGCCGCAGAACACGGACTTGCCGCCGTGTCCCTTCTGCACGTTGGCGATCAGCTCCATGATAACGACGGTCTTGCCGACGCCGGCGCCGCCAAACAGTCCGATCTTTCCGCCCTTCACGAACGGCGCGATCAGATCGATGACCTTGATGCCAGTCTCGAATATCTCGGTCTTCGGCTCGAGCGCGGAGAACTTCGGCGCCGCGCGATGAATCGGCCAGCGTTCGACGTCGTCCGGGATCGGCGCGCCGTTGTCCACCGGGTTGCCGAGCACGTTGAGGATGCGGCCGAGCGCGGCGGACCCGACCGGAACCGTGATCGCCTGGCCGGTGTCCACGACTTCCATGCCGCGGACGACTGAGTCGGTGGACGACATGGCGACGGCGCGGACCTGGTTCCTACCGATGTGCTGCTGCACCTCGGAGGTGACGTCAATCACCTGGCCGTAGTCGGTGGTCGCCTGGATTCTCAGAGCGTTGTACAGCTCGGGGAGATTCTCGGGCTCGAACTCGACGTCGAGCACCGGTCCGATGACCTGCACGACGCGTCCGATATTCTTCTCTGTCTTGACGGCAGTGGCCATTTCTTATCCCTGTAAGCCCGCGGCACCGCCGACGATCTCGGCGATCTCCTGGGTGATCTGCGCCTGACGGGCGCGGTTGAATGTCCTGCGAAGTCCGTTGATCATCTCGCTCGCGTTCTCGGTGGCGTTCTTCATCGCCGTCCGGCGCGCGCCCTGCTCGCCTGCGTTCGATTCCGCCAGCGCGCGGTACACCGTGTTGCGCACGTACAGCGGGAGCAGCTCGCCGAGGATCGCGTCCGCGGACGGATACAGCAGGTAGTCGCGCTGCAGCCCCAGCTTGCCTTCCTCGCGCGCCGGCGGCTGCACCGGCAGCACCTGCTCCGACACGGGCGGCGTGGACAGCGCCGAGTTGAACTTGGCGTACACGACGTACACCGCGTCGAGCCGGCCCGCGGCGAAGTCGTCCATCAGCACGTCGGACAGCGATGCGGCGTCGGCCGAAGTCGGCTTGTCGGTGATGTCGGTGCGGCTCGCCTTCACCTCGCGCCCGATGTACTTGAAGTAGCCGAGTCCCTTGCGACCGACGACGTGCAGCTCGGTCTCGGTCCCGGCGCCTTCCAGGCGCGCAATCAGGTTGCGCGCTTCCTTGATCAGGTTGGCGTTGAACCCGCCCGCGAGTCCGCGGTTGGACGTGATGAGCAGGATCGCCGCGCGCTTTACGCCCTCCGGCTGCCGCAGCAGCGGAAACCCGTCGGCGACGTCCGGCGAGTACACGCTCGAGATGACCTCGCGCAGCACCAGCGCGTACGGCCGCGCGGCGTGCACGCGGTCCTGCGCGCGCTTCATCTTGGACGTGGCGACCATCTCCATCGTGCGCGTGATCTTGCGCGTGTTCTCGACGGACTTGATGCGCCCCTTGAGTTCCCGCCCCTTGGCCACGAGTTAGGCCCGGCTCGCCTTGTACTGTTCGATCGCGCGCCGAAGCTCGGCTTCGGTGTCCTTCGAGATCACTTTGTCCTTCTTGATCGCGTCGCCGATCTGCGGGAACTGCGCCTTCGCGTAGGCGTGGGCGGCCTCGCGGATGGCCGAAGCCGGGACCCCGGTCTGTTCCTCGGCCCATGCCAAGGTGCAGGGCTCCACCGACTTCCGGTAGGCCTCGAGGCCCTCCACGGCCCGGCC
>CAYGJL010000037.1:0-16990 GCA_964350145.1 uncultured Gemmatimonadaceae bacterium
CGTGGCGCTCAAAGATTCAGGGGAGATTGTCGCTGGGGAGGGGGTCGCGCGGGGTACCAGGGGAGGAAGCAGGTTCAGTGCTCCGAAGCGCCGAACCTACGTCAGCCCGGTGCCGGGGTCAAGCTATAGCCGGATGTAGCGGAACGGATTCTTCTTAATGTCCGCCATCAGCGCGTCCAGCTGGCGGCGGAGCTCTACGAGCTCGTTCTGCACGGCCTTGTCGTTCATCGCCCGGCCCGCGGTTCCACGCGCGTCGTCGAGCGAGCGCTGCAGCGATGCCACTCTGTCGCGCAGGTTCTGCACCGACGCGCCGAGCGTGGTATCGCGGCGGAACTTGCCGACCGTGCCGCGCTCCGAGGTGATGAGCAGCCGCAGCGAGTCCACGTCGGACCGGACAGTGCCGAAACGGGCGCCGAATTTCGGATCGTTCAGGATCATGTTGACGGTTCCGCCGCCGCGCGTGAGCCGCGCGGTAAAGCGCGAGAAATCCGCGCCCACGCGGCCGATGTCGCGCGGCCCCTCGACTGCCATCGCGCCGAAGGTCCCGCGCGCGATCTTCATGTCTTCCACCACCGCGCCCACCTCTTCCTTCAGCGCGCCGAAGTCCCGGCCTACCGCGGCGAGCTGCGCCATCACTCCTTCCGCCTGGCGGAAGGCGCCCGCGTACAGCGTGTCGCCGGGTTGCGCTTGGGGAGCGGTGCTCGACCCGGCGCCGATCCCGAGTACCGGCGAGCCGAGAAACGAGCCGAGCGGTGCGATCTGTACCGGCGAGTCCCTGCGGATGAGCGGCAGCGCGCGCTCGAGTACGGCGGCCTTGATCAGGAGCCGCTGGGTGGTGTCCGTCGATGGCGGCCGAAAGACTATACTTTCGATCTTGCCCACTCTTTTGCCGGTCAGATAGACGTCGCCGCCTTCCAGCAGCCCGCCCGTCTCGTCCGCCGCTACGAACAGCGTCACCTTCTTGCCGCGGATGCCGCCAACCTCGGCGAACATGAGCACGCCAACGACGATCGCCACGACCGCGCCGAGTCCAAGCAGGCCGATCGTGAGCTCCCGCCAGCGGGTTACTTCGGCCATGCGGCCACTATCGCTTCACCCATCCGCGCCATCGTCAGGTTCGGCTCGTTGTCCAGGATCCATCTCCTGTCCGCGTTGTCCTTCGTGAGTACGCATGCGACGACGCGGTGGCGGAGATAGAACAGCGAGCACTCCGTCCGCACCGTGTCGCCGAGCCCGGTCTTGCGGGCCGAGCGCACGTTCCCGGCAAAGCGTTGGAGCATGCGGTAGTCGTCGCCGTTCTCGAGAATGCGCAGCATGGCGGAATCCGCCGCGGGGCTGACCGCCTTCCCCTCGGCCAGCAGCTGGAACAACCGTGCCATCTCGTTCGGAGTAGTCACGCCGAGCCCGTACTTCACCGAGCTGTCCATGGCGACGCTCGTGCTTCGCAGGAACGACTTGGAATGAACTTTGGTGTTGCGCAGCCCGAGCGCTTCCATCTTGTCCCACACGCGCCGGATGATGATGCGGTCGAGCAGGAGATTGGTCGCGGTGTTGTCGCTGATCGTTGCCATCAGCCACGCAGCGTCGGCGACGGTGATGACCATCCCGTCGTGCAGGTGCTGGAGAATCCCGCTGCCCGGCACCTTGTCGATCGCCAGGACGGTAAGCCGGTCGTCCGGCGACAGCCGGCCGCCGGCGTACAGGTCGTACACGGTGACGAGAATCGAAACCTTGATGAGGCTGGCGGTGGGGAAGGTCTCGTCGCCGCGCGCGCTCAGGCTGGCTCCTGTCTCGACGTCGATGACGGCGTAGCCGACGGTGCCGTGATGCGCGGCGACCAGCGAGTCCAGCGTTCGCCGGAGCGCGGCCGTATCGGGGCGGAAAGCCGCTGGCTGTGACTGAGCACCCGCCGGGACGGGCGAGACCAGGACGACGCCCAATGCGAGCGCTCGAAGTCTACGGCAGCACTTCGCTGCTTGCTGATAACTGCTGGCTGTTGGCTCCAAATGCGCGCGGCGGGACTCGAACCCACGACCTTCTGCTCCGGAGGCAGACGCTCTATCCAACTGAGCTACGCGCGCGAAGATCGGACGGGAAGGGACTCTCATACTAGCGGTTGTTGGACATGGAATCAACGCGTGGTCGATTGCACTCAGGACTTTGGATTGCGGACCCTTGCGGCCTCAGGACTAACAGCCATCGCGGATCGGCGATTAATCGAGGACTGAGGACTGAGGATGGGCGGAACAGCGGGGGAAAGACAGTAGGTGCCTCTCTCCCCGATCCGCAATCCTCAATTAATCGTCGATCCGCGATTGTAGTTAGTCCCGAGGCCGCAAAGGTCCGCAGTCCTCAATCCGGAGTCGCAGGCACAACGGTAATCTGACGCCTCGCCGCCTCGATTAAGTTTGCCGCATGCACGCAGCCAAGCGCAAACACATCACGGTCATTCCGGGCGACGGGATCGGCCCGGAAGTCGTAAGGGCCGCCCTCCGAGTCGTGGAGGCCGCGGGAGTGGACCTGGAGCTGGACGAATGCGAAGCCGGCGCCAAGGTGTTCGCCGCGGGGAACGCGACGGGCGTTCCGCAGGAGACCATTGACTCCGTGACGCGCACCTGCGTCCTCCTCAAAGGACCGCTCGAGACGCCCATCGGCTATGGCGCGAAGAGCGCAAACGTCACCCTGCGGAAGCTGTTCGAGACCTTCGGCAACATCCGGCCGGTGCGCACTCTGCCGGGCGTGAAGACGCCGTACAGCGACCGGAATCTCGACATCGTGATCGTGCGCGAGAACGTCGAGGATCTGTACTCCGGCGTGGAGCACATGCAGACCCCCGGCGTCGCGCAGTGCCTCAAGCTGATCTCGCGCAACGGCTGCGAGAAGATCGTGAAGCTCGCGTTCGAGTTCGCGCTGGCGGAGGGACGGCACGTCGTGCACTGCGCCACGAAGGCGAACATCATGAAGTTCACGGAGGGCATGCTGCAGCACGCCTTCGAGGACATCGCGCCGAAATATCCGGCGATCGAGGCCAAGCACATCCTGGTGGACAACTGCGCCCACCAGCTCGCCATGCGGCCGGAGCAGTTCGACATCATCGTGACGACGAACATGAACGGCGACATCCTCAGCGACCTCACCTCGGGGCTCACCGGCGGGCTCGGCTTCGCGCCGTCGGCGAACATCGGCAGCCGCGTGTCCATCTTCGAGGCGGTGCACGGCTCCGCGCCGGACATCGCGGGCAGGAACGTCGCCAACCCGACGGCGCTCATCTTCAGCGCCGCGATGATGCTGCGCCACATCGACGAGGGGAAGGCGGCCACGGCGATCGAGCACGCGGTGGTCTGCGCCTTCGAGCATGGCGTACACACCGGCGACATGCTCGGTACGGGGAGTCCTGTCTCGACCACCGGATTCGCGGACGCGGTCATCGCCAACCTCGGCAAGCGCTCGTCCATCGGCAAGCAGCGCAAGCACGGGCACTTCAAGGTTCCCCCTTTGGTCGAGTCGGTGGTGTTCGTAAAGCCGGCGACGCGCCGCGTCGTCGGCGCCGACGTCTTCGTCGAGTCGCTCCTCCAGCCGGGCGAGCTCGGGAGAAAGGTCGAGTCGCTGGTGGCCGACAGCTCGCTCAAGCTCGCGGGGATCGCCAACCGCGGCACCGCCGTCTATCCCGAGGTGGAAGCCAAGGTCGGACTGGTGGATCACTATCGCTGCCGGTTCGTGTCGCGCGACGCAGACAAGGACGTCGGTGACGCGCAGCTGATCGACCTGCTCCAGCGCCTCGCCGGCGACCTGTGCTGGATGCACGTTGAGAAGCTGCAGCAGTTCGACGGCGAGGACGCGTTCAGCAAGTCGGCCGGCCAGGCGTAGCGCGCGATGCCGGTATGGGTCTGGCGCTCTTTCGCCGAGCTCACCCCCGACGAGCTGTATGACGTCCTCGCGCTGCGGCAGATCGTGTTCGCGGTCGAGCAGAATTGCGCGTATCTGGACGCCGACGGCTGCGACCGCCGGTCACGCCATCTCTACGCGCGGGACGCGACCGGGCTGATGGTCGCTTACCTGCGGCTCGTCGAGCCCGGAGTGAAATATCCGGAGCCGTCCATCGGGCGCGTGATAACCCACCCCAGCGTGCGACGGACCGGGCTCGGGCGCGAGCTCATGGCCGAAGGAATTCGCGGCGCGGCCAAGCATTATCCCGGCACCCCGATTCGAATCGGCGCGCAGAAGTGGGCGGAGCCGTTCTATCGGTCGCTCGGGTTCGAGGCCGTGGGGGAAGAGTACATCGAAGACGACATCCCGCATGTGGAGATGGTTCGGCAGTGAAAACTGCCAAATAGAACTGCCAAGCTGCGAGCTGCCAGCTGAAAACGCCCCCAGCTGCGAGCGGCTCGTGGCTGGGAGCTTCTAGCTGGCAGCGCGCAGCTTGGCAGTTCTATGTGGTAGTTAAGTCCTCAACGGAGGATCCCAGGTGACCAGGCACAATTACGACCGGCGCGCGTTCATGGAGTACTTCGCCGCCGCGGGATTCGGCTCGACGCTGCTGCCGGGAGTTCTCTGGTCGCAGGTCGCGGGCGGCGCGGAGATCACCGCGGCGACCGTAAAATGCGCCGAGGAGATCGCGGGGCTCAGCCTCGACGACGACGAGCGCGAGATGATGGTGGCCGGCCTCCGCAGCCAGGAAGCGCGCATCCGCTCGCTTCACGCCATCGAACTGGCGAACTCGGAGTCGCCGGTGCTCACGTTCAATCCGTTGCCCGCGGGAAGGAGCGTTCCCGCCGAGCCGCGGCGCGTGAGCCGGCCGAACGCGAGGCCGAGAGCGGTTCCGCGCGACCTCGAGGAGCTGGCGTTTGCTTCGGTAGCCGAGCTCGGCGCGCTCGTGCGCGCGCGGCGCGTGACTTCGACGCAGCTCACCGACATGTATCTCGCGCGGATCAAGCGGCTCGATCCGTCGCTGCACGCGGTCATCACGCTTACGGAGGAGCGGGCGCGCGCGCAGGCGCTCGCCGCCGACCAGGAGATCGCGCGGGGCCGCTACCGCGGACCGCTGCACGGAATTCCATGGGGCGCGAAGGATCTGCTCGCCGTGCGGGGCTACAAGACGACGTGGGGCGCCGGCCCGTATCGCGAGCAGCTGATCGATCAGGACGCGACGGTCGTGCAGCGGCTCGACGCGGCCGGAGCGGTGCTGCTCGCGAAGCTCTCGCTCGGCGAGCTGGCGCAGGGCGACGTGTGGTTTGGCGGGATGACGCGGAATCCATGGAAGCTGGACCAGGGCTCGAGCGGCTCGTCCGCCGGGCCCGCTGCGGCGACGGCCGCCGGGCTCGTTGCGTTCTCGATCGGCAGCGAAACGCTGGGCTCGATCTCCTCGCCATCCACGCGCTGCGGAGTGACCGGACTCCGCCCCACCTACGGCCGCGTGCCGAAGACCGGCGCGATGGCGCTGTCGTGGACGATGGACAAGCTCGGGCCGATCTGCCGCAGCGCGGAGGACTGCGCCCTCGTGCTGGATGCGATCAGCGGCGCGGATGGAGCGGACGCGAGCGCGATCGCCCCCCGATTCGTTCCCGATTGGCGGCTGCGCGCGCGCGACGTCCGAATCGGTTACTTCAAGGGCGCGTTCGACGTGCCGGAGCGCGACAGCGCGAATCTCGAGCGCACGCTCCACTCGACCAAGCCGTTCGACGACGCCGCGCTCGACGTCTTACGGGGACTCGGGATAAACCTCGTGCCCGTCGAGATGCCGCAGCTCGCGTACGACGCCATGCGACTCATTCTGACCGCCGAAGCCGCGGCGGCGTTCGACTCCCTGACGCGGTCGAACCGCGACGACGAGCTGGTGCAGCAGAGCCGGAACGACTGGGCCAACACGTTTCGCGTCGCGCGTTTCATCCCCGCGGTGGACTACATCAACGCCAACCGGCTGCGGGCGCGCGCGATCGCGGAATGGACCAAACTGTTCGAGACCGTGGACGTGATCGTCACGCCGACATCGGTCGCCGGATTCCCCCAGCTCGTGGCCACGAACCTCACCGGGCATCCGGCCGTGATCCTGCCGCACGGCTTCCGCGCGGACGGCACCCCGGTCTCGCTGACTTTCCTCGGCACGTTGTTCGGCGAGGCGAAGCTCCTTGCCGTGGCTCAGGCGTATCAGGCGGCAACGGCTTTTCACGTTCGAAGGCCCGCCCTGTAGCCGCCTCCGGCATGACGGTAAGTACTTGACAGAACTTGACTTAGAAGCCGGAACCATCTATGTTTAGAGGGTATAAACAAAGGTGTTCTTCCGGCCCTGAGAGTCAGGTGCCGGCCTTCGACAAACGGCATACTCGTTGAAAGACGAGGACGCAAAGCCTCGAGGCTAAAGCGACGCAAATCGCCACGCCGGTCGGGCCACCGAAGAGGTCTGCATGGATAATTCAGTGTTCGTCTACCGATCGACCGGTATCGCGCCTGTGCTGCGCGCCGGTTTCGCGCGCGCGCTGGTGATCTCGGCTACGGCAGTGCTGGCTGCATGCGGCGGCGACGGTGGGCAAGCCACAGGTCCCGGCACGATCGACGCGGACGGCACGAATTCGGCTCCGTCCAACTCGGCGAACCCGTTCGCCGGCCAGAAGCTGTACGTCAACCCGGGCTCGAACGCGCGCAAGACCGCGGACGAGTGGCGCGCGACGCGGCCGGACGACGCGCAGCAGATGGACAAGATCGCCGCGCGCTCGCAGGCGCGGTGGTTCAACGAGTGGGTCGGCGACATCTACACGGCGGTGACCGGCGCGATGAGCGCCGCGGAATCGCAGGGCGCGCTGCCTGTGCTCGTGGCGTACAACATTCCCGACCGCGACTGCGGCGGACTGTCCGGCGGCGGTGGCGCGACGGCGGAAGGGTACCGCACGTGGATCACCGCGTTCGCGAATGCCATCGGTGGGAGGAAGGCGGCCGTCATTCTCGAGCCCGACGCGCTGGCGAACATGGGCTGCCTTTCAACGGCGGGACAGGAGAGCCGCGTGGATCTCATCCGGTACGCGATCCAGGCCCTGAAGGGCAAGGGCGCGGCCGTGTATCTCGACGCCGGCCATCCCGCGTGGCATTCGCCTTCGGAGATGGCGCGCCGGCTGAATCTGGCCGACATCCGGAACGCCGACGGCTTCGCGCTAAACGTGTCGAACTTCGTCGCGACGTCGCTCAACATCGCCTACGGCGAGCAGATCTCGGCGCTCGTGGGCGGCAAGCACTTCGTCATAGACACCGGCCGGAACGGGCTGGGCGCGACCGCGGACAATCAGTGGTGTAATCCGTCTGGCCGCGCGCTGGGCATGGCGCCGACCGCGAGCGCCGGCCGCGCACTGGCGGACGCATACCTCTGGATCAAGCCTCCGGGCGAGTCGGACGGCGCGTGCAACGGTGCGCCCGCGGCCGGCAGGTGGTGGCCGGAGTACGCGCTCGATCTGGCGCGGCGATCTCCCTGATCAGCGTCCCGAGGTAACAATTCGGGGCTGACGCCCGTCCGGGAAGCAGTGGCAAGCGAGATGCGGGGGAGGAGTGCAGCATGGTGAGACTCGACGTCGAGCTGAGTCGTTCGCTCTGGCGCGCCGTTCTTGCGGTGACGCTGGCCGGGCTGTGCGCGCCCGTGATCTCGGCGGCTCAGAGCGGGGACAATCCCTTCGGGCGTTCGCGGCTGTACGTGGATCCCAACTCCAGGGCGAGGCAGACCGCGGAGCAGCTGCGCCGCACGCGCCCCGCCGACGCCGCCGCGCTCGAGCGGATCGCTTCGCAGCCGACGGTCAAATGGATGGGCGACTGGAACTCGAACATCCGCCGCGACGTGGCGGCCGCGGTGCAGGCCATCTCCCGCACCGGCTCGCTTCCCGTGTTCGTCGCGTACAACATCCCCAATCGCGACTGCGGCTCGTATTCAGCCGGCGGACAGCGCAATGCCAGCGGCTACAAGCGGTGGATCCGCGAGTTCGCCGAGGGTCTGTCCGGGCGGAAGGCCGTGGTGATCCTGGAGCCGGACGCGCTCGCCGGCTCGGACTGCCTCAAGCCGGCTCAGCGCGCCGAGCGTTACGCGCTGATGCGCGACGCGGTCCAGGTGCTGAAGGCCAAGAACGCGGTGGTGTATCTCGACGCGGGCCACGCGAAGTGGCAGCGTCCGGAAGTGATTGCGTCCAGGCTCTCCGAAGCCGCGATAGACATGGCCGACGGCTTCGCGCTGAACGTCTCTAACTATGTCCCCAACCCGGCGAACATCGCGTACGGCGAGCAGGTGTCGCGGCGCGTGGGCGGCAAGCACTTCATCATAGACACGAGCCGCAACGGGATCGGCACGGCGAACGGAGAATGGTGCAACGCGCAAGGCCAGGCGCTGGGCGCGGCGCCGACAACGCGGACCGGACACCGGCTGGTGGACGCGTTCCTTTGGGTGAAGCTTCCCGGCGAATCGGACGGCGAGTGCGGCCGGGGCAACCCGCGCGCCGGACAGTGGTGGACCGAGTACGCTATCGGGCTCGCCAGGCGCGGGTAAAGAGCAACTACCACATAGAACAGCTAAGCCGAGAGCAACGAGCTAGAAGCTGCCAGCCACGAGCCGCTCGCAGCTGGCAGCTTTCTGCTGGAAGCTCGCTGCTTGGCGGTTCCAGGTGGCAGTTTACTGAGTCGCCTGTATCTGCGGCCTTCCACCGCGCAGCTGGTACGCCGCGGCTTCCAGAATCACCGCCGCCGTATTGATGTCGTAGGTCTGCGTTGAGGCCGCGGTCTTTTCGTACACACCCGACGACCAGCCGCGGCTGGCGTCGCGCGCCCCCGCCACGAGGTCCTGCGCTCGCTTCGTGTACGCGCTGGGCATGATCGCGTTCCACGCGAAGGCGCCCTTGGTGCTCACCCACCGCGGTGAATCCATCTCGCTCCCGGGCTTCGCGATGTCAATCACGAACGGCTTCCGGTTGCAGTACACGCAGTAGTAGTAGAAGTAGTGGGGCGGCACTCCCACGGCGTCCTCGGTGGCGATGGTGACCTGGCTGGTCTGGGCGAATCTCGCCTCCTGGGCCCTGAGGACGTTGGCCGCGAGGTCGCGCATCTCCCCCTCGAGGCCGAGTTCCATTGCGAGTAGATAGAAAGGCTCGCTCAGCAGACGGTCGTTCCAGCGCGCGTCGAGCAGCAGATCCACACCCAGCACCTTCACGGGGCGGCCGTTGGCGCGCAGGTTCAGCGCGTTGTCCACCTCACCGCCCCAGAGATCGAAGCCCGTGGCCATGTACTGCTCGTACCCGATCCGGCCTTCCTGAAAAGTCCAGGGCTGACCGCTGTTGCCGATCAGCTGTCCGTGCAGGTAGCCGTTCTTGATTATCTCGTCGAAGCTGTTCCTGCGCACGATGCGCTCCGCCTGCGCGGCGTACTGCGGCTCGCGCGTCGCGATCACCTTCAGCGCGACAAGGAGTCGGCCGAGGTCCGTGGCCGACCAGCCGGTGCCGCCCTGCTTGGCGCCGTTGCCCATGGACCCATCGCGCGCGGAGTACGTCTTGTTGTACACGATTCCGCGAAAGAGCGGCAGGCGCTCGAAAGTATTCAGCGTCTTGCTCGTGCGCACGTCGTATTGCTCCTGCGTGATCAGGCCTATCTCCTTCGCAGCGTGGAAGGCGAGGAGCTGCGCGCCGACGTCCCAGACCGTGGTGTACGCCCAATCGGGCGTGGCCCGGACGAATCCCGTGGCCGGCTCGTAGTTCGCTTCCATGTATCGCCACGCGAGGCGCGCCGCGTCCTGGTAGAACGCTCTTTCTTCGGGAGTGAGAGGCGCGCGTGCGACCGCCGCCTGGCGCGAGCCGTCGGCGCCAAGCTCGACCGCCGTCTCGGCCGCGTTGCTCTCCTGGGCTTGGCTACACGCGTACGCGCTCACCGTCATCCCGCTGACGACGAGTATCAGACTACCTATTCGCATCTTGTCTACGAGACTCCTGCTCAATCGGAAGGGTTCGGACATTCTGAGAGACGGAAGTGCAAAGACCAGGCCGCCCCGAACCATGCGTTCGCATGTGATCTCCGCGCGCTTGCCCGGGAGTGAACACGTATGGGCACATAACTGGCACTGTGCGACTCGTCACGGCCCGAACCGCGGGTCTGCGTCCGCCCAACCACAGGGCCGGAGGCCTGGGGTGATACCAGCCGATCCAATGCCAGAATGCAGCGCGAATTGACCTCTCAGGACACTGGTACCGCCGCGCCTCAGCCGGAGGGGCGTGTCGCCACGCCGGTAGTGCCGGAGTGGCGCGAAAGGGTGATTCGAACGGTCGCCGTGATCGCGGTGCTGTACGCGACGTATTGGATCTGGTGGCGCTGGACCAGCACGATCAACACCGAGCCCAGGGCGATCGTGCCCTCGCTCCTGCTGATGCTGGCGGAGACGTGGGCGTACCTCAACATGTGCATGTTCGTGTTCCTGGTGTGGCGGCTCAGGCAGCGCGACCCGGGCCCGGCGCCGCCCGGCAAGACGGTCGACGTCTTCATCACCTGCTACGACGAGCCGCTGGAAGTGCTGCGCAGGACCGCGATGGGCGCGCGCGCCATCCGGTATCCGCACCGCACGTACATGCTGGACGACGGCAAGCGGGAAGAGGTTCGCGCAATGGCCGCGGAGCTCGGCATCGGCTACATCCGGCGTGTCGGCAACGCGAACGCCAAGGCCGGCAACCTCAACTTCGCGCTGAGCGTGACCAAGGGTGAGTTCATCCTGCAGCTCGACGCGGACCATGTCCCGCTGCCAGGCATCATCGACCGGATGCTCGGCCACTTCAGCGATCCGAAGATGGCGGTGGTGCAGTCGCCGCAGGATTTCTACAACGTGGATTCGTTCACCCACATCGTGAACGACGAGGGACGGCGGCTCTGGGAAGAGAACCGGATCTTCTACTCGCTGATCCAGCCGGGGCGCGACTACTGGAACGCGTCGTTTTTCTGCGGCAGCTGCGGGATTCTCCGGCGGTCCGCTCTTGAAGACATCGGCGGGTTCGCTTCGCAAACCATCATTGAGGACATGGAGACGACGATCGAGCTGCAGGCGAAGGGCTGGAAGTCGGGCTATCACAACGAGACGCTCGCCTACGGCCTGGCTCCCGGCGCGGCCGCGGCGTACCACGTGCAGCGCCTCCGCTGGGGCCAGGGCGCGATGCAGGTGCTGCGGAAGATCAAGCCGCTCACCAAGCGCGGCCTGACGTTTCCGCAGCGGCTCAATTACTTCGCTGGCACGGTGACGTATTTCGAGGGATGGCAGAAGGCGATCTTCTACCTGATGCCGCTGTTCTTCTTCTTCACCGGCATCCTTCCGGTCGCGGGGAACGAGCGCGAGTTCCTTGTGCGGCTGGTGCCATACCTGATCCTTTCGATTCTCGCGTTCGAGCTGCTGTCACGCGGCACGGGCTACCTGCTGATTACGGAACGGTTCACCATGATACGTGTCTGGACGTACATGATGGCCGCGCTCGCGATCTTCACCAAGCGTCCGCTCAAGTTCAACGTGACGCCGAAGGGGAAGACGGCGGTGCCCGTGAGCGCGTACGCGCCGCAGCTCGTGCTACTGCTGCTCTCGATAGCGGCGCCTATATGGGCGACCTTCGCGTGGTATCATGGGTGGATCAATTACACCGCGCCCGGTTGGGGAGCGCTCGCGTTCTGGGTCAATCTCGTGTGGGTCCTGTGGAACGTCAGCTTCGCCTGGTACGTCGTGCGGCACACGTTAAAGATGCGGCAGCAGCGGCAGGATCACCGGTTCGTCGATCAGCTCCCGATCCAGGTCAGGGCCGAGGGTGGAGAGACCGCGACCATCTTTCCCGCGATAACCGTGGACCTGAACCCGGCGGGCCTCGGCTTCCGCGCGACGCACAAGGTGGAAGAGGGCACGCGGGTCGCCATCCAGCTGCCGCTGGCGACAGAGCGAGTGTGGACGAGCGGCGAAGTCCGCTTCGTGCACCTCGAGCCGTCGCGGTTCGGCGACGTGTACATGCACGGGGTGGAGTTCGGCGACATGCCCATCGAAGTGCGCGACGCGATCGAGCTGCACTGCACGCAGCATGCGATGCCGATGTGGCGGCTCAAGTACCGGCAGTCCATCGACATCATGACCCGCACGGCCGAGCTGGTCCACAATCTCCGCGGCGACCGCCGGCGGATCATTGGACTTCCGGCGACCGTCGCGCTGATGAACGACACGGGTGAGGATCCGGTCGAGCTGCCGCAGATGCTCATTCTCGAAGAGATGAGCGCGAAAGGCGCGAGGGTGCTCGGAGATGCCCCGATTGCGCCCGGGACCGCGATCACCGTGATGGTGTCCGGGGCGCGGATCAGCCTTGCCGGAATCGTCCGACACGTGCGTACGCTCGAGACTCCCGTTCAGGTGTTGTTCAGCATGGGTGTGGAGTTGAGCGCGCAGCAAGTTCCCGAGCAACTGCCGGAGAAAGCGCTCGTCACCGGCGGAAATGACGAGTCGGGCCTGCCGCTCCTCGACGCGGGCGATGAAGTCCCACTTTTGTATGGAGATCGCGACGCCGGTGCCAAACGATAAGACGATGACCTCCCATGCGGCTGCAGGCGTTCCGGCAGAGGACGCGCCGATAGTGGTTCATGGGCCCGTTAACAGCGGTGGCGGTAACACCGCCGAATACCTGTCCGCGGTGGCCGACGCTGCTCTCCCATCTCCGTTGCGCGCCGGTCAGCCGCGAACGCTCGGCGACGCGGAAGGTGCCGGCATTCCGGACGTAGGCCCATCTCGCGGTGACAGCGGCGTCGCCCCGCCCGGCGAGGGCTCTCTCGCGGCGCGTCGCGCCTACAGTCTCGATGCGTTGCGGGGGCTGTTCCTGATTCTGATGACGCTCGGCTTCGCGATTCACGGCGACTATTTCCCGGACTGGATGTACCATCGCCAGTTTCCGCCGCCGGGGAACCTCGTGGACGTTCCGGGCATCGCGTGGCGCGATCTTGCGTACGCTGCCTTCCTCTTCACGATGGCGGCGGCGCTGCCGATTACTCTTTCGCGCCGCATCGAAAAAGGCGAGACCGAGGTCGCGATCGTGCTGGCCGCGATCCGCCGCTTCTTCATGCTGTTCATGTTCGCGCTGCTGATCGCGCACTCCAACACGTTCTTCACTGGGTATACCCAGGAAGCTCGCGCGTTGGCAATCGCGGGGTTCGCGATCATGTTCCTGATTTTCACCCGGCGGCGCGAGGATTGGGACGCGCGCTGGCACACGATCGTCAATCGCGCCGGCTGGGTGGCCGCGGTTCTATTTCTAGCGCTCTCGCCGCTCCTGTACGACAGCACGTTCACGCCGACGCGCCGCGACGACATCATTGCCGGGCTGGCATTCGCGGCGCTGTCCGGCTCGATCATCTGGTATTTCACGCGCGACAATCTCAACGCGCGCCTCGTGGTCCTGGCCGCGACTCTCGCGCTGTACCTCGGCGCCCGGGGCGAAGGCTGGATCCAGTCGTTCTGGTGGAGCTCTCCCGCGCCGTGGCTGTTCGGGCCGAGTCAGCTCACTCTGCTCGCGGTGGTCATTCCCGGTACGATCGCCGGCGACATCCTGCTCAAATGGATGCGGACACCCGCCACGCCGGACGCGCGTGGAACGTGGAGTGGAGCGCGGATCACGCTACTGATCGTGTTGAGTCTCGTGGTTGCTCCGCTCGTCGTGGTTGGACTGTACAGCCGCTGGGTGCAGGGCACGACCCAGCTCGCGATCGCGCTGTGCGCCGTCGGCGCGCTTCTTACATGGCGTCCGACTTCACCCACCGAGCTTCTGCTGCGCCGCCTTTTTTCGTGGGCCGCACTCTGGCTCATCCTCGGTCTCGTCCTCGATCCGTTCGAGGGAGGAATAAAAAAGGTTCCGGACACGCTGTCGTATTTCTTCACGGTCACCGGTGTCACCATGATGGTCATGGTCGCTCTGGTGGCGATCGTGGACATACGCGGCTGGCGAAAGGCGGTACGCCCACTGATCGACGTGGGGCACAACCCGATGCTGATGTACGTGTTGTACACGGTGTTCCTCAATTCCGTGCTCGAGCTTATTCCGTCGATGCGCCCCCTTTTTCGGGGCTCCCCCGGTGAATCGATCCTCAGGAGCCTGGTTACAACCGTGCTGGTCGTTCTGATAGTCCAGATTTTCACCCGGAAACGAATATTCTGGCGGACTTGATGGCAGCGTTGGACCGGCCCTTGCATTTCACAGGGGCATTAGAAGGGCCAAAGGCGATGGCCATCAAGCACGTAACTGACACGTAACTGAATGGAGTACACGATGATCATTAAATCGAAGCGAGCTGCGCTCCTTGGGAGTTTCATCTTCTCGCTTTTTGCTCTTGCCCAACCCGTGGCCGCGCAGTGGAATGTGACGGGCGTCGGAGTGGCTGAATACGACACTGAAGAGACCCTGCTGTTGCTTGCCGGCGTCAGCGCAGGACCGGGAGGGGTCGGCTGGTCCCCGCTGCTCGGCGTCCAGACGTACTACCTGACGTACAAGGTACCGACAGAAACCAAGAGCGTGTTCTCAGTCCGGCCGTATGCCGGCCTCAGAAACACATTCCCGGGCGGCTCGCTCGCGTTCACGGCCGGATACGCTTTCGTGAGCGACGACGACAGCCCCGGCCCGCTCGGCACCGGCGTAGCCGACAGCCGTGATGGAGTGGTGGTCAGTGGCGCGCTCGATCACTGGGGCACCGGCGGACCGCTGGGTTATCAGCTGCTTGCCAGCTACAACTTCGGTGGAGAATCGTTCTGGGGTCGCGGTCGTGTTACGACGCGCGTCAGCCAATTCGCCAACGGGGGGCAGTTCCGCGTGGGCGGCGAAGTCGCGTATGCCAACTCGGGCGACTTCAGCATGACGCAGCCGGGGCTCGTCGCTGAGTGGCACAATGGGACCGGCTTCATTCTCGGATTCGGTGTCGGCCGGAAGATTATCGCGGACGCCGACGATGCCACGTTCTTCCGGATCGAGACGGTACTTCCGCTGAGCAGATAGCTCGCGGCCACTAGTACATCGCCCCTTCCCGGAATTTGGGATCGCTGAATCGTCGGGCGGGATCCGCCCGGCGGCTCGGCTTGGCGGGGCATGCGGTTTGCATAAACAGAGTTTTGTTTGACGGTTATTGCGCGCCTGGCCCTCCGAGCCGGCCGCCGAGCCCAAGGAGCGGTGCGATGTCTTCGGCGGACCCCAACACCACAATCGAGCGCATTGAGCAGGGCGAGCCCAATGCGGGCCGGAAACTCGTAGTCACCGGTGAGTGCGTCGCAGAGGGCGGGGAGGCCGCCGGCCTCGCTCAGCTGCCTTCGCTCGAGTCCGGCACAACGACCGGCTGGAGCGCGCAGCGCTCGGAGCCCGCGCCGCCTCCACCGCTGACGTTCGGGCTGGCGGCGGCACCATCGTTTCCGCACACCGTGGGTGGGGCGTGGGTCAACCCTGTGCTTCAATTGCCGGCGAGCGTGCCGCATATGTGGATACCGACACAACGTGAATCACGCTTCCGGGCCTCGCGCAGGCGCCTCGAGAATTTTATCGACAGGCTGATCGACGGGACCGTAGCGGAACGCCCGCCAAAGACCGTGGTCGTGGTAGCGCACCCGGACGACGAGGCGATCGGGGTCGGCGCGCGTCTCAAGAATCTGCCCGACGCCATCATCGTGCACGTCACCGACGGCGCGCCGCGTGATCCGCTGTATGCGCAGAAGAAAGGATTCGCTACGCGCGAGGAGTACACCCGCGCGCGGCAGGACGAGCTTGCCGCGGCGCTCCGCGTGGTCGGAGTGGGTCCCGAGCGGACCCGCTGCCTCAACGTGGTGGACGGCGAAGCCACCGAGCGACTGGTGGAGCTGGCGTACGCGATGGCGGATATCCTCGACGAGTTCCGGCCGGAGGTAGTGCTGACGCATCCCTACGAGGGCGGGCACACCGATCACGACGCCACGGCATTCGCGGTTCATCTTGCGTGCGGAATGCTCCGGCGCGAAGGCGTGCCCGCGCCGTTGGTGCTCGAGTTCACGTCCTACAATTTCATGGAAGGCGAACGCACGATCGGCGAGTTCATCCCGTTTTTCGGGGTGACGGCGAAGCAGGCCGACCTGCCGCCCGAGCTCCAGGCGCTCAAGCGGGAGATGTACGACTGCTTCGTCACGCAGAAAGAATGCTTGAGCGCGTTTCCCGTGGAGCGGGAGAAGTTCCGCCCGGCTCCGCGCTACAGCTTCACCCAGCCACCGCATCGCGGGCCGCTGCTGTACGAGCGCTTTTCCAACCTGGTAAGTGGGGAGCAGTGGCGTGACCAGGCCCGCCGGGCGCTCGAGCGGCTCCGTGCCAAGCGCCGCGCTACGCGCTCGTTCGCCGCGAACTGACCCGGCGCCCGTCGGCTAGGCCGAGGTACGCCGCTCGAGTTTTCTCAAAGATGGTGAATTGCTTGACGTTGTCCGGCGCCGACGCTTTTGTTTACGGACGATGCCCCCACGCCTCAGCAGCGACGCGATGCCCATGGTCGGGAGATCGGCCGATCTGGCTGCGCTAACCGCGTTGCTGACCGCTGCCACGGAGGGGCGGGCCGGCGCGGTATTCGTGGCGGGCGAGGGCGGCGTCGGCAAGACGCGGCTCGTCGAAGCCGTTGCCGACCGCGCGGAGAAGACCGGGTTCACCGTCGCCGTCGGTCGCGCGTATCCGGTCGAGACCGGCGTTCCCTACGCGGTATTCGCTGACGCGCTCGTGCCGGTTTTGCGGGCGATGGAACCCGCGCACCTCACTGTGCTTTCCCGCGGCGGGGCCGCCGAGCTGCGCCAGCTTTTCCCGAGCCTGGGTACCGAAGGCGACGGCTCGCGCGCCAACGCCGGTGCCGACCCGTCGGAGCTCAAGGCGCGTCTGCTCTGGAACTTTAGCCAGTTCCTGGTCCGCTTCGCCGCGAAGCAGCCGGTGCTGCTCGTGCTCGAGAACCTCCAGTGGGCGGACGCCTCCTCGCTGGAGCTGCTGCATTTTCTCGCGCG
>CAYGJL010000037.1:17090-28448 GCA_964350145.1 uncultured Gemmatimonadaceae bacterium
CGCGCGCATCGTCCTGATCGGCACGTACAACGAATCGCAGCGCGACGCGAACGAAGTGCTGCGGACCACAGAACAATCGCTCGTGCGGATGGGCGCGATCAGCGTGCATCACCTGGCCGCCCTGAGCGAGACGCAGGTGTCGGAGCTGCTGGCGGAGACGTTCGGCGCGCCGCCGTCGCTGACCGCGCACTTCGCCAGGCTGCTGTATGATTGGACTCGCGGTAATCCGTTCTTCATTCAGGAGACGCTCAAGTCCCTGATCGAGCGCGGCCTGCTTGTCGAGCGGGATGGCAATTGGACCGGCTGGGAGACGGAGTCGCTGGATCTCCCGCCGACGGTCCGCGACGCGCTCGGCGCGCGGCTCGACCGGCTGCCGCCGCACGGAAAGACAATCTCGAATCTGGTCGCTGTGGTCGGTACGCGCGCCGGCTATGACGTCCTGCGCTCCGTGAGCGACCTCATGGACGCCGACCTGGTGAGCGCGCTCGACGAGCTCTGCGCAGCGCGCGTGCTCGTAGAGGCCGGGCGCGGCGAGGAGCTGGCCTACGACTTCGCGCATCCCATGCTGCGCGAGGTCCTGTACGCCGCGATCGGCGGCGCCCGCGCGCGGCTGCTGCATGCGCAGGTCGCGGAGTCCCTCGAGTCGCTGTACGGTCCAACGGCTCCGGCACACGCCGACGAGCTGGCCTTTCACTATGCGCGCGCGATGTCGCCCGAGCTCGCGCCCAAAGCTGTGAAGTATCTGACCGCCGCCGGACGCACGGCACTGGAGAAATACGCCAATCGCGAGGCGGCGGACTATCTCGCAGCCGCGCTCGAGCAGCAGGACCGGCAGGGAAGCGGCGATTCGACCAGCGAGCTGGTTACCACGCTCGCCCGCGCGCGCCAGCGACTCGGCCAGTACGACGAAGCAATGGAGCTGTGGACGCGCGCCCTTGCGGACGCGGAGCGGAGGAGCGATCGCGCCCTGGCCGCGTCGGTGCGGCACCGCATGGGGCTCGCATGTTACTGGACGGGCCGATCGCCGGAAGCGCTCGAGCATTACGCGGCCGCGCTGGAAGCGGCAACGGCGATCGCCGATCCCGCCATGATCGTGCGCGTTCGCCTCGGGCGCAGCATCTGCGCGCAGGACGCGGGCCGGTTCGCCGACGCAGCGGCTGACGTGAACGCTGCGCTCGTCGAGGCGGAGCGCACCGGAAACCCCGCGCTGACCGCGCGCGTGCACCGCGCGCTTCTGCTGCTGCACGCGTGGAGCGGCGACGTGAGCCGCGCGAGAAAGCACGGCCGTAAAGCAGTGGCGCTGGCGGAAGAGAGCGGTCAGAAGGTGCTTGCGTGGTCGGCTCATTGGGGAATGGCGATGCTGGCGGGTCTCGACAGCGACGCGCCCGGCCTGGTGGAGCACGTCGCCGCGGCCTCGCGGCTCGCCGACGAGCTTCGCTCCCCGTTGCTGCCACTGTGGACCGCCGAACTGTCCGTGCAGTACGCATCCGGCGTCGGCAACTGGGAGACGGGAATCGCCACCGGCGAGCGCGCGATCGCGCAGGCGCGGGCGCTGGCGCAGAGGACGCTGCTGCCGCGCTTGCTGGTCTGGACCGGAACGATTCACCTCTGGCGCGGTGAGCACGCCCGCTCGCTCGAGATGTTCGAGGAGGCCTGGAAGATGTCGGGCGCCGCGCGCGGGGCCGAGCGCGCGGTGGACGTTCCATCGGTCGTGCCGGCGCACCTCGGAATGGCGGCGTATCATCTGGCGACGCGTAGCTACGCCGATGCGGTGAAGGTCGGCGAGGCAGGGCTCGCGATCGCCGACCGAGCGGGCCATATCGTGTGGGCAGTCCAGTGGCTGCTGCCGCTCATAACCGAAGCGGCGCTGTACAATGCCGATTTCGCCACTGCCGAGAAGCATTGCGCGCGCCTGCGCAGCGAATCGAAGCGGCTGGAGCACCGGCTCGCAGCCGCGTGCGCCCAGGCCGGTGAGGGATTGCTGACTCTGCTGCGCGATCGCGATCCGGCGCGCGCGGCCGGCGAGCTGCGCGGCGCCGCGGAGCAACTGGAAGCGCTGCAGTACCCGCACTTCGGGGCGAGGATGCGGCGACAGCTCGCGCGCGCGTTGGCCGAAGCCGGGGATCGCGAACAATCCGCGCGCGAGCTGCGTCGGGCGCACGATCTCTTCGCGCGGCTTGGTGCCGCGGCCGAGCTGGACGCCACCCGCGAGCAACTGCGCACGCTCGGGTTCCGGCCTCCCGCCAGGACGGTCGGCGAAGGCGCCGCCGGACTCACCGCCCGCGAAGTGGAAATCGCCCGCATGGTGGCGGCGCGGAAGGCGAACAAGGAGATCGGCGCGGCTCTCAAGATCTCGGCGCGAACGGTGAGCACCCACCTGTCCAACATCTTCTCCAAGCTCGACGTGGAATCACGCGGTGAGCTGGCAGATTACGTGCGGGAGAAGGGCCTGCTCTAGCGCGCTTGGCTAAGCCGTCTTTTCGCGGGACGCCCCCGAGCGGGCGGACAGGAACCTCGTCAGGGCGAGCGAGTGCTGGCGGCGGTCGATTGCGATCCGGTCCGCGAGCCTGGCCAGCCCGGGATCGAGCGCCCTGGAGTTGATCAGCCCGAACACAGCGCTGTCGCGCGCGGCGTCGTCCAGTAGCTGCGCGATCCGTCCCGCGGCGTCCTCCGGCCGCCGGAGCACTCCCTCGGGAGCTGACCGGCGATGCTGGTCCAGCTCGGCTTCCGCGATCGCGGGCGAGTACTCGGCTACTTCCAGATACGATCGCAAGGCGTGGAAGTGCTTCCAGCTGTCGTGCAGCTCCCGCGCGAGGAGCGCCGACGCGACCGAATCTCCCGCCAGGGCGGAGAGCAGATGGCTGAGGCCCACGGTCCGGCGTGCGGCCCTGAGCGCGGCGCGTCGCACCAGCATCAGTACGTCAGCGTCCTTCCGGGCAGCGGCGAGATCGGCCGTGCCCCAGTCCATGGCTGATCCAACTGACCAGCTCGCGGGCGATTTCGTTTCCGCCGCGACCGACAGCGCCATTCGATTCTCCCGTGGATGATCGAGCGACAGTATCGCCGTTGGCGCAGAGGGTCTGAATGCGCCGAGCTACGTAGTAGGGCCGGAGGATTTACGTAGCTCCAGCCGCGCGCCGTGCCGGTGGGCGTGAACCCGCATGGCCCGAGCGTGCATACGTCATCTCGCGTATCGGTTTCACGCGGGTGTCACCGCACTCTTCCCGCCGGGCGATGTGAAACAGACTCACTCATCGGAGGGAACGATGCGGGTGTTCATGAAGGTTGCGGCTATGGCGGTGATTGCACTCACGGCGGCTTGCGGCGGCGGCGACGACGGAATCAACGAGCCGGCTTCGATCGCCGGGACGTACAATCTCCAGACGCTTGACGGTCAGGCACCTCCCGTGGTCGTGGTCGACGAGACTGGCTTTAAGCTGGAAATCGTTTCCGGAAATTTCGTGCTTGCCGGCAACAAGACGTTCACGACGAACGTCGTGTTCCGGATCACAGCGGACAATGCAGTCTCGACGGAGGCGGAATCGTTTTCCGGTACGTACATGGTGACGGGGTCCACAGTGGCGTTCACCTACTCCGACGGGGACATTGACAGCGCGACGCTGGCGGGCAACACGCTGACGTTCACCGACGGCGGCTCGACGGCGGTGTTTCGAAAGTAGTTCGGACGCGAACGAGCGATTCGAAAGGCCGGTCGCTGGCACCGGCATGCGAGGGTGGTGAGATTCTCCAGAGAGTCTCACCACGCTCTCACAAGAGGATGCTCCCATGCCGAAGCTGCTCACGTTGGCTGCCGCTGGCGTGATGTTGGCCGCATGCCGGCAAAGCGACCGCGCGGAGCTACTCGTTCCGGACCCCGTCGCCGGACCCTACCATCTCGAGACCATACAGCAGAAACGCCTGCCCGCGATCCTGCTCGAGGCGAACGGCTACAGGCTCGAGGTGATCGCCGGAAGCTACGAGCTCGGCGCAGACGGGAGCTACACCACCTCTCTTACCGTCCGCGAGAGCATCGAGACCGTCACGACTCCCAACGTCGCTACCTACGATGAGCGCGGGTCGGGCGTGTATTCCATCACGGCGCAGATTGTGCGTTTCAAGGACACGCAGGGGCGCGAGTTTACCGCACAGCTCGCCGGCGGAGTGCTCTCGTTTGGCGGCGACCTGCCGCGTGTGTACAGGAGATGATGCTCAGGAAGACAAACACATCGGAACCCCGGCAACGCGTCGGAGGCAGGCGTTGATGCGAGCGGCATGCAGGACGCCTCTGGTACTCATCGCGCTGCTGTCGACAGCCTTCACGCAGCCCGCGTCGGCCCAGGTCGTCACGCCCGCGCCGGCAGATTCCGGCGCCGCTCTCGCGGCGCTCATTGCGGAGGCGTCGCAGGTGAATGCGAGCGTGCCTGAGCGCCTGCGGGCGTATCGCGCGCGGCTGGAGACGGAGATGTCGCTGGTGATCGTGGACTCCGGCGGCCGGGAAAGAACCGCCCAGATCGAGCAGATCGCGAGCGACGTCCGCTGGCGCGCCCCCGACCGGTACGACCAGCACGTCATCGGCTACCGCAACCAGGCGATCGGGCCGACGTTCTCGCTCATGAGCATCTTCGGCGGCTGGACCACGCCAACGCTGTACGGCAATCGCCTGCGGCTCGGCGTCACGTCGGCGAACGCGTCGAACCGGACGTTCAACGAGAGCGCCGCGTCGCTCGCAATCCATCCGCTCGCGACCAACCGCGACGAGTACTACGTGTTCTCCGGCGGCGACACCGCGGTGACATTCTTCTCCGGCGGGCAGCAGATCCCGATTGCGCGCGTGCAGGTCACGCCGCGGCTGGACGCTCCGGGCGACGCCATCCTGCTCTCGGGCGAGATGTACATAGACGTCGCGCGAAAGCAGGTGGTGAGGATCCGCGGCCGGCTGGTGGAGGTGCGCGACGGAAGAGTCACGATCAAGTCGGGCAGCCGTATCCCGGGCGTGAGCGGAGCATCGTTCGTGGAGCTGGTCAACGTGGAAGTCGAAGGGGCGTACTGGCTGCCCGCGTACCAGCGCACCGAGCTGCAGGCGCGGATCGGGCCGTTCGGCGGGCTGCGCACGATCGTTCGGATCGTGTCGCGCTTTCACGACTACCGTCCCAACGATTCGACGTGGACGGGTCCGGAGGCACCAGCCGGAGTTCGCCACAACCTGACGTTCGCGTCCTCTGCGACGCAGCAGCGATACGGTGGTTGGACGCAGCCGATCGGTGCCGCGAGCACCGACGTGTATTTCTCGGAGTTCGACGACGTCGCGCCCGCGGAATGGGCGACCAGCGGCCGGTCAACCGGAATCAGATTCGCGCCGCGCTCGCTGGGCGAGGTGTTTCGCTTCAACAGGATCGAGGGGCTGTTTACCGGGATCGCGCTCGCGAAGGACTTTGGTGAAGCGGCTTCGGGAGTGACGGTCCGCGGGTCCGTGGGGTGGGCGTGGTCCGAGCAGACCGCGCGCGGAATGCTGGGCGCGCATCGCACGCGCGGCGCGACGACTACAGGCATCCGCCTCGAGCGCGCGCTGGCGCATACCAACGATTTTCAGCCGCCACTGTCCTGGGGCGCGACAATGGCCGCGTTGCTCGGCAGCACCGACGACTACGACTATCTCGACCGGCGCAGCGCGACGCTGTTCGTCGGCCGCACGCTCGGACTCAAGCAGCGATCGGTGATCCGGCTCGAGTCGGGGCCGGGCTCGGACCGCGCCGTGGAGCAGAACGCCTCGCGCGGCCTGTTCGTCGCCGACGGCGAGGGATTCAGGCCGAACCGCGGGATCAGGGAAGGGAACTACGTCCGGACGATCGCGTCGCTCGAGGTGAATCCTGACGTGAGCGGACTGTTCGTGGACCGCGGCATCGGCGGGCGGCTGAGCTATGAGCGCGCTGACGGCGATCTCCGCTGGCAGCGCCTGGAGGCGGGCGCCGCCGCGCGCCGCGAGCTCGGACCGTTCCAGCTGTACGCGCGCGCCGATGCGGGCACGCTGATCGGTGATCCCGTGCCGCAGGCGATGTTCGAGATCGGCCGCAGCGAAGGACTGCGTTCGTACGGCTACAAGGAATTTGCCGGCGACCGCGCCGCCCTCGGCCGCGCGGTGATCGGGTACACGCTGCCCTTCCTCCGCGCGCCCATCCGGCTGCCTGGTCGGCTGATCGTGCCGGGCATCGCGCCCGGCATCGCGGCGGGAATCCACGCCGGCTGGACCGATGTGTCCGGGCCGGAGGCGGCGGCTGCGCTGCTGGAGTTGGGCACTACCATCGACGGTGAGTCCGGAGCGGTCGTGCCACTGTCGCGTACGACCGACGGCGTGCGCGCGTCGGCGGAGTTTCTGGTGACGTTCTTCAGCGGGTCGCTGGCCGTGGGCGTGACGCGCCCGATAGACAGGCGGGGCCCGTGGAAGTTCACCGGCCGGATCGGGCAGGGGTTCTAAGAAAAAAACCTCTACAACGACCGTCGTTGCAGAGGCTCAATTTACTGGAGTCGGGGCGACTGGATTTGAACCAGCGACCTCCTGCTCCCGAAGCAGGCGCGCTACCGGGCTACGCTACGCCCCGAACCTTCAAAGTTATCGGCTCCGACGACGTAATGGAAGCGATTCGAGCACTGCTTGCGACTTCGGACTGAGGACCTTGCGGCCTCAGGACCAACGGCCATCGCGGATCGGCGATTAATCGAGGACTGAGGATCGCGGAATGCCTCTATCCGCAGGCCTCAATTAGTCGTCGATCGTCGATTGTAGTTAGTCCTGAGGCCGCAATCGTCCTCAGTCCGCAACGCGAGCCGGGATCTGCACATTACTTTTCCAGATATTTCACACCGTTACCGCAAGGAGATCGCGTGGCGATTGACGAGAAGCCGAGCCGCAACGAAGACGAATACTGGGCGAAGGTAGACGCCGAGCTGATCAAGAGCCGGCGCGCGGCGCTCGACGCGGAGCGCGAGAACGCGCGCAAGTCCGAGCAGCAGAACAAGTGTCCGCGTTGCTGCGTGGACCTGAAGGAGCGCGAGTACCATCACGTCAAGATCGACGAGTGCCCACAGTGCGGCGGGATCTGGCTCGACAAGGGCGAGCTCGAGATGCTGCAGCAGGTCCCGCGGGACAAGAGCGGCGGGTTCCTCGGCTCGATGTTCGGGATCAAGTAGTCGCGGTTTGCGCCGCTGCGTTTCGCGACCCGGCATCGGGCGCGGGCCCGAGCTCGCCGGCGTTGGCCAGCCCGCGCTTGAAGAGAATTGGCCCGAGTAGCTGGTTCACCGCCATTACCGCGAGGAACAGAGTGCTGAGAGCCGCACCGCGCTTCGGGTAAACCTCGGCGACGACGGCGGCCAGCCCGATGGCCACGCCTGCTTGCGCCACGAATCCGGTCCACACGTTGCGCCGCTCGACCTCGGGTAGCTTCGCCCACCTCCCGCCGATGTCCGAGCCGAACTTGATCCCGGCGGCACGCACCAGCACCAACGGCACCACCAGCATCCACATCTGCACGAGACCTTCCAGCCGTATGGATGCGCCGGCGAGCGCGAAGAAAACGACGAACACCGGATCGGCCGCGCGCTCCATCGCGTGCCGCAGCGCCAGCCCGAGCTGCTCACGGCTGAGGTTCTCGGTGACGAAACCGGCCGTGAGCAGCGTCAGCAGAACTTCGACGTGCAGCATGCGCGCTACCTCGCCTCCGAGAAACGTCACCAGCAGGGCGAAGAGGAACAGCTCCTTCTGCACGAAGCGGAGGTACAGCGATACCGCGCCGCCCAGAGCCGCGCCGACGACGATCGCGCCGAGCAGCTCCCATGCTACCGTCCCGGCCGTCACGGTGGCGCCGAAACCGGCCGGCGGCGCCACCGCCTGCGCTACCGCCAGCGCCGTGCTAAAGGCAAGCACTACGGCCACGTCCGAGATCAGAACCGTGCCGAGAACGGTTCGCGCCAACGGACCCCGGGCCTTGGTCTCCGACAGGATCGCGAGCGTCACCGCCGGGGAATGCACGATCGCGATCGTCGCGAACAGCAGTGAGAACACGAACGTCTCGGTCCAGCTCGTGTCCTCGAGAAAAGGGACGAAATTCCGCAAAGCGACGAGCGTCGCGAACACCAGCACCAGCGTCAGCGATAGCTCCGACACGAGAATCTTGAGTATGCCGCCGATCCTGTCGCGCACCTCACTCCAGCGCAGCTCCGCGCCCGCGAGAAACGCGATCAGAGAGATGGCCAGCGACGTCACCGGGGCGAGCGTTGCCGAGGCTTCGACCGTCACGATGTTCATCAGCGACGGACCGAACAGCATACCGGCGAGCAGATACCCCACGACGCGGGGCAGCTTGGAAGCGGTAGCGATCTCGGCGACTGTGTAGGCCGCGAGCATGAGGAATCCGAGCGTCAGCAGCGCATACGGCGCTTTCTCGCCGGTGCCCAGCGGCAGCACCAGCCGCACGCCGCCCAAGAGCAGCACGAGAATGAGCGCGCGTCTCACTTGGCGCGCTCCGGATCCGGCACGGTCGAGAAGACGTTCCGCGCAATGCGCGCCGAGCTCATGTCGGTCAACAGCACCGACGCCACTACCGCGGTGAAGACGACGTGCGTGAACGCGAAGTGATCCTGCTGCAGGTAGTCGATCCCGAGCGCCACGGCGACGCCGCCCTGGCCAAGCATCGCCAGGCCCCAGTTCGGACCGAGCGTCGGCAGCGCGCCCTCCATGCGGGCGCTGAGCCGTGAGGCGCCGATCTTGGCGGCGGCCCGCGCGAATATGAACAGCACAACCGGCGCGACCCACGCGCGCAGGCTCGGTTGCCAGGTCGCGCCCGCAAAGATGAGCAGCACGAAGTAAAGCGGTCGCTCGACGCGCGTCAGCGCCGCGGCGATCTCGACCCGATTCTTCGACGTATTGACGAGCATGAAGCCGAAGAACAAAGCCGCCAGCAGCGGCGACAGTCCGAGGTAGGAGGCCGCGCCGCAAACGAGTATCAGCGCGCCGGCAAGCGCCACGAACAGCCGGTCGATGTTCTGCTCCCCCCCGAGGAAGAGATGGAACAGCGCGCCGCCGATCAGTCCGATCCCCGCGGTGAGCACAACCCACTCGGTCGCGGTGAGCGGCCGAACCTCGGCCGTCGGGTTGGCGTGGAACGCGGCGAGCAGACAGCCGAACGTGAATATGGCGACGAAATTGTTGATCGTCGTGGAGACGTCGAGCTGCGTGACGAACCTCCCTTCGCCGAGGTGGCGCGATACGATTTCGTACGTCTCGCGCGAAGACGACACCCCGATCGCGGCCAGCGCGAGCGCCGGGGGCGTCGCGAGCAGCAGTGAGATGTCGAATAGCCACATGAACGCGAATGCCTCGAGCGCGAACACGACGGCGACGGTGAGCAGCGACTCCGCGAGTGCGATACGGTAGGTAAACCCTGGAATTTGTATCAGCGCCGGCAGGTGCAGGCGCATCCCGATGATCGCCCCCATCCAGCCGAGCGCGAGCGCGGGAAACGCGGCGAGACTGTCCAGTAGCGCGGGCGTGAAGATGCCGGAGATCTGCGGACCGAGCAGAATGCCGAGCGCGAGATACTCCGCGCCCGACACGATCAGGAAGCGCTTCCCGAGTCGCTCGAAGGCGAAGTGCGCCGCCACGAATGCGGACGCAACCAGCAGTACCAGGAGGAGACCACTGCTCATGTGGCGGCGCTAATGGTTGATATCGGATGCGCCCGGAGGGGCTCGAACCCCCAACCCTCAGATCCGAAGTCTGATGCTCTATCCAATTGAGCTACGGGCGCATGCCAAGCAAACCTACACCGGAGCACCGCCGGACCGGACTACCTGACGCGCTGTCCCGGAGTGCTCGCGCCGCCCTGATGGAGGGTAAGCATCGTGGCCTTCCCATCCGGGCCCAGCGCGAAGGTGATCTGCGCGTCAACGGCGCGCGCGAAGAAGCTGCGCTCCGATTCAGCGAACACGGGGAACTTGCCCTGGCCTGTGGCCTGCACGTACAGCTGCGAGCCTTCGCGCGAGATGGTGATGCGAAATTCAGCGGTGAGTGCGTATTCGCCGACGAGTCCGTCGAGCGACTCCGCGGGAAGCGTCACCGCGACCCGCTCACGGACGAGAGGTGAGCTGCTGTCCAGCAGGTGCCTTGCGATGTCGTTTACATCGGACGCCGACGCAGACAGCACGATCACTGCGACGCGCCGCGCGGGGTCGAAGAGTGCGACGGACCGGTGTCCACCCGTGCCACCGTCGTGGACGAACAACTTCATTCCGGCCGGGGAAGTCTGGCTGATCCAGCCCAGTCCGATCCCGACGCCGGGTGTCGGGCTGCGCCGGGATTCCTGCGTCATGCGCATCGCCACCGCGAGCGGCCGCTTCGCAGATGAATCGCCGTGGGCGGCGATGTTCGCGGCCAGGAACCGGAGCATGTCCGCCGCCGATGAGCGCAGCGCGCCGGCGCCCTGCAGTGACGCCAGGTCCCACGGCGGCACCACCTGTCCGCCGGCGTTGTGTCCGGCGGCGAGCCGCGCGTTGTCCGCGGGCGTCAGAGTGATCTTCGTGTCTCTCATCCCGAGCGGGTCGAGCACCCGCCGCCGCACGATGGTCTCGTAGTCGGTCCCGGCGCGCAGGGCGAGAGCGTGGCCGAGCAGGCCGACGCCGAGGTTCGAGTATTCAAACGCCGACCCGCTCGCTCGGCGGAGCTCGTGAGCCGCGAGGAAGGCGTACAGCTTTTCCGGGGTGTAGTCGACGTATGGATTGTTGATGTCGCGCGGCGAGAGGTTGTTCGGGAGCCGCGGCAGCCCCGAGAAGTGCGTGGCGAGATCGAGCAGAGTGATCTGTCGCTCGCCGCTCGATGGCACGCGCGTTCCAGCAGGGAGGTACTTCGCGACCGGGTCCTCTAGGGCGACCTCGCCGCGCACGACCATGTCCGCGAGGAGGGTGCTCGTGAACGTCTTGGTGATCGAGCCGATCTCGAACAGCGTCGCGCTGTCGAGGACAGCGGGCCCGGGCGCGCCGGTGCCGTGACTGACGAATCGCGTTCCCGCGGCGTCGAGAATTCCGACGACGATGCCTGGCGTCTTCCCGGCCGCGACGCGCTGCCGCAGGATCGCGGCGATCGCGGAGTCCGGCAGCAGCGAGACCGTGGAGCGGATCACGGCGTCGGCGGGCTGCGCGGGAGGTCCGGCGGCGGTGGAGGCGCACGCGGCTCCGGCCGCGAGGAGCATGGCCGCGGCCATGCGAGTGGGGTGCAGTAGGAAGCGAGGAATCACACGCGCCCGAAGGGACTCGAACCCCTAACCTTCTGATCCGTAGTCAGATGCTCTATCCAATTGAGCTACGGGCGCT
>CAYGJL010000038.1:0-28447 GCA_964350145.1 uncultured Gemmatimonadaceae bacterium
AGGGCGGACTGTATCCCGGTGGAGTAAACAGCGCGCCGGCGCGGCACGACAGCGTCGGACGGGCAAGGGCGCGCGCGCTTCGTCCGCTCGCCGCGAACGGCAACGAGGCAAGCTCCGGAAAATACGTGCTGCTCTCGATCGGCATGTCGAACACGACGCAGGAGTTCTGCTCCGGGAGCTCCGCGCCGCCGTGCAGCTCGTGGACGTTCGTCGGGCAGGCGCTCGCGGACGACGCGGTGGACCGAACGTCGCTCGAGTTCGTGAATGGAGCGGCGGGCGGGCGGACCGCGTCGGCGTGGGATTCCCCAGGCGATCCGGACTACGACAGAATACGCGACACGCGGCTGGCTCCCAGAGGCCTAACCGAAGCGCAGGTGCAGGCCGTGTGGGTGAAGGTTGCCAACGCGCAGCCGTCGAGCTCGCTGCCGGCCGCCGACGCCGACGCGCACAGGCTGGTCACGCAAATGGGCAACATCGCGCGAGCGCTGCGGACCCGGTACCCGAACGTGCGGCAGGTCTTCTTCTCGAATCGCATATACGCCGGGTACGCGCTGACCGCGCTGAACCCGGAGCCGTATGCGTACGAGTCCGGTTTCGCGGTCAAGTGGGTGATCCAGGCGCAGATCGACCAGATGCGTACCGGCGCGATCGACCCGCGCGCCGGCGACCTGAACTACGATACTGCGGCGCCGTGGATCGCGTGGGGCCCCGATCTCTGGGCGAATGGAACGATCGCGCGCTCCGACGGGCTGACGTACGCCCGGACAGATCTCGTGGGCGACGGCACGCATCCGTCGGACAGCGGCCAGCAAAAGGTCGGTCGGCTCCTGCTCGATTTTTTCAAGAGCTCGCCGTACACGAACTGCTGGTTCCTAGCCGACCGCAGCTGCTAGAGCGCAGCCGGGTCATTGCACCACCGCAGGCTCCGTCGTTACGGTCGGCGGTTCGGCGATGTGTGGCCGCGGCTTCCGGCCCAGTATCGGTTGAGTCGAGGGCCTTTACGGCTTAGATTTCACATATCGGCGCCGCGGGCATCCGCGGCGTTTTTTGCCCCTTGGTGTAACTGGCAACACGTCTGACTCTGGATCAGAAGAGTCCAGGTTCGAGCCCTGGAGGGGCAACTGAAGCGAATCGGCCGGCAGGCTGATTCGCTTTTTTCATTGAGTCTAGCCCGGGCCGGCGAGCCCCGCCTGCAGCCGCTCGAGGTAGCGCGCGACGTCGAGCCCGTCCACCAGCGCGTGGTGTACCTCGACCGCGACCGGCATCAGCCAGCGGCCGCCCCGCTGCGCGCACTTGCCGAACACCACGCGCGGAACGGAATCGCTCCCGCCGTTCAGCGCGTTGCTGAACGCGGTGAACCGCATCCACGGCAGGCTGGAGTGATAGATCATGTCGTCTTCGCCGGGACGCGGCAGCACCAGCGGAGCGACCCGCTTCGCCGTGGCAACTTCGTCCATCGCCGGGGCGGCGAACTCCTCCAGGCTCCCCCCGGGCGGAAATATTCCGAAGCCGAACGTGTCGTCGTCGCGCAGGATCGTCGCGCTCGCGCGCACGCTGTCGTGCACCCACACGCGCTCACCGCGGAGGCGCAGGCGGAAAGCTTCGGTGTCGTTCGCCGCGCGCAATGAATGAAACAGGGTCGCCACGTAGAAAGACGGCGACTCCGGCCGGCGGCGCCGTTCCCAGGTCGCGGTCGCGTCCACCTCCGCGCACACGCTGAAGAACGGGGTCTCGAACGCACGGAACAGCTCGAAGTGCTCGCTGCGCTTCCAGCCGGCGACGTCGAGAAAGTGTCCGGGGGATTCGGAGGGCTGGCTCATCGGAGCAATGGTAACCAAAAGGCATCCGGCCGGACACGCGCTCCGCCCAGAGGCGCTTGAGCTTTCTGGTGCGGCGGCTTCACTTCCTGTGTCATGAAATACGTACCGCTAGGCACCACCGGCGCGTCGGTCTCCCCAATCTGCCTCGGCTGCATGACGTTCGGCAGCAAGGCGTGGCGGCCATGGGTCGTGGAAGAGAGCGACGCGCGGCTGATCTTCAAGAAAGCAATCGAGGCCGGCATCAACTTCTTCGACACCGCCGACATGTACTCCCTCGGCGTGAGCGAGGAGATCACGGGGCGGGCCGTGCGCGACATGGCGAAGCTCGACGAAGTGATCGTGGCCACCAAGGTGTACTGGCCGATGACCGACGGCCCCAACATGGGCGGGCTGTCGCGCAAGCACATCATCCAGGCATGTGAAGCCAGCCTCCGGCGGCTGGGCCTGGAGCGCATCGATCTGTACCAGATCCACCGGCTCGACGGAAAGATTCCGATCGAGGAGATCCTCGCCGCGCTGGACCATCTCGTGACGTCCGGCAAGGTGCTGTACGTCGGTGCCAGCTCGATGTACGCGTGGCAGTTCGCGCGGATGTTGAGCGCCGCCGAGCGCAACGGGTGGGCGCGGTTCGTCACGATGCAGAACCATTACAACCTCCTGTACCGCGAGGAGGAGCGCGAGATGAACCCGCTGTGTGTAGCGGAGGGGATCGGGCTGCTGCCGTGGTCGCCACTCGCGCGCGGGTATCTCGCGGGCGCGCGCCGCTCGCTCGACGACCGCGAGTCCACACAGCGCGCGAAGACCGACGAGTACGGCCACACACTCTACACGGAGAGCGGCGACTGGGACGTGGTGGAGGCGTTGAACGCCGTCGCCGCCGCGCGGGGAGCGGCGCCCGCGGAAGTCGCGCTGGCGTGGCTGTTGTCGAAGCCGGCGGTCACGGCGCCGATTGTCGGGACAACCAAAGCGAGCCATCTGGAGGCGGCAATCAGAGCGACGGAACTGGATCTGTCGGCGGAAGAAGTCGCGCGCCTCGAGGCTCGGTACAGGCCGCATCCTGTCGCCGGCCACAGCTGATCCCTTTTCCGCGGTTCTCCGCGCGCGTTCAGGGCGCGCGGCCGGCGCCACAGGTCGCGGTGAACGTCTGAATCAGGCCAGGCCCGCCCCAAGTGTTCGCTCGAGCTTCTTGCCAGATCGGCGAGTAACGTGCAACGTTGCGCCGCTATTCACTCTTGGCACCGGAGGTTGACCCATGCTGGTCCGTCTGCTGTCCGCCGTGTTCCGCAGCGCTACCGCATTCCTTCTCGCATTTCTCCTCCTGTCGCCGAACGAGCTCCGCGGTCAGGCACAGGCCACCACCGGCGTCATCCGCGGCGTGGTGACCGACTCGGCGGGTGCGCCGGTCGTCGGCGCGACCGTGACGGTGCGCAACCTCGCGACCAACTTCGAGCGCACGATCACCACCAACAGTACGGGATCGTTCGCGGCGACCCTGCTCCCGGTAGGCACATACGAAGTGAACGTTCGCGCGCTCGGCATGACCCCGTTCCGGCGCCCGTCGCTGAGGGTGAGTCTGGGCCAGGCGGTGGATCTCGAGATCGGGATGGCCCGGCAGGCGACGACGCTCGGAACCGTGGTCGTGGAAGGCGCCCGTCCCCTGGTGGATCCCAACGAGACCGAGGCGGCAACGAGACTTTCCACCGAAATCGTCTCCGGGTTGCCGAACAACGGACGGAATTATCTCAACCTCACTCTGCTCACGCCGAACGTGGCGATCGTGCAGGGTCCGGACGGGGACGAGCTGTCCGTCGCGGGCCAGCGCGGAATTCACAACAACGTTTCGGTGGATGGCGCCGACTTCAACAATCCGTTCTTCGGCGAGCAGCGCGGCGGCCAGCGGCCGGCGTTCACGTTCAATCTCGACGCCGTGCAGGAAGTGGTCGTGATCTCGCAGGGAGCGAACGCGGAGTTCGGTCGCTCCAGCGGCGGCTTCGTCAACGTACTGACCAAGTCGGGGACGAACGAGCTGCGCGGATCCACTCACTATTACCTGAAAAACGGCGCACTGTCGCAGAACGCACGGCACGGAGCCATCGAGCTCGACCCCGACTTCTCTCAGCACCAGTTCGGGTTCACGCTTGGCGGTCCGCTGCGGCGTGACAAGGCGTTCTTCTTCATCGCGTACGATCAGCAGATCTACGACGAGACCAAGCAGAAGTCGCGTCCGCCCTCGGCCGCGTTCACCGAGCTTCAGAGCTTCCTCGGCACCGCATTCGGCGGCGCGCTGCGTGAAGACTTCGGCCCCATCGAGCGCACGAACGACGCGAACGCCCTCCTGGTCAAGCTGGACTGGCGCGTCAATCCCGTGCACAACGCCGCACTCAAGTACAACTACACCAACTCGCGACAGGTCAACGGCACGTTCGACGTAGATACATGGGGGCGCAGCGCCAACGGCGTCGAGAAAGATTACTCGCACGCCCTCAACGGGAGCCTCGCGTCCCAGCTCTCGGCGAGCGTGTCCAACGAGTTTCGCTTTCAGCTCGCGCGCGAGGACCGGCCGCGGCCATACGCCGGTCCGACGATGCCGGGCGGGAACAGGCCCTTCCCCGACACCGGCATGGATTTCGAGCACGGCTTTCGGTTCGGGCTGCCGTTCTTCCTGCCCATCAAAGCGCACGACACGCGGATTCAATTGCTGGATAACGTGTCGTGGCTGAGGGGAAATCACCTCATCAAGGCGGGCGCCGAGTGGAACCGGGTCGAGGCGAAGCAGACCTTCGTCGGATTCGCCAACGGCCGATTCATCTTCAGCAGCGTGACCGGGTTCAGGAATTACGTGACACTCGGCAACGGATACGTGGAATGCTCGAACGGAACGTCGAACACGACGGGGAGCTGTCCCGCCGGCTCAACGATAACCGGCCCGGTGCTGCTGTATCTCCAGCAGGTAGGCGTGGGCGGACGCTCGGTGGAGGACGCCGGAACGCAGGCGATACCCCAGCACGACCTCGCTGCCTACATCCAGGATACGTGGAAGCCGACGCCCCGGCTCACGCTGAACTATGGCGTGCGGTGGGAGGCGCAGGTACAGCCCGATCCGATCACTCCGCCGGATGAAGTGTTTTTCGCGTCGTTCATCGGCAAGTCCGTGACGAACTCCACGGGCACGTACACGTTCCCGTCTGACGGAACTATTCCGTCGGATTGGAAGATGTTCCAGCCGCGCTTCGGCATGACGTGGGATGTCGCTGGTGACGGGAAGCAATTGGTGCGCGCGAGCGGCGGGATGTTCTACGCCAGGATTCCGGGGCTCAACCTGGCCAGCTCGCGAAGCACGAACGGCTCGATCGGTCAGACTTTGTTCAGGAACAGCGCGCTGAGGGGAATCCTCGGCGCTCCGCCCAACTACAACCAATTGCTGGCGCCGCCGGGCGCGGTGTTCTTCCCTGATGTCTTCGTCTTCGACAAGGATTTCCAGAACCCGCGCACGATGAGCGCGACGGTCGGATACGAGCGCGAGCTGCGTTCGGGTCTGGCGGGGTCGGTGAGTTTCACGCACGCCCGCACGGATTTCCTGACGCGCTTCATCAACCGGAACGATGGCGTGTTCGGGAGTCCGTGGAGCAGCGGACTCGAGCCAGGCGGCTCCAACGGAATATTCACGCTGACCGTGGTCGAGAGCAGCGCCAAGTCGCGGTACAACGGAGTCACGGTCGGGCTCCAGGGAGTGCCGCACCCGCGCCTGCAGTTCGAGGGGAACTACACGCTTTCCTTCGACAAGTCGGACGACGACAACGAGCGCGATCCCTTCAGCTTCCGGTACGCGCGGGCCAACCGGTTGGACCGGGAGTACAACTGGAGCGACCGGGACCAGCGACACCGCTTCAATGCCTGGCTACTGGCCCGGCTGCCGTGGGCGCTGGAGATGAACAACCGCATCAGCGCGTATTCAGCGCAGCCGACGTCGGAGAAATGCGGCGCCGGAAACAGAGGCACGGGTGAGCGCGCGACGGGTCCGGGGGACCGAATCTGTTCTGACGGCTCCATCCTGCTGCGCAACACGCTCCGGAAGGAGAACGCTTTCTTCTCGTGGGACGTCCGCTTTACGCGCGCTTTCGAGAATCGCGGGCGGGGCCGGCTCGAGGCGATCGTAGAGGTGTTCAACGTCACGAACTCGGACAACTTCCGCGACCCTGCGGCGACGTCGTTGCTGTTCAACTTCGACGGGACGATCAGGAGCGGACTGGGCGACCCGCGCCAGATCCAGGCGGGGCTGCGCTGGATCATGTGATCGGTTTGACGAGCGGGCCCGGCATTGCCGGGCCCGCCTGTGCAGGCGGACTCGAAGTCCGGAAGCGCTGCATGTAGCTTCGCCGGTCCAGGTTTCCGCTATTCGAGTAACCCGAAGGAGAGGATGCACATGAGGTATCTGCTCGCGCTCGCCGCCGCCGGACTCTCTCCGGCGATCGCCGCGGCCCAGACTCAACGGGTCGAAGTTCTCCCGCCCGCGCAGCAGATCGCGCTCGCGGTGCTGCCAGCGCCCGCCGGATTTCGCGACGCATCCACTGTTCTCGGCTATCGTCCCGACGGGCAGCTCGTACGGTTGCGCGTGGGGGACAACGGCATCATCTGCCTGGCGGACGATCCGAGAGAGCCGCGCTTTCATACGGCCTGTTACCACGAGTCGCTAGAGCCGTTCATGGCGCGGGGGCGCGAGATCCGGCGGATACACGGGCCGAACAAGCGCGAGCTCACCGACAGCCTGCGACTCGCGGACATCCGCGCCGGGCGGATCCGGATGCCGGAGATCGCGGTGCTCTACCAGATATTCGCGGCGGACGACAGCGTGGACGTCGCGGCGGCGACGATCAAGAGCCCGTCGTATCTCGACGTCGTGTACATGCCCGGCGCCACGACGAAGTCCACGGGCCTGACGACCGACGCGATGCGGGGGACGCCGTGGCTGATGTACCCGGGGAAGCCGTGGGCGCACATCATGATCGTGCGCTAGAAGCCACTGCCACGGAGAACCGGCAAGCCTCGCGCTCCCGACTGGTGGCCGCCAGCTGCGGGCTCTGCTGCGGGCTCTTCTATAGTTACTTGGCCCGGGTGAGATTCCCGCAGGTCAGTACGTTGGTGAGCTGATTGCCGCCACCGCGGAAGACGCTGATGTGGTAGTGTCCCCTTTCCGGCATGGTGATCGCGAGCTCCCTGTCCAGCTCACCGCGGCCGTTCGCGCCGACGTCAATGATGGGGAATCGCTCGACCGGGGCGATGGGGATCATGTCGCTGCCGCAGCGACCGGGAATGATCGCCCATTGCAGAGCGGAGCCGTCGTAGCCGGTCGTTGACAGCGTCAGTCGCACACGCGTTCTCTCGGATCCGGCCGGGGAGAGGAAAACGTAACCCGTGGTTTGGTTACGAACGGTGGGCTCCACCCCGGAGGTTCGCTGCTGGGTGGCCCGGAGCGTCGCTTGCCACCGCACCGGGATGCCGGCCGCGGCGATCGCCTCGGCGCGGTCGTTCTGCGCCGGCGTCGGCGGCTGATCCGCGGCGGGCGTTCCGGCAGCGCAGGACAACGCTGCGAGAGCAACTACCGGCGTGCTGAAGTAAAGCAGACGCATGACCACCCGCCACGAGTTCGTTGACGGCTCCGCCGCCCACCCGGATTTCCCGCAGCATGAATCGTACGACCTGGCGCGCCGGCCGGAAGGGGCGCGGAGGATTTCACGGACTAAAAGTTACAACGTAGCGGGAGTCGCCCTATCAGCCGGTTTCCTCTGAGCGTAGCTGGCGCTTGAGGCTGACGAGCGCGCTGCGCGCGTGCTTCGCCGCCTCCGACGAAGGGTGCGTCGCGATCAGGCGCCGCAGCTCGGACACGGCGGCGTCGGGATTGGACAGCGGACCCATGTACAGATCGATGAGGCGATTGGTCACGTACATGTGGCTTTCCGCGGGTAGGCCGGGCCGGCGCTGCGCCTGGCGAAACAGCTCCGCCGCGCGCTTCGGATCGCCGTGTTTGGTGTGTAGATCGGCTGCGCGGATCACGACCTTTGCGCCGCCGGTCCCCGCCGCGGCGTGCCGCTCGTAGGCCGCGATTGCCTCGGCGTAGTTGCCGCGCGCGAGGAGAGATTCCTCGTACGAGAACGTCTCCTCGTACGTGCCCTGCGGCTGGATGAACGCGCTGAAAGAGCCACCGGCGAGCCGGCTGACGCCGACGATCGCGCAAAAGGCCAGCACGAACACGAACATGAAACCCAGCAGGCCGCCGAGGATGGCATTGAAGTCGTGCTCGCTGGCGTAGCGCGCGCCGCCGTAAACGCCGAAGAGCCCGGCCGCGATGAAAGCGCCCCGGTAGGCGTTGAGGTAATCGGCGGCTTCGGGGCCGAAGCGATCGAACAGCGTGCGGCGGTACTTCATTCTCCTCCTTCTGGCCGGAACGGGAGGCCAGCCGTAGGTTGGTTCCAAACCAACCCGGGAAATATGGGCTTCTCCGTCATAGACTGGCTGATCGTAGCCGCGTATTTCGCGCTGACCGTCGCGATTGGATTCTACTTCACGCGCCGCGGCGGCTCGAGCATGAGCGAGTACTTCAACGCCGGCCGCAACGTCCCGTGGTGGCTCGCGGGCGTGTCCATGGTCGCGACGACGTTCGCGGCGGACACTCCGCTGGTCGTCACCGGGCTGGTCGCGTCGCGCGGCGTCGCGGGGAACTG
This sequence comes from uncultured Gemmatimonadaceae bacterium, assembly GCA_964350145.1. Classification (GTDB taxonomy): domain Bacteria; phylum Gemmatimonadota; class Gemmatimonadetes; order Gemmatimonadales; family Gemmatimonadaceae; genus JACDCY01. The sequence goes on from CAYGJL010000038.1 coordinate 8,540, forward strand.
GCTCTGGTGGAACATGGTGATGAGCGGAATCCTCACGGTGTTCTTCTTCGCGCGGCTCTGGCGCCGCGCCGGAGTCCTCACGGACGTGGAGCTCGCCGAGGTCCGCTACGGCGGGAAGCCCGCCACCTTCCTCCGCGGCTTTCGCGCGCTGTACCTCGCAATCCCGATCAACCTGATCATCCTCGGCTGGGTGACCAAGGCGATGGTGACGATCCTGTCGATCTCGCTGGGGATCTCGCCGTGGGTCGCCGTCGGGATCTGCTTCGCGATCACCGTGGCGTACGCGGTCGCGGCCGGGCTGTGGGCGGTGCTGTGGACGGATTTCTTCCAGTTCATCATCATGATGACGGCGATCATCATCCTGGCGTACTTCGCCGTGGACGCGGTCGGCGGGATTGGCGCGCTGCGCGCCGGCGTGACGGAGCATTTTGGCAGCGAGGCGGCGGCGCTCTCGGTGCTGCCGGTGAGGATGGGGCCGGACGGGATCATGGCGTACGCGTGGATGCCGCTGCTCGCGCTCACCGTGTTTCTGTCGGTGCAGTGGTGGGCGGCGTGGTACCCCGGCGCGGAGCCGGGCGGGGGCGGGTACATCGCGCAGCGGATCTTCTCCGCGAAGACGGAGCGCGACGGCGTGCTCGCGACTCTCTTCTTCCAGGTGGCGCACTACGCGATCCGGCCGTGGCCGTGGATCATCACCGGGCTCGCGACGGTGATCCTGTACCCGAACCTCGAGAACCGCGAGCACGGTTACGTGCACGCGTTCATGGACTTATTGCCCACACCGTGGCGCGGCCTGATGCTCGCCGGATTCGCCGCGGCGTACATGTCCACCGTGGCGACGCAGCTCAACTGGGGCGCGTCGTATCTGATCAACGATTTCTACAAGCGGTTCATGCGCCCTGGCCGGGACGAGAAGCACTACGTGAACGCCGGCCGCGTCGCGACGATCTTTCTCTTCGCGGCCTCGCTGCTGGTCACGTGGCAGCTCGAGACGATCGAAGGCGCATGGAAGTTCCTGCTCGCGCTCGGCGCGGGCACGGGTCTCGTGCTGATTCTCCGCTGGTACTGGTGGCGGATCAACGCGTGGTCCGAGATCAGCGCGATGACGACGTCGTTCATCGTGTCGCTGCTCGCCTTCGCCTACATTCGCCCGCGATTCGCGGCGACCGATCCGAACGGCGACGCGTGGGTGATGCTCACGACCGTCGCCGTGAGTACGGTGGTGTGGGTGGCGGTGACGTTCGCGACCAAGCCCGAGTCGGACGCCACGCTCGAGTCGTTCTACAAGCGCGTGCGGCCGGGCGGACCGGGCTGGGTCGCGGTTTCCAATCGGCTCGGATTCGGGCGGGAGAAGATCCCCGGTGGCGCGCTGGCCTGGAGCAACTGGCTCGCGGGCGTGATCGCGGTGTACGCGTCGCTGTTCGGGATCGGGAAGCTGGTCTTCCTCGAGTTCGGCACCGGGTTGATCATGCTGCTCGTCGCCGGGCTCGCGTTCTCCTGGATCGCGCGCTCGTTCAGGAACGAGCCCGATCCGCCGGCTGAGATCACGCGGATGGAGGAGGAGCGAAGAGCCGCGGCGTGAGCCGCGGCCTCACTCCGTGAGGACCTTCGGATCTCCGAGGGTCCGGTCGCGCACCGCGCTGTCGTGGCCGAGCACGCGGCGGACGAAGTCCGGCCACCAGTCGGCCTGCGGATCGCGATCGCGATAGGCGTCGAGCGCCGCCCAGGTCTTGTCGTGGATCTGCTGTGCCCGGTCCAGCGCTTCCTCGCGGGAGATTCCTTCGTGCTTCATCGCGCGGCGACCGATGCGGGCGTGCAGCACCTCGTCCGCCCAATCGTAGTCGTGGAAGTGGGCCGAGAGCTCGTCGCCGGACGCGCGCGCTGTCTCGTACTCCGAGCGCTTGCCGACTTCTGCCGGCATGAGCGACTGCTCGATGCCGTACAGGATTACCTGCCGCTCGAGCGGCGTGGCGTGCAGGTTGAGCCGGAGCGAGAAGCCGACGTTGAGAGGGAGTGCCTTCCAGTCCACGCCGCGCGCCTGGAGCGCGACGGCGCCCATCATCGCGTGGCGCGCCTCGTCCCACAGCTGCCGCGAGTAATCCACCTGCAGCGCCCAGGGAAGCTCCGGCCGCTCCGTCATGAACGAGGCCATCATCTCCGGCACGTCCATCTCCAGCGTGCGCTTGCACAGCAGCGCGAGATTTCTTTCGTCGTCCGGGACGCCTTCGGCGTTGTACACGACGTGCGGCGGGAAGTTAAAGTTGTAGGCTCCGGCGAACCGCTCGTCGCGCCGGGGGTGCATGTCCGGCTGGAACGGCTCGGCCGCGCGAGGCGGCGGAAGCTCGCCCGGTGCGGCCGCGGGCTTGCTCGCGCCGGCGATGCCGCGCGCGCCCAGGAGGAAGGCGACGAGATGCTCGCGCCAGCGGTCCGCCCGCGCGCCCGCTTTCGGATCGTCTCGCACGAGCGCGGCCAGGCAGCGGTCGCCCCAGGCGATGGCGCTCTCGGTCTCGGGGATGGCGGTCCGCAGCAGGCGCACCGTAGGATGATCGACGAGGTGGTTAGTCTCGTCGAGGTGCGAGCGGTACGCGGCCCACAAAGCCGGAAGCGCGACGCTGTACACCCCCGCGATCAGCTCGATCGTCCCCCGGCTCCGCTTCAGCTCCTCGAAGAACGCGGCGAGCGCGTCGTCCGGGGCCTTGTCGAGCGGCGGGACCGGGCTTCGCATCTCGGCGATGCGCGCGCGCAATGCGTCGGCGTGGGTCGTGCACTCCCACTGGTGGAGAGCGAGGGCGCATTTGACCTCCCATTCAGGAGTCGCCGGCAGATCCGCGACGAGCAGCCGCGCGATGCTCAGCTCGGCCCATTGGAAGCGCAACAGGCGGCGGACGCTCTCGTCAACGGAATAGCCGATGTTGCTCGCGTCCGCATAGGAGCAGATCCCCGCCAGCTCGGGGATGTCATTTGTGGCCGTCATGGGCACGCCTCTGCTATTGGAAAATCCGGTCCGCGCGCTGCATCTTGTGCAGCGACCGCGTCAATCTCGCTTCGTCCCAAGATATCCTCCATGGCGCCGATGATTCTTTCCAGCTGGAGCTGCCTCGCGTTCGCGCGCCGGGCGGCGTGCGTGTCGCTGCTCGCGGCGGCCGCGTGCGAGCGTCCGGCCGACGGCGGAGGGGCCGCGTTGGCGGGAGCGGGGCTCCCAGCGGCTGCCCTGACGACCGCGCCGCATGACTCGCTGATTCCGGATGGACCGCTCGGAGTCTCAATACGTCGAGGGCGTGCCATCCTCGCCGCGACGCGCGACAGCATGCCGGAGCACGTCGGCAACCGGCTCGCCTGCACGAACTGCCACTCCGACAACGGCACCCGGCCGAACGTGATGCCGTGGATGGGTGTGTACGGCCAGTTTCCGCAGTACCGCTCGCGCGTCGGCGGAATCCAGATCATCGAGGACCGGATCAACGACTGCTTCGAGCGCAGCATGAACGGGAAGGCGCTGCCGCACGCCAGCCCGGCGCTGCGCGACATGATCGCCTATCTCGCGTTTCTGTCGTGGGGCATGCCGACGGGCGCGAGAGCTGAGGGGCAGGGACTACCGCCGCTGCAGCCGCTGCCCGGCGACACCGTGCGCGGCGCGGCGATCTACCTGGCCACTTGCGCGCGTTGTCACGGCGTGAACGGTGATGGCGGCATCGGTCCGCCGGTGTGGGGCGACGGCTCGTACAACATCGGCGCGGGAATGGCGCGCCTTCGGACCGCTGCCGCATTCGTTCGTGTCGCGATGCCGTTCGACGCGCCCGGGACGCTGACCGACCAGGAGGCGTTCGACGTCGCGGCGTACATCAATTCACGGCCGCGGCCGGATTTTCCGGGGAAGGAACTGGACTGGCCGAAGGGCGATCCCCCGCCGGACGTGGCGTACGAGACCCGGGCCGCCGCGCGGAAGCGGCCATGAGCGGACGGCGCGGTTAGCATTGGGTCATGGCTGACGTCGCGCATTCGCCCGGGTTTCTCAAGATCGTCGAGAGCGTGCGGCCCGCCGTGCGCGAGGTGGACGTCGCCGAAGCGCGGCGCCGAGCGACGGAGGGCGCGATCCTGGTGGACGTGCGGGAGGATCGGGAATGGGACGCGGGCCACGCCCGCGGCGCGATGCACATCGGCAAGGGTGTGATCGAGCGCGACATCGAGCAGAAGATTCCGGACGCCAACGCGGAGATCATCCTGTACTGCGGGGGCGGATTTCGCTCGGCGCTGGCCGCGAGCTCGCTGCAGAAGATGGGCTACCGGAACGTCGCCTCTATGGCGGGGGGCTGGCGGGCGTGGGAGGCGGCGGGCGGCGAGATCGAGTCCGGCGGAAGCTGACTGCCACGTAGAACTGATAAGCTGCGAGCGGCCAGCTGGAAGCTGCCAGCTACGAGCTGCGGGCGATGTGGATCGTTCGGGCACCTCGACTGGCGGCACGGGTACTAATCAGACTGGTCCGCTTACTGCGTTTGAAATCGTTACCGGGCCGGAATTGCGTCCGGAGCCCGTAAAGCACCAGTTAGTAGCCAATAGCCAATAGCCAACAGCCCATTATGCCCAAGACTTTTCTCGGCATTGCCCTTGCCGGCGCGGTCGGCGCGATATTCGTCCCGAGCGATGCCGTGGCGCAGAGCGCGTGGCGGACGATCCACAGCGACTCGCGAATGACGGTGGCGCTCGACACGACCAGGATTCGCACGTCCGACGAAGGATCGCACATCGTATTCGTGCGCTGGGATTACGCGACAGCGCGACCCGCGGAGAGCCGGCGCAACTACACGCGCATGGTGCAGCAGGTTCAGCTCAAGTGCTCGCCCATTCGCATCAAGCGAATCGGTGCGACGCTGTACTCCGCGCAGGGCCGCGTGGTGGAAGAGGTTCCGGCGGTGAGTCGCCGGGTTCTGTCCAACATGGCGTGGGATCCGCCGCGCGCGGGGTCGGAAGGCGCGCGGGTATACCCTGTCTTGTGTCAGGCGCTGGGCAGACGGCCCGCTCGCGGCTAACTGCTTACTACCACTTAGAACAGCCAAGCTGCGAGCTGCCAGCGAACAGCGCTGCCAGCTGCGAGCAGCTCGTAGCTGACAGCTTCCAGCTGGCCGCTCGCCGCTTGGCTGTTCTATATGGCAGTTACTCTTCGGGCCTCCCGAACATCAGCTGAATCAAGCCCTTGTCCTCATCGCGCGACACGATGTACACGTGATCGCCAGTTTCGAGCGTGCGGTCCGGGCTCGGCGCGACGAGCTCCTGGCCGCGGACGATCAGCGTGACCGCCGCGCCTTCCGGGAACGGCAGATCGGAGATGCGACTGCCGTTCACCGCCAGCAGCTCGTCCACATAGAAGGATTGCAGGTCTCCCTTGAGCGGGCGCAGCGATTCCATCTCGAGCACCGCCGCCGGGCGCGGCGGCTCGTCTGACTCCAGCCCCAGGCGGCGAGTGACCCAGCCGACGGTTCCGCCCGGTATCGCCGCCTGCACTACGACGATGAAGAAGACAATGTTGAAGATCGTCTCCGCTCCCGGTACGCCGATGAGCACCGGGTAGGTGGCCAGGATGATCGGAACAGCGCCGCGCAGCCCGACCCACCCGATGTACAGCACGTCTGTCTTCGGATACCGGAACGGGAATAGGCACACCGCCGTCACCAGCGGGCGCGCGATGAACGCGACGAACAGCGCGAGCACGAGTCCGATCCATGCGACGTCCACGAGCCGGCTCGGAAAGACGAGCAGGCCGAGCACGAGGAACATCGCGATTTGGCTGAGCCACGCGGCCGCGTCGTGTACGCGGACGATGCCGACGCGATACGGCAGCCGGCCGCCGCCGATTATCACGGCGGCTATGTAAACCGACAGAAAACCACTGCCACCGAACAGCGTTGGCAGCCCGAACGCGAGGAACGCGAACGCGAGCGAGAGCGCGGGGAAGAGCCCGCTCGCTGGCAGCCGGATCCGCTCGAACACAAACCGTCCCGTCCGCCCGATCGCGAGGCCGAACGCGCCACCGATCGCGAACTGCAGCAGCATGTCCCACGCGAACAGCCACCCGATCTGGCCCCCGGTGATGATGCTCGTCGCAAGCGCGATCGTGAGCATCAACGCCATCGGATCGTTGAGTCCCGATTCGAGCTCGAGGGTCATGCCGACTCGTCGCTTGAGGGCGATGCCGCTGCCGCGGAGCACCGAAAAGACAGCCGCGGCATCGGTGGACGAGACGGTCGCGCCGAGGAGCAGCGCGAGGGGCCAGTTCAGCCCCATCGCAAAGCCAGCGGCTCCGATGAGCAGAGCCGTGGCGACGACTCCCACTGTGGCGAGCGTGATCGCGGGCGCGGCGTACGCTTTGGCGGACGCGACGGGAGTGTTCAGCCCGCCATCATATAGTATTAGCACGAGAGCCACCGTTCCGAGCCGGAAGGCGGACGCGTAGTCGGTGAAGACGATTCCGCCGATTCCTTCACTGCCGGCGAGCATGCCGATGATGAGGAATATCAGCACGACGGGCACGCCGACGCGCTCGGAGGCGCGGCTGAAGGCGACGCTCACGGCCAGCAGGACGCCGAAGACGGTCAGCAGTATCGCGGTCGGGACCGGCTCGGTGGAAAGCATTACGCGAAGATTATCGCGTATTGCGATACTGGGCGAGCCGGTGAGAATTGTTATCGCGAAAGGAGGGGAGCGGCTAACGCCGTGGTACGAACGACCTTGATCGCTTTGTGGTGGATGCGAGTGACGGAGCGTTGCCCCCGCTGTCCTATTAACGGCGGAACGCCGGACGGTTGCATCTTGGTCCGGGCCGTAATGTGCGGGTCACCCGCTTCGCCGGGCATTCTTTCAGCACCGTCTCATGACAACGTTTCGCAGGACTTTCGTCGCGGCGACTGCCGCGGGTATCGCGCTGACTTCGGTGGCGGGCGCGCAGCGGTCCACGCGCGCTCCGGCTGCCGGGCCGGCCGCGCCGGTCGAGAAGCCGATCGTGGTCGTACTTCCCGTGGACGACACGCCGGGCGACTCGGTTCGCACGATCATCCAGCGCGACCTCGACTACGGGGACAGGCTCACGCCGCTGGCGCTGGACGCGGCGCTCCTGAAGCCGAACGCTCCGGCGGACGGGAGCGTGAACTACTCTTTTTTCGCCGGATTCAAGGTGGCGGCGATCGTGGCGCCGCGCCGCAGCCCAACCGGAATGAGGGTGGCTGTGTACGACGTGGCCACGCGGACGCTGATGCGGGAGGCCGACTTCATGGTGCCGGAGGTTCCGGAGCTGCGCCAGGCGGAGATTCGCGACTCGGTGATCAAGGCGTGGGAGCAGCGCGACCTGGAGTCGCGTGCGGCGCTGGTGCGCACCACGTTCCTACGCGACTCGCTCGTGGCGGCGGCCGCGAAGAAGCCGCCCCGCAACCGAAAGAAGCGGGAAGCCGAGGCCGCGGCGCGCGATTCGCTGATGCGCGCGGTGGCGCTGGAGGATTCGGCGCTACGGGAGCGAATCGACCGGGACATCGCGCAGCGCGACGAAGCGCTGGTGACGCTGGTGGCGCAGGATTTCTCGCGGCGCGATTCCGTGGCATCGGCACGGCGCTTCGCGATACATGGCATAGCAGACGAAGTACAGCAGTGGCTCACTGGCCAGCGCGGCATGGCGCAGAGCCGTGTGGCGTACATCCAGGACGGGCGGCTGTTCGTGGTGGACAGCGACGGGGCCAACAACCGGCCCGCGACGCAGGACGGAACCGCGCTTTCACCCGCGTGGCACCCGAGCGGAACGCGCGTGGTGTTCACGGACCTGAACGACGTCGGCTCGCAGATCGTCGAGGCCAACCTGATCACGGGCGATCTGCGCGAGCTGTCGGCTACGCCGCGCGGTCTCAACCTCACGCCGGTATACACGCCGGATGGACGCTCGGTGGTGTACGCGTACGCGCGGGATGCGGGCGCGGACCTGGTGATCGCGAGTCTGGAGGAAACAGCTCCGGCGCGCCGCATTTCCAGCCTGGAGTTGTACGACAGGTCCTCACCTTCGTTTAGCCCTGACGGCCGCCGGCTTGTGTTCATCTCGCCGCGGTCGTGGCAGGGAACCCGGATGACGCCGCAGCTCTTCACCATGAACCTCGACGGCAGTGAAGAGAAGCAGCTCACGCCGAGCGTCGAGGGAGTGCGCAGCTACCGGACGAGCCCGGACTGGTCGCCCGACGGACTGCGCGTCGCCTACATGCAGCAGAACGGCGATTTCCAGGTGTGGATGATTGACGTCCGCACGCAGGCGATGAAGCGCCTGACGACGTTCGCCGAGAACGAGGACCCGAGCTGGGCTCCGGACAACCGGCACATCGCGATCGCGTCAACCCGCGGTGGCAGCAAGGAGATCTGGATAATGGACGTGGAGAGCGGACGGATGCGTCAGCTCACCGACGCGCCGGGAGCGAGACTACCGTCGTGGTCGCCCATGATCCGGCCGGAGATGGCAGCTCCCGTGGCGCTCGCTCGCAGGGGAGAGGCCGGAGGCAAATAGTTACCAGCCCAGCACCATCGCAAATATCAGAGGCGCCACGATCGACGCGTCCGACTCGATCACGTGCTTCGGCGTGGCCTTGCCGAGCTTCCCCCAGGTGATCTTCTCGTTCGGAACCGCGCCTGAGTAGGAGCCGTAGCTCGTGGTTGAATCGCTGATCTGGCAGAAGTAGCCCCACAGCGGCACGCTGTCCCGCTTGAGATCTTGGTGCAGCATCGGCACGACGCAGATCGGAAAGTCACCCGCGATTCCGCCGCCGATCTGAAAGAAGCCGATCGAGCTTTGCGGCGCCGTTTCGGTGTACCACTCGGCCAGCTGCATCATGTACTCGATGCCCGTGCGGACGGTGTGCACGTTCTTCACATCGCCCGCGATTACGTGCGCGGCGTACATGTTCCCCAGCGTCGAATCCTCCCAGCCCGGAACAAACATCGGCAGGTTCTTCTTCGCGGCGGCGACCAGCCATGAATCATTCGGATCTATCTGATAGCTCGACTCGAGCTGGCCGCTGAGGATGATCCGGCACATGAACTCGTGCGGGAAGTACCGCTCGCCCTTCTGGTCCGCGGCAACCCATTCGGCCAGCACCTCGTTCTCGATCCGGCGCATTGCTTCCATCTCGGGGATGCACGTGTCGGTGACCCGGTTCATGTGGCGGCCCAGCAGCTCTTCCTCTTGCTCGGCGGTGAGCGACCGGTAGTTCGGGACGCGCTCGTAGTGATCGTGCGCGACGAGATTGAAGACGTCTTCCTCCAGGTTCGCGCCGGTGCAGGTTATGGCGTGCACCTTGTCCTGCCGGATCATTTCCGCCAGCGACAGCCCCAGTTCGGCGGTGCTCATCGCGCCGGCGAGCGTGACCAGCATCTTGCCGCCGCCGTCCAGATGCGCGATGTAGTCGTCCGTCGCGTCGATCAGCGCGGCGGCGTTGAAGTGGCGGAAGTGGTGGCGGGCGAACTGGCTTACTGGCCCGGCGGACGGGGCGGATTTGGATTTGCTCGGCATGTTGGTGACTGGTGACTAGTGACTAGTGACTAGTAACAGCGGTTGGGGACACGGAAAAGGGCTCGGCATTGGGGTCGTTTGGCAGTTACTAGTCACTAGTCACTAGTCACTAGTCACAGTTCCTTGCAGTCCCAGCTCGGCTGCGCGCGCCTGCATCGCCCCAATGACGAACCCAATGTGCTCATCCAGCTCCACGCCCAGCTCTTCCGCGCCGTGGACCACGTCCTCGCGGCTCACGCCGCGCGCGAACGCCTTGTCCTTCATCTTCTTGCGCACGGAGCGCGCCTCCACGTCGTGCACGCTGCGCGACGGCTTGACCAGCGCAGTAGCTGTGATGAGGCCAGTCAGCTCGTCTACCGCGAACAATGTCTTGGCCATGGCCGATTCGCGCGGGACGCCGGTGTAATTGGCGTGGCCCATGATCGCCTGGAGAATGTCCTCCGGATATCCCCGCTCGCGCAGCACGCCCACGCCGTGCGCGGGGTGCTCCTCCGTTGGCGAGTGCGCGTCGTTCGGGAATCGCTCGTAATCGAAGTCGTGCAGCAGCCCCGCGAGCCCCCAGCGCTCCGGGTCCTGGCCGAGCCGCTCGGCGTACGCGCGCATCGCCGCTTCCACGGAGAGCATGTGCTTGCGGAGCGATTCGCTCGCGGTGTACTCGTGCATGAGCGCCAGCGCGCTGTCACGGGCGGGGAGGGCGGTGTCGGTCATTGCGTGTAGGTGTCGAGGTATTTGACGCCTGCTGCCGTATTGAAGATTACCACGCGATCCGCGGACCTGATCGCTCCGCTGTCGACCAGGCGCCGCACCGCGGGTACGCAGGCTCCACCCTCGGGACAGGCAAAGATCCCCTCGAGCCGCGCGATGTCGCGCGCGCCCTGCACCAGTTCGGCGTCGCTCACCGCCACCGCGGCGCCCCCCGATTCGCGGAGCGCGTCGAGGATGAGAAAATCACCGATCGCCTTCGGGACGCGCAGTCCCGACGCGATGGTCGCGGCATTGGGGAATTCATCTGCGAAGCGCGCGCCACTCTCGAACGCGCGCACGATGGGCGCGCACCCTTCGGCCTGCACCGAGACCATACGCGGCCGCTCCGGCCCGATCCAGCCGAGTTCCTCCATCTCCGCGAAAGCCTTCCACATGCCGATCAACCCCGTGCCGCCGCCGGTGGGATACACGATCACGTCGGGGAGAATCCAGTCGAATTGCTCCGCGAGTTCGTAGCCGAGCGTCTTCTTTCCCTCGACGCGATACGGCTCTTTCAGCGTCGAGACGTCGAACCATCCTTCGCTGTCCCGGCCGCGCGCCACTTCGGCGCCGCAGTCGGTGATGAGGCCGTCGATCAGCCGCACGTGCGCGCCGGTGAACGTGGTCTCGATCACGTTGGCGCGAGGGGTGTCGCTCGGCATGAACAGGTACGCTTCGATCCCCGCGCGGGCCGCGTACGCCGCGAGCGCGCCGGCAGCGTTGCCTGCCGACGGCGCAGCGACCTTGGCGACGCCGAGCTCCTTTGCGCGCGAGACCGCGACCGCCATTCCACGCGCTTTGAAGCTCTGCGTGGGATTGCCCGCTTCATCCTTGATGTGGAGCATCGCGCAGCCCAGCTCCGCGCCGAGCCGCGGAGCGGGCACGAGCGGCGTAAAGCCTTCGCCGAGTGACACGATGTTGGTGGCGTCCACCACGGGCAGCACTTCGGCGTAGCGCCAGAGATCGCTCCGGCGTCCGCGTAGCGACTCGATGGTGAGCGTCGCAGCCGCGGCCTCGAGGTCGTAGCGCGCGAGCAGCGGCTTACCGCAATGCGTGCAGACGTTCTGCACTCTCGCGGCGTCGTGCTCCGCGCCGCACGCGCCGCACTCGAGATGGGTCAGCGAGGAACAGGTCATCTGATCTCCAGCAGCTTGTGCGTTTGCAGGCTCAGTCTCCAGCGCGGGTGGGTCAGGCAATACTCGAGCGCCAGCCGCGTGTTGCGCTCCACGTCCGGTCCGTCCATGGGCTGGAGAAAGAAGTGATCGAAGCTCAGCGACTCGAACTTCTCCGGGGGTGCCAGCTCCTGCGGAAAGACCAGCTTCAGCTCGTTGCCGGACTGGAGCACCAGCTCGGCTCCGGCTTTCGGGCTGACGCAGAGCCAATCTATCCCCGCCGGCGCCGGCTGCGTGCCGTTGCTCTCCACGGCGACTTCGATGCCGCGGGCGTGGAACGCTGCGATTGCCGCGGCGTCGAGCTGGAGCAGCGGCTCGCCGCCGGTGCATACGACGAACGGGCGCGCGTCCGGCGCCGGCCACTTCGCCGCGACCGCGGCGGCCAGCTCGTCGGCCGTGGCGAACTTTCCGCCGTCGGGGCCGACGCCGATGAAGTCGGTGTCGCAGAACGTGCATTCCGCGGACTCGCGGTCCTGCTCGCGGCCGCTCCACAGGTTGCACCCCGCGAACCGGCAAAAGACGGCGGGGCGTCCGGCATGAGCGCCTTCGCCCTGCAGCGTGTAGAAGATCTCCTTGACGGTGTACATGCGCCGCTCAGCCGCGCGCGTACGCGATCGGATCCACGAGTCCCGCCTCCGCGAAGCCGCGCAGCCGGATCTGACAGGCATCACACTCGCCGCACGCGCGTCCCGCAGAATCCGGATCGTAGCAGCTCGTGGTGCCGGCGTAGCTCACTCCCAGGTCCGTTCCGAGCCGGATGATCTGAGCCTTGGACATGTCGATCAGCGGCGCATGGATCGTAAAAGTGCCGCGGGTCGTTCCGGCTTTCGTCGCGACGTTCGCCAGCTTCTCGAACGCGCGAATGAATGCCGGCCGGCAGTCGGGATAGCCGCTGTAGTCCAGCGCGTTCACGCCGATGAAGATGTCGAATGCGCCTACCACCTCGGCGAACCCGAGCGCGAGGGAGAGCAGGAGAGTGTTGCGCGCCGGGATGTAGGTGACGGGAATCCGGTCCGCCGTGGGATCTTCGTTCCTGGGCACGGCGATGTCGGCGGTGAGCGCGGAGCCGCCGATCGCGCGGAGATCCACCCGTACCACGACGTGCTGCGCGACCGCGAGGTCGGCAGCGACCCGCCGCGCGGCGTCGAGCTCGGCCGCGTGCCGCTGGCCATAATCCACGCTCAGCGCGTGGACGCGGAAGCCGTCGCGCTGCGCGACCGCCGCGGTCGTCGTGGAGTCGAGGCCGCCGCTGAGCAGAACAACCGCGTTTTGGTCGGTGGAAACGGACATCGCTCTGTAACTTACGCCGCCCGAACGTAGTGCACGTGGAACAGACCCCAAGTAGTAGCACTGACCAAGGTCAGGACGGCAGCTCGGAGTTGATCTCTGATCAATTCACTTGAGCTAAGCTACCGGTACTCAGCCACCGGGCCGCCTTCAATCTTTTCCAGGGGACCATGTCGGTTCGTCCCGCGACGTGTGCTCACGGCTGGACGGGTCGGCAATTTTCCATAGGAGAATGCCGAGAAAGGTCATCGCCGAGAATGACCTGGAGCCCCATTTCAAGCGTGTTAGGTCCCCGGAGCCGTCGGTAAGCTCGCCAAACAACGTCCCAAACTTCGCAGCTGTGCAACAAAGGCAGAGCGCGACGGGAACTGGATCGGCGCAAAACATTTGCTCTGCTGCGGGACACCCCCTACGCTAAACAATTGGCGCTAGACGCCAGGGCTCCTGCGTGTGGCCGTCACCTCGGCCGGACAAACCTACGTAGCTGACAAGCAGATCATCGTGTTGTTTTGACCGACCGGCTTTCGGGTTGCGAAATCGCTTTATCTGTAAATCGCACAGTTGTGCGGACTTTGATACCTACACATTGCATGGAGGAACGTATGCTCAAAATCGCGTACATGCTGCTCCTGGTTCCGCTTCTCACAGCTTGCCAGACGCTCACCGAGCCCCTGGAGGGGCCTGCTGCATTCGAAGGGACTGTGGCGACGGTCGCATCAAGCAACCCGGGCCTGTTTCAGATGCGCATTGAAACGGTCCAGGCGATCGAGGATCCTGGAGCAAGATTTCCTGACCCAGTTACCGTTTACTTCGGGGAGGGGACGAAAATCTTCCGGCGGGACGGGGGAGAATTGAAGGTAATTGAGGCTAGCGACGTTGAGATTGGGGACAAGGTTCGCATCTGGATCGGTGCCGAATTGCGTTCGGACCCCCCTCAGTACGATGCCAGTCAGGTTGTTATAGAGCCCGGTAGTTGATCAATGCGCTGCCGATCTATCGGCAGCGCATAGCCGCTACTTCTCTAGTAGCGGCGGTTGTTCTTGTATCCCCAGTTGCGGTTCGCGCGCAAGCAGCCGACGCATCGAGCGATGGGCGTGATTTTCGTGGCGCTGTAGCGACAAGCGCAGCGAACGCCCTATTGTCGGGAACTGTGGCGGCATTGGTGGCTGCCAGCTCCAAACGGCCGATGCGCGGCGCCTTCTGGAAAGGCGCTCTCGGTGGGAGTTTGCAGTCTGTCGGAAAGATATCTGCTGGCTACGGGTTGGGTGTGGTCGCCCGGCAGATTGGCAACGTTGGCGCATCCGTCACGAGTAACGCTCTTCGGGATCGCCATCCGCTCGAATGCATCGAGTTTCCAATTGCAGTCCTCCGGTTGCATCTGCGCGACTGCGATACACGCCCGGTTGTAACGGTCGATCTTCCAACATTGGCTGGTGCAATTGCCATGATCGCCGACGGAGCCAGATTCGACGGACAAAGCTCGCTCCGGACAGGCGCGTTGGTGTTCAGCGCAAAGGCGCAGGATCACCCGGCAATTGGGGGATGGGCGCTTGCCGGGAGCTTGATGTATGTTCGATCCGAAGGCAGTGCAATCGAGCACCGCCGTATGCGCCACGAACTCGTGCACGTGATCCAGTACGATGCTTTGCAGACTGTCATCTCCGATCCGGTAGAGGCCAGACTGAACGCAGTTCTCGGTCCGCGGTTTCTGCGTGTGATGTTCCGGCATATTGATCTCGGCCTGTACGTTCCAGCCGGACTGCTCCTCGAGCGGACACCTTTGAATCCGAGGCAGTTACTGGAAAGCGAGGCGCGAGTGCTGGACGGCGGTTAGCAGCGGCCGTCTCACAGCATCATCCAACACCCGTGGTCCCGCGACAGTGATCGCCACACGCCAAGTGATACCGGTTCCGCGCGAACCACCGGTAGAATCTGTCCGCGAAGCCCCGGACGAATGGAACGCGAAAGATCCACGCGAGCCAGCGCCCGCGGGGCAGGACTTCGAGCAGCTGCTCGATCGCGGCCGCTCCCGCCCACGTCCTGCCGTCGCTGGCGCGCACGACCTGCATCGAATCGGCAAAAGCCCGCTCGGGAATCCACGGAAATCGCGCGCCGAGCCCGGGCGTCTGCGACGGAAGGATCTCGAGCTCCTCCCGCCGGTCCCATCTCTTCAGCCCCGCGACGAGCCTGTTGCAGACTCCGCAGTGGCCGTCGTACACCACCGTGAACTCGCGTGCCGGCCCCGCTGAGCGCACGTTAGGACCGGCGTTGCTCGCGGCGCGCCGGCGGCTGCTGCTGCGTCAGGCAGTGGATCGTGCCGAGCCCCCACACCAGATCCGTGGCGTGAATCCCGACGACGCGCCGGCCCGGAAACAGGTCCGCCAGCGTATGCATGGCGATACGGTCCGCGGGATCGTTGAAAGTCGGAACGAGCACGGAATCATTGGCGACGTAGAAGTTGGCGTAGCTCGCGGGCAGCCGCTCGCCGCGCATCATCACGGGCTCCGGGAAGGGAAGCTTCACCACGTGCAGCGGCCGCGCGCGGGAGGCGTGCTGGAGCCGCCGGAGGTTGTCATGCGAGCGCGCGTGGTTTCCGTCGGCCGGATCCTCCTCGTACGCGAGCGCGACGGTATCCACCGAAGTGAAGCGCGCGACGTCGTCGATGTGGCCGTGCGTGTCGTCGCCCACGCAGCCCTCACCCAGCCATACGGTGTTGGTGATCCCCAGGTAGCGCGCGAACGCCTCCTCGTACTGCCTGCGCGTCATTCCCGGGTTGCGCACCTGCACGTTGGACAGCAGCCACTCTTCCGTGACGAGCAGCGTGCCGGCGCCGTTGGTCTCGATGCCGCCGCCCTCGAGCACGAGCGGGCCGGCCCGGTCGGGACGCTCCGCGCGCTTCAGCGGGTGGCCGCTGATCTCGCTGACCGCGTCCGGCACCCGAGCGTCGAGCGAATAGTTGTCGTACTTGGCCCAGGCGTTGAACTCCCAGCCGACCCATTGCAGCGATCCGTCGCGCACGACCGCCGTGGGCGCGGAATCGCGCAACCAGACGCGGTCCGTCGGCACGATGTGCAGCCGGAAGCGCGCGGGGTCCACGTGATGCGCCGCGAGCTTCCCGGCCGCGAGATCGCGCGAGCTCTCGTCGTGGCACAGGATCTCGACCGGCTCGGATCGCGTGAGCGCGCGCGCGATCTCGGCGTACACCCAGGTCACCGCATCGAGCTTGCCGGGCCAGTCGGGCTCGTGGTGCGGCCAGGCGATCCACGTCGCCTGGTGTGGCTCCCACTCGGCGGGCATTCGAAGCACTTGAACTACCGCCCGATGTAACGGTTCAGAATCTGGCCGTAGGCGTCGATGCGGCGGTCGCGAAGGAAGGGCCAGCTACGGCGGGTGGACTCGATCACGGCGGGATCGCACTCGGCCACTAGCACTTCGGGCTCCGTTCCGCCTTCGACCAGCATGCGGCCGAAGGGATCGGCGATGAACGAGTGGCCGAAGAACTCCAACCCGTTGGTGCCGGGCTCGTCCTCGTGCCCGCACCGGTTGGGCGAGGCCACGTACACTCCGTTCGCGATCGCGTGCGCGCGCTGCGCGGTCTGCCACGCCTGCACCTGCGCCTCGCCGAACTCGTCCTTCTCCGACGGGTGCCAGCCGATCGCGGTCGGATAAAAAATGACTTCGGCGCCGAGCAGCGCGGTGATGCGCGCCGCCTCCGGATACCACTGGTCCCAGCAGATGAGCACGCCGATCGTGGCGTAGCGCGTCTTCCAGACCGCGAACCCGCCGGTCGGGTTGGACGCGGTCTGCGCGTCGCCCGGAGTGAAATAGAACTTCTCGTTGTACAGCGGGTCGTCTGGGATGTGCATCTTCCGGTACACGCCCAGCAGCGTGCCGTCAGCGTCGATCACCGCCGCGGAGTTGCGGTACACGCCCGCCGCCTGCCGCTCGAACAGCGGCCCGACGATCACCACCTCGAGCTCCTTCGCGACCGCGGCGAGCCGCTCCGTCGTGGGCCCGGGTACCGGCTCGGCGAGATCGAACCGCTCGACCTGCTGCGACTTGCAGAAGTACGGCGCGTTGAACAGCTCCTGGAGGCAGACGATCTGCGCGCCACGGCCCGCGGCCTCGCGCACGCGCTCGATTGCGCGATCCACGTTGGCTGCGACGTCGTCGGTGACCTTCTCCTGGATGATGCCGACGGTGAACGGCTTCCCCGTCATGACGCGCTCGCGCTCAATGCAGCAGCTGGCGCAACACGTACGGAAGGATCCCGCCGTGCCGGTAGTAGCTGAGCTCCTCGGGCGTGTCAATACGGGCGCGCGCGCTGAATGTCTTCACTTCGCCGTCGGTCGCCACGGCGCGCACCGTGAGGACGGAGCGCGGCTGCAGAGTCTCGTCGAGGCCCTCAATGTCGTACGTCTCGAAGCCCGAGAGCCCCAACGTCTCGCGCGTCTCGTCGCTCACGAACTCCAGCGGCAGGACGCCCATCCCCACGAGGTTCGAGCGATGGATCCGCTCGAACGACTCCGCGATAACGGCGCGGACGCCGAGCAGCGCGGTTCCCTTGGCGGCCCAGTCGCGGGACGACCCGGTGCCGTACTCCTTGCCGGCGATCACCAGCAGGGGAGTGTCCGCGGCCTGATAGCTCATAGCCGCGTCGTATAGCGGCAGCGGCTCGCCGCCGGGAGCGACCGCGGTCCACCACCCTTCCTTCCCGGGCGAGAGCTCATTGCGCAGGCGGATGTTGGCGAACGTTCCGCGCATCATCACTTCGTGGTTGCCGCGGCGCGAGCCGTACGAGTTGAACTCGCGGGTCATCACGCCCTGGTCGATCAGCCACTTGCCCGCCGGACTCGCGGCCGGAATCGAGCCGGCGGGCGAGATGTGGTCGGTCGTGATCGAATCGCCGAACTTTCCTAGCACGCGCGCGCTGCGGATCGGGCGCACGCCCGGGGGCTCGAGCGTCATTCCGTCGAAGAACGGCGGGTTCTTCACGTACGTGGACTTGGCGTCCCACTCGTACAGGTCGCCGGTCGGCGTCGGGAGCGAGCGCCAGTTGTCGTCGCCGTCGAAGACGTTGGCGTACTGCGTCGTGAACATTTCCTGCTTTACGGAGCGAAGGATCTCGTCCTCGACGTCCTTCGGCGCGGGCCAGATGTCGCGGAGGTACACCGGACCGTCCGTGCCCGGACCGATCGGCTCGGTGTTGAAGTCGATGTCCATGCGGCCGGCCAGCGCGTACGCCACGACCAGCGGCGGCGACGCGAGATAGTTGAACCGCGTGTGCGGGTTGATCCGCCCCTCGAAGTTGCGGTTGCCCGAGAGCACCGCCGCGACGACGAGTTTGTGCTCTTCGACGGCGGCGGAGATCGGCTCCGGCAGCGGGCCCGAGTTGCCGATGCACGTGGTGCAGCCGTAACCGACGGTGTGGAAGCGGAGCGCCTCGAGCGCGTCGGTCACACCCGCTTTCGCGAAGTAATCCGTCACGACCTTCGAGCCGGGTGCGAGGCTGGTTTTCACCCACGGCTTCGTAGACAGCCCCTTCGCGACCGCGTTCCGCGCGAGCAGCCCCGCCGCGAGCATCACGCTCGGGTTGGACGTGTTGGTGCAGCTCGTAATCGCCGCGATCACGACCGAGCCGTGCCGCAGCGGAAACTTGGCGCCGTCCATCTCGACCGGGACGGCGGTGTGCATGTGATTCTGCTCTTCGGCCGTCACGGCGACGACGTTCGGTGAGAGCCCGGGTGAAGCGGAAACCTTGGTGGCCTGCCGCATGGTGGCCACCGCCCGCAGGGTGCCGGCTTTCGCGAGCTCGGACTCCAGCGATTCGCGGAAGAGCTGCTTGGCCATCTTGAGTGGAACGCGGTCCTGTGGCCGCTTCGGGCCGGCGAGGCTGGGCTCGACGGTGCTCAGATCAAGTTCGGCTGTGGAGTTGAAGACGGGATCGGGGCTGGAGTCGGTGCGGAAGATCCCCTGCTCCTTGCAGTACCGCTCGACGAGCTCGACGTGCGCGGGATCGCGACCGGTGAGCCGGAGGTAGCGGAGCGTCTCGGTGTCCACGGGGAAGAAGCCCATCGTCGCGCCGTATTCCGGCGCCATGTTCCCGATCGTGGCGCGGTCCGCGAGCGACAGATTGCTCAACCCGGGACCGTAAAACTCGACGAACTTTCCGACGACCTTCTTCTGCCGCAGGATCTGCGTCACCGTGAGGACGAGGTCGGTCGCCGTCGCTCCCGGTGGCAGCTCGCCGTGCAGCTTGAAGCCGACGACCTCCGGGATCAACATCGAGACGGGCTGCCCCAGCATCGCGGCTTCGGCCTCGATTCCGCCGACGCCCCAGCCGAGCACGCCGAGTCCGTTGATCATCGTGGTGTGCGAGTCTGTTCCCACCAGTGAGTCCGGGTACGCGTGCATCTCGCCGTCGAGCTGATGCGAGAACACGACGCTCGCCAGGTACTCGAGATTCACCTGGTGCACGATGCCGGTGTCGGGCGGCACGACGCGGAAGTTGCGGAGCGCGCCCTGGCCCCAGCGCAGGAACGCGTAGCGCTCCTGGTTCCGCTCGAACTCGCGGTTCGCGTTGATGAGAAACGCCGCGTCGCTGCCGTACTCGTCCACCTGCACCGAGTGGTCGATGACGAGGTCTACCGGCTGCAGCGGATTGATGCGCTTGGGATCGCCGCCGAGGCGGGCGAGCGCGTCGCGCATGGCCGCGAGGTCCACGACGGCAGGGACTCCGGTGAAGTCCTGCAGCAGCACCCTGGCCGTCCGGAACGCGATTTCCTTCTGCGCGTACGGCGCGAGCGCCCATTTTGCGAGTGACTCCACGTCGGCGGGGCGGACGAAGGCGCCGTCCTCGTTCCGCAGCAGGTTCTCGAGGAGAATCTTGAGGCTGATGGGCAGCTTGTCGGCGGTCGACCCTGCGACGCGTGCCAGGCTGTCGAGCCGGAAGATCGTGTATTCGTTGCCGGCGGCGGCGAGCTTGGCCCGCGCTCCAAATGAGTTGGGATGACTCATCCGAGACAATCTAGTGTGCGGAGGGTCCCGGCTGCGCGGCCAGGGTATCTCATTTCGGCGCTACGCTCGCAAACAGCGCGAGCTAAGACGCACCTGCATGAGACACCCTGGCCGCGCAGCCAGGACTTTTTCGCAAACCAGCTGCGGTTACCAGTCACG